>CAVOSU010000010.1:0-17797 GCA_963698935.1 uncultured Actinomycetes bacterium
CGAGCCTCGCGCTGGGTTGGACGTCGGCAACGGACAACGTCGGCGTGACCGGATATGACGTGCTCCGCAACGGCACGAAGGTCGCGTCGGTGACAACGGCCTCCTCCGCTCAGTCCGGCCTCACATGCGGCACGTCGTACACGTTCGCGGTCGTCGCGTACGACGCGGCCGGCAACCGATCGGCGCAGGCACAGCTCGTGACCTCGACCTCGACCTGCGCCACGGCTCCGCCGCCCTCGGGTGTTGTCGAGCTCTCCGGCAGTGTCAGCCCGTCGACGCTCGCCCAGAAGATCGCGGCGGCTCCGTCGGGGCCCGTGGCCGTGCGATCCGCTTCGGGCGGAACTGCCACGATCACCGGTGATGTTCAGCTCTCGCGCCAGAACGTCACCTTGGACCACTTGACGGTGAACGGCATCGTGACCTTCACGTCCGGCGCGTCGGGCTCGAAGTTCACGAACGGCGCGAGCGACGGATTCGACGTCCGGGGCGCGGACAACGTCGTCGTCGAGGGGGACACCTTCGACGGAAAGTGCCAGCGGGCTCAGAACTGGGTGATCGAGGAGCCGGCGGGCCAAGTCCCGAACGGGACCACGATCAGGAACAACACGTTCAAGAACTACTACATGTGCTCCGATTCGAGTGTGCACACGGAGGCGCTCTTCATCGCGTACTCCGACGGTGGCCTCATCGAGGGCAATACGTTCGACAACAACGGCTCGACAGCGCATCTCTTCTTCTCGTACGTCGGCGCGAACGGCAGCCTGGACACGAGCGACTACGCACGGAACTGGTGCGTCCGCTCGAACACGTTCGCGCGAGCCGTCAATCCTTGGTACTCGATCCAGTTCAGGCCGGAGAATCCGGCGTCGGCGAACACCAACGTCGACCCGACGTCGAACTCGTCGGATCGCACGCTCATCGGCCCGACCACGACCGAGGCCGCCGAACACACGAAGAGCTGCTGAGCGCCGCCGGCTGACTCTCGGACGCTCGTGTTGCGTGCCCCCCCGGGACGGGGGGGCACGCAACGGGTCGGTCAGTCGCCGTGACGGACGGCGACGAACGACTTCGACATGAGAAGGAAGCGCTCCCGTCGGATCTCGCCGTCGGGGAACAGTTCTTTCATCTCTCGGTAGGACAAGAGCCGGTATTCGTCGATGAGCGCATCGACCTGTGAGGTGGACGGCTTGAAAGCGAGGCCGTAGACCGTTGCCCAGCGTGCCACACGCGGTTGCCAGCGCCGCGGGAGCCAGTGCACGAAGAAACCGAGCCAGTGCGGCTCGAAGGGAAACGACTTCGACGGTGTTTGCACGTAGTACGAGCGCGCGACGCGCCGTACCTCGGCGGCGAACCGCTTCTGGTTCTCGTACGTGTGGAGATGCTCGATCGTCGAGTTCGAGAAGCAGATGTCGAACGCGCCGTCGTCGTACTGCAGGTCGCAGCCGTCGCCCGCAACCCACTCGAGGTTCGACGGACGGTCATCGGTGCGCTGGGGAACCGTCAGGTTCAGGAGCACGATGCGCGACGGGACGTCGACGAACCGCCAGTTCGTCTCCGTCCCTCCGACATCCAGAATGCTCGCCACAGCTGTCGGCGCGAACTCGTCGACGAACGCCTCCATTCGACGACGGCGAAAGCGATCCGTCATGAGGAACAGCCGCTGCCGAAGCCGCGCGTTCACCGGGTGGCCCGATCCAACTTGGCCATCGTCTGCTCCACGACTCCCCGGCGCGCACCCACGACGTTAGAAGATCGAGCCCACATACTCGGTCTTGGGCCCGCGCCGTGCTCCGGGCCACTGCACGAAGAGGCGATGGACCACGGGCCGGACCAGCCGCCCCGTGAGCGACAGCTCGTCCGTGCGCGCGAAGCTCTCGACGTAGATCACTCGAGCCCCGAAGAGACGCGCGATCCAGAGGAACGGCACCGCGACCCCCGCCCCGGTCGAGATGACGACCGCCGGGCGTGTCCGACGCACGACCTGCAGCGCTAGAAAGGTGTTCCGGACGAGGTTGCGCAGGTTGCGATTCGTCGGATGATGTGCATAGACGACGTCATGGTCGGAGAGCAGATGACGCGCATCGGGCGTGTCGAACGTCACCCACTTCCAGCGAAGTCGTGGGAGACCGGAGGAGAGGTGGACGAGCTGGAGTAAGTGACCGCCGCCCGAGGCCACGAGCAGGCCTCTCGCACCTGCGGCCTCGTGCCCCCCGCCCATGGATTCCCACCTTACTCTCCCACTTCCTGATGACAACCCTCGACACCTCACGGCGCCCATGATCTTCGTCACCGTCGGCACGACACACTTCCAGTTCGACCGACTGATCGCCGGCGTTGCGGCGCTCAAGACCGACGAGGAGATCGTCGTCCAGCGAGGCCCTTCACGCGTCCCCGCCGGAAATGCCCGCGTCGTCGACTTTCTCTCGTTCGGGGAGCTCGCGGACTACATCCGCCGCTCGCGAGTCGTCGTGAGCCACGCGGGAGTCGGCTCTATCATGGTGGCCCTCAGCGAAGGCCGACAGCCCATCGTGGTGCCGCGCCTTGCACGCTTCGGCGAGGCCGTCGACGACCATCAGGTCCAGGTAGCCCAGATGCTCGCCGAACGCGACCGCGTACAGGTCCTGATGGAGCCAGGAGATCTCGCCGAAGCGATCGCCCGGGGCACCGCCACGGAAACCACGGCATCACTCGCCTTCGGGCCGCTCGTCGAAGTCGTGGCGGCCGAGGTCGATCAGGCGGCACGAATAGACATGAGCCGCTCCTCACGCCGCCGAAACCGCGGAGGATGAAGAACGCGGATGCGTCCGTATAGTGAGACGCGTGTGCGGGATTTGTGGGGTGGTTCAGCTCGCCGATGGTCCCGCCGAGGTGATCTCGCTTGACGTGCTCGACCGGATGACCGAGGTGATCCGGCATCGCGGGCCGGACGACGTCGGAACCCATGTTGCCCCGGGGATCGCGATCGGGGTCCGCCGCCTGAGCATCGTCGACGTCGTGGACGGGCATCAGCCGTTCCCGAACGAAGACGGCAGCGTCTGGGCGGCGCAGAACGGCGAGCTCTACGAGCACGAGAGGCTCCGCGACGAGCTCCGCTCCGACGGCCACAGCTTCACCAGCCGCTGCGATACCGAGGTCATCCCTCATCTCTACGAGGCCTACGGCGACGCGTTCCCGCAAAAGCTCCGCGGGATGTTCGGGATCGTCGTCTGGGACGACGCTCGCCGTCGCGCCGTCCTCGCGCGCGACCGGCTCGGGATCAAGCCGCTCTACTATGCGACGACCGGAGATCGGCTCGTGTTCGCCTCCGAGCTCAAGAGCGTGCTGGTATCGGGGCTCGTCGACCTCGAGCTCGACTACGCGGCGATCGATGCGTATCTCACGCTCGGGTTCTTCCCGGCGCCGCTCACGCCACTGCGCGGCGTGCGAAAGCTGCTTCCGGGGCACACGCTCGTCGTGGAGGACGGCACCGTTTCAGAGCGAGCGTTCTGGTCGTATCCAGCCCCCGCACCGGACCCGGGGCCGACGATCGACGAGCAGGCGGAACGGCTCCTCGCCAAGCTCGACGAGTCTGTACGGCTTCGGCTGATGAGCGATGTGCCGCTCGGCGCGATGCTCTCGGGCGGACTCGACTCGAGCCTGATCGTCGCCTTGATGGCGCGGCACATGAGCGAACCGGTCAAGACCTTCGCGGTCGGCTTTGCTGGCGCAGGTGAGACGAACGAGCTAGCGGATGCACGGTACGTGTCGAACGTCCTCGGCACCGACCACCACGAGCTCCAGCTGTCGCTCGAGGACCGAGTCGACCTCGAGGACCTGTGCTGGCACATGGACGAGCCGCTCGCCGATCTATCGGCTCTCGGGTTCCGCGCGCTCTCCGAGCTCGCGTCACGCCACGTGACGGTCGCGCTCTCGGGCCAGGGAGCGGACGAGCTCTTCGCCGGCTACCGGAAGCACCGCGCTGCCGCGATCAGCGGCGCGTTTGCGCGGACTACGCTCGGCATCGGCCCGCGGATCACCCGTCTGCTCCCCGCCGGAGCCAACGCCGCGATCGAGACACTTGGTGCTCGCGACCCGGTCGAACGCCTGCTCGCGGCGAGCGGACATCTCGCGGGCGCCGAACAGGACAGGCTCGTGATCGGTCCGCTCGCCGGCCCTACCGGGACGGCTTCGGCAATAGTCCGCGAGCGGCTCGGGGACCTCGATGCGGACGCCCTCGGCTCGGCCCTCTACCTCGACGCCCGGCTCGGGCTCGCCGACGACATGCTCCACTATTTCGATCGGGCGTCGATGGCGCACTCGCTCGAAGTGCGAGTGCCGTTCCTCGATCATCAGTTCGTCGAGCTGTGCTCGAGGATCCCGTCCGAGTACAAGCTCCACCACTTCCGGCGGAGCAAGCATGTGCTCAAGCTCGCCGCGCGAGGGCTCGTACCCGACCGGATCATCGACAAGCCGAAGATCGGCTTTTTCAACCGCTCGGTCGAGGGCTGGCTCCGCGCCCAGACGGACGGCGCGGTGGCGGACTACCTCCTCGATCCGGGCGCACGCGTCCACGACCTCGTCGACCGCAGGGCGCTCGAGTCGCTCGTGCGCGGGCACACCCACGACAGCGGGACGTATGTCGTGCTTTCGCTCCTGATGCTCGAGATCTGGCTGTCGGCGTTCCTTCCCCGGGCCGTCACCGGCCTGGTCTCGGCGTGAATTACGGCGTTGTCACCCCTGCCCATAACGAGCAGGACAATCTCGGACGGCTGCACCATTCCCTGGGGGAGCAGACCCTGCGGCCCGAGCAGTGGGTGATCGTCGAGAACGGGTCGTCGGACGACACGTACCGAACCGCAACGACGCTCGCGTCGCGGCACGCATGGATCCAGGCACGGTCGATAGGTGGCGTCCGCCAATCGGATCGCGGGGCGCCGATCGTACGTGCGATCCACGAAGGCATCGATGCGATCGCCCCCGACCTGGACGTGGTGGTCGTGGTCGACGCCGACGTCACTTTTCCGGAGGACTACTTCGAGCGACTGATGGCCAGGTTCCTGGACGACCCGCGTCTTGGCATGGCGAGTGGAACGTGCTACGAGCACACCGACGGGAGGTGGGAGGAGCGACACGTTACGGGCGACCACGTCTGGGGTGCGTCCCGTGCATATCGCAGGGAGGTCATACCGGTCGTGATGCCGCTCGAGCCTCGGATGGGATGGGACGGAATCGACCAGATCCAGGCGAACCTCGCTGGCTGGGGCACTGCAACGTTCAAGGACCTGCCGTTCTTCCATCACCGCCCAGAGGGGTCGCGGGACGGCGCGTCGCTCAAGGCGCACGTGAATCAGGGGCGGGCGTCGTACTACATGGGCTATCGCGCGAGCTATCTCCTGATGCGTGCCTGCTTCGCGTCGAGACACGGTCCCTCGGCGTTCGGGATGCTCATCGGCTACGGCCTCGAGGCCGCGTCGCCCCGCCCACGTTGCGCGGACGAGGGCGTGCGAGAGTATGTCCGCACGCAGCAGTCGGTCGGAGAATGGCGCCGGAGAATGCGAGAGGCGCGCGGACAGCGGTAGCTCCTAAGGACGAATCTACGGAGCCGGTTCGGGGGAGGTGAGGTCGATCTCCCGCACCACGGTGGCCGGCGCACCGACGGCTAAAGAGCGGGCGGGAACGTCCCGCAGCACGACCGAGTTAGCGCCGATGACGGCCCCTTTCCCGATCCGCACGCCGGGGCAGACGACGACGTTCTCGCCCAGCCACGCGCCATCCTCGATCACGACGGGCTCAACCTTGTCGATTCCCTGACCCAGGATCGGGGTCTCGGCGTCGCCGAACGCGTGCGAATGATCGGAGATGTAGATCCCTCGAGCGAAGAGCACGCCCTCGCCGATGGTGATCGACAACGCAGCGGAGACGACGCAATCGCCGGCGAAGCTCGTTCCGGTTCCGATTCGCAGCGCGACCCCGTCGACTCCGGCCTCGTCGAGGACCTGGAGCCAGCAGCCCGGCCCGACGAACACGTAGTCGCCGAGGGAAATGTGTTCCTCGCCGCCGATTCGGACGGGGGGCTGGATGACGGTGTGTCGCCCGAACGAATAAAACGCACCCGAGCTCGCAACGGAGAAAGCTTTCCCCCACGCCCGCCCGGTCAACCGGTACATCTCGATGAATCCGCGCCCGAATGCCTTGCGGAGCCGGCGCATGCCCGCATCATAAGGAGGATCCTCCAACCCTTCTCGCTCGCGAGTGCGGCTCGGTAACCCGGTCCCGGGCGCCCGGCACCGGGCGACGCGACCGTCCTACGATGACAAGGCGCGGCTCGGGAGCCGGAAGAGCTCCGACAGGCTCATCGTGGGACGGTCGTACACCTTCTCGATGACGAAGAGCCGACGCCATACCTCGAACACGACAAGTGCGTAGAGGACAGGGAAGCTGCGCTGCATCTCTGCGACGCTGCTGACCCGCTGCCGTAGCCAGTCGCCAGGGAGAACCTCCCTCGCGTACGCATCGGGCCCGAGAACGAGCTGGCGAACCAGTTCTGGACGCCGTGCGATCAGCGTCGGGAAATGGGAGGGCATGCCCGACTTGGCGCCGCGGAGGATCCGGGCCGGCACGCGTTCGGCGATCGCCTGCTTCAGCAGGCGCTTCCGGGCCTGCGGGAATCCGAGCTTCGTCCTGCCGCTCAAGGAGACGCAGAACTCGACGAGAGGAACGTCCACGAACGGAACCCGGCCTTCGATCGAGGCTGCCATCGTCGCTCGATCGAGCATCGTCAGCAGCTGCTCGGGCAGATACGACTGCAAGTCCACGAGGAGTTGCTGGTTCACGTGGTCACGGGCGCCATGCTCGTCGAAGAGACGCGCGAGGTTCGTCGAGCTCGTGCGGGGTCCCAGCCCGTTGCCGAGCAGCGCCTCTTCCGTCGCGCCGAGGTGCGTGACTGCGCGCCGGTGCCAGAGGAAGCGCGAGCTCCGGTACCCGACCAGGGCAGCAGCCGTTTCGTTGTCCATCCAGCGCGGCACCGTCAACCGCTGCACCGAGCGTTGCACCCCGCTCGGGAGCGATGCGTAGGCGCCCTTCTTCCACGGCAGCATGTAGTGGCCGTACCCGCCGAACAGCTCGTCGCCGCCGGCACCGCCCAACAGGACCTTGACGTGGCGGCCGGCCGCCACGGCGACGCGGAACTGCGAGTACGTCGCGGGGTCGGCCACGGGCTCGTCACTGATCCACGCCAGGAGCGGCAGCTCGTCCTCCATCGCGCCGACCTCGGGCTCGAGGATCTCCTGGCGGATGCCCAGCTGCGCACAGAGCTCGCGAGAATGCGCGACTTCGTGCGGGGCCGTATCCGGCCAGCTGATGGTTATCGCCGTGAGGTTGTCGGCGCCCGACCGGGACAGGGTCGCGAGCGATGCGATGGCGCTCGAGTCCGTGCCACCCGAGAGACTGACGCCCACAGGCACGTCCGCCTGGAGCTGGAGTCGAACGCTTTCCCCGAGAAGGTCGGCCACGTGCCGCGCGGCGTCCTCGGTCTCGATGTCATCGTGCGCCGGGTCGGTCGGCAACGTGTAGTACGTCCGCTCCTCCACCTCTGAATCCGGCGTGAACCTGAGGAGCGCCCCGGGCGCGAGCTTGGCGACACCTTTGACGAGCGTGTGCGGATGGGGGGTGTACAGCAAGGACAGGTATGGGACGAGGCTTGCGTCGTCGACCTCCGCCCGGACGACCCCGGAGGCCAGCACGCCCTTCAGTTCGCTCGCGAAGACGACGCCTCGCGGGACGCGGGCGTAGTACAGCTGCTTGACGCCGAAGTGATCACGGGCCACGAGCATCGTCCCGTTGCCGTGATCGACGACGCAGACTACGAACATCCCGCGCAGCCGCAGGAACATCGCCTCGCCCAACTCCTCGTAGAGGTGCGGCAACACTTCGGTGTCCGACATGGTCCGCAGCCGATGGCCGCGTTCGACCAACTCCTCTCTGAGCTCGAGGTAGTTGAAGATCTCGCCGTTGAGGAAGCACTCGACGCTTCCGTCCTCGTTCGCGAGCGGTTGATCCCCGGTCGCGAGATCGATGATCGAGAGGCGCCTGAAACCGACCTCCCCGACGCGAGACCTGATCCAGCCGGAGGAGTCGGGCCCTCGGTGGCGCAGCACCTCGACCATGCGGTCGACCGCGGGGCGCATCGCAATAGGCTCCGAGCCGTACCAGTACGTCCCGGCGATGCCGCACATCACGGCACCTCCGGTCGGATCCTCGTCTGCTGCGGAGCGTTCTCGCACCCACCGTCCGGAGGCGGGACGGCGGGGAGCAGCTCGGTCAGGGTCGCCGCGAAGCTCTGCGCCAGACGACGGCGCTCGAAACGTGCGACGTACACAGGGTCCGGGCGGCCAACCGGCTCTCCTTTGAGCCAACCGTCGTAGACGACGTCGAGAGCTCGGATCATCGCCTCGACGTCGTCGGGGCGACACAGGAACGCAGCGCCGTAGCTCTCGAGGAAGTCCCTGGCGTCGCCGTCGGGCACCGCGGCGAGGATCGGTCGGCCGGAGGCCATGTACTCGTACGCCTTCCCCGGGACGATTCGCGATCGATGGCCAGGCGGGAGATTATGCATCGGGAGGAAGAGAAGGTCGGCGCCCCTCACGAGCTCGACGCTCTCGGCGTGCGAAACGTAGCCGGGGAAGCGGACCGCCGTCGCGACAGGGGACCTCGCGACGATCTCGCGGTCCTCCGGCGTCGTGCTGCCGGCCAGCACGAGCTCGACGTCCCCCCGAACCTCCGGTCGGCGGGCAAACCATCGCTCGAGCGCGTCGAGCAGGTACGTGTGCGACCTCGTGAGGATGTCGACATCGGCACGGGCGCCGCCGAGGAGACGTTGCGAGCGGGCTCGCGACCGCCTGCCGGCGTCCGTGTGCAGGTAGCCGGTATGGACGATCCGAAATCGGGCGTCTCCCCGAACGGGCGCCGGGCCTGAGAAGTCGACAGCGTCAAATCCGTTCGTGACCGTTGCGACCGGGATCCGCCGGAGTCGCGGGAACGCGGTGCGAAGGGCGGCGGTCGCCTCCGGGGTGTTCATCACGATCGCGGACGCGCTCGATAGCAACCGCTCCATCCCACGCAGCTCGACTCTGCGGTGAAGCGCGCTCGGATAGATCTGCATCTCGTCGAGCGCCCAGGGGTCACGGAGATCAGCGACCCACGGAATGCCCAGGCGCTCCGCGAGGCGCCGCGCCGCCTCCCCGCTCTCGAACGGGGACATCGTCGCGACAACCAAGCGCTCGGTCGTCGCGACACGCTCTCCGAGCGCCACCACCTCCGGCACCCACCACGACGAGAACGGCTTGGGAAGTAACAGCCACCGCTCCATCCGACTCCGCCATCTGCCGCTTGGCGCCGGCACCGGAGGCGGAACGCGATGCACCGGCACGCGTCCGGGAACCGATCCGCTCAGCGATTCGTCCGACGGCCCCCACCGATCAGTCATCGTAGGCGGCCCTGTGAGCACCGTGGGCACAAGACTGTCGCCGGGTAGGTAACAGGTCAGCGCGAGCGCACGCTGGACTCCCGCTCCCCCGATCGGGGGGAAGTAATACGCGACGAACAGGAACGTCGTCACCGGCGACCTCCCGTCTGCCGGAGACCCCGCGCGTGTGTACTCAGCAGCAAGGAGGCCTGCCCCTTGACACGGTCAGGGACTCGAACGGCGGCACCTCGAGGCCGAGGAGCGTCCGCAGCGCGGCGCGTGCTCCCGCCCGCCGCCCCGCCGTCCTGCCGAGAGCGCTTCGGAGCGCACTCCCCAACAGGAGAGCGCCGATCCCCGTCATGCGCTGCACCCGCGACCCGTGCTTCTGCACGAAGAGGCGCCTCGAGTGGGCAAGTTGGGCTGCAAGGCGGCCGTCGCTCTGCTCGTTCCCGCCATAGTGGACGATCGTCAACGCCGGAAGGTGCCACGTTTCCCAACCGGCGGCGCGTGCACGCAGACAGAGGTCCGGCTCCTCGCTGTACAGGAAGAATCGCTCGTCCATGCCGCCGATTTCCTGCAGCATCGCGGTTCGCGCGAGCATGCACGATCCCGACGTCCAGTCCACCTCGCTCTCGAGGGCGTACCGGGCGGAATCGAGCACTCGCTCTCCCGACCATGCCCGCCGCCGCCACGGAAGCGACTCGGAGCCGATGGCCTCCCCGAGCCAGCGAACCGGCGACGGAAACCGACGAATCGACCAGTCGAGAGAGCCGTCCGGGCGGAGCTGCCTCACGCCCGCGACGCCGAGGCGCGGGTGTGACCGCGCAGCGTCGATGAGGTCGGACAGGGTTCCGTCCAAGAGCTTCGTGTCGGGGTTGAGGAAGAGCACCCACTCGGCGGTTGCCACCTCCAGGCCTCGATTGTTCGCATGCGCAAATCCGTGGTTCTCGACTCGCGCGACTTTCGCCCCCAGCGACTCGGCGACCCCGGCCGTCGAATCGGTCGATCCACTGTCGACGACGATGACTTGCATCTCCGTCTCACCGACGCGGGCCCGGAGGGACGAAATGCAGTCGACTAGCCACTGCTCGCTGTTTGCGGAAACGATGATCACTGCGAGGGTTGGGGCGACGTCCATGCTCAGCACCTACTCGCCAGCTGTGGCTCCGTGCTCGACGCACCGGGCTGTGTCACGATGTTCGCGATCGCGAACGGGATCTCCGACCGAAAATTTACGTCGTAAAATGCACCATGTGTTCTGTTGAACACGTTGTCTCTGACGCAGATATCACGTGGATAAGTGCCGGAATATGTGCTGCATCCGTCGAGTTCGGAAGCCTTGGTTCCGCAGTAACTGAAGAAGATATGCGAGGTGTTCCCGTTATTGGTAAACGAATTACCTTCGATAAGACCGTTACTCGAGTATCCGATGTAAAGAGCTTCGGAGTGCAAATCGCCTTCGTAGAAGTTACGGAAGTCGTTCCCTCGGATCACCCAGTTCTCGGGCACGTCGCCGGCAGGTTGATCCCAGATGATGTTCTGGTTGCGCTCACCCCGGCCGTCGAAACGGTTGCCTTCGATCAACACGTCGTCGGCACCGAAGATGTCGAATCCGCGCGCATCGCTGGCCCGGAGGACGCTGGCGTCCGCGACCGGGTCGAACGTCACGACTCCGTCGACTACGACGTTCTCGATCGTGACGCGCGGCTTGGTGACGTCCACATCGCCCTGGATCGTGAGGTGCTCGCCGACCGGCGGGCGCACGATGATGGGCTGCCCTCGGGTGGCGCTCTCGAGCTTGTGCATCAGCTCGTGACCCGAGACCGAGCCTCGCTCCTCGATCACGGTGAGCACGTCGTCGATCGCCATGGAGTACAGGCCGATCGGCTGACCGGAGCCGGTGAGCAACTCGACCATGTAAAGCCGCGCGCCGGTCGGGAAGCGGGCGCGACTGCGCCCCGCGCCCTGAAGCGTGCCGACCCGCCGTCCGTCGGCGTAGAGACGGTACGCGGTGGCGGTCGCGACGGGCGACCAACCCACCGTCAGGTGGTCCCTGTCGGCCGACACGAGCTCGAGTCGCGGCGGGCCCGGATGTGGCGCGTCAGAGGACACGGCGAGCACCAGCGCAAGACCACAGACGGCGAGGGCGCCGCGGATGGCCATCGCGCTTCAACCCCTGGGGTCGACCACTAGCAGATGCTCGGCGACGGCGTGCGAGGGCCCCGAGCGGTCCTCGACCGACGTCTGGCGGACGAAATTGACTGCGATCGCGATCAACAGGAACGCGACGAAGGTCAGTTGCGGGAAGCCGAACGCATCGAGGAAGAGCATCGCGGCGATGAACGCGACAACCGAGGCAAGCAGGGCGACGCTCAGCAAACCGGGGTCGTCCTGGACTTTCGCCCGCCTGAGGAGCGCCTTGACGAGCACGAAGAAAAGCGCAATCCAGGCCGCGACGCCCGCCGCGCCCGTCTCGAGCAGCAGATCGAGCCATTGATCGTCGAGGACGCCCGAGTATCGCCCGTCGCCGAGCGAGTTCTCGGTCCCGTCGACCGGCCGCGAGCCGAAGCCCTGGCCGACGATCGGCTCCTGCACCCAGTCGTGGAAGACTGGGCCGAGATCGGCGAGCCGTCCACGGCTCTCGACGTTGCCAGTAGCCGTGTTCGACTGCTCGGCGACGATTCCGCCCTTCGGAAAGAACGAGCCGGCGACCGCGCTCAAGGACGACGGGGACGCGACCACCAATGCGAGGGCGGCCACGCCGACGACCCCCGCGAGCCGCACCGACTCGACGGGCCGCAACAGCGCAAGCACGATCATGATCACGACGAGCATCACGATCGCCGTCCGCGAGACTGTCGCGAACGTGCCAGCGGGCAATAGCACGACCGACAGAAGCCACCGTCGATCATGATGGGCGAGATACCCGGCGAGCGGAAACAGCATCGTCAGAACGACCCCGAGCGCGATCGGGTGGGACGCCGACCCCACGGCACGCGTAGCTCCTTCACGTCCGACATCGCCGACGCTTGCAAGCTGAATCTGGCTCAGCCAACCGATTCTGAGCCATTCGTCGAATACGTTGTATCCCGTCGCCGACTCCACGACGGCGAACGCGGCGACGAAGGTCCCTAAGGCGACGATGATTGAGATCAGCCGTCGGGTGTCAGCAAATCGAGGAAATGCGCTGGAGATCAAGTACACCATCAAGATGTAGGTGGCGAACAGCAGCAACGCCTTGACAACGCTCTGGTCAAAGAGATTCACCCGCTCCGGATTGGCGATCACGCTGGCGAGAATCGAGGAGAGCATCAGAAGGAGAGGAAGATCCAGCAGCGTGCGACGGAAGCGCGCCTCCGGATTAGTCAGCAATACGACGACCCAGATGAGCGTGATGAAGCCGAACAGGATGCGATACGGCTCGAGATCAATCGGCAGCGATGCGGCGATCGCAAACCGGTCGGGCACCAGAAAAGCAACCGCTGCGAGCATCCAGACGAGCACACGCACGTCGAGCGCGCCGATGGAGATTCGAGGGAGAACCAGCGTCACAACCGCGAGCGCGCACGCAGGCAGAAAGAGCCCGCCAAGAGCCAGAGCGGCAACGAACGGCGCTGCGAGCACCGGCACCACCACGAACGTCGACCGACCGGCGCCGCCAGCCGAGCGCCGGCTGTGAGCCGTCGGCGCGCTGGTCGAGCTCACCGCGCGCGCGGCTGACGCACGGCGGGCAGATCCGCGGGGCTCGGCTGCGGTTGACCGGGCCGCTCGGCCGACAGCACAGTTCTCGGCCGCCGGGGCGCGGCCCTCACCCCGTCACTCGGCGTCTTCGCAGTGGGGGCGGGTGACGGCGGCAGCGGCGTTCTCTTAGTCGTGCCCGAATCCGGCGTCGGGGTGTCCGCGAGCGGCCGCTTCACCGCATTGACCCTGTAGTTGTGGAACGCGAAGATCGCCATGAACATGAGGCCAAGCAGCAGGACGAAAGTCACGATCGGCACCGCTTTCGACGGCCCCGCGACAAGCAGCGGGTCGCTCGCGGATCGCGACACGTTGATGAGCACTCGCTCTTTGGGACGTATCTTGGCCCCGACCTGCCCGCTCGTCACATAGTTCTGAAGCGCTCGCGAGACCCGCCCGGCGTCCTTGACCGCGGCACGGGCCGTGTCCGCAGTCACCGAGATCCGGACCATCGGAAGCACGACAGGAGTGGCGAACTGGCCGATCGTGTAGATGACCGGCTCTGCCAAGATCTCCCCGTCGATCTTCCCACCCCTCTCGGCGAGCGCCTTTACCCGGTCGCTCGTGGCGAGCTCCGCGTAGAGCACCGCCAGGCTCTGGAACCGACTCTGATCGTCGCCCGGATCCGTCCGGCTCGGCACGGCGCGCCCTGCCGGGAAGCCCTCCTGCGTCAAGAACAGTGTGGAGGATGCACGCCACTCCTCCGGTGTGCGGGGCGTCAGGGTCGGCTTGCCGTCCCACCCCGGGCGGCCGTAAACGAACAGCGCTGCCAGAACGGCCAGGACGATCCCGGCTACGACAAGTGCCCGGTGCGTCGAAAGCACCTGCCGAACATGAACCAGGTTCACCGCATTTCCCTCCCGCCGAGTCTAGCCACCCTTGGCTCAGGGTATCTACGAACTCCGATCGCGCCACACCTGTTTCGTTAGAGCGTTGTTGTCTCACCCAACGACGTCATCGCGCCCGCACCGCCTGCCAGGAGCGTGCGATCTCACTGGTGAGGTCCGGCACCAAGCGAATGCAGATCGGGGTGTACAGGGCACCGCCCACCACGAGGGTGACGAGAAGAACGAGCACGGGGCTGAAATCCGCGTGAACCAGTGCTTCGCGCGTCGGCACGATCACCGCCGCCATCGCAGCGGTCGCGAGGGTGACGCCGACGAGGTTCCCGGCGTACGCTCGGACAGATGCGCCGATCGCGCGAGAGGCGATGTAGACAAGTGCCGGCGTCATGATCACGAACGCGGCGCTGAACGACAGCGCAACCGCCTTGACACCCCACGAGACGGTCACGACGAAGCCGGTGACCAGCACCAGCGCGCTCACGAGGCTGAATCGGAAGAGCGCCCGGGCCTCGCCCCTGGCGAGCAGGACGCTCGTCGCCGGCACGCGCACGGCGTAGACCAGACCGGCGATCGCGAGAATCTGCACGAGCGGCGTTGCCTCGCTCCATTTCGAGCCGAGGAGCAGGTGGACGAACTCCGGTGCAACCACGATCAACGCGACCATGGCGGGAGCGACGACGACCGCGATCAGGCGGGTAACGCGGAGCCAGATTCGCCTGGTGCGCTCGTCGTCGTGCTGCATGCGGGCGAGCACTGGGAAGAGCACTTCGTGGATCGGAGCGGCGAACCGCGTCACCGGGTACAACATGAGGTTGTAGGCGATCGAGTACACCCCGAGCGACGTCGGGCCCAAGTAACGGCCGATGAGCAGGTTGTCCATATTCCGCTCGAAGTAGTGCACGAGGTTGGCGCCGAGGTTGTGGGTCGTGAACGACGAGAGGCCGCGGAGGCTCGACCGAGAGAACGTCCGTCGCGGCCTCCATGGGCTTGCCCGCCAGATCAGGACAAGAAACAGCACCGAGTTTGCGACGAGCTGCAGGATGATCGCCCACGCCCCCCAGCCGGCGAGCGCTGCGGCGACCGCGACGGCAGACGCGCCGACGACGGCGACCATGTTCGCGATCTCGACACGGCGAAACGCCATCGCACGGTGCATGAGCGCGCTCTGCGTCGTCGATGCGGCGGTGATGAAGAACGTGGCAGAGAGGACCATGAAGAGCGGCTCGACCTGCGGCTCGCCGTAGAACCTCGCGATCGGCTTCGCTGCCGCGATTCCAACGAGCGTGAGGCCGAAACCGATCACGAGGCTCATCCAGAAGGCCGTCGACCGATCCTCTTCTGTCGGGTCCTTTCGATGGACGAGCACTGCGCCGAGGTCCGTGAAGATGTACGCGAGCGGGGCGAATACGAGTGCCAGGCCGGCGATGCCGAACTGGAACGGTGACATCAGGCGCGCGAGGAGGATCGCCACCGCGAGTCGTGTCACCTGGGTGACGAGCTGCGTCGAAAGCTTCCAGCTGAGGCCCGAGGCGAAGGCCGAGCGATGGCTCGCGGGCGCCTGTTCTGTCACCTCAACTGCCACGGACACGAGCGGACGGAGTCGGCTGAGCGAACGCGTGGGCAGGGTCGCCGCGGTCGAGGAGGACGGCGCGCCGTGAGGGTTGGGGAAGCAGAGGGAGCAGGGTTCGGCTCTTCCGTAGGCGTTGGGCTCCACGCCCGATGCCGTTCGGCGCTCACCGACGCACCTCGACAGAGCCGCGGATTACGCTGATTGTAGGAGAGGAACGAGCCGAGGCATATATCCCGCTCTGCCTTCGCACGGCGGTCTACGGCCCAGACGCGAAACGTATGCACGACGTGAACATCCGGCGTCCGAAGGTACCGATGACGGCTTGTCTGCTTCGCCCTGAGACGGCTGTACAGCGCCTGTGGGACGGAACGTGAACGGGTCCGCGGACTCGACGCACCCGCTCGTCTCCGTGGTCGTCCCCGTTTTCAACGGGGCCGAGTTCATCGACGAGGCGCTCGAGAGCGTGCGAGCGCAGACATATCCGCACTGGGACTGCACGATCGTCGACAACGTCAGCACGGATGGGACGGCGGAGCGCGTCGCGCGATTCACCTCGAGCGAGGCGCGCTTCGCGCTCGTCTCCGCGACGACACACGTGGGGATCTACGCGAATCACAACCGGGCCCTTGCAGCGGCGTCGCCCCAAGCACGCTACGTCAAAGTGCTCCACGCAGACGACTGGATGGCGCCGGAGTGTCTCGAGCAAATGGTCGCCGTCGCGGAGCGACACCCGCGGGTCGGCGTGGTCGGCGGCTGGCGGCTCTTCGGCGAGGAGCGCGACCTCGACACGCTTCCCACCGACCACGAGGTCTTCGACGGCCGTGAGATCGTCCGGAAGAGCCTGACGGGGGGGCCATACGTCACGGGGTCCCCCTCGTCGCTCCTTCTCCGGACGAGCCTCTTCGACGAGCGGAGGGCCTTCTACGACGAGTCGATCTGGCATTCCGACACGGAGGCGATCTACGCCGCTCTGCTCCACTCAGACCTCGGCTACGTCCACGAGGTCATGACGTTCACGCGCCTCCACCCCGGCGCCAACACGCCGTTCTCCGACGAGATCCTCACCTACGCGCCCGAGAACATCCTCATGCTGTGCAGGCACGGCCGCGCCGTGCTGCCGCGCAGGAAATACCGCCGCCAGCTCGCGAGAGAGCTCGCGGGATACGGATGGTTTCTCGCGAAGCAACTCGCCAAGTCGTCTCGCCACCGAGATCCACGTTTCCGCTCGTTCCACCTCGACGCGATTCGCCGGGCGCGGCAGGAGGTGCCGCGGGTGTCCGCTGTCGGGCTCGCCCTCGGCGGCTGTTGGCTCCTCATCTGGCTCCAGCGGGCGGGCAGGGGCTCGGGTCGCGCCGGTCTTCCCGGATAACGACTCGGTCGGACGCGACATGTTCAAGCCGCTGGCCGGAGCACCAGCTCGGTGACTTCCGGCCGCGCGAAGAACCGGAAGGGGACGAAGGTCGTCCCGGTTCCGGGCGAGACGTGCATGACGCCGGCCGAGGTCTCGTAGAGGCCTGCGACGTACCGGGCTCTTGGGTGGGCGAGCGTCACGCGCCGCCTCCCCAGGGGCACGCTGATCTGCCCGGCATGGAGGTGGCCCGCGAGGATCAGGTCGAAGGATCTCGCCGGCATCCGTCCGACGATGCCCGGGTAGTGGCAGAGCAGCAGAGCGAAGCGAGCCTGCGGGTCGAGGAGTGCGTGCGGCGCGGCTGTGCGGGCACGGTAGGCCTCCGGATCGACGCCCACCACACTGACGGTCTCGCCCCGGAGCTCGACGGTCCGCGCCGCCTCCCGCAGGAGCACCGCGCGCTCCAGGTCTCGTAGCTCTGCGGCCCGCGAGAACGGGTCACGCGTCACGGCGACGTCGTGGTTCCCGAGCACGACATAGGGCATGTCGAGCGTGGCGAGGAGCGCTCGCAGCCGCCTTTCTCCCCGCGGATGGGAGACCAGGTCGCCCGTCACACACACGACGTCCGGTCGCCGAGCGGCGATCCAGGCAACCGCGCGCGACGTCGCGTCGTTTCCCCGCGAGAACCTCCCGCCGAGATGGAAGTCGGACAGGTGACCGATACGGATGCCTTCGAGCGAGTCGGGGAGACCGGTCACGGGGACGTCCACGACCCGTGTCCGAAGCCAGCCGGCTTCGTACCACCCGTAGACGGGAAGTGCGACAGCGACGCACGCGAGCGATACCAGAACGGC
>CAVOSU010000011.1:0-96891 GCA_963698935.1 uncultured Actinomycetes bacterium
CGAGTGAAGTGCTCTACCAGCTGAGCTACGTCGGCGGGGACGGCCCAGTCTAGCGCCGCTGCCACCGGCGATTGGCCGCCGCGACCAACGTCACGACCTCGACTGAGGTCGCGGAATGCTCAGCTGCTCGCAGATAGCACGCAGGAGGGGCCGACGTCACGGTGACGCGGGACGGCCGTAACCCGCAAGCCATCCTCGCTTCGCTACTTCGTATGTCTCTCGCCTTCCCCGCTGAGCTCGCTCTTGCCGGCGGCGATGGTGGGATCGTCCTGGTCAGGTGCAAGGACGACATCATTCGCGGAGCAGCGGCAGGAGGCGGTCGCAGATCAGCTCGATCCCGGCCGGCGTCGTCCGTCCCTGCGGGGTTCCGAGCTCGACGCGGTCGGCGCCCGCGCGCCAGAGTTCATGCACCCGCGCGGCCACCTCCTCCGGGGTGCCGGCGATCGCGAAGCGTTCGAGCGGCGGCTCCTCGCCCGGCCCGAGCTCGAGCGTCGGATCGTGCCGCGCGACGACCTCGAGGTACGGCCCGACCGCCGCCCGTGCGCGCTCGCGCGCCCACTCCCCGTCGTCGTCGACGACGGAGACGCAGCCGACGACGATCCGCGTCCGGCTGCCGGCGCCGAGCCATTCGCGGACGAGCGGGACGAGATCGGGGTTCGCGGTGCCACCGACCTTGATCTCGTCGGCGACCGTCCCGGCCCACCCGATCGTCTGCCTGCCCCAGGAGCCGATCATCAGCGGCATCCGGCTGCGCTCGCGCCGGTAGGCGAGCGTCGTCCCGGGCGCGAGCCGGAAGCGCTCGCCCTCGACACCCGTCTCGTCACCGGCCAGGAGCTTCGCGACGACCTCCACGGCTTCCCGGAGGCCCTGCAGCGGCCGTTCCTCCTCGATGCCGAGCTGGTCGAGCCACGCGCCCTTCGCGAGCCCGAGGTAGGCGCGGCCGGCCGACGCGAGGTCGAGCATCGCGATCTGCCCTGCGATCTCGTAGGGATGCACGGTGAACGGGTTGAGCGCCGCCGGCCCGAGCCGCAGCCGCTCCGTGACGCGCGCGGCGAGGAGCAGCGGTCCGATCGCGGGCTGGTAGCGCAGGTCGTTGTAGACCGAGAGGACTTCGACCCCGGCCTCGTCGAGGCGGCGGGCGATCGCCTCGTAGGCCGCGGGCTCCTGATCGGTGAGGAGCCCGATGCCGAGCTCCGGCGTCGCCGACGCCACGGGCTAGATGGTCGATCGGAAGTTGGCGTGACGTCCGGGGGCGTCCCAGACCAAGCAGGGCGGCACGGTCGGTTTCGGCACGTACCCGAAGGTGCGTGTCGAGGCCGAACGGATCGGTCCGGCTTCGTGTCCGGGGCGCCATCCGGTTCGCGCTGATTCCCGATCAACCATCTAGGTCAGGTCCTCGGTGACGAGCGTCCGCTCCCCGATCCGCTCGATGCGCATCACGAGACACTCGTCCGGGTCGGGGCAGGCGACGAAGTTGTCGCGCTCGAGCCAGTCCTCGTCCGGGAGCTGCCGCATCTTCGCCGCGAGGAACGGGAGCGCGGACTGGAGGGCGTAGAGGCAGAAATGACCGCCGTCGGGGATACGCAGGCGGCTCGACTCCGTTACCTCGAACCAGTCCCCGACCTTCATCCCGCACACCGAGCGTCCTTCGATCCGCTCGACGGTCACCCGCAGGTCGAACAGCTTCATGTCTGTCATCGGTGCACCGCCTCCGTCGTGAAGCCGAGCGCGACCGCAGGCACGTCGCCGTCGTTGCGGACCGTGTGCGCGTGGGAGGAGGGCCAGACGGCGCACTCGGAGGCCTCGAGCGCGTAGTCGACGCCGTCGACGACGAGCACGAGCGACCCCTCCGAGACGTACATCACGTCGATTCCCGCATGCGTGACCTCGTCGGCCAAGCGCGAGCGTGGCGCGAGCGTCGCGAGCATGAACTCGAGGTGCGTGCCTGGGATCACGAACGTCCGGAACTCGACCCCCTTGCCGCGACGCCACGCGACGTGGTCGTCGGGCCTGATCACGAGCGGCGTCGCGCGTTGCAGCGAGTACCCGAGGAGCGAGGCGACGTCGTGGCCGAGCACCTGCGCGACCTGCGAGAGCCGTCCGACGGAGATGTCGGATTGGCCCCGCTCGACTGCTCCGAGAAACGACTGCGAGAGCCCCGAGCGCTCCGCGAGGTCGCGCAGCGAGAGACCGCGCTGCCGACGCATTCGGCGGATCACCTCACCGACCCGCGGCGTCGCCCCCCGTGCGGCGGGCATCACGTCCGCGGACGCCTCCTCCGCGGCAACGGTCTCGACAAGCGTCATCGGAGCCTCCTTCCGAGTAGGAACCTCGTCGCGCGATCTGCTGTCAGTCGGCCTCGCCCGCCGCCTCTGCCGCGGCGGCCTTCCGCACCGCGGCCAGCGTCAGCTCGAGCTCATCGGTCGGCGTGAACTCGACGGCTTCGCTGTCCTCCTCGAACGAGATCCGATGCCCCGGCTCGACGTGGTACGCCTGGCCGGCCGTGACGACCTCTCGCCGGTCACCGTAATCGACGACGATCCGCCCGGAGATCAGGTACCCCCAGTGCCGGGCCTGGCAACGACCGCCGGGCAGGCTCGCAAGCATCGAGGAGGCGTCCATCCCCGCCGGTGCGGCCTCGAGGCCGACGGTCATCCCACCCCAGTCCGCGAACCTGCTGCTGTACCCGGGTGCGACCTCCTGGAGCGGGAGCTCGTCGCGCGACGCACAGGGCATGGACGTTGCCTCCTCTGGTGACGGGCGTCGCTTGCGGCGCCGCTGCCGGACACAATACGATCCCGCGGTGCAAAATAACGTACGACGGGGAGCGAGGCCCGAGACGCAGACCCGAGGATGAGCGAGGCCGCAGGGAGCCTGCCGCGCAGGGCCGGGCGGCGCCGCCTCGTCCCCTCCGCGACCTTCGGTCGCTTCGTCGCGCGTAGGGCGATCGCGCTGGTCTTTCTCGCGATCGGGATCACGCTCGTCGTCTTCCTGCTGACGCAGCTCGTCCCGAGCGACCCCGTCACGGCCAACCTCGGCGAGCAGGCGGCGGGCGACCCCGCGGCGGTCGCGGCGTTCAAGGAGCACTACGGCCTCGACAAGCCCCTTCCCGAGCGCTACCTGATCTACCTCGGCCACGTCGTTCGCGGCGACCTCGGGGAGTCGGCGCTGACGCACAATCCGGTCACCACGGATCTCGGCCAGTTCATCCCTGCGACCGCCGAGCTCGCCCTCTTCTCGATCGTGATCGCGATCCTCGTCGGCATTCCGATCGGCGTCGCGGCGGCGGTGAAGCACGACAAGCCGGTCGACCATGCGCTGCGGGTCGTCTCGCTCGGGGGGATCTCGATGCCGACGTTCTGGATCGCGCTCGTCGCCCTCTACGTGTTCTTCTTCCGGCTCGGCTGGTTCCCGGGTGGGGGACGGCTCGACCCGGGGACACTCGACCCGCCGCACGTGACCGGGTTCTTCACGGTCGACGCCCTCTTCGCCGGGCAGTGGGGCGTCGCCGGCGAGGCGTTCCACCATCTCGTCCTCCCCGCACTCGTGCTCGCCGCCTTCAACGTCAGCCTGCTCGCGCGCTACACGCGCTCGTCCGTCCTCGAGGTGATGGGGAACGACTACGTGCGCGCGGCCCGCGCGAAGGGCGTCCCGGAGCCGATCGTCCTCTGGCGCTACGTCCTGCGTGCGGCCCTCCCGGCGATCATCACGGTGATCGGGCTGCTCTTCGCGAACATCCTCACCGGGGCCGTCCTCGTCGAGAACATCTTCGCCTGGCCCGGGCTCGGTCAGTACGCGTACCAGGCCGCCATCAACCTCGACGTGCCCGCGATCGCCGGCGTGAGCCTCTTCATCGCCGTCGTCTACGTGACCACCAACTTCGTCGTCGATGTGCTCTACGGCGTGATCGACCCGCGGATCAGGGTGACGTGAGCGAGGCCGCCGCGATCCCTGTCCCGGCCCCCGCCGCGGTCGGCCGCGTCCGGCCGGTCTGGCGCCGTCCGCTCGCGATCGCGGGCGCGGCAATCGCCCTCATGTGGCTGATCGTCGCGATCTTCGCGCCGCTGATCGCACCGTACGACCCGCTCGCCCAGACATTCACCGCGCTCCAGCCGCCATCGCTCGATCACCCCTTCGGCACCGACGAGCTCGGGCGGGACGTGCTCAGCCGCGTCATCTATGCGGCGCGAATCTCGATCCCGCTCGCGATCCTGCTCGTGACCCTCGCCGCCTCGATCGGCGGCTTGCTCGGCGCGATCGCGGGCTACTTCCGCGGCGTGACGGACGGCGCCGTGATGCGGGTCACCGACCTCGTCTTCGCGTTCCCGGCGATCATCCTCGCGATGGTCGTGACCGCGGTGCTCGGCCGCGGGCTGCGGAACGCCGTGCTCGCGATCGTGATCGTCGCCTGGCCGGCGTACGCGCGCATCGTCCGCGGCCTCGTGCTCTCGATCGGCGACTCCGAGTACGTCCAGTCGGCGCGCCTGCTCGGCGTGTCGTCGCGGCGGACCCTGTTCCGCGACGTGCTGCCCAACGTCGCGGGACCCGTGCTCGTGCTGATGACCCTCGACCTCGGCACGGCGATCCTCCTGCTCTCGGGGCTGTCGTTCCTCGGGCTCGGCGCCCAGCCGCCGGACCCCGAGTGGGGCTCGATGGTCGCGACGGGCACGCAGTACTTCCAGCAGTGGTGGATCGGCACGTTCCCGGGCCTCGCGATCTTCACCGCCGTGGTCGCGTTCAACTTCCTCGGCGACAGCCTGCGCGACTTCTTCGACCCCTCCTCGGCGAGCTCGGACCGCGGCCGGTGAGTGCGGCCCTGCTCGAGGTCGAGGGGCTCCGCGTGCGCCTCCCGGCGCGCGACGGGCCGGTCACGGTGGTCGACGGCGTCGACTACGCGGTGCAGCCCGCCGAGGTGTTCGGCGTCGCCGGCGAGAGCGGGAGCGGCAAGACGATGTCCGTGCTCGCGCTGCTGGGCCTCCTCCCGCCGGGCGGCGCAGCGGACGGGCACGCGCGGTTCGGGGGCCGCGACCTCCTGCGCCTCCGCCGCTCCGAGCTCCGCGCGGTCTGCGGGAAGGAGATCGGGATCGTCTTCCAGGACCCGATGACGTCGCTCCACCCGATGCTGTCGATCGGCCAGCAGCTCGGCGAGCCGCTCCGGATCCATCTCGGGCTGAGCCGCTCGACGGCGCGCAAGCAGGCGGCGGAGCTGCTCGACGCCGTCCGCATCCCCGACCCGGAGAGCGCGCTCCGCGCGTTCCCACACCAGTTCTCGGGCGGGATGCGGCAGCGCGTCGCGATCGCGATCGCGCTCGCCGGCAATCCGAGCCTGCTCATCGCCGACGAGCCGACGACCGCGCTCGACGTCACCGTGCAGGCGGGGATCATCCGGCTCCTCGACCGGCTGAGACGCGAGCGGGGGCTCTCGGTGATCCTGATCACACACGACCTCGGCGTGATGTCGTCGATCGCCGACCGGATCGCCGTGTTCTACGCGGGGCGCGTCGTGGAGCTCGCCGAGCGGGAGTCGCTCGTGAAGCACCCGCGGCACCCGTACACGCGCGCGCTCCTCGACTCGCTGCCCCATCCGGAGGCGCCGGCCGACACGCCGCTCGTGCCGATCCACGGGATGCCGCCCGCCGCCGGGGCGGTCCCGACCGGCTGCGCCTTTCATCCGCGCTGCGCCTTCGCGGTCGCGAGCTGCACGACCGAGGTTCCGGAGCTCGTCGCCGAGGGCGACCGCCTCCTCGCCTGCCCCGTCGACCCGTTGCGCACGTGAGCGTCCCGCCACTCTCCGACGGTTGCGCGTGAGCGTCCTCGAGATCGAAGAGATCGACGTGACGTACGAGCGCCGCGACCGCGTGAAGCTGAAGGCCGTCGTCGGCGCGAGCCTCTCCGTCGAGCGCGGCCAGATCGTCGGGCTCGTAGGGGAATCCGGCTGCGGCAAGTCGAGCCTCGCGCGCGCCGCGGTCGGGCTCGTCGCGCCGACCGCCGGCCGCATCCGGTTCGAGGGCCAGGACGTCTCGGCGCTCACCCGCCGCGCGCGGCCGCAGGCGCTGACGCGGCTCCAGCTCGTCTTCCAGAACCCCTATTCGTCGCTCAACCCGCGCCGCCGGGTCGGCGATCAGATCGCGGACGGGCTTCCCGGCGACGGGAGCGGGCGCTCGGGACGGACTCGACGGGTCGGCGATCTGCTCGAGCGGGTCGGACTGTCGGCGGGCGCGTGCGCAGCGCTTCCCGTCGCAGTTCAGCGGCGGGCAGCGGCAGCGGATCGCGATCGCCAGGGCGCTCGCCGCGGATCCCTCGCTGATCGTCCTCGACGAGCCGCTCGCGTCGCTTGACGCGTCCGCGCAGGCGCAGGTCGCGAACCTTCTCGTCGCGCTGTCGCGCGAGCTGTCCCTCGGCCTGCTCCTGATCTCGCACGATCTCGCAATCGTTCGGCACACGGCCGACGTCGTATCGGTCATGTACCTGGGGCGCATCGTCGAGACCGGACCGACGCGCGAGGTCTGGTCGGCGCCGCTCCATCCGTACACCGAGGCCCTGATCGCTGCCGTGCCGCGACCCGACGGGACCGGGACGATGCCCGACGCGCTGCCGGGCGAGGTGCCCGACCCCGCGCGCCCGCCGACAGGCTGCCGCTTTCACCCGCGCTGCCCGCACCGCTTCTCGCGCTGTCCCGAGGAGGAGCCCGTGCTCGAGCAGGCGTTCACCGCGCGCGCCGTCTCCTGCTGGCTGCCGCGCGACCCCGTCCCGACCCCACCTTCGCGCCGAAGGGCGCACACTTCGTCTGCGACGGCGACCAACGACTCGCGGACGAGCTCGTCCCACGAAGAGGGCGTGATGCCCGCACACAAAGGAGGAACCGCATGACCGGATCAGCCATCCGCCGCGGCGGATGGATCGGACTCGTCCTCGTCGTCGTGCTCGCGGCTGCCGCCGCGGCTGCGTACGCCGGGACGAGCGCGAACGCCGCGGGCGAGACACTCGTGATCGACCGCTCGTTCGAGATCAAGACCTCCGATCCGCAGAGGGCATTCGAGCCCACGGCCTCGCTCGTGAACCGCGGAGTCTTCGACACGCTGTTCACGTACCGGGGCTCCGACGTCGCGCACCCGATCCCGCTGCTCGTCCAGTCGTGGCGGGTGACGGAGGACGCGAAGACGTACACGTTCCAGCTCAAGCGGAACGTCCACTTCGCGAATGGCACTCCCCTGACGTCGGCCGACGTCGTGTTCTCGTTCAACCGGCTCGTGAACCTCAAGGGCAACCCGTCGTTCCTGCTGGCTGGGGTCACCACGAAGGCGGCGGGCAAGTACGGGGTCGTCGTCCGCTCGAAGACCTCGAACACCGCGATCCCGGCGATCCTCGCGAACACGTCCCTCGGGGTCGTGAACTCGAAGCTCGTCAAGCAGCACGGCGGGACCGACAAGGCGGGCGCCGACAAGACCGACAAGGCCGAGCGCTGGTTCAACTCGCCCGACTCGGTCGGTGCGGGCAGCGGCCCGTACGTCCTCAAGCAGTACTCGACGACGTCGCAGATCGTCCTGACGCCGAGCCCGAACTACTGGGGCAGCAGCAAGGCGGCGTTCTCGAGCGTCGTCGTCCGCAACATGATCGCGCCGACCCAGCTGATCAACGTCCAGCGGGGCAAGCACGAGATCGCGATCGACCTGTCGTCTCAGCAGGCGCAGACGATCAAGTCGAACAAGAACCTCAAGGTGCTGACGACGCCCTCGACGTGGGTGTTCTGGCTCTACGCGAACAACAACCCGCAGATCTCGTCGTACACCACCAACAAGAACTTCCAGCAGGCCGTCCGCTATGCCCTCGATTACAAGAGCATCGCGTCGGTCGCAGGGCCCGGCGCGATCCAGGCCCCGGGCCTGATCCCGTCGATGTTCCTCGGCTCGCTGCCGCAGTCGGCGTCCGTGAAGCAGAACGTCTCGCGGGCGAAGACGGCGCTGACCGCCTCGGGCCTCGGCAACCAGGAGGTCACGCTCGAGTACCCGACCGACCTGACGATCAACGGCGTGTCGTTCGAGACCCTCGCGCAGAGGATCCAGGCGAACCTGAGCGCGATCGGCATGAACGTGAAGCTCGCCGGCTCGCCCGTCGGGACATGGCTCCAGCGCTACCGCGACGGCAAGATGCCGTTCGGCCTGTCGATCTGGGGCCCGGACTACCCGGATCCCGCCGACTACCTCGTGTTCCTCCCGGGTGAGCTCGTGGGGACGCGCGCGGGCTGGCCGGCCGGCGCCGACCCGCAGCTCCAGAAGATGCTCACCACCGTGCGCGTGGCGACGAACGAAGGCGTCCGCACACGGCTGTACAAGTCGATCCAGACACGGCTGAACCAGGTCGGCCCGTACTTCCCGCTCCTCCAGCCGACGCAGGTCTTCGTCAACACCAAGGACCTGTCCGGCGCAGCGTTCAACGCCGTCTACTTCGTCGACATCACGAAGGTCAAGCCGCGCTGAGCGGCCGACGTGGGCTCGGGGGCTTCGGCCCCCGGGCTCACCCGTTCGCGACGAGGTGCTTCGGGTACTGCTCGAGGTACCGGCCGCCGCCCTCCTCGCAGACGACGATGTCCTCGATGCGCACGCCGAACGCGCCGCGGGACGATGATCGAGGGCTCGTCGGTGAAGGTCATCCCCGCCTCGAGCGGGGTGTCGTCCTCTGGCGAGATGAACGGCCGTTCGTGCACGTCCAGGCCGATCGCGTGACCCATCCGGTGGCGGAAGTGCTCGCCGAGGCCCGCCTCCTCGATCGGTGCGCGGCAGGCCGCGTTGACCTCGCGCGCGAGCACTCCGGGCCGGGCCGCGGCGCGTCCTGCCTCCTGGCCGGCGAGCATCGCCTCGTACGCGCGCTCGACCTCGGGCGGCGGCTCACCACAGTAGATCGTCCTGCCGAAGTCGGAGCAGTACCCGTCGACGACCCCGCCGTAGTCGAACAGCACCGTCCTCCCCTCCGGCAGCGGGTCGTTCCCGGTCTCGGTGCCCGAGGTCAGGTCGCCCGGCTCGGTGCCTGCGTACGTGCCGGTGAAGATGTGCGTCGGGAACGACGGCGTCAGCGAGCCCGCGCGCCGCAGCTCGAGCTCGACCGCCTCACGGAGCTCGTTCATGGTCACCCCGGGCACGACCTGTGGCGCGACAGCGGTCATCGTCTGCGTCACGGCGCGGCAGGCGCGCCCCATCGCCTCGAGCTCCTCCGTCGTCTTCACGCGGCGCAGCTCGTTGACGAGCGACGAGCCCGGCCGCATCGCGTCGACGCCGACGATCCGCGCGAGGTTGATCGTCGTCTCCGCCCAGGCTCGGTCCCCGATCGCGACCGTCTCCGCGCGCCCGAGACCACGCACTACCCGTTCGAAGATCGCCGGCCCGTCGTCGGTCTCGTTGACGACGACGACCTCACCGTCGACGTCCTCCTTCAGGTCGAAAGCCGCGACCATCCGCGGGAGCACGTACGTCGGCAGCTCGTCGGGGCGAAAGAACGCGCCCGTCACCCACCCGTGCGCGTACGAGCTCTGGCCGAAGAACGGGACGCCGCGGCGGATGCCGGTCAGGTACTCGAGGTCGGCCGAGAGACCGAGGAAGAGCAGGTCGACGCTCTCCGCGCGCATGCGCTCCGAGAGCCGCGCGCGACGCTCTGCGTGGTCGAACACCGTCCGAGTCTACGTTCGCTTCTCGTCCGGCGAGCCGGTTCGCGCCCGGGTCCAGCGCGGGGGCGTGCTCACGCTCCGCTCGAACTCCGAGACGACGAACTCGACGCCCGGATTCGTCCCGAACGTGAGAATCGTCGTGCCCGCCTCGAGCGCGGTGAAGCTTCTGACGACCCGCGGCTCGCCGACGAACACGAGGGTGCCCGCGTCGGCCTCGACCTCCTCGTCGCCCAGCCGCACGCGCGCGCGTCCGCGCGCGACGAAGTAGAGCTCCTCGTCCCCCGGCTCGGTCGGGTCGTCGTTCGCGCGCTCGGAGTGCTCGTGGACGATCTCCTGCCCGGCCTCGGTCGCGACGAACGCGTTTGCGGAGAACTCCCTGATCCCGAAGTGGTGGCGGATCTGCTTCCACTCGCCCGGGATCGCGAGCCCGTGGGCGACGTCGGTCGGGGTGTGCGGGATCTCGGAGAGGTGCGCCACCTCGTAGTCGGGTCGGTTCTGCATGGGTCGTGGCGGGGGCTGCCCGCCACGACCCTAACGAGGCTGCGTGATGCCGAGTGCTAGGGCAGATTCCCCTGCCGGTTTCCGCAGAGCGCAGAGTTGTTGAGGCCGGTCTGGTAGCCATTCGCACCGCCGGCGAGGTTGTGGTCCTTGCCGAAGAAGCCGAACGCGCCATGGCCGGCGCACTCCGTGTGGGCATTGGCGACGGCGAATCCGGGCTGGGTGCCGTACTCGCTCCCGTCCCCCGAGTTGCCGGCGAGGCCGACGGCTGGAACCGCGAGCATGCAGGCGGACACTGCCGTAACGACGAGCTTCCTCACGTGATCTCCTTTCCGCAGCGCACGGATCGTGCGTTGTAACTCTTGTCGTCACGACTGCGGAGGCCGTGGATCCCCAGGACGGGGGAGCTGGCCCTCTCAGGCGAAGGCGCGGTGGACGCGGACGAAGAGCGCCTCGAGCAGAAGCGACGAGTTGAGGTTGAACTCCTCGGCCTCGCGCCACGCCTGTCGCACGGCGGCGGCCGCGCCCTCGGCACCGGCCTCTCGGCCGGGGGCGTCCTCGCGGAGCTCGGCGATCCGGTCCGCATGGACGACGGGCGCATCCGTGCCCGCGGCGACCACGACGAGGTCGCGATACCACGCGGAGAGGTCCTCGAGCGACGCCAGGAGCTCCTCCTTCTCCGCGCCGAACTCCACGCGCTTGACACGCTGCTCCGCCTCCCGGGCGGGCAGGTCGAGCCCGTCGACGAGCTCGAGCTCCGCCGCGCGCGCGGCCTCACCGCGGGCGCGTGTGGACGCCACGACGACGGCGGCCGCCGCGACCGCGTCGAACTCGGCGGCGAGATAGGTCTCGCGGGCGACGCGCAGCAGCTCCCTGCGGTGCTCGCGCGCGCCCGGGTCGAGGAGCCGTGCCGCACGGTCGAGCCGCCCCGCTGCGACCCGCGCGAGCAGCGGTGCCTCGTCGGCCGAGAGTTCCGGCGCCTGCTCGACGACCCAGCCCTCGACGGCCGCGCGAGAGAGCCGACGGAACGGGACGAGCTGGCAGCGCGAGCGGATCGTCTCCGGTAACGGGCCGAGCTCGTCCGCGACGAGGACGAGCGTCGCGTACTCCGGCGGCTCCTCGAGGTCCTTGAGCAGCGCGGCGGCCGCCTCGTCGTTCAGCAGCTGCGCGTCGAGCAGCAGGTAAACCCGCCGATCGGCCTCGAACGGGCGCATGTGGAGGTCGTGGTGGAGCGCACGGATCTCGTCGATGCGGATCATCTCGCCCAGCGCCTCGATCACGCGGAGGTCGGGGTGCGTCCCCGCGTCGACCCGGCGCGGGTCGCCGAGCAGCACGCCCGCGAACGCCCGCGCCGCCGCGCGCTTGCCGACGCCGCGCGGCCCGTGGAACAGGAACGCATGGGCCTGGCCGTCGGCGAGCGACGCCTCGAGCAGCCGCTTCGCCTCGACCTGCTCGGGGACGTCAGCGAACGCGGTCACGGACCTCCGCGGCGACCTCGTCGACAGGCAGACGGCCGTCGACGACGACGTAGCGCTCGGGGAACCGCTTGGCCAGGTCGCGGTAGGCGTCGGCCACGAGCGGCCAGAACGCCGCGTCGGCCCGCTCGATCCGGTCGCGCTTGTCACCGACCCGCGAGAGCGCCGTCTGGATGTCGATCTCGACGAGCACCGTGAGGTCGGGGAGCAGGCCCTCGACGACCCTGAGGTTCAGCTCGAGGACGACGTCGACCCCCAGGCCGCGGCCGGCCCCCTGGTAGGCCACGGACGTGTCGAGGTAGCGATCGCAGACGACGGTCGCCCCGCGCGCGAGAGCCGGGCGGATCACGTCGACGACGTGCTGCGCCCGCGAGGCGGCGTACAGCGCCACCTCCGCCCAGGGCGCGACGTGGTCGCCGTGGAGGACGAGATCGCGCACCGTCTCGCCGAGCGGCGTGCCGCCGGGCTCGCGGGTCAGCACCACATCGACGCCGTCCGCGGCGAGCGCCTCCGCGAGGAGCCGCGCCTGGGTCGTCTTGCCGCACCCGTCGAGACCCTCGAAGGAGACGAACATGAGCGCGTAGGATACGGCCGTGCGGGCCGTGGTCACGGGGGGCGCGGGGTTCATCGGCTCGACGCTGGTGGATGCACTGGTCGACCGCGGTGACGAGGTGCACGTCGTCGACGACCTCAGCTCCGGTCGCCGCGAGCAGGTCGCGGCGAAGGCGCGGCTCCACGTCCTGGACATCCGCGGGCCGCTCGCCGACGCGCTGGCGAACGCGCGCCCCGAGGTCGTCTTCCACCTCGCCGCGCAGATCGACGTCCGCCGCTCGGTCGCCGACCCGGTCGCCGACGCGGCCACGAACGTGCTCGGCACGCTGCGTGTGCTCGAGCTCGCGCGTGAGCACGACGCACAGGTGGTCTTCGCCTCGACGGGCGGGGCGATCTACGGCGAGTGCGAGCACCCCGCAACCGAGGCGGCTGAGCGTCGTCCCGTCTCCCCGTACGGCACCTCGAAGCTCGCGGCCGAGGAGTACCTCGCCGCCTGGAACCGGCTGTATGGGACGAGCCACGTCGCGCTCCGCCTCGGCAACGTCTACGGGCCCCGCCAGGACCCCCACGGAGAAGCGGGTGTTGTCGCGATCTTCCTCTCTCGGATCCGCGACGGCACGCCCGCGACGATCTTCGGAGACGGGAGCCAGACGCGCGACTACGTCTTCGTGGAGGACGTTGTGCGGGCCTTCGTCGCGGCGGCCGGCGCCGACGGCGGCATCTTCAACGTCGGCACGGGGATCGAGACGTCGGTTCGTGAGCTCTGGCAGGGCTGCACCGAGGCCGCGGGGGTCGCTGCGGAGGTCGCCAACGATGCGCCCCGGCTCGGCGAGCTGCAGAGGAGCTCGCTCGACGCGGGGCGAGCCGCGCGCACCCTCGGGTGGCGGGCCGAGGTCGACCTGCCGCATGGGCTTCAGCGAACCTGGGAGTGGATCCGGGAGGAATGACCGCGCCGCGGGCGAACCGTTCGCTCGTGGATCACCCTGCACGCCTCGATCAGGAGCTCACCGTCCAGCCGTGGCAGCGCGCCACGCTCCTGCTCGCGCTCGTCGCCGCCTTCGAGCTCGTGCTGCTGATCGTCGCCGGTGGAGCGCTCCTCGCGAAGCCCGGTGCCTCGCACCACACGGCCGCGAAGAAGCCGCACGTCGCAGCGGTCGCGGCCCGACCGACGCCGCAGCAGGCGAAGCCCGCCTCGCCCGTGAAGCAGGCCGCCGCCCAGCTCCCTCGCCGGAAGGTGAAGCTCGTCGTGCTGAACGGCAACGGCCGCCAGGGCGCGGCTGCGGACGCGGCGGCGCGCGTCGAGCACCGCGGCTACCGCATCGGGCTCGTCGCGAACGCCCCCCACCACGACTACCCGCAGACGATCGTGATGTACAGGCGCGGCTTCGAGGGCGAGGGCCGGCGCCTCGCACGCGACCTCGGCGTCCGGGTCGTCAGCCCGCTCGACGGGATCAGGCCGGCGCAGCTCCACGGCGCGCAGGCCGTCCTGATCCTCGGCGGCTAACCGCAGGCCCCGCGATTCACGACGTCTCGCGCGACGTCGAGGGGGCCGCCGGGCGACCAGCGGGTGGAGCGGGGATCGAGCGTGTACGACCGGTTGAGCGCCTGATACGCGGCACAGAGATCGTGGGTCGCGATCACGTGGTAGAGCCCGAGGTCGTACCAGGGGTCCGGGTTCTCGGGCTGGAGGCGGGTCGCCCGCTCGTACCACGCGACGGCGGCGCGCTCGTCTCCTGCCGCGTCCGCTGCCCTCGCACGCGCCTCGAGCGGGCCAAGCGAGACAGGGTTGAGTAGGCGCGCGCGGTTGGCCGCGTCGACGGCGTCGGCGATCCGGCCCGCGTCGGCGGCGTCCAGCGATCGCTGCACCTCGTCGTCGGCGAGGGCGGGGAACGCGACCGCGAGCACGGCGGCCGCCGTCGCGGCTCCGAGCGCGACGAGCTCCGGCGCACGCGCACGGACCCGGGTGCGCGGGCGGCCGAGTGCAAGCAGTCCGCCGAGAGCGGTCAGCGTCGGAGCGGACACTGCGAGGAAGTCGAGGTCGTAGTCGACGAGCGCGTGGACGCCGAACGCGAGCACGAGGGCAGCAAGCGCCGCTGCGGCCCGTCGGTCGGCCGGGTCGACGAGCCGGAGCCCATGGCGGATGCCGAGGACGGCGCCGACGAACGTAGCCGCGAGCAGAGCGAGCCCGACGACCCCCAGGTCGCCGAGCACCTGGAACGCGACGCTGTGCGGCTCGGACGCCTGCGTCGCGTCGATTCTGTACCGCAGCCGGGCGATCGCGTACGTTCCGGCGCCCGAGCCGCCGAGCGGCCTGTCCCGCGCGATGTGGAGCGACTCCTTCCACCAGGCGATGCGGTTGTTGGCGCACAGGTCGGCGAGCCGGCCGGGAGCGTTGGCGCACTCACCGCCCGAGAACTGCGACGACGCCCAGGAGAACGGGTCGCCGACCTTTGCCACCAGCCCGACCGCACCGCCCACGAGCACGACCGCGCACGAGACGATCAGCACCGTCCGAACGAGCCGCTCGCGCTCGCCCACGAGGCGTCGGATGGGGAGCTTCCACGCCGCGACCGCGACTCCGAGCGCCACGAGCAGGGTCAACACGGCGAAGATCCGGCCGTCCGAGACCCGGTCGGCGCGCAGCACCCCGTCGTCGACGAGAGCGGGTCGTGTGAATGCCCAGGCGCCGACCGCGAGGCCGGGGCCTGCGAAGACGACCAGCCTGAGGGCGTCGACCAGCCGCTCCCGGCTCAGCACGAGCCAGAGGACGACGACCGCGACGGCACCCACGACCCCTGCCCGTGACTGGGTGAGCAGGATCGTGAGCGCCCCGCCGTACACGAGCATGGCTCCTGCGACGCGGTGCCCCGGCCGACGCTCGCTCGCAAGCCAGAGGCCGCAGGCGATCGCCCCGTCCGCGAGGAGCGCGAGCGCATTCCAGTAGCCCACCGGCTCGCGGAGGCGCGCGATGCGGTCTCCATCCGGGAAGAGCGAGGGGATCGCGACGCCCAGGAGCGCCCAGCCGATCGCCGCCGCGACGACGACGGCGAGGAGGGACGCGAGGCGCCGGGCCCCGGCGAAGAGTGCGCCCGCGAGGAGTCCCAGTGCGAGGAACGCGAGGTAGACGAGGCCCCGGCCGAGCCAGTCCCATGAGCGATCACCGGCAATCGACCAGGCGATCGAGATCCCGGCCCAGGCGGTCAGCCCGGCGGCGCCGATGATCGCGGTGAGCGCCGTCCGCTCGAGCCGAGGGAGCGGCAGCACGCCGCGGAGCGCGAGCCCGAGCGCGATTCCCGCGACGACGAGCGCTGCGACTCCGACCGAGGCGAGCGAATCGACACGAGAACCTCCCCCGTGGAAGACGGCCGCGGCGAGAAGCGCCCCGACCGCGACGAGAAGGCCCGTCTCCGCGCTGCGCCCTCGAGGGAACGCGGATCGCGGAGCCGCGTCCATCGCGCGCGAGGCTAGCACGGGCCCCAGACCGAACCCGGACGGCGGAAAGGGACGAGTCGATTGGAGCCGACGTTGTCTTACACATCGTTTACCCTTCCCTGATCGTCGACCCACGGAGGGCGGGAAGACTCAGCCCCGACCCTCCCTCCGCAGCCTCGTGCCAGACGCCGACCACCGACGCCTCTTTCTTCCTGTGCTCGTCCTCGGGCTCATCTTGGCGGCCCTCTCCGTCGCGGGTCCCGCGGCGGCAGCGAAGAAGCCGTGCGCGGACGCCGTTGTCGCGGACTGGTACGGCGACGGCCGGGTCGACAAGGTCTTCCCCCTCCGTTGCTACCAGGAGGCGATTCGCTCCCTCCCGGTCGACGTCCTCGACTACTCGAACGCGAAGGAGGACATCCTCCGCGCGCTCGCGTTCGCCCGGGAGGGCGAGAAGGACCCCGGCCCGTCGGGTGGGAGCCAGCCGACAGGAAACGGGACGGGAACGGGCAACGGGACAGGGACCGCGAACGATCCCGGCGCCCCCGGCACGGACACGACCGGCGGGCCGAGCCACCCGGGCGACGAAGGGGGGACCGGGACCGATGCCTCAGGGGCGGTCGACACGGCGGGGCCGTCGTCGGTGCCCCTCCCGCTGCTGATCCTCGGCGGGCTGGCGCTGCTGCTCCTCGCGGCCGGCGCCGTCGGCTACCTCAGCCGCCGCGCGCAGTCCCGCCGCGACGGCGGACCGCCCGGCCCCGCCTGAGCCGGCGCAGCTCGTCTGAGCTTTCCTCCCCGCGGCTCCGCCGACGTTTCGCGATCCCGGCCGTAGCGCTTTCTCATGCTCCTGCGCGCCGTCGTCGTGATGGCCGCCGCCGTCGCATCGGTGCTCGGCACCGCCTCCCCAGCAAGCGCGAACTCGTTGGACGACTGCGCTCAGCGCGTGATCCGCGACTGGTACTCCGGCGGGCGGGTCGACAAGGTCTATCCCCTGCCGTGCTACCGGGCGGCGATCCGCGCACTTCCCGACGACGTCCTCCAGTACTCGGACGCAACCGCCGCGATCGAGCGCGCGCTCGAGAACGCACGGCATCGCGGCGCGCCCGAGGCGAGCCGGACATCGGACGAGCCGGATGTGACCGCGACGAGCCCGGCGCCTCCCGCGGAGGCGACTTCGCCCCGATCTTCCCCACCTCCGATCCCCGATTCGAGGCGGGCGCACCGATCCACCCGTCTCGCCGCCGGCCCCGGGGCGAAGACCGCGGCGCCGGGGATCCCGTATCCGCTGATCGCCCTCGGCGCGCTCTCGGCGGTGCTGCTCGTGTGCGGCGTCGCGACCGGCCTCGCGCACCGCCGACGCTGACGCGCGACCGGTAGACTCCAGGGTGTGAGTCGGCGCCAAAAGTACCGCTATTTGCAGGAATTTCGGTGCCGTCCGACACGCGTCCTAGCATGCCCGGTCCGCCCGCAGGACGCGCTCGTGCGCGACCGGCGCGGGGAGTGACAGGACATCTCGGCCCGGGAGGACAGCATGGCCAGCGCGAAGCAGGCGACGCAGACGGCGCAGGCACCGCCGCAAGAGGAAGAGTTCGTCAACAGCGTCCTCGACGGGGAGGCGAGCGTCGCCCCGAAGCGGTATTTCACGATCCCGGGGCGCGACCCGTTCGACGAGATCGAATGGGAGACACGTGATGCACTGATCCCGGGCAAGAGCGGCCCGGTGTTCGAGCAGCGCGATGTCGAGTTCCCGAAGTTCTGGTCGCAGACCGCGACCAACATCGTCGCCCAGAAGTACTTCCGCGGCCGTATGGCCTCGCCTGAGCGCGAGCGGAGCGTCAAGCAGATGATCGGACGCGTCGCCGACACGATCACGGGCTGGGGCAAGCAGGGCGGCTACTTCGCGAGCGACGAGGAGTCCGACACGTTCCACGCGGAGCTGAAGGCGATCCTCGTCAACCAGTACGCGTCCTTCAACTCTCCGGTCTGGTTCAACGTCGGCTTCGAGGAGACGCCGCAGTGCTCGGCCTGCTTCATCCTCTCGATCGACGACTCGATGGAGTCGATTCTCGACTGGATCCGTCGCGAGGGGATCATCTTCCGGGGCGGCTCCGGATCGGGCCTGAATCTCTCCCGGCTCCGCTCGTCGAAGGAGCAGCTCTCGAAGGGCGGCTATGCCTCGGGCCCGGTGTCGTTCATGCGTGGCGCAGACGCGTCCGCCGGGACGATCAAGTCGGGCGGCAAGACACGTCGGGCCGCGAAGATGGTCGTGCTCGACGTCGACCATCCGGACATCGACGAGTTCATCTGGTGCAAGGCCCGTGAGGAACGGAAGGCGCGCGTCCTCGAGCAGGCCGGGTACGACATGACGCTCGACTCGGCCGACTGGGCGTCGATCCAGTACCAGAACGCGAACAACTCGGTGCGCGTCACCGATGCGTTCATGGAGGCGGTCACCGAGGGCAAGGAGTGGGCGCTCACGGCGCGGACCGACGGGACGGTCGTCGAGACGGTCGAGGCGCGGGCGCTGCTCCGCGACATGGCTGCGGCCGCCTGGGAGTGCGCCGACCCGGGCGTCCAGTACGACACGACGATCAACGCGTGGCACACGTCGCCGAACACGGGCCGGATCAACGCGTCCAACCCGTGCAGCGAGTACATGCACATCGACGACTCCGCGTGCAACCTCGCCTCGCTGAACCTGATGAAGTTCCGCCGCGAGGACGGAGAGCTCGACGTCGAGATGTTCGAGCACGCCGTCGACGTCGTCTTCCTCGCCCAGGAGATCGTCGTGGGCTACTCGTCCTACCCGACGCCCGAGATCGGGCGAAACGCGAAGCGCTTCCGCCAGCTCGGACTCGGCTACGCGAACCTCGGCGCCCTCCTGATGGCGCGCGGGCTGCCCTACGACTCGGACGAGGGTCGTGCGTATGCAGCCGCGATCACCGCGCTGATGACCGGACGGGCGTATCGCAAGTCAGCCGAGGCCGCCCGCCGGATGGGGTCGCATGCCGGCTTCAAGGAGAACCGGGCGCCGATGGTCGGCGTGATCGCGAAGCACCGCGCTGCGGTCGGGAACATCAACCACGCGGACTCGGTGCCGGACGACCTGCTCGACGCCGCCCGCCGGTCATGGGACGACGCGCTCGAGATCGGCGAGGTGCACGGCTTCCGGAACGCGCAGTCGACCGTGCTCGCCCCGACCGGGACGATCAGCTTCATGATGGACTGCGACACCACAGGCGTAGAGCCGGACTTCTCGCTCGTCAAGTCGAAGAAGCTCGTCGGCGGCGGCGAGATCACGATCGTCAACAAGACCGTGCCGATGGCGCTCGGCGAGCTCGGCTACGCGCCCCGCGAGGTCGAGGAGATCGTCGCGTTCATCGACGAACGGGGCGGTGTGGTCGGTGCGCCGCACCTCAAGACCGAGCACTACCCCGTGTTCGACTGCGCGATCGGCGAGCGAGCGATCCACTACATGGGGCACGTGAAGATGATGGGCGCGGTGCAGCCGTTCATCTCGGGCGCGATTTCGAAGACGGTGAACCTGCCCGAGCAGACGACGATCGAGGAGATCTCGCAGCTGTTCGTCGAGTCGTGGCAGCTCGGCGTCAAGGCGATCGCGATCTACCGCGACAACTGCAAGGTCGCGCAGCCGCTCTCGTCGTCGAAGGAGGGGCCTGCAGTCGTGTTGCCGATGGGGGCGACCGGCGTGGTCGGCCATCCGCAACGTCGTCGGCTGCCGGACGACCGCACCGAGGTCGGCCGCAAGTTCAAGGTCGGCGAGTACGAGGGCTACATCCATGTCGGCCTGTTCGAGGACGGGACGCCCGGAGACATCTTCGTGGACATCGCGAAGGAGGGCACGACCCTCGCCGGCCTCATGAACTCGTTCATGATCTCGGTCTCGCTCGGGCTCCAATACGGCGTGCCGCTCGAGGTGTACGTCTCGAAGTTCAGCCACATGCGCTTCGAGCCGAGCGGCATCACGAACGACCCGGACATCCGGGCCGCGAAGTCGATCGTCGACTACATCTTCCGCTGGATGGGCAAGAAGTTCCTCACGCCCGACCAGCAGGAGGAGGCGGGGATCCTGACACCCGAGGTGAAGGCACGCCTGGCGGCGGCGTATACCGGGAACCCGGGCGCAGGCACCGCCGCTGCGGCAGTCGAGTCGGCTCCTCCGGGCCAGACGGCGCTCTTCAACCAGTGGGAGGACGCTGTCGAGTGCGCCCGCTGCGGCGGCCGCATGGTCAGGACGGGCTCTTGCTACACCTGCCGCGACTGCGGCACCAACACCGGCTGCAGCTGAGCTAGCAGCTCATGAATGGACGCAAGAGAGCCGCGGAGACGCGGCTCTCTCCTTGTCCTCGGCAAGAAGACTCGTCGCCGAGGGACAGGAGGCTCGCCCGGGGCCGGTGTTGGGGATGTCGCCTGAGATCGATACCGCCACGGCACTGCGGGCGCCGGACGCGTGGGCTGCTAGTTCTCGTCGTGCTGCGCTGCGCCCTCGACCGGCGGTATCCAACTCTCGCGCCGCTTCACCCAGATCTCGCGCGGGCTTCAGCTCGAACGGCGCCTCATCCAGACTTCCGAGCCGAATCTCGATGAGCGTGTCGCCGGGGTCGGCGTGTCGACGAGCCGAGACCCACAGCGGGGGCAGAAGCCGCGACCGTCATAGCTCGAGATCTGGCCGCACAGCTCGAACGCCTCGACAGGCCATTGCGCATACACGCTGAACGCACTGCCGGACTCCTTTCTGCAATCCGCGCAGTGGCAACGCCGGACATGCACAGGGTCACCTCGAACGGTGTAGCGAACCGCCCCGCAGAGACATCCGCCGTCTGCGTGCTCCTGCCTCCACGCGCAGATGGTACGCAGCACTGCGGTGCGCCAGTGTTCGGGAATGTCCCCCGAGCTTCGTCTGTCCGCGCCAGGGTTAAGTCAGCTCAACCGACCGCTGCATCACGGTGCGCGAACAGCGTAAGCTCGCCGCTCCAGAAAGAGCGCGAAAAGGAGGCGGAGATGCATGCTGTCGTCGTGCGCGTGACGATCCACAATGCCGACCGCACTCGGCAAGTGCTCAACAGCCAAGTTGTGCCACAGGTCTCGGGCGCGCCCGGCTTCAAGGCGGGCTACTGGACATGGGCGACCGGTGATGGGGAGACGAACGGGCTGTCGATGATCATCTTTGACTCGGAAAAGGACGCACGCGCGGCGGGCGATCGGATACGCGCGATCGCGGCTGACGCACCCGACGACGTCACACTCGATGGCGTCGAGGTCCGAGAGGTCGTCGCTTCGGCCTGACGATGTAGTCGATACTGGATCGTCTTCGCGGCTGCAGCGGCCGTGCTCTCTCCCGTCGTGCTGCTGGCGCGCCGCCTCCCCCAACGGGCGTAAGGCTGGGCGGTTGGTCCGTCACCTGTGCCAGCGTTCGCGAATGTCCCACGGGCATGAGACGCGGATTGGCCAGCGGCTGAAGGGTCTAGGGTCTCCGGGTGCCCGACGTGTCGGATCTGCTGGCCGCGTACGACGAGCAGGCTCGTGCGCGCGTTCCCGACCCCTTGCCGACAGGTGTCACAGTCGAGCGCGACGGGCCGCTGCTGCGCTTCCTCGGTCTTGCCGGTCGCGGCTTCGTAGTCTATCGCGACTTGGGCGGGCTCGAGGGTGCGGACCTCGACGAGCTGATCGCCCGCCAGGTGGAGGTGTTCTCTGAGCGCGGCGAGCGCTTCGAGTGGAAGCTGCACGGGCACGATCGGCCCAAGGATCTATCGCAGCGGCTGCGCGCGGCGGGATTCGTACCCGAGGAGACGGAGACGATCGTGATCGCGCCCGTCGCGGAGATCGCCGGCGAGGTGCGACCGCCCGAAAACGTTTCGCTGCGGGAGGTGACGAGCCGCGACGACCTCCTTCGGGTCGCCTGGCTTGAGCAGGCGGTGTGGGGGGAACATGGTCAGGAGCGCTGGCTCGTTGACATGCTCGAGTCGGAGCGAGCGGTCGATCCGGGTGCGCTCACGATCGTCGTGGCAGAAGCCGGTCCGAGCGTCGTGTGCGCCGCGTGGATCCGCTTCGAGGGCGACACCGAGTTCGCAACCCTTTGGGGCGGCGCGACTCTGCCGGAGTGGCGCCGGCGCGGGATCTATCGTGCGACCGTCGCCTACCGGGCGAGGCTCGCTGCCGGGCGCGGGTTCCGCTACCTCGAGACCGACGCCTCCGAAGATAGCCGCCCCATCCTGGAACGTCTCGGCTTCACCGCGGTGACTACGACCACGCCATATATCTGGTCGCCTCCGAAGGTTCCGGCAGCAGAGCCGTAGCCTGCGCGAGTGTGCTGTCGCGCGGGGCTGCCACCTCGCAGCGGACCGTTGCACGACTGCACCCGGTTGTCGATAGGTATCTCGAATGTTTGCCTCACGCGGCAACCGCTTGGCTGGTTAGCGCCAGCCGAGCCGGGGCGCGATGTGGGGTCAGGACGCTCTCGATGACCTGCGCGTTGTAGTGCGACGTGGTCGCCGCCGCGGACGAAGTACAAGCGATCCAGGTCGTTCACGAAAGGTTTGGCGAGCGCGAAGCCGGGAACGAGAATGCAGAGATGAGCGAGGCCACGGCGGATCCCAGCATGCCGTCCCAAGCCGCCGACGACGTCGATGTCGCGGTCATCGGTGCCGGTCAGGCAGGCCTCGCGATTGGCCACGCCCTCGAGCGCCAGGGACGGCAGTTCCTGATCCTCGAGCGCGCCAGCGAGATCGCTCCCGCTTGGCGCGAGCGCTGGGAGTCGCTGACCCTCTTCACCCCGCGTCGCTACAGCGCACTGCCAGGCTTGCCTTTCCCCGGGGACCCCGACGGCTACCCGACCCGCGACGAGGTGATCGCCTACCTCGAGCGCTATGCCGCGACCTACGAGCTTCCGGTGGAGTTGAACAGCGAGGTCGAGCAGCTCGAGCGCGGCGACGACGGGCGTTTCCGCCTCACAGTCGACGGGCGGCTGATAGCGGCGAATCAGGTCGTCGTCGCGACCGGGCCGTTCCAGACGCCCTACGTACCGAAGCTGGCCGAGAAGCTCAGGGCGGATCTCTTCCAAGCGCACGCGGTTGGCTACCGGCGGCCCGAGGACGTGCCGGACGGGACGGTCCTCGTGATCGGTGGCGGCAACACCGGCTTTCAGGTCGCCAAAGAGCTCTCGGCGACGCACAAAGTCGTACTCTCGGTCGGCTCCCGACAGAAGCCGCTGCCTCAGCGACTGCTCGGCCGCGATCTCTTCTGGTGGCTGACCAAGGCGCGCATCCTGAACAAGTCGGTCGAGTCGCGCCTGGGCCGCAAGCTCAGCACACGCGACACATTGATCGGCTCGAGCCCACACGAGATGACCAAACGCTACGGTGTGGAGGTCAGGCGGCGGCTGGTCGACGCCGACGGACGCAGGGTCAGCTTCGAAGACGGCAGCGAGCTCGACGTCGACTCCGTGATCTGGGCGACGGGCTACCGCCCCGACTACTCCTGGATCAAGCTGCGGATCTTCGACGAGGACTGGTCGCCTACGCCACCGCCGCGGCGTCACCGACGTTCGCGGTCTCTATTTCCTCGGTCTATCCTGGCAGCACACCCGGGGCTCGGCGCTGCTCGGCTGGGTCGGGGACGACGCCGAGTTCATTGCCGGTCGGATAGAAGCCTCCGGCCAGATGCGGGTCATGGGAGGAGTCTGAGATGGAGCACACACACGAACGCAGCCACGCAGGCGATCGCTTTCCCACGGCGACCGAGGGCCTCCCCGGGGCGGTCGTGTCCGAGGTGATCGACCCCGCCCCGGGCGACGCCGTCGAGCTCCGCATCGGCCCGGTCGCGAAGCGGATCGGGGACGCGACCGTGCGCATGCTCGCCTACAACGGCTCGATCCCCGGCCCGACGCTCCGCGTGCGCGAAGGCTCCGAGCTCGTCGTGAACGTCGCCAACGACGGCGACCTGGAGGCGACCGTGCACTGGCACGGGCTCCGACTCGACAATCGCTTCGACGGGACGCACGAGACGCAGGCGCCGATACCGGTCGGCGCGTCCTTCTCGTATCGCATCGAGTTCCCCGACCCGGGCGTCTACTGGTACCACCCACACATTCGCGAGGACTACGGCCAGGAGCTCGGCCTCTACGGGAACATCGTGGTCGTCCCGGCCGACGCGGACTACTGGCCTCCGGCCAACCGTGAGCTGACGCTGACGCTCGACGACGTGTTGATCGAGGACGGCGCGATCGCCCCGTTCAGCCCTGCGGAGACGACGTATGCGGCGATGGGACGGTTCGGCAACGTCCTCCTGGTCGGCGGCGCGACCGACCTCGCGCTGAGCGCCCGGCAGGGTGAGGTCGTCCGCCTCTATCTGACCAACACCGCCAACACGCGCGTGTTCAACGTCGCGCTCCCCGACGCGCAGATGAAGCTCGTCGGCGGGGACAGCGGTCGGCACGAGCACGAGCAGCTCGTCGAGTCGGTCGTGTTGGCGCCCTCGGAGCGGGCCGTGGTCGACGTGCTCTTCGACGAGCCGGGACAGCTGACGCTCGAGCACCGGACCCCCGAACGGACGTACGCGCTCGCGACGATCGGCGTCGACGCCGAGCCTGTCTCGCCGTCGCTGAGCGAAGAGTTCGGCGTCCTCCGGCACAACGCCGAGTGGTTGGCCGAGCGCGAACGCCTCGCCCCCTACCTGGACGCGCCGCCCGACAAGACGCTGTCGTTCGTCGCGGAGATGGACCTGGGGACACCCGAGGGCCCGATCGTCTACGCATGTCCGATGCACCCCGAGGTCGTGCGCGACCAGCCCGGCAAGTGCCCCGAGTGCGGGATGAAGCTCCTCGCGACCGCGGCCCCGCAGAGCTACGTCTGCCCGATGCACCCGGAGGTCGTGAGCGACGCGCCGGACAAGTGCCCGGAGTGCGGCATGAAACTCCTGCCCGCCTCGGTCGTCGCCTCTGCATCAGGGCACGAGATGCACGAGCACCACGGCGGAGCTGAGCACCACTACGAGCACCACGAGCACGACCACGCGCGGGCGGATGAAGGCGGGATCGAGTGGGAAGACGACATGGTCGACGTCAACCGCATCACGACCCCGGCGAACACGCGCTGGAGCCTCGTCGACCAGGCCACGGGCAGCGCCAACCACGCGATCGACTGGCAGTTCCGGGTCGGTGACAGGGTCAAGTTGCGGCTGGTCAACGAGATGGACTCCGACCATCCGATGCACCACCCGTTCCACGTCCACGGCGCAGGACGCTTCGTCGTGCTTGCCCGCGACGGCGTCCCGGAGGACAACTACGTCTGGAAGGACACGGTGCTCCTGCGCACCGGGGAGACAGTCGACATCCTGCTCGACGTGACGAATCCCGGCCGCTGGATGGCGCACTGCCACATCGCCGAGCACCACGAGAGCGGGATGATGTTCAGCTTCGACGTCCTGCCGGCCGAGCCGGACGCCGAGTCGCCTTGACCCACGCCGCCCGACGCTAGCCTGCCGCGGTGACCGGTCTCGACCAGCTGCTCGAACGCAACCGCGCGTGGGCGGAGGCGACGATTGCCGCCGACCCCGCGTTCTTCACCGAGCTCGCCCGCCACCAGTCGCCCGAGTTCCTCTGGATCGGCTGCTCCGACAGCCGCGTCCCGGCGAACCAGATCCTCGACCTCCGGCCGGGCGCCGTCTTCGTGCACCGCAACATCGCGAACGTCGTCGTCCACACCGACCTCAACTGCCTCTCGGTCATCCAGTACGCCGTGGACGTCCTGCGCGTCCGCCACGTGGTCGTCTGCGGGCACTACGGCTGCGGCGGAGTGGCCGCCGCCCTCGGAGGCGCGCGACACGGGCTGGTCGACAACTGGCTCCGCCACGTGGCGGACGTGGCCGAGAAGCACGCGGCGGAGCTCGGGAAGCTGGAAGGGGAGCACCGCCTCGCGCGCTTGTGCGAGCTCAACGTCGTCGAGCAGGTTGCGAACCTCTCACAGACCACGGTCGTCGAGGACGCGTGGGCACGCGGGGACGACCTCACCCTGCACGGGGTCGTCTACGGGCTCGAGGACGGCCTGCTCCGAGACCTCGAGATCAGCCGGAAAGGAGCCCGCGATGGGCGCTGAGCAGCGTCGTCGTCGTCCGCCCCGGCGACGGGCACCGCGTCGGGAACGTGGAGTTCCTCGCCCGGAGCGCCGACACACCGCGCTTCAACCTGGCGATCATCACGATCCAGCCGCACCGGCACGGCCCGGCGGCGCACCGGCACACGGTCGAGGACGACGCCTTCTACCTCCTCGAGGGTGAGCTCGTCTTCACGGCCGACGGCGCGGAGGTCGTCGCCGGGCCGGGGACGTTCGTGCTCGTGCCGCCGGGCGTCGAGCACACGTTCGAGAACCGCGGCGACGCGGTCGCGCGATTCGTCAACGTCCACGCGCCGGCCGGCTTCGACATCCGTCTCGAAGCCGACTGATCGCCGAGAGGGGGCAGACTCGCCCCGTGGCAGAGCTCGACAACGCAGCCGTGGCGGAGCGCCTCGACGCCTTCGCGGGGCTGCTCGACCTCGCCGGCGGCTCGGGCTACTCGTCGCGCGCGTACCGCCGCGCGGCGGAGACGATCCGCGCGACCGAGGCGCCGATCCTCCAGCTGGCCCGACAGGGGCGCGCGCAGGAGCTCCGCGGCATCGGGCCCGGCATCGCCGCCCGGCTGCGGGAGCTCGCAGAGACGGGGACGATCGCCGAGCTCGACGAGCTGCGTCGGGAGGTCCGGCCCGAGCTCGTCGGGCTCGGACGCCTGCTAGGGCTCTCACCCAGGCGCACGGTCGAGATCGCGCGCGCGCTCGGCGTCCAGACGCCCGACGACTTCCGCCGCGCCGCACGCGAGGGGCGGCTCCGTGAGGCGCCCGGGATCGGACCGGCGACCGAGGCGAAGATCCTCGAGCGGCTGCGCGCCGGCGCGGAACGGCCGCCACGGGGCCTGACGATCAACCGCGCCCGGCCCCTAGTCGAAGAGATCGCCTCCGCCCTGGGCGGGGAGATCGCAGGCGACCCGCGCCGCTGGGCGGACGCGTCGTTCGACCTCGCGGTCGTCGTCCCGGCGACGGACGCCGACGCCGTGGTCGCGGCGTTCGAAGAGCTGCCGCAGATCGTGACGCTCGTGGAGCGCGGCGAGCGCCGAGCGACGGGCGTCACGGTGGAGGGCGTGCCGGTCGTGCTCCACCTGCCGCTCCCGGACCAGCTCGGGACAGAGCTCGTCCGGCAGACGGGCTCGCGGCGCTATGTCGAGGCCCTCGGGCAGCTGCCCGACGCGTCGGGCGAGGAGGAGCTGTACGCCGCGCTCGGCATCCCGTGGTGCCCACCCGAGCTCCGCGAAGCGCCGTTCCGGGGCACGCCCCCCGCGCTCGTCGACCTCGCGGACGTCCGCGGAGACCTCCACAGCCACACGACCTGGTCGGACGGGCGCGCGACCGTGCGCGAGATGGCCCTCGCCGCCCGTGACCGCGGATACGAGTACCTCGCGATCTGCGACCACACCGTGAACGTCCGCGTCGTCCCCGGGCTCGACGCGGAGGCGGTACGGCGGCAGGGCGAGGAGATCGCCGCTGTCGACGACGAGCTCGCGCCGTTCCGCGTTCTTCGCGGGATCGAGCTCGACATCCGGCGCGACGGCAGCCTCGACCTGCCCGACGACGTCCTCGCAGAGCTCGACTGGGTCCAGCTCAGCCTCCACGCCGGCCAGCGCGAGCCCCGCAGGGAGCTCACGGCGAAGGTCGTCGAGGCGATGCGGCACCCCGCGGTGCGCTGCCTGAGCCACCCGAAGGGGCGGATCGTCAACCACCGCCCGCCCAACGCGCTCGACCTCGAGGAGGTCGTCGCGGTAGCGCTCGCCGAGGGCGTCGCGCTCGAGGTCAACGGGCTCCCCGACCGGCTCGACCTCTCGGGTGCCGACGCCCGGCTCGCGGTCGAGGGCGGCGTGCGGCTCGTCGTCTCGACGGACGCCCATTCGGTGCGCGGCCTCGGGAACATGCCGCTCGCGGTGGCGACGGCACGCCGCGGCTGGGCGACGGCCGCAGACGTGCTCAACACACGTCCGCTCGGAGAGGTGCTCGCCCACCGTCGTCGTTGAGCGATCGCTCGCGTTTGCCCGCCACGGGCCGATCGGTCATGGTCGGCCCATGTTCCTCCAGCTCCTCGCGAACGGCCTGGTCACCGGCGCCGTGTATGCGATCGCGGCCGTGGGGGTCTCGCTCGTCTACGGGATCCTCCGGATCGTCCACTTCGCCTACGGCGACCTGATGACCTTCGGGGCGTTCGTCGCGGTCACATTCGACACGACCCTTGGGCTCGGAATGGTCGTCGCGACCGCCGCGGCGATGGTCGCGGCCGCTGCGCTGTCGGTCGGCCTCGACTTCGCGCTGTGGCGTCCCCTTCGCGCCCGGCGCGCGAACTTCATGAGCATGTTTCTCGCGTCGATCGGGCTCGCGCTCGTCCTTCGCCAGGCGATCTTCCTCGCATGGGGTCCGCAGCCTCGCGCCTTCGACGTCGACCCCTTCAAGGTCTACACCCTCGGCTCGGTGCGGCTCTCGGGCGCCCAGGTGATCGCGATCGTCGTCGCGGTCCTCGCGATCGCCCTCGTCGGCCTGCTGCTCTCGTTCACGACCCTCGGCCGGACGATGCGCGCGGTCGCCGACGACCGCGCGCTCGCGGCGGTGGCGGGAATCGACACCGGCCGCGTCGTCCTCGCGACATGGGTGCTCTCGGGGCTGCTCGCCGCTCTCGCGGGCGTGCTCGCAGGTCTCGTGCAGAGCACGTTCGACCCGAACTTCGGCTTCACGCTGCTCCTGCCGGTCTTCGCGGCCGTCGTGCTCGGCGGGATCGGCAACCCCTACGGCGCGCTCGCAGGCGGCTTCCTGCTCGGAATCGTCACGGAGCTCTCGACGTGGGAAGGGTTCGGCGGTGGCGTCGACCCCATCTACAAACCCGTCGTCGCATTCGCGGTGCTGATCGTCGTGCTCCTCGCCCGACCGCAAGGGCTCCTGGGGAGGGCGCGCCTCGTATGAGCGTCCTCACCAGCGGCGAGTTCTGGGCGTTCGTCGGCGTTGTCGCGGGCATCTACACGATCCTCACGCTCGGGCTGCAGATCGAGTTCGGATACGCAGGGCTCCTCAACTTCGGGCACGTCGCGTTCATGGCGATCGGGTCGTACACGATGGCGATCCTCGTCGTGAAGTCGGGCTGGAGCATGTGGCTCGCCGCGCCGACGGCAGTCGTCGCGTCCGCGGCGTCGGGCGTAGTGCTGGGGCTCGCGACGCTGCGTCTCCGGGCCGACTACTTCGCGATCGTGACGATCGCGCTGAGCGAGATCGTCCGCTACGTCGCGACGAACGAGGACCGGCTGACGGGCGGATCGCAGGGCACGATCAACCTCGCGGGCGCCGAGGAGGCGTCCGACTACAACGGCCAGTGGCAGCGGTTCCAGGACTGGGTCCAGGGCGCGCTCCACGTCGGCTCGAAGGACGTCGCGATGCTAGTGCTCGTCTGGGCGGTCGCTCTCGTGCTCACCGCGCTCGTGGCGCTGTCGATCCGGACTCCCTGGGGGCGCGTCTTGCGCGCGATCCGGGAGGACGAGGACGCGGCTCGCTCGCTCGGCAAGAACGTCTTCGCGTACAAGCTCCAGGCGCTTGCGCTCGGCTCCGCGCTCGCCGGCGTCGCCGGACTCTTCTACGCGTGGCAATTCGCGTTCTTCAGCCCGGCGGACTTCGCGCCGCTGCTGACGTTCTTCGCGTGGATGATCCTCATCCTCGGCGGTGTCGGCCGCGCGTGGGCCGTCCCCGTCGGCGCGCTCGTCTTCGGCGTCATCTTCGCTGGGACACGCTTCTTCGAGTTCGCGCCGTTCACGTGGTTCGACTCCGCCGAACGCGCGTACCTCCGCCTGATGGTGATCGGGCTCGTCCTGATCGGCCTCATCCTGTTCAGGCCGCAGGGCCTGCTCGGGAAGCGTGAGGAGCTCGTGCTCGAATGAGCGCCTTGCTCGAGGTGCGAGACGTGGCCCGGTCGTTCGGGGGTGTCCGTGCGGTCGACGGGGCGTCGCTCGACGTCGAGGCTGGGTCGATCACCTCGCTGATCGGCCCGAACGGCGCGGGCAAGTCGACGCTCTTCAACATCGTCTCGGGCTTCCTCCGCGCGGACGCGGGCACGGTCGTGTTCGAAGGCAGGCGGATCGACCGGCTGCCTCCCCACCGCATCGCCCGCTCGGGGCTCGTGCGGACGTTCCAGACGGCGCGCGCGCTCGCCCGGATGACCGTTCTGGACAACGTCGTCCTCGCCGCGCCGCGGCAGCCCGGCGAGCGCCTCCTCCGGAACGTCGTCGGGGCGGGAGCGACCCGGCGCCGCGAGCGCGAGGCCCACGCTCGCGCACACGAGCTGCTCGGACTCGTCCGGCTCGACCGCCATGCGAACGAGCTCGCGGCGACCCTATCCGGCGGGGAGCGCAAGCTGCTCGACTTCGCCCGCACGCTGATGACCGAGCCACGGCTCGTGCTGCTCGACGAGCCGATGGCCGGCGTCAACCCGGTACTTCGGGGCGATCTGCTCGAGCACGTCGTCTCGCTTCGCGAGTCGCACGGGGTGACGGTGCTGCTGGTCGAGCACGACCTGGAGGTCGTGATGGGCGTCAGCGACCGGGTCGTCGTCATGTCGAACGGCGCTGTGATCGCGTCGGGCCCGCCCGACGGCGTGCGGAGCGACGCCCGAGTCGTCGACGCGTACCTCGGGGTCGAGGCGTGACGGCGCTGCTCGAGGTCGACGGGCTCGAGTCGGGGTACGGCGACGCCCTCGTGCTGCGCGGCGTCTCGCTGCGGGCGGGGCGCGACGAGATCGTGTCCTTGATCGGGCCGAACGGCGCCGGCAAGTCGACGCTCCTGAAGACGATCTACGGGCTCGTTCCGGCGCGCGCGGGCAGCATCCGCCTCCTGGGTGACGAGATCACGCGGGTGCGCGCCGACCGGCTCACCCGCGCGGGCGTGAACTTCGTCCCGCAGGTCGACAACGTCTTCCCGAGCCTCTCGGTCGCGGAGAACCTCAAGGTCAGTGCGCTCCCGGTGCCGCGGTCGGACCGCGGCGACGCGATCGCCCGGGCGGAGGCGCTCTTCCCGATCGTGCGCGAGCGCGGACGCCAGCGCGCCGGGACGCTCTCGGGCGGCCAACGGAAGCTCGTCGCACTCGCGCGCGCGGTTGTTACCCGGCCGTCGCTGCTCCTGCTGGATGAGCCGTCCGCAGGGCTCGCACCGCGCGCGGTCGCCGAGGTCTTCGAGAAGCTCGGCGAGATCGCGTCGCTCGGTATCGGGATCGTCATGGTCGAGCAGAACGCGCGTCGCGCGCTCGCGCTCTCGCACCGCGGCTACGTCCTCGACATGGGCCGTAACGCGTTCGAGGGGACGGGTCGCGAGCTGCTCGCCGACCCGAACGTCGTCGCGCTCTACCTGGGCGCGGGGGCGGGCCCGAAGAGCCCGCCCCCGGTGTGAGCGTCAGCCGCGGAACGTGATCGTCCGTAGCGTGTCGATCGTGGTGCCGCCCTTGTACTCCCAGATCTCGAACACCGCCGAGCCGATGTCCCCGTTGCGATCGAAGTCGACGGGGCTGAACGCCCCCTCGTAATTTACGTCCTTGCCCGCGCGGAGCAGCTTGACCGCCTTGTTCAGCGTCAGGAACGTGACCTTCGTGCCCGGCGGGCCCGACACCGCACGAAGATTCGCCTTGATCCGGGTCGGCGAGGCCGAGCACGCCTTCACTGCGGCGAGGAACGCGACCGTCGCCGCATCCACCGCAGTGCCCTCGAAGCCGGTGTACGGCTTCGAGCCGGTGACGTTCTTCTTCCAGTAGGTCGCGAACGCCTTCCCGGCCGGCCCGCCCGCAGCGCTCGCGGCCGTGCCGCGCAGGCCCTTCACGGGATCGCCGATCTTCGAGAGCACGTCGGCGTTGCGGACCGCCTCGGTCATGAGGGTCTTGCCCGGGCTCCACTTGCCCGAGCGGACGAGCGACGGCGCGAACTTCTCGAACGTGTCCGGGAAGTCGATGATCACCCACCCTGCCGGGTTGCCCTCGACCAGCTTCTGCGCCTCGGTGTCGAAGTTGGGCTGGGTCGGGTTCCAGGAGATGTTCACGCCGACCTTGCCGCCGAGCGACGTCCACTGCGAGACGAAGAGCTGCTTGAGCGCGGTGCCGAACGCGTCGTTCCGCGCGCCGACGTTGACCGTCGCGCCCTTCCCGAAGGAAGAAAGCGCCGCCGCGGCGAGCACGCGACCCTGGAGGGCATCCGAGGGGTACGTCCGCCAGAGGTAGCCGTTGTCCTTGAGCGTCGTGAGCTGCGGGGCGCTCGAGGTGGGCGAGATGTGCACGATCCGGTTCGGGACGGTGACCGAGCGGGCCATCGGGATCGTGGCGGTCGACGCCATCTCGCCGATCACGACGTTCGCCTTGTCCGTCTTGACGAGCTTCGTCGCCGCCTCGACCGACGCGCTGGCCTGCGTCTGGCCGTCCTCGGAGGCGACGAGCGTGACGCTCGACGAGGCGAGACCTGCGGAGCGGAGCGCCTTGTTCTGCAGATCGACCGCCAGCTTGACCCCACGGTCGAGGTTGGCGCCGTACGCGGCGAGGTCACCGGTGAACGGCAGCACGTCGCCGATGCGAAGCTGGAACGAGCACGGCCTGGCAGTGACCGCGCTCGGCGCCGGCCGCGCCGTGCCGGCGAGGAGCGCGCCGATGGCGGCGAACACCGCGACCACGGCGACCGCCGTCGTTGTCCGTCTGTGACCCACTTCCATCCTCCTTCCGCTCGGGGCGGGCGTGACCGGCGCAACCGAGCCACGCAGAATGTGGCCACTCTGAACCGAATGGCGCCCGCCTGCAACAGCGCGGCGTCCCGTCGACGCATCGATTCGGGCGCCGCCGCGATACTCGCAGGCGTGGCCTACATGCTCCCCGCCCGCCACCTCCTCCGTGCGAAGGACCTGATCGACGCGAGGTACGCGGAGCCACTCGACGTGGCCGAGATCGCCCGCGCGGCGCGGCTCTCGCCGGCGCACTTCAGCCGCGAGTTCCGACGCGCGTTCGGCGAGACGCCGCACCAGTACCTCCTCACGAGGCGGCTCGAGCGCGCCGCCTCCCTCCTCCGCTCGACGGACCGCTCGGTCGCCGAGATCTGTTTCCTCGTCGGGCTCAGGAGCGTCGGCTCGTTCACGACGAGCTTCGGCCGCGCGTACGGCATGACGCCGACCGAGTATCGCGCGGCGTACCCACCGGCCGTCAGTCGCGCCCGGATCCCGACCTGCGTGCTCCAGGCATACGCGCGCCCCGCATCCAGCACGTTTCGAGAAGACGTGCGTCGCCTTGCGCTCTAGCGTGGCCTGAGACCCGTTCGAGAGAGGAAGGAGCACACGATGTTGAAGCAGCTGACGCACGTGAACCAGTGGGTCCACGACCAGGACGAGGCGCTCGCCTTCTACACGGAGACGCTCGGGCTGGAGCTACGCGAGGACGTCACGATGCCGGAGCTCGGGGGCTTCCGCTGGCTCTCCGTGGGGCCCGTCGGACAGCCGGATGTCGCGATCGTGCTGATGGCAGTACCCGGCCCGCCGGTGTTCGACGAGGAGACCGCGGAGGCGCTCAAGACCCTCGTCGCGAAGGGCGCGGCGGGCGGCCTGTTCTTCGTGACCGAGGACATCAAGGGCACGTACGAGGAGCTCGTGAAGCGCGGCGTCGAGTTCAGCCAGCCGCCGGAGCAGCGACCGTACGGCGTCGACGCCGGGTTCCGCGACCCGTCGGGCAACCACATGCGGGTGATGCAGGCCGGCTAGCGAGAGGGAGTGCGCGGGTCGGGTCGCCCGACCCGCGCCTTCGGGCCAACGACGACATGGGCGCTCAACACGACCCACGGGCTCCGCCGTGCCTCGCGACGCGATCGGCGCAAGCCGCCGAGTCGTCGAACGGAACGAGCCGCTAGGGCCGGAAACGCCGCACGTCGCTGCCGCGCCAGCTGGGCACCCACGCCTCGCCGCGGATCTCGGTCACGACGAACGGCCCCACGCCGGCCTTCACGCTCGCGACGACGGCATTCGAGGACGGATCGACGACCGCGATCAGGTTCGCGCGGATGCGCGGCACCCAGACACGGCCACCGACGACGGCGGGGTCGCCGAGGTTGCCAGGAATCGCGATCGTGGCCGACACCATGTTCGTCTCCGGGTCGATCCGGCTCAGCCCGGTCGGCGAGGTGATCCAGACCGCCCCCTCCCCCGCCGCCGTCCAGCCCGCCATCGGCAACGCGATCCGCCCGACGACGGCGTTCGTCCTCGGGTCGATCCTGACCACGCCTTCGGCGCCGGTCGCCCAGATCGAGCCGAACGCGCCGACGACCCCTGTCGCCTGATCGAGCGGAACGCGGGCCGCCACCCGGTTCGTCGCCGGGTCGATGCGGACGAGCTGACCGCCGCCGTGCGCGGTTGCCCACGCGGCGCCGTAGGCGAATGTCGCGTCGTACGGGGTGGATCCGACCACGATCGCCGAGATCCGTTTTCCGCTCCGCACGGAGACGCGGCTCACGGTGGCGGAGTACGTGTCCTCGATCCAGAGAGAGCCTGCGCCGACACCGAGCCCGCACGCGCCGCTCCCGACAGTCGTTCGGCCGACGACGACGTTCCTGCGCGGGTCGATGCGCATCACGTACGGCGAACCGAACGCGCTCACCCACACGAACCGCCCCGCCGCCGCGGCGGCGCACGGCTGCGCGGTCGCCGGCACCGCGATCCTGGCGACAGTCGTCGGCTCGCCTGCGGCCGAGGCGGTCGCCGCGAGGAGGAGGACGGCCGTCACGGCCACGAGCGCGCGTCGCATGCCCACAAGATACTACGTTTTCGAAATAAATACTACGACTTCGGAGCTTCTCGGCGATCGTCTTGCCGCGTGAGGACCTCCGCGAACGCGTCCCCGAGCTGCTCGAGCCCGCGCCGCACCACGTCGGGATCGGCCAGCGCGTCGCTCAGCTGCGCGTTGATCCGGCGCAGCCCGGGCCAGCCTCGGCGCCACTCGGCGTCACCGGACTCGGTCAGGGCGACGAGCACCGACCGTCCGTCTCGAGGGTTCGGCACGCGCGTTGCATGTCCCCGCCCCTCGAGGCGCCTGACGGCATCCGAGGCCGTCGTGAGCGGCATTCCGAGCTCGCCGGCGACCTCGGTCAGCCGCGCAGGGCCTCGCACGCCGACCAGGCTGAGCAGCGCGTAGTCGGCCGCCGCGACGCCGTCGGCCGCGAGTTCGCGCTCGACGAGCTGTCCCATCCGCTGATGCGCCGCGACCACGAGCAGCAGGATCGAAAGCCGGCTCCCGGGCGGCGTGTCCGTTCCTGTCGCCTCCACGGCCGCATCCTCGCACCCTCCGCGAGGGGTTGCGGCCGGCGCCGTTGTCGTAGAGGATCGTTGCACCCGCAACGACACGGCGATGGCACAGGTCTCCGACATTCTCAACGCGAAGGGGCATGACGTCCTCAGGATCGACGGCGCGGCCACGGTCCTCGACGCGGTGAAGGCAATGGTCGAAGGCAACGTCGGCGCGCTGATCGTGACCGAGGGTGGCGAGATCTCCGGGATCGTCACCGAGCGCGACTACCTTGCGGCGCGTGACGCTCGAGGGTCGCGACGAGCGAACGACCCCTGTGCGCGAGATCACGAGCGTCCCGTTCGTCTACGTCGGGCCGGAGGCCACGATCGACGACTGCATGGCGATCATGACCGAGCGCCGATTCCGCCACCTGCCCGTGCTGACCGAGGAGCGTGAGCTCGTCGGGATCGTCTCGATCGGGGACGTCGTCAAATACCAGTCGCAGGAGCAGGGCGTTCAGATCAAGTTCCTCACCGAGTACATCTCGGGCTGACCTGCTCTGTGCACCCGCACGAAACGGGTAGCGTCTCGTCGATGGCGAGATACGTCGTCACGCTCGTCCTGATCCTCGGCGCCCTCGGCCTGGTCGGTGCGGGCTGCGGTGGGGGCGGCGACTCGTCCGCGCCGCCTGCGACCACAGCGGAGACGACCACCGGCGGTGGCCAGACGACGACGGGCGGAGGCGAGACCGGCGACGCCGTGAACGGGAAGGTCCTGTTCGCGAGCGCGGGCTGTGGCAGCTGCCACACGTACTCGAAGGCCGGGTCGAGCGGCTCGATCGGTCCGAACCTCGACGACCTCGGGCCGTCGTTCGACACGGTCGTCCGGCAGGTGACGAATGGGGGCGGCCCGATGCCGTCGTTCAAGGACCAGCTCTCCGCGCAGGAGATCCGGGACGTGGCGGCGTTCGTCTCGGGCTCCTCGTCCTAGCGACGCCGAATCGGAACCGAGGCCAAGCGGCGGCAGCGGCCGCGATGCCTATGCTGCTTGGTTCTGTCCGAGACGACTCCCATCCCCGACAGGCTGCCCGCGAGCACCCTCGAGCTCCTCTGGCAGGACGACGCGACCGCATTCGCGGTCCTGCGCGACGCGGGCGGTGAGCTCTCGTCGCCACCGCTCGAGACGGGCATCCCGTCCGTCGCCGACGTCGCGCGAGCCGGCCACGGAATCGCCGGCCGCAGGCTTTCGCTGATCGACGTGCTCGACCTCGACACCGGCGAGCTCGACCTGGGCGACACGACGCGCGTCGTGCTCGCAGTCGTCGACCGCGCGCGCCGTTCCGTCGCCGAGGGCCTCGTCCATCCCCACCTCGAGCCAAGCGACGGCCGCTGGCATGCGCTCTGGGGCGCGACGCTCGACGAGGTCGTGACGGACGAGCTCGACCGGATCGCGGCGGCGGTACCGGCGATGTGCGCGGAACCTTTCGAGGGCGACCGAGACGGATTCGTCCACGACCTCTATGCCTGCGCGGTCGACGAGCTCGCGCGGCGAGCGATCCGGGGGGCCGCTGTCCGCCCCTCCGCCGGCGTGCGAGAGCCGGGCGCGGCCGAGCGCCTGCTCAGCGGGCTGTTGTCCGACGAGCCCACGCTCCCGGCGCACGGCGGCTACGCGGCGCTCGAGCGGCGGCTCAGCGCCTGGGTCGACGGCGGGCTGGCCCATCGGTCGCGTGCGCCGTGGAACGTGGGCTTGCGCCTGTCGGAGGGCGAGGGAGGGAGCGTCGCCGTGGCGCTCTGGCTGGAGGCCGCCGACGACCCGACCCTCGCGCTGCCGGCAAGCCTCCTCCACGACGGAGGCGAAGGGGTCTTTGCGTTCCTCCGCGAGGGCGATCCACGCGGCGCCGTCGGGCGCAGGCTCGCCTCGATCGACCCAGTGTTCGAACGCGCCGGACTGCCCCGACTCGACTGCCGACGAGCCCGAAGCCGTGCTCGACGACGACCAGGTGCGCTCGCTCCTGCGCGAGGCGATGCCGAGGCTCGAGGAGCTCGGCGTGCCCGTCCTGCTGCCGCGCGAATGGGTTTCGAGCCAGAGCCGCGTGCGCGTGAACCTCGTCGCGACCGCCCCGGGCCGCTCGAGCGGGTTGCTCTCACGGGACGTGCTCGCACGCTTCGACTGGCGGATCGCGATCGGCGACGTCGAGCTTACCGAGGAGGAGCTGACCGAGCTGGCCGCCGCAAAAGAGCCTCTCGTGCGACTGCGCGGGCGCTGGCACGCCCTCCGTGCGACGGAGGTCGAGCGGGCGCTCCGCTTCCTCGACACCCGCGGGCGCGACGCCTCGGTCATCGACCTCGCGCGAGCGCTGGCGGGCGTCGAGACCGACGAGGCGGGGCTCGAGCTCGGTCGCGTCACGCTGGACGACGCCCTCGCCGAGCTCGTCGACGGCGACGAGCGCCGCTATCAGCCCCGGCCGACCCCGGCGGGCATGCGGCACGACCTCTTCCCGTTCCAGGAGCGCGGTCATGGGTGGCTTCGGCTGCTCGGGGACCTCGGCGCGGGCGGGATCCTCGCGGACGAGATGGGCCTCGGGAAGACCGTGCAGGCGATCGCCATGCTCGTCTCCGAACGAGAGGACGGAGTCGCCTCGGGCCCCACGCTCGTCGTCGCGCCGATGAGCGTCATCCGCCAGTGGGCGCGCGAGCTAGAGCGGTTCGCGCCCGACCTCGCCGTCCATGTCCACCACGGCCCGGACCGCCTCACCGGCCCTGCCCTCGTCGTGCGTGCCGAGGCGAGCGATGTCGTGATCACCTCGTACGACGTGGTCGCACGCGATCTCGAGACCGTCGAGCACATCCCCTGGGACAGGCTCATCCTCGACGAGGCGCAGGACGCGAAGAACCCCGCGACGAAGCGCCACCGTGCGCTCCGGCGAATCCCGCGGCGCCGTGCGCTGGCGCTCACCGGGACGCCCATCGAGAACTCGCTCGGCGAGCTCTGGGCGATCATGGACCTCGTCAACCCAGGGCTGCTCGGCTCGCGACAGGCGTTCGAGCGCACGTTCGCACGGCCGATCGAGGCCGGCCGCGACGCACGCGCGCTCGAGCGGCTGCGGAGCCTCGTCGGCCCGTTCCTGCTGCGTCGGGCCAAGGACGCCCCCGAGGTCGAGCTGGAGCTGCCGCCGATCACGATCGCGAAGCAGCCGTGCCTGCTCACGGTGGAGCAGGCGAGCCTGTACCGGGCGACCGTCGATCGCTGGATGCCGCGGATCGAAGAGCATGAGCGGCAGTTCGACCGGCGCGGCGCGGTGCTCGCGATGCTCGGGCAGCTCAAGCAGGTGTGCAATCACCCGGAGCTCGTCCTCCCGTCGGGGCGCCCGCTGGAAGGCCGCTCGGGGAAGCTCGAGCGGCTCGTCGAGCTCCTCCGTGCCGTGCCGGACGACGACCGTTCCCTCGTCTTCACCCAGTACCCCGGCTTCGGGCGCCTCGCGCCGCACCTCGCCGAACGGCTCGGCGTGGAGGTCGGCTTCTTCCACGGAGGGCTCACCGCGCGCGCACGGGACGACCTCGTCGCGCGGTTCGAGTCCGGAACCGGGCCAGAGATCCTCGTCGTCTCGCTCCGCGCGGGCGGACGCGGGCTGAACCTCCCGGCCGCGAACCACGTCTTCCACTTCGACCGCTGGTGGAACCCCGCCGTCGAGCAGCAGGCAACCGACCGTGTCCACCGCTTCGGGCAGCGCAAGCACGTCTACGTGACGAGCTTCGTGTGCACCGCGACGGTCGAGGAGCGGATCGACCAGCTCCTCGACACGAAGCGAGAACTGGCCGAGCAGGTGATCTCGGGACGCGCCGACGACTGGCTGGCGGAGCTCGATCTCGACACGCTCCGCGCGGCCGTTGCGCTCGCGCCCGAGGCGATCGAGGAAGCGGCATGACGGCCCGGCTGCTCGAAGACGGCGCACCGCTCTCCGTCCGAGGGCTCGAGGAGCGGATCGGGTCAGGGCCGTGGGCGCGATGGCTCGCGAGCGCCGCAGTGCCCGACGAAAGCACACATCGCGCGGAGCGCGGGCGGCGTCTCGCGCGTGCCGGCGCCGTCAGCGACGTGAGCGTCGTGGAAGGCTCGATCCTGGCACGCGTCACCGGCTCGACCGGGAACGTCTACGCGGTGTCGCTCGCGGCCGAGCCGGTCTCGGCGGAGGCGTGGGACGCGGCCCTCCGCGCGATCCGGGGGCGCGGATCGCTCCAGGCCCCGGCCGCCGGCGAGGCGCAGTCCGTTCAGCTCGCCCATCTGCTCGAGACACGCTTCGGGGTGCGGCTCGCGCCGTCCGCGCGCGAGGTCCGGCGGTCGTGCACGTGTCCCGACGACGAGCCGCTCGGCGCGTGCAAGCACATCGCGGCGCTGGCGTTCGTGGTCGCGGACGCGATCGACCGCGATCCCTCGCTGTTCCTGCTCTGGCGCGGCTGCCACCCGGTCGACCCGGCGCCGACGGATCCGTGGCGGGCGTCGACGCTCCCGGAGCCCCTCCCGCTCCGCGCGCTGCCGAACGCCGCCGTGCTGAGACGCCTCGGCCGCAGCGGCATCCGGGTCGGCGGCGTCGACCTCGCGGACGCGCTTGCGCGGGCCTACGATGCGTTCGCCGCGACCCGGCCGGGAGCGGCATGATCTCCGCGTGGAGCAGCGACTCAGTCTCGTGACGCTCGGTGTCCGCGACCTCTCGCGGGCGCGCGGCTTCTACGAGGCGATGGGTTGGCAGACCGGCGCGGCACCCGACGACGACGTCGTGTTCTTCCAGGCCGGGTGCATGATCGTCGCGCTCTGGGGTCGTGCGGAGCTCGCCGAGGACAGCGCCGTCGAGGACGGAGGCGGCTGGGGCGGCGTCACGCTTGCCTACAACGTCTCGTCGCCCGACGAGGTGGACGCCGTGATCGAGGAGGCCCGCGCGGCCGGCGCGACGATCGGGCGCGAGCCGGGCAAGACGTTCTGGGGCGGCTACACCGGCGTGTTCGTCGATCCGGACGGCCACCCGTGGGAGATCGCGCACAACCCCCATTGGACGGTCGCCCCGGACGGCTCGACCACGCTCTCGCGCTAGCCGAGCACGTTGATCGCGCGTGCGCCGACGACGAGAATCGTCACCAGCGAGATCGACGACTCGAGCCCCATCACGAGCTTCGCGCGGTGCGTGAGCGGCATCGCGTCGGTCGGGCTGAACGCAACGGAGTTCGTCAGCGAGAGATAGAGGTAGTCGACGAGCGCGGGCGCCCAGCCGGGGCGTGCGAGCTCCCGGTTCTCGTCCTGAGGGAACTGAAAGTCAGGATGGTCGCGCGTCTCGGCGAGCGCACGTGCGATCGGGCCGTCGTCGTCGAGCTCCCAGAAGGCGAGCGCGTACGTGATCACATTCGTCAGTAGGACGATGACGGCGGACAGGAGCAGCTGCGGCCCGCTCGGCGTCCAGTTCGTCAACGAGACGACGACGCAGAGGGTCGCCACGCCCGTGCCGAGGCCGAGCAGGACGAGCAGTCCGATCGCGACCTCTCGCTGGAGGCGCTCGAGCCCGATGCGTGAGGTGCCGACGACGAGCGTGGCGAAGAGGAGCGCGGACGGCGCCGCGAGCAGGAGCCAGAGCCACCAGTCCGCCGAGCCGAAGAGCTCCCAGCCGGCGCTGCGGCTGACGAGCGCGAGCAGCACGTTCGCGGCGAGGATCGCGAGCGCGAACGGCGCCGCCTCGCCGCGGACCTCGCGCCGCACCTGCCGAAGGTGGTCGTCGCCCACGGCGGAGTGTTCGGCGGGCAGGCCTCGATACCTATCGGGGGCGCTGCCCGCGCGCGGCCGCATACGATCGTCCCGTGGAGCAGCGGGCGCTGGGAAGGAGCGGGGTCGCCGTGACGCGCGTCGTCCTCGGCTGCGGGAACTTCGGCGGGATCGGCTCGAAGCCGTCGCTCTTCGGACAGGGCACGAGTCGCGAGGAGGCGTTCAGGCTCCTAGACGCCGCCTGGGACATGGGCATCACGACGCTCGACACCGCCGACGCCTACGGCGGGGGCCGAAGTGAGTCGTTCATCGGCGAGTGGCTCCGCACGAAGGACAGCGACGTGCGGGCCCGCATCGTGATCGTCACGAAGACGTTCAACCCGATGGAGGAGGGCGCCGACCGCGGTCTCTCGCGGAGCCGGATCCGCCGACAGGTGGGCACGAGCCTGGAGCGCCTGGGCATCGACCGGCTCCCGCTCTACATGACGCACGCCTGGGACCCGGACGTCGCGCAGGAGGAGACTCTCGGCGCGTTCGACGAGCTCGTCCGGGAAGGGATCGTCGGCGCCGTCGGCGCGTCGAACTACACCGCCGAGCAGGTCGCCGAAGCGCTCGAGCTGTCCGCCCTCGAAGGGCTGACCCGCTACGAGTGGGTGCAGAACGCCTTCTCGCTCCTGGAGCAGGGCGACCGCCAGACGATGTTCCCGTTGTGCCACGAGCACGGCCTCGGCTACGCCCCGTTTGGCCCCCTGGCCGGGGGCTGGCTGACCGGCAAGTACCGGCGCGGCGAGGAGGCGCCCGCGGGGTCGCGGATGACGCTCCGCCCGGAGGGGGGCGAGGGATACCGCACCGACGCGACATTCACTGCGCTCGAGGCATTCGAGCGCGATGCGCAGACACGAGGAGTCTCGATGGCGGCGCTCGCCCTGGCCTGGCTCCTCCATGTCCCGGAGCTGACGGCGATCGTCGTCGGGCCGAACGACGTCGCGCAGCTCACCCCCGTCCGGGACGCGCTCGACATCCGGCTCGACGCCGACGAGCATGCACGGATCGGAGCACTGTTCGCATGAGGCTGCTCGTCCTCTCCGAGGCGGACGTCCGTGCGTTGCTCGACATGGAGTCCTGCATCGCGGCGATGGAGGACGTCCTCGCCGCGCTCGCGCGCGACGAGCTGACGATGCCGCTTCGATTCGTCGTCCGACCACCCGCCGAGCAGCTCCTCGGCCTGATGCCCGCCCACCGCGGCGGCCCGTCTCCGCTGTTCTCGCTGAAGGAGGTCGTGATCGCCCCGGGGAACAGCGCACGCGGTCTCGATCCGCACCAGGGCGCTGTCCTTCTCCACGACGGCGAGACCGGCGTCCTCGAGGCCGTGGCCAACGCCTCGGCGATCACGGAGATCCGCACCGCCGCCGTCTCGGCGGTCGCAACGAAGCTCCTCGCGCGACCCGGCGCGCGGCGAGTCGCGATCCTCGGCGCCGGCGTCCAGGCGCGTTCACACGCGATCGCGATGCGCGCCGTCGTCCGTGACCCCGAGCTCCGGATCTGGAGCCGAACCCCCGCGCACGCAGAGGCGCTCGCCCTGGAGTCGCACGCGGTCGTGTGCGAGACGGTCGAGGAGGCGCTCGACAGCGCAGAGGTCGTCTGCACCTGCACCTCGTCCCGCGACCCGATCGTACGCCGGGCCTGGATCGCACCAGGCACGCACGTGAACGCGGTCGGCTCGTCGATCCCGACCGCACGGGAGCTCGACGCCGACCTGATCGCCGGGGCGGCACTCTTCGTCGACAGGCGCGAGTCGACGGTGAACGAGTCGGGCGACTACCTGGGTGCCGTCGAAGAAGCGGGCATCGGGCCCGAGCACATCCGCGCCGAGCTGGGCGAGCTGCTCGTCGGGTCAGCCGCCGGGCGCGGCAACGACGACGAAGTCACGGTCTTCAAGTCGCTCGGGCTCGCGGTCGAGGACCTCGCCGCGGCAGCGCTCTGCGTCGAGCGGGCGCGCGAGCGAGGTGTCGGTGCGGAGGTCGAGTTCTGAGCCGGGCCGAGGCAGCTGCAGCCGTCCCGCTCGAGGCGATCGAGCAGGCCCGAGCGATCACGGCCGACGTCGTCCGTGAGAGCCCGCTCGTGCGGCTCGACATCGAAGCGCCGTGCGAGATCTGGCTGAAGCTCGAGTGCCTGCAGCCGATCGGCTCGTTCAAGCTGCGCGGCGCGACGAGCGCGATCCGCCAGGCCGGGCGGGACGAGTGGCACGCGGGCGTCTGGACGACGAGCGCGGGGAACATGGCCCAGGGCGTCTGCTGGGTTGCGCGCGAGCTCGGTGTGCCAGCCACCGTCGTTGCGCCCGATCACGCGCCGCGCGCGAAGCTCGACGCGATCGCACGACTCGGCGGTGAGGTGATCCCGGTGCCGTTCGACACGTGGTGGGAGACGATGGAGCGAGGCTCGTACCCCGGGCTGGACGGACTGTTCGTCCACCCTGTGCTCGACGAGCGCGTGATGGCCGGCAACGGCGTGATCGGCCTCGAGCTCACGGAGCGGCTGGACGGGATCGACACCGTGGTCGTCCCGTGGGGCGGCGGCGGGCTCACCTGCGGCATCGCGAGCGCGCTCGCGGCCGTGTCGCCCGCGACAAGGGTGATCGCGTGCGAGCCCGCGACCGGCGCCCCTCTGACCGCGTCGCTCGCCGCCGGGGAGCCGACCCAGGTCGAGTACACCGCGTCGTTCGTCGACGGCGCAGGCTCGAAGGCGCTCCTGCCGGCCATGTGGGAGCGGGCGCGGGCGCTCGTCGCCGGCGCGGTCGCGCTCCCGCTGGCGGATGTCGCCGAGGCCGTCCGCGTTCTCGCAACGCGGGGGCACGTCGTGGCGGAGGGCGCGGGTGCGCTCTCGCTCGCGGCCGCGGTCGGGGGCCACGCGGGTGAAGGGCGCGTCGTCTGCATCGTGTCGGGCGGGAACATCGACACGGACCGGCTGACCGCGATCCTCGCGGGCGACGTGCCGCAGCTCTAGTCCTGCGGGTCTCGGCTTGGGCCGGTCTCGATATCGGCGTCCCAGCGGTGGTAGGGCGTCGACAGGGGGAGCGCGAACCACACCAGCCCGAACGCGGCACCGGTGACGACGGCGACGACGATCGCCCAGTCCGTCGACACGACGGTGTCGATTACGAGGAAGCTCGTCGCCGTCATCGCGACTGCGAGGCACACCATCCCGCCCACCGCGCCGAAATGGGAGAAGCGCAGCATCCGCTCCTTGCTCCGCTCGCGCCAGCGGAGTCGATGGTAGGCGGTCGGCAGCATCAACGCGAGCACCGCGAGCAAGGTCGCGAGGAACGCAACGACATATGCATCGCGCTGGAGGTGCGTCGTCCGCTCCCAGCGGGTGCTGAACGGGACGACCAGCAGGAAGCCGAACAGGACGCTCGCGCCGGACAGCGCGACGCGCGCCTCGTTGAGCAGCTCGATGAGCTCCTGGTCCTGCTTCTCGCGGAGCGTGGCCTCGTCCATGACGAGACCGTACTGTGCCCCTTCAGGTGATGTTGCCTCGTTCCTCCCGTGCGAGGAGCAAGCCAGGCTAGGACGCAGGGAGCCTCGATACCAGAAGGTATCGGGGCGACCGAGGACGACGCATGGCGCAGCTCATCGCGCGCGAGGGACCTGGATCGCGTTGCCTGAAGGGGCACTCCGCGCTCAGCGGCTCAGCAGTCGCGTCGGACCGTCTCCGAGACCCCGAGCTTGATCCACTCGAGCGGAACGGCGATCGCGTTCCGCCACCACGGCTCGTCGACACCGTGCTCCGTGATCTTCGCGTTCACGCAGCGCTGGAAGATCCTTCCTGCGCGAAACAGGTGGTACCGCGACGTGACGAGGATCAGTGAGTCCCAGTTCCGCTGGTCGACGAGCTGGCCCACGGCCTGGGCCTCTCCCTCTGTCGTGGACGGCCCGGCGTGGATGCAGACGACGCCCTTCGGTGGCTTCCGGCACAGCGCCGCCCGCTGGGAGTCGTGCCCGCTTCTGTCGGCCGACACGACGAGGGTCGGCGCGAGACCGCCGTCGAAGAGCGCCTCCGCTGCGGGGAGGCGGTTGTCAGAGCCGGCGAGCACCACGATCGCATCCGCGCTCGGCGGCAGCGGGTCGTCGTCCCGCTCGAGAAACGCAGGGATGCCGACGGCGTAGGCCAGGCCGAGCAGGACCGCGACGACGATCACGAACCGGCGCACGCGGTGAAGAGTGACACCCACGTCGGCCGACGTGGGGTAGAAACCCTCGATCGGGGACCCCTTGCTCTCGGCCACCACCATCCGGCGTCTGGCGATCGAAGCGCAGGGCTACGCGTCCCGCTCGCGTCGAGGGACGAAGGCGGAAGTCGAGGCGACTGTCCGACGCCTCTCGTGCGTCCAGCTCGACTCGATCTCCACGGTCGAGCGCAGTCACCGCATCGCGCTCGGCTCGCGGGTCGGCGCCTACCCGCGGGAAGCGGTGTCCGCCCTGCTCCGGGAGGGCCGCCTGTTCGAGTACTGGGCACACGAGGCGTGCCTGATCCCGGCCTGCGACTGGCCGCTCTTCCGCCCCGCGATGCAGGTCGGCGGCCGGCGGTGGTACGGCGAGGTCGACCGCACGCATCCGCACCTGCGCGAGCACGTCCTCGAGGAGATCCGGGCGCGCGGCGCCCTGGGCTCGCGACACTTCGACGGAGCGGCGCGACAGGGCGAGATGTGGGGTTGGAAGCCCGCGAAGCGGATGCTGGAGCTGCTCTGGAACCACGGCGAGCTGGTCGTCGCCGGCCGACAGGGATTCCAGCGTCTCTACGATCTGCCGGAGCGCGTGCTCCCTCGCGAGCTCCTCGACGCGCCCACGCCGCCCGAGCGGGAGCGGTTACGCGAGCTGGTCGAACGTGCGGTGCGGGCGCGAGGCGTCCTCACCGAGAGCGGCGCGGTCGAGCACTGGCGTCTGCGGGGCGGCACGGCTCGCATTCGCGAGGCGGTCGACTCCCTGGTGACGGACGGCGTCCTCGAGCGCCATGCCGTCGACGACGGCGGCCAGCCCGTGCTCGTCCTCGCCGGCACGGAGCTCGACCGGCCCGCACCGGCGGCGGCAGTGCTGCTCTCCCCGTTCGACAACCTCCTCTGGGACCGGCCGTTCGCGCGACGAGCGCTGCGTTTCGACCACCTGATCGAGGTCTACAAGCCCGCGCCGCAACGGCGGTACGGCTACTACGTCCTCCCCCTCCTCTGGCGGGATCGCGTCGTCGGCCGCGCCGACCTCAAGTCCGAGCGAGCGACGGGCACGCTCGTCGTCCGGGCCTTCCACCTCGAGGACCGCGTGCGCCGCTCGGCCGCGCTCGACGACGCCTTCGACCGCGCGCTCGAGCGCCTCCGCGCGGTGATCGGGCTCGACGCGGTGATCCGGTGACCGTCGTCGCGGCGTGATCGGGCGCGACTACGATCGCGGCATGGAGTTCGAGACCCGCGCGATCCACGTCGGACAGGAGCCGGATCCCGCGACCGGCGCGGTGATCACCCCGATCTACCAGACGTCGACGTTCGCGCAGGAGAGCGTCGGCGTCAACAGGGGCTACGACTATTCGCGTGCGGCGAACCCGACCCGCACGGCGCTCGAGGAGTGCCTCGCGTCGCTCGAGAACGCCGCACACGGCCACGCGTTCGCGTCGGGCGTCGGTGCGACCTCGACGATCATGCACCTGCTCGACCCGGGCGACCACGTGGTCTGCGTGAACGACGTCTACGGCGGCACGTACCGCATGTTCTCCCAGGTCTACGAGCCGAAGGGGTATAGCGTCACGTACGCGACGCCGGAGCAGCTGTCCGCCGAGCCGGAGGCGCACATCGCCGGCGCGCGGCTCGTCTGGATCGAGACGCCGACCAACCCGCTGCTCAACGTCGTCGACATCGAGGCGGTCGCCGCCGCGACGAAGGCGGCGGGCGCGCTGCTCGTCGTCGACAGCACGTTCGCCACGCCGTTTCTGCAGACCCCGCTCGCCCTCGGCGCGGACATCGTCCTTCACTCCACGACGAAGTACCTCGGTGGCCATTCGGACGTGGTCGGCGGCTTCGCCGGCACGAACGACCCGACGATCGCGGAGCGTCTGCGGTTCCTGCAGAAGTCGCTCGGCGCCGTCCCCGGTCCGTTCGACTCGTGGCTCGTGCTGCGCGGGCTGAAGACGCTTGCGATCCGGATGGAGCGGCACTGTGCGAACGCCAGCGCGGTCGCCGGGTTCCTGGCCCAGCATCCGCGGGTCACGACCGTGCTCTGGCCGGGACTCCCGGAGCATCCGGGCCACGAGATCGCCGCCCGGCAGATGCGAGACTTCGGCGGGATGGTCTCGTTCCTCGTCGAGACGGAGGACGAGGCTGTCGAGCTCGTCTCGCGCACGACGGTGTGGACGCTTGCCGAGAGCCTCGGCGGCGTCGAGAGCCTCATCGAGCACCCTGCGCGGATGACGCACGCGTCGACCGCGACAGGGCCGTTCGCGGCGCCGCCGAACCTCGTGCGGCTCTCGGTCGGGCTCGAGGCGGCCGACGACCTCGTCGCCGACCTCGAGCGGGCACTCGCCGTGACGCCGGCGCGGGCCTGACGGCCGGATCTCCGGCGCCGGGGAGAGTGGCGCCGGAGATCCGAGCCATGCCTACGGGCTCGTGACGAGCCGGAACGCAGTGCCGGTCGGGTCCTTGACCCGGGCCAGCCGGCCGTACGGCGTGTCCTGGGCGGGCTCGACGATCGTGCCGCCGAGCTCCGTCACCTCCGCGAGCGACGCGTCGACGTCCGTGACCTCGAAGTAGACGTTCCAGCCGGACGCCTCGTCGGGGTCGTGCATGATCCCGGCGAGGGCGTCCTCGTCCTTCCCGAACGTCGTGTAGCGGAACTCGTCCGCGTCGCTCATGACGTGCGTGTCCCAGCCGAACACCTCGCGGTAGAACGACACGGCGGCGTCGTACGCGCCCGTGTGAAGCTCGAACCACGACGGCGTCCCGGGCTCGCGGGTCACCTCGAACCCCTTGACCTCGTTCGGCTGCCACGCGCCGACGACGGAGCCCCCGGGATCCTTGATCATGGCGAAGCTGCCGTTCTCGGCGACCTCCATCGGCGGCATCTCGACGGCTCCGCCGTGACTCCCCGCGGCGTCGGCGATCCCCTGGATGTCGTCTGTCATCAGATGGACGCCCCACGCGTCCGGATACGCCGTCGACCCGTCGTTCGCCATGCAGCCGGCGACGTGCTTCCCGTCCTTCGTGAACGTGAAGTAGCCGCCGAACCGCTCGTCCGCCGGCTCGGCCTTCCAGCCGAGGAGCCGGCCGTAGAACTCGGTCGCCTTGTCGGTGTCCGAGCTGTACAGGTCGATCCAGCACGGAGCACCGATGACGAGCGTTGGTGCGGGCATGTCTGCCTCCCTTGTCGGGTGTGTCGGAGCAATGACCGCCTCGCCGCGCGGAAGTCATCGTTCCGCCACGCAATCGACGGTAGAGCGTCGGATCGTCCGCGGGGGTACGGCTAACCCGAGATAGCGTCCCCGGCATGAGCGACGCCGCCTCTCGATCTCCTCCACCTCGGCGACGCCCGCCGGATCGGCGTGTACCTCGTCGAGACGGACGACGGCCTCGCCCTCTTCGACTGCGGCCCCACGACGTGCGTTCCCGCGCTCCGCGACGCGCTCGGCGCGCGCGGGCTCGACCTCCGCGATGTCCGCCACCTGCTGCTTTCGCACATCCACCTCGACCACGCGGGCGCGGCAGGCGTCCTGGTGCGCGAAAACCCAGGGCTGACGGTGCACGTCTCCGAGGTCGGTCTCCCGCACCTCGTCGATCCCGAGCGGCTCGAGACGAGCGCCCGCCGGCTCTACGGAGACGCGTTCGACGAGCTCTGGGGCGAGCTCGCCCCCGTCCCTGCCGGCAATGTCCGCGCGGTCGGCGACTCCGTCGTCGGCCTCGCGTGCTTTCCGACGACCGGACATGCGCGTCATCACGTCTCGTACCTCCACGAGGACGGGACGCTCTACGCGGGGGACGCCGCCGGGGTTCGGATCGAGCCCGGCCGCTTCGTCTACGCCCCGACACCGCCGCCCGAGATCGACCTCGAGGCGTGGGAGCGCACGCTCGACGAGCTCGAGCGACGCGAGCCGCGGAGGCTGGCCCTGATCCACTTCGGCGTGTTCGACGACGTCGATCGCCACATCGCCGGCCTGCGCGAGACGATGCACGGGTGGGGCGAGCGGGTCGCCCACGGGATGGACGAGGCGACGTTCGTCGCGGCTGCCCGCGCCGACGTGGCGGCGGCCGAGCCGGGCGAGGTCGACGCCTACGACCGTGCCGCGCCGTACTGGCACTGCTACCTCGGGCTGGAGCGGTACTGGCGCAAGCGGGCCGAGGCGGCAACCGCGCGCTGATTTAGCCCTCGACGGCGTACTCGCGCAGCGAGTCGAGCGAGGAGAACTCCAGCGCGAGCGCGTGCGTCGCCTCGAGGACGACGGGCGGCGCGACACCGGCATCGAGCGCCTGCTGCCATCGGTCCGCGCACAGGCACCACCGGTCGCCGTCGCGCAGCCCCGGAAAGCCCCACTCCGGCCGCGGGGTCGAGAGGTCGTTTCCGACCGAGCGGCTGTACTCGAGGAACTCGTCGGTCATCACCGCGCACACCGCGTGCACGCCGAGGTCCTGGCCGCCCGTGCGACAGGTGCCGTCCCGCCAGAAACCGGTCACCGGGTCGAAGCCGCACGGCTCGAGCGGCCCGCCGAGCACATTCAGCCCCTCGCTCACGCGCTGATCATGCCCAACCCGTGACGAGCCAGCTGCGCCGCGTGAATCGCGCGCCCATCGTCGCCGCCCGGACGACGATCAGCGCCGCGAGCGCGGCCCACACGCCACGAACGCCCCAGTCCTCGGCGACGGCGAGTCCGAGGCATGCAGTGCACATGGCGAACGCGACCACCATCGACGCGGCGATGTACGGACCGTCGCTCGCGCCGATCAGGATCCCGTCGAGCGCGAAGACGACGCCGGCGAGCAGGAACGCCGAGATCAGCGCGGCGGTGCGCACGAAGATGAACTTCCCGACGGAGAGCAGCCGCCGCGCCAGCCGGGCCATCGGCGCCATGTTCGCGCGGCCGGCGCGTGACGAGGTGGCCGACGATCCCGGTGTCGACGAGGACGTCGAGCGGCTCGGCGGCGAGCGCCCCGAGCGCGGGCACCGCCAGCCGGAAGATCTCGCGGTCGTACGTGGAGCGGACGCGCACGCCGGCGGTCTAGTGGGCAGCCGCCCGAGCTTCCCAGCGGGCGATCGTCGCCTCGTAGGCGCCGATGTAGTCGGCGACCATCCGCTCGGGCGAGAACCGCTCCTCGACGACCTGTCGCTGCACACGGGAGTCGATCGCGTCCACACGCTCGAGTGCGCCCGGCATGTCGCGCCACCGGTCGACGATGATGCCGCTCACTCCGTCCTCGATCACCTCGGAGACGGCGCCGTAGCGCGTCGCGATCACCGGAGTCCCGCACGCCATCGACTCGATCATCACCAGGCCGAAGGGCTCGTCCCACTCGATCGGGAACAGCGTCGCGCGCGCGTGCTGGAGGAGCTCCACCTTCTCGCCGTGCGTCACCTCGCCGACGTACTCGATCCGATCCGAGAGGTGGGGGCGGACGAGCTCGTCGAAGTAGCGCTGCTCGAGCGGCTCGCGGCACTTACCCGCGAGCTTGAGCGGGAGCCCGCACTCGATCGCCACGGCGACGGCGCGGTGGGCGCCCTTGTCGGCGGTCATCCGCCCGAGGAACAGGAGGTAGTCACCGCGGTCGGGCATGAACGGGTAGAGCGAGAGGTCGAGCGCGTTCGGGCAGGTCGCGACCCACGGCAGGTCGGGCATGGGCCGCCGCTGCGCCTCGGAGACGGCGATCAGCGCCGCGTGGGGCACCATCGCGGTGACCTGGTCGTACAGCCTGCCGGGCTCCCCCGAGAGCGGGCCGTGGACGGTGTGGGCGAAGGGAGTCCGACCCATCGAGCCGAGCGCGAGGCCGAGCAGCCCGGTGTGGTCGGAGATCACGTCGAACTCGCCGGCGCGCACGAGGCACGAAACCGTGTGGCGCAGCTCCCAGAACGTGTGCCCGATCCACTCACCCGGCGCGACGTCGTAGACGGACTCGAGGCGCGCCTTCGTGTGCGAGTCGCCGGACGCGAACAACGTGACGTCGTGGCCGCCGTCGACCAGACCGTCCGCGAGAAGCGACACGATCCACTCGATGCCCCCGTAGGCGCGGGGCGGCACCGGGAACCACACGGGGCTGAGCACGGCGACCTTCATGCCGCCTCGATGCCGATCCCGGCCGCGGACGACGAGACGTCCCACGTGCGGCCGAGCGCGCGCACGCCCTGCAAGGAAAGCGGCGCGTGGTCGAGCGGCTTCACGCCCGGAAGCGTGCCAAGCCGCCCGTTGGCCGTGTCGGGCTCGAGGCCGAGCAGAAGTCGGAGGAGCAGGAGGGGCGTCCCCGCCGCCCAGGCCTGGGGGCGCGCCGCGGTCGGATATCCGATCGGGAAGGGCGTCTCCGCCCGGTCGAAGCCGGCGAAGACCTCCGGGAGAGACCAGCCGAAGTGGCGTGCCGCCTCGAACAGGGCGGACGCGACCCGATGCACGGCGTCCCAATGCCCGTACCGGCCGAGCCCCCAGGCGGCGAGTGCCGTGTCGTGGGGCCAGACGGTCCCGTTGTGGTAGCTGAGCGGGCTGTACGCCGCGTCCGAGGTGGACATCGTGCGAAAGCCCCACCCGGACCACAGCTCGTGCCGCATCAGCGCGTCCACGGTGGACTCGACCCGCTCGTCCGGAACGATGCCGCTCCAGAGCAGGTGGCCGGTGTTCGAGCAGAGCGCGTCGACCCGGCGCTTGTCGCGGTCGAGGGCGAGCGCGTAGTACCCGCCGCGGTCGGGCACCCAGAACGCCTCGTCGAAGCGCGTCCGGAGATCTGCGGCCTCCCGCTCGAGGCGCGCCGCTAGCTCCTGGTCGCCCCAGGCGTCGCGTGCCACCTCGGCGAGCCGCCGCTTCGCGTCGTAGACATAGCCCTGCACCTCGGCCGGCGCGATGGGCGTCTCGGCGAATCGGCCGTCTCGAAACCGCTGCGAGTCGCCGGAGTCCTTCCAGGACTGGTTCTCGAGCCCGTTCGAGCGGCGCTCGTACTCGACGAATCCGTCGCCGTCCCGGTCCCCGTAGACGTCGATCCACGAGAGCGCCTTGAGCGCTGGCTCGCGGAAGCGCAGCGCGAGCTCCGCATCCCCGGTCCAGCGCCAAACCTCGGAGAGGAGCACGAGGTACAGCGGTGTTGCGTCGACCGTCCCGTAGTAGCGGTGGAACCACTTCTCGGCGGCGCGGCCGGAGCGCAGCTCGTGGACGATCTTCCCGGGCTCGGCGTCGATCGTCGGGTCGTCGACGTCCGCCTGGAGCTCGGCGAGCGTGTCGAGCGCGCTCACACCGAGCTCGGGCCCGAGGAGCATCGTCTGCAGGCTCGTGATGATCGTGTCGCGGCCGAAGACCGTCATGAACCAGGGCATACCCGCTGCGGGCACCATCCCCGCACCCTCGCCGTGGCGGAGTCGCAGCGCCGCGAGGTCGGCGACGGACTGGTCGAAAGCGTGGCGGAGCTCGTCCCAGGTGGTCTGGAGCCGCGGCAGGCGCAGCGACCAGGCGTCGAGAGACTCGCGGACGCGCGCGCGCTCCGTGCCGAACCGCTGTTCGACGAGCGCGGGATGGGCGACCTCTCCGTCGAGCGACACCGCCACGTCCACGCGGACGTCCCAGGAGCCGTGCGGGGCGAGCGAGATCGGGAAGCGGACGAGACTGTCGCTCGCCTGGCCGCCGCGCGACAGCACGACCTGGGTCCGCCCGCTCCTGCCGTCGGACTCCTGCAGCACCACACTGCCGGCCTCCTCGTCGAAGCGGCCCGTCGCGGAGGGGGGCAACTCGGGCGCGTGGAGAGGGTCGCCGAGGGCGAAGTCGTGCTGCTTCACGCTGATGATGTCCGCGAAGTCCGTCTCGAAGTCCAGCTCGAGCGTGAAGGAGATCGGCGCGCGCGTCTCGTTGCGGAGCACGATGTGGTCCTGAAGCCCGCGGCCGACAAAGCGGCGGCGCGCGATCGAGAGGGCATCCTGCGCGAGGCCGTCGACCGGCGCGTTGCGTGAGTAGAAGGCGGCCGAGAAGTACTCGACCTTGCCCGACGAGAGGAGCAGCGGCCGACGGCCGTCGAGGGTGAGCGTGAACCGGGAGAGAAAACGCGTGTCGTGCGCGTAGAGGCCGGTGACGCCCACGTCGATGTCACCGAGGTCGTCGCAGATGCAGAACGTCGAGCCTTCGAGGATGGTCAGCGACACCGGGCTAGCGGTCGCCGCCTCGTACGACGCGCGCGCCGCTCGACTGCGCGAGCGCCTTGATCACGATCTCGTCGACGTTGACGTGCAGCGGGCGCGTGAGCGCGAAGAGCACGCAGTCCGCGATCTCGTCGGGCGTCACCGGATCGAGGCCGTCGTAGACGGCGCCGGCCTTCTCGCGGTCCCAGTCGAACCGCACGAGCGAGAACTCCGTCTCGACGAGCCCGGCGTCGACGGTCGTGACGCGGATCGGCCGGCCGAGCAGATCCTCGCGAAGCGCGTAGGAAAAGCCCCGCACGGCGAACTTCGAGGCGATGTACGACGCGCCGTGCGCGTACGCCTGCCGGCCGGCGATGGAGCCCATGAACAGGACGTGCCCGCCGTCGCGCACATGTGGGAGGCAGAGCCGCGTCATGCGCAACACGCCGTCGACGTTCGTGTGGAGGACCGTCGCCTCGACCTCCTCGCTCGACTCCTCGACCGGGACGCGGCCGAGCGCGAGCCCTGCGTTGTTGAAGAGGATGTCGATTCCGCCGAGCTCGGCGACCGCCGCCTCGACGAACGCCGCGCTCGACGCCTCGTCGGTGACGTCGAGCGGAAGCGAGACGTCCGCGTCGACGCGCTCGATCCGACGAGCCCCGCCCGCGACCCGCACTCCGGATTCGCGGAGCTTGCGCACCGTCGACGCGCCGATGCCGGACGACGCACCCGTGACGACGGCCGTCTTGCCGGCGAGCTCCACCGGACGAGCCTACGCCAGCTCGACCCTGTCGATCGTCACGGGCGACGTGGGCTTGTCGCGTGCGTCGCGATCGAGCAGCGAGATGCGGTCGACGACGTCGAGCCCGGAGGAGACGTGGCCGAAGACGGTGTGCTTCCCGTCGAGCCACGGGCATGCGTCCGCGGTGACGACGAAGAACTGCGACCCGTTGGTGTTCGGGCCCGCATTGGCCATCGCGAGCGCACCGCGCGCGACCGGATGGCCGCTCTGCTCGTCCTCGAACGTGTAACCCGGCCCGCCGGTGCCGTCGCCGACGGGGCACCCGCCCTGGACCATGAAGTCGGGGATGACCCGATGGAAGGAGAGCCCGTCGTAGAAGCCGTCGGATGCGAGCTTGGTGAAGTTCTCGACCGTCTTGGGTGCGTCCTCGGGGAAGAGCTCGATCTCGATCGGCCCCTCGCTGGTGTGAAGCGTCGCCTGTGTCATGGCCCCGACGCTACCATCGCAAGATGGCCCGTCGGACCGGCGATCCGGAGCCGTCTTGGGCGCGGCCGGCGGCACGCCGCCAGGCCCCTTAACATCCGGCCAACATCTGCGCGGGGAGTCTCCCACGTACACTCTCGTGCATGGCGACGGCTGCCGAATCGCTCGCCGGACTGCCTCAGGCCGAGGCCTCTCAGGAGCTTGCCCGCAGCTGGAAGAAGCTGACGCGTGCCGCGACGATCGTCGCTGTTCTCACGTCGCCGGCGCTCTACATCTGGTTCACACAGCGCAGCGACCTCTCGTGGTGGCAAGCTCTCCTCGCGACGGTCGCGATCGTCGTCGTGTTCCGGGGCTTCAGCGACCTCCTCTTCCGCAGACTGATCCCGGCCCCGAGCCTGTTCGGCATCGAGAGCCGCGACCTGCGCGAAGAGGACATCGTCGGCCGCCGCCGGGCATGGTTCTGGCGCTTCTGGTTCAAGATCGCCGTCTACTTCGTCGTCCTGATCACGATCATCTGGCTGTTCCGCGGGGGCACCTGGTTCGGGACGATCGGCTTTATCCGCGACGGGATCGGGACGATCTTCTCCTCACCTGCGCTCTGGATCCAGGTCGTCTTCGTCTTCTTCCTCTTCATCGCGAACTTCGGGATCCTCTTCGGCCCGCTCCTCGCGATGAACCTCTCGCAGATCAAGACGTTCGAGCCCGGCGACGCGCAATGGGGCGTGAAGCTCGACGACGTGCGCGGCCAGGCGGAGGCCAAGGAGGAGGTCCGCCGGGTCGTGTCGATCTGGCAATCGGGCGAGCAGTTCGAGCACCACGGCGGCAAACGGGAGCGCGGCGTGCTCTTCTTCGGCCCCCCCGGCACCGGCAAGACGATGCTCGCGAAGGCGCTCGCGACCGGCTTCAACTCGCCGTTCGTCTCGATCCCGGGCTCCGGGTTCGCGGCGACGTTCATCGGCATCGACGCGATCGTCGTCCGCTACCTCGCCTGGAAGGCGAAGCGCGCGGCCCGCAAGTGGGGCGGGACCTGCATCGTGTTCATCGACGAGATCGACGCCGTCGGCATGCGCCGCCAGGCGCTCGGCAACGGCTTCGGCGGCGCGATCAACGTGCCACCCTTGACCCCGCTGAGCCTCCACGACGACCTCTTCTACGGACCGTGGGGCTCGCTCAACCCCTCCGGCGACATGGTGCTCGAGACGCGTGCGTGGCGCGAGAAGCTGTTCGCCAGCCGCGAGACGCCGACATTCGGACTGAGTGGGTTCGGGGCGACCATGATGCGCTTCTACGGCTACATGTTCCCCGGCGGCATGGGCATGGGTGGCGGCGGGATGGCGCTCAACCAGCTGCTCGTCGTGATGGACGGCATCGACAACCCGCCGTTCACGCGGCGCATGATCACGAACAAGACGAACACCCTGCTCGACGCCAGCTTCATCGTCCCGCGGCGTCTGAAAGGCAAGTCGCTCCGGCTGCCCGCACCGCGTCCGCGCAGCGAGCAGGTCTACTTCATCGGTGCGACGAACGTCCCCATCGACCGGCTCGACCCGGCGCTCATCCGCCCGGGCCGGATGGGACGCCACGTCTGGTTCAGGACGCCGACGAAGCACGACCGGCTCGACATCGTCGACCTCTACATCAACAAGGTCTCGCACGACCCCGACCTCGACATGCCGCGCCGCCGTGACGAGATCGCGCGGGTGACGAACGGATATTCGCCGGCGATGATCGAGCAGGTCACGTCGATGGCGCTGACGATCGCGCATCACTCGGGCCGCGAGCGGTTCAGCTGGGAAGACCTCGTCGAGTCGATTACGACGCTCGAGTCGGGCACCGCGATCGGGATCGAGTACATCGAGCGCGAGGGACGCGCGATCGCGATCCACGAGGCCGGCCACGCGATCGCGGGCCACTCGTTCATGAAGGACTTCGAGTCGACGCGCCTGTCGATCAAACGACGCGGTGACTCCGGCGGGCACCACCAGGCGCGCGAGAAGGAAGAGCGCTTCGCTCGCTTCCAGAGCGAGATGTTCGCGCAGCTCGTGTGGGGCCTCGGCGCAATGGCCGCCGAGCGCGTCTTCTACAACGAGAACTCGACCGGCGTCGGCGGTGACGTGATGTCTGTCACCGCGCAGACGGCCGGGATGGTCGGCGCCGCCGCGATGGGCCCACAGCCGTTCCACGTGACCCCGAAGGAGGGCGAGACCGAGGACGATGCACGCAGCCGCGTGCTCGAGCGCTACGAGGGTATCGGTCTGCAGATCATGAACCGGATGGGCGGTGGCGGCGGCCCGATGGCGCCCGACCCCATCGGAGGGGCATTGTCCGACCCTGCCAAGCGACGCGTCGGCACGCAGATCATCGGTCAGGCATATGTGGTCGCGCACAACCTTGCGCGAGAGAACCAGGACGCGCTCGCCCGCATCGCGGACGTGCTGATGGAGAAGAAGGAGATCTTCGGTGACGAGCTCCTCGACCTGCTCGACTCGGTTGGCCTGCGGATCCCCGAGCTCGACTACGGGGACGAGGACGTTTGGCCGCCGCCGTTCTTCGCGGTCTCGAGCCATGAGCGCGAGCGCCGGCCGAGAGAGGTCGAGGCGAAATGAGCGAGGGCGTCGAGCGCAGACCGCTGATCGAGGCCGAGCCAGCGAAGCCGGTCGACGAGTCGAGCTCGGTCCCACGCAGCGAGCACGCGCGGCGGACTGGCTACCGACGGCGTTTTGTGTTCATCTACGGCGGGCTCGCGCTGATCGGCGGCATTGCGCTCGGCGCTCTGATCGTCCTGCTCACGCGCCCCGACGCGGTGCCGAACCCGGCGTGGTCCTCATGGGAGCCGAACGGTAGTTCGAGCGCGCGGGTCAAGCAGATTGCCGACCACGTCGCGAAGGAGTACCGCTTCCAGGGTCAGCAGATGTCGGTTGCGCTCGCAGGCCCGCCGACCGTGGCCGCCGGCGGTGACTCGACGAGCCCGATCCCGGTCGCGGCGATCGCCGTTCGGCCGGACACCTCGACCGGACAGGCCGAGGAGGACGACATCAAGCTGGTCGATGCGTCGAAGAGCATGCAGTTCGTGCTGTGCGGCCTCGGGGACGGCTGCGCGTTGAGCAGCGGGCCGCCGACCGAGGCGCGCCACACACTTCTCCGCCGCGAGGCCCTCGAGCTCGCCCTCTACACCTTCAAGTACGTCGACGGCGTCGACTCCGTGACCGTCTTCCTGCCACCGCCGGCGGGCACCGGCACCACCCAGTCACCGGCGACCGCAGTCTTCCTCGAGAAGGGCGACATCGGGCCGGAGATCTCGAAGCCGCTGTCGCAGACACTGGCTCCCCTCACCCCGTCGGTCGGGACGATCAAGGCGGGTGAGCTGCAGACTCTGAACCGCATCACTCGGTCGCGGCTCTACCAGTTCCAGTACACGCAGGCGCAGGACCTCTCCGCCGTCCTGGTCCTCGACCCCATCGCCTGAGCTTGTCCGCAAGACCGGAATCCGCAGACGCGGATCCCGGCCGCGGGGATCCAAGGCTCGTACGGGCCAAGGCGCGCCTCGACCGGCTCGACTGGTGGCCGCGGCCCGTCCGGATCGGGCACGTGCGAATCATCGTCACGCCGTGGCTGTTCCGGCTCCGGCCGTGGCGTCGCTTCGACGGGTTCGCGACGCACTTCGTGATCTTCCTCCGCCGCGGGGACGTCCCCGAGGGGCTCGTGACGCACGAGCTGTGTCACGTCTGGCAGATGCAGCACCGCCCGATCCGGATGCCGCTCAGCTACCTCCGCACCGGCTATGCGCGCAGCCCGTACGAGCGCCAGGCCCGCGAGGCGGCCCGCCGCACCGCCGGCTGAGCAGGGCGCGCCGGGTAGACTCGGCCCGGGCGATGGGGCTCGCCTTCAACCGCCGCCGACGGCTGATAGCTCCTACGACATGAGGAGCGTACGCATGGTCGTCGCACTTGCGGTTGGCCTCGGTGGCGCGGTCGGAGCGTTGAGCCGGTACGGGCTCGACGCGGCGATCGAGCGCCGGACCGAGTCGGTGTTCCCGTGGGCCACGTTCGTCGTCAACGTGAGCGGCTGCCTCGCGGTCGGTTTCGTCATCGCCGCGCTCGTCGACCGTCACCGGGCGCCGCAGTGGCTGCGGGCGGGCCTCGTGATCGGGTTCTGCGGCGGCTACACGACGTTCTCGACGTTCGCGCAGGAGACGTTCGACCTCGTGCAGGAGCGCGACGTCGCGATCGCGATCGCGACGGTGGCGGCGAACGTGGTCCTCGGTCTTGTCGCCGTGCTGGTCGGAACGCGTCTAGGCCGGCTCGTCTGACCCAGGGTCAGCCGGCCTCGGAGTCGACGAGCCAGGGCAGCCGCAACGGCTTGTAGTCGCCGGGCCAGTCTGCGTACGCCTCATCCGGGTCGTGCGTCTCCAGCGTGGCGGACGCGTCGTACTTCGCCGCGAGGTCGCTGACGGGGTAGTAGAGGATCTCTTCCTCGGGGCGCATCCCGATCATCAGAATCGCGCACGGCTCGTTTCCCGCGCCTACGAACACGTGGCGGGTGTCCGCCGGGCAGTGGAAGAAGTCCCACCGACGCAGCGTCCGCTCCTGCTCCTCGACGATCAGCGTGCATTGGCCGGCGAGCACGAGAAAGCCCTCCTGCCCACTCTCCGCGTGGTACAGCGCGTTCGGCTCGCCCGGCCGGAGGACGCGGACGTTCACCCCGAAGTCGCGGAACCGCGCCTTCTCCCCCTCCAGCGGATAGACGGCACCGCCCTTCTCCTCGTTGCGCACGGCAAGCGCGTCGGCCAAGTTGACGACGAACCAGCCGTCCGACGTGACGTAGCGGCCGTACGGTGTTTCCTCCGAGCTCGCTTCCTCGACGGGCATGCATCCTCCTTTTCGGTCTGATCTCACACAACGGCGGCTTCGCGCCACGCGTCCTGCAGAGACTCTCGATGGAACAACCAGAGGGCGCCACCGGCGGCCAACAGGGCTGCTTCGTCGAATGGTCCGGGTATCGGGAGAACGCCGGAGGCGACGAGCGCTCGGAGTGGTCGTGGGCTGCGGCCGTCGCGCGCGAGGATCCTCACCGCTCGGATGAGACGACGCGCCCCCCGCAAACTGGCGATCACGGCCTGGTCGTTCTCGATCTACAACCTTGCCGCATCGACCACGCCTAGTCGGTTCACGGTGGGCCACGTCGTCGGCGGTCTGGCCTTGATCTGCACGAGCCTGATCGCGTTGGTCTGGAGCATCCTCCGTCAGGTGCAGAACACATACGGCGAACGGGATCGGATCGTGTGGCCGTTGCTCGTGATCGTCACGGGATCGGTCAGCATGATCTGGGGGATCGTCGTGCTCGCCCTCGACCGCGAGTCCTATTACCTGACGCCTGGCTTCGTGATGATCGGGTTGGGGCTCGTCTGTTTCAGCATCCTCAGCAAGGTCGGTTTGCTCGCCCTCGTGTGGCGTCGGACGTTCGAGCTTGCCAACCGGGTGCCATTGGTTCCCATTCTCACGGCACTCGCGTGTCTCTTCCTGTCGGACTTCGTGTTCCAAGCAGCAGTGACCGACTCAAACGTATTCATCCCTGCACGGGTACTCGTCGGACTCGGAGCGATCTGCTTCTCGCTCTATTCCATTGTCAGCATCCTCGAGAGCGGCACCTCGTCCAGCGGGTGACCGGATGGCGGCTGGACGCCCGTCCCCGCGACCAGGCCCCACCGTGACCGCGATGGTGAGGGGGGTGGGTGTGCCTACAGCGGTCGCTGTTGCCGTAGTGCTACGAGGCGATCACCGCGGGAGTACAGTCGCCCGACTGAACAATGACCGGCCGCAACTTTGCGGAATCCCCATCGACGGAGGTCGAGATGCTCATTGCTACTAGCGGCTGGTGGATCGGGTCGATCATCTTCTTCATCGTCTGGGTCTTGATCGCCTTCTGGCCAGCACGAGTCGCCGCACGCAAGGGCCACAGCTTCCTCCTTTACTTCCTTTTCAGCCTGGTCTTCTTCCCGGCTGCGCTGATCGTCGCCTACCTGGTCGGAGATCGACGCCGTTGACGGCGTTTTCTACAACGAGAACAACCGACTGTCGTCTCGCCTGTATGCGACGAGTGTGATACTCGTCCGCGCGGCGGAGACAACGCGATGGCTCGCGTCACGCTCCATGAGTGCAGGCACGGGTACGCGAGCTTCCTCGACGCCGCCGGATCAGCGAGGCGCGGGCTGACCGCTACCTCGGCCACGCCGGAACGACCGTCAGCGACCGGTACCGGCACCGCCTCCGCGGCTAGTTGGAAAGCGACGGTGCTCTCCTCGACGCCTACCTTCATGGGGAGGGGTGCGACCGTGATCGCTCTGCCTCTCACTGGAGCGCCCGCGCCTGTCTCCGAACTTGAGTCTGTTACGTTCGCTACAACCCGAGCAGAAGGGATCCGATGAGCATCGAAGTAACCCAAGAGTTGGCCGCTCGTTACGGCGCTGCCTGGGCGAAGCACGATCTGGACGCGATCCTCGCCATGCACACCTACGACACGGTGTTCCATCTTCACGGGTTCAGCGAGCCCGCGACAGGACTAGACGCGGCGCGCGAGGTAATTGCCGCAACGTTCGCCCGATCGCCCGACCTACGCTTCGATAAGAGCAGGGTCTACATCGGCGATGGACACTTCGTCAGCGAGTATCGGATGAGCGGGACTGCGGAGGGAAAGCCTTTCGCGTGTGAGGGCGTCGACGTGATCGCAGTTTCCGACGGTCTAATCGCGCGGAAGGACACATACCTTGATTGGGCTGCCATGCAGCGGCAACTCGACGTGGAACTGACAGCGTCGCCATAGCGAAGACGCAAGGGCGACCGAGCCACCCCGCCCGTGACCGGGCCCCTGCCGTCCCAGCACTTGCGAGGGGGTGGGTGGTGGCACCCGCTCCGGCAGTGGAGACCCGTGCGTGAGCCCGGCCTTTCCGCCTTCGCGGGACGTGACTGACCGGAGGGCCTGCCTGGCGCAGGCCCTCCGCTGGGCTTGGGGCTACGGCAGTAGGTGGAACTGGATGTTGGTCCTATCGTCGTGGAGGTCGCGAACGTTGACGTAGCCGCGGACGTTCGCGTAGGTGCCCGTGCCGCCCAGGATGGGGAAGGTGTACTTCGACGGGCCGTTGGGGTTCACTCGCCCATATCCCTCGGCGAAGATGGTTCCGCCCGGCAGAAAGACCTCCGCACTGAACAGCGCCGTCGCCTTCCGCGAGAAGTCTGCACCGAAGCCGGTGATGAAGGTGATCATCACCTGGTCGCGACCGACCCTCGCGCCTCTCTTGGTTCCCTTCCATCGGTAGAGCGCGTTTGTGAACGCGATCCGGTCACCGCCGACCGGCGCGCGGTCGAACGTGAAATCGCCCAGTGGCTGGTCACTGTTAGGCGACCCTTGCTCAAGCAGGCTGAACGTCTGCGGGCCCTTGATCGCCGAAGCCGCTGAAACCCAGACAGCGACCGACAAAAGGACCAGCACAAACACGACCCCGTATCGCCGCACGTACTTCCTCCTCGTTTGAACTGCGGGCGGGCATGGTAGCCCTCGCGCACCGGAGCGAAACCGCCGCCCGAAGCACAGACGCCCGAGAAAGCTCAGAGCGACCGATACCAGACACGCCGCGATGGTCGAGTGGCGCGCACACTGGCGCGCAGACCGCGAACGCCGCATGGTTGAGCGAAAGAGCACGCGCTTCCTAAACCGCGTGCACAAGTTCGATTCTTGCCGGGGGCACTCTCTGGGAAAGCGGCCTGGTCGGGCGGTTTCCGCTCGGCCAAGCCGATCGCGCGCCCTCGACGTCATCCGCCCATCTCGTCCCGTTTACGGCTGGAGACCGCTCAAGAGGGTTGTGTCTGGGTGCTCACTGGCGCGCAACTGGCGCGCCAGGCGGCGTCCGAATAACGGCCCGGCCCCACGCCTACTCGTCGAGCAGCTTCAAGTACCTCGCACTCGGGAGGAGCGTGAACCCGAGCGCTTCGTAGGCTGCGCGTGCGGGCGCGTGGCCGGGATCGCCGCCCGTTCCCACGGCCGCGATGTCCATTCCGCACCGACGCATGTGGTCGAGCGCGTGTCTGGTGAGCTGCGAGGCGATGCTTCGCCGCTGGAAGTCGGGATCCACGCCGATGATCTCGATCACCCCCATGCGCTCGTTGAAGGCGTTGAGGGCGACGGTGACGAACCCGACAGGCCGACCCTCCACGACCGCGACGAAGGCGTCTCGCTCGTCGCTCGTGCAACTCGTTCGCACCTCCTCGGCCTGAGCTGCCTTCCAGTCGGGCTTGAGGCGAAAGAAGATGGGGTCGCCCAAGATGTCCCGCAACGAGGTGAAGACCGGATCCCATGCGCGCAGCGAGAACTCCACAACTGCGTCGAGGTCACTCTCATGGAACTCTCGTATCCCGACCACGTCTCTCACCCGACGCGACAAGACGCTACCGAGGCCGTGAACTTAACGGGCGGCGTCCGCAATGTGCCGGGTAGTCCCCACCCCCGTAACCAGGCCCCGAGGCCCGAGTGCCTCGCGAGGGGGAGGTGGTCGGCAGACTAGGCCTCCGTGATTGGGCCTCCGGCTACGTCGATCCCCGCTGGCCTCTCGCTGATCCGACTTGCGATTGTCAGATTCGCAACGGCGATCACGACGACGAATGAACTTGGTGGCGAGGTAGACGGCGTTTCAATTTCGACTTTGGTCGTGAAGCCTGTGGGGAAGGCTCAAATTGACGTGCTCCTCGCCGCCTCGATACCCCTCAGGTACCGACCTAAAGTCGCTGCCGGGGGTCTGCTTGTGGTTCCTGAGCGCGAGCGGGCTCGCCTGGAGAAGACAATCGAATACGTGGCGAACATGGTCGCGGTAACGGAGGCTTGTTCGCGCTCGATCACCTCCCCGTACCCGTGCGTGGCGCTCCGGGCTGGGGACGATGCGACCAGGGAGTGGCTGAACAATCTCGGTGGGATTCTGGGGGCGAGTCGGCTGAGAGAGATCCCGGCCTTCTCCTCACCGATCTCGCTCAGCGAGACGGGCCTCCAGAACATCCTTGGGGCGCGGCGCGACGGCGTCGCTCTTCTCGCTGAGGCTTACGCCCAGGGCCACGGGCTGGGGCGTTATCGCGACCTCATTCGGTTGTTCGAGCGCGCGTTCGCGCTCCCCGCGTCGAAGGTTGGTCCGGCATTGACGGCGTTCCTCGACGCGAGGTATGGCTACACCGAGCATGAGGTCGCCGTGTGGCTCACGATTCGCGATCCAGCGACGCACGCCGACATGAGGGACAACTTCGCACTTGAGCCAGACGTGTTTCCAATCCTGGAGCGAATGGAGCAGGCTGCGCGCGACGTACTTCTCAACAAGGCCGAATGGCGATCGCCGACGCTCGACCGGCACTACGGGTGGAGCCCACGGCGTGGACATGCTCCGAAGACGGTCGCGGCGTCGTTCGGCAGGGAACGGAAGGCCGCATCCAGGCGAGGCTAATGGACGCGTTTGGGATCTTCCCCCACCGGCCGGGCCAGACGCTCACGGGTCTGCCAGCGCATTGGTGGTGCCCCGTCGCGAAGTTCTTGGTGACAAAGCGGCCGGTCTGCGCGTCGCGATACCGCCGGTGCGTTCTCGCATCCGGCGTCGCGGTCGGCTCAGCCTTCCTCATCTTCCTGTGCTTCGTCGCCTTCCTCGCCATCGCGTTCCCCCCTCGCAGGTCGCCGGTCGAGTCGGTCGGGTTCGCTCGGAATTAATCGGTAGGAACCTCTCCAGGCCGAAGGCCCGAGAGCCCGCTGCGAGGCGTTTGGATGCCCTTGACCGGAGCCAGATGGCCCTGAACGACCTCGACGCCGAAAGCAGCCGCGGAGTCTGAGCCAAGGGAGTAGCTGCCGCTGAGCAGCAGGGGTACGATCGTCGGTTCTGTGGTCGGTGAGGATTCGCGCGTAACGCCCTGGCTCCGCTTCCTCACTGGGGGGCTGCCGTGACGCGCGTTCGGTTCCTTGGGCCGGACACGGACGCCTACGTCGCGAGCGTCGAGCGTCACGCGCGCGAGTTCGAGGAGCAAAGCGCGATCGAGCTTGAGGTCAGGATCGTCCCGAGTGACCTCTACTTCTCGAACCGGATCGAGCACCTCCTCGACGGGGACGACGCCGCGGATGTGTTCATGTCCGGGCCCGTGCTGCTCTGGGAGCACCTCGCCTCGGGCTTCGTCCAACCACTCGACGACCTCCTCCAACGGGCGAGCGACACCTACGACGCAGACGACTTCTTCGATCCGCTCCTGCACTGCAACCGCTGGACGGGCCGTTTCGGCGATCCTCTGGGAAATGGATCGCTGCTGGAGATCCCGGTCAACTGCGAGTCGTATAACCTCGCCTACGTGCCCGAGGTGCTCGACCGAGCGGGCGTCGACGTGCCGGCTACCTGGGAGCAGTACTTCGCCTCGGCGCGTGTGGTTGTCGAGCGGACAAACGGCGAGGTGCGCGGCTTCGCCCAGCGCGGAACGGACGCTTGGCACACGATGTACACGGGGTTCGCCACGCAGCTGTGGTCGTATGGCGCCCGCGATTTCGTCGACGGCAGGTGCGCGCTCGCCTCCCCGGAGTCAGTACGAGCCACTACCGACTTCCTCACCGCGCTCGGTGACGCGGGCCCGACCGACTGGCTCGAGCAGCGCTGGTACGAGCTGGCGATGGACTTCGGCCGCGGCGGGTACGGCCTGATCGTCGACTCGGACCATTACGTCGCCTTCTTCGAGGATCCCGCGACGTCGAACCTCGCGGGCGGGATCGGGTACGCGCTGCCGCCGGTCGGGCCAACAGGGGAACGGCGGCCCAACCTCTGGACCTGGTCGGTCGTCATGAACAGCCGCGCGCGCGATCGCGAGACCGCGTGGCAATTCATCGAGTGGGCCACGGGCGCCGAGTTCCTGCGCCGCTCCACGTTCGAGGGGAACATGAACCCAACCCGGCGGAGCATCTGGGACGACGAGCGATTCCGCGCCCACACGGCGTCATGGGGCGCCTTCCACGACGTGTCGCGAACACTTATCGAGCACGAGGCGGCAGTGCTCGTCACGCCCGCGCCCAACTACATCGCGATCGCGACCCGCTGGGTCGCGGCGCTGTTGGACGCCTTCACCGGTCGCGCCGACGTCGAGGAGGCGCTCGTCGCCGCCGCCGCCGACATCGATGCACTGACGTGAGCGCCTACGCGAATGTGTAGGTCGGCCCGAGCGTGAACCACAGCTTCGGCTTGTCGTCACCGACCTCGATCACACCGCGAATGCAATGAACACTGTCGTTGCCGTTCATCAGGACGAGCGGCTGGTGACCGAACATCTGCGGTAGGCCTTTCGCCTCGGCAAACCCGTCGAACAAGCTCGTGCCCGCAGCCCCCTGTTCGTAGAAGCCGAATCCGAGCTCGATGAACGACGAGACGGGGGCATGCGTCACCGTGTCGTGCATCGGGCCGAGGAACCCCTTGAACACCCACGCGAAGCTCGCGCCCGGATTGGGCGGCTCATGCAAGGTGTCGCCCTTTGAGTAATGCAGCGCCCCGGCCCAGCGATGATCGTTCTGCTCATACCAAGCGGTCGCACCCACGGACGGCTCGCGAGGGAGAGAAAACTCACTCGCATCGAGCCACGCGATCAGCGGCGCAACGATGTTCGACTTCGGAACCGGGGCCATGACCGCTCCTTTCATCCAAACCGGATCGACCCGATCTCTCACCAATCGAGACGCCCGAAAAGACCGGTGGCTTCCTCTCAGTGACAGCGGTTTCCTACCACGTGTCAGATTCGTGTCAGATCACGGTGACGAGCAGTCACCACCTGAGACGCACCTTCGCAGCCAGACCCGCATGTTCGCTCGGCTCAGACAAGCCGAGACCCACGCAGACCACGCCCGGACAGAACTGTCACGCCGGAGGTCGCGGGTTCGAGTTCCGTGGTTCCGGAGCTCGCGTCAAGCCGGTTAAGGTCTGCGCGTGTCGCTCAGCTGGTCCCGCGCGCTTGCGTGGCGTATGCGGCAGCAACTGCTCGACCCGGTCGGAAACGAATCGGTCGCAGGCGTTGTGCGCCGCCTCGGCTCGATCCCGGCGCAGTTCGATGCGGCGGCCGAACTTGCCGTCCGCGCCAGGCGCGAACGGTCCCGCTCCGGGGAGGTCGCTCGTGCCCTGGCGGACGGCCGGATCATCAAGACCTTCGCGTTTCGTGGCGCCACCCACCTAATGACCCCGCAGGAGGGCGGGGCGTTTCTTGCCTTGCGGGCCGCCAGCCGGATGTGGGAGCTCCCCAGCTGGCAGAAGCACTACGGCCTGACGCCATCCGATTGGCCATTCCTCCGCGAGGCTGTCCGAGAGGCGCTCGCCGAGGGGCCGTTGACCCGCCACGAGTTGGGAGACGCCGTCACGGCCCGGCGCAAGTTCCGGCATCTGGGCTTCGCCTTCACCGATCGCTCCTGGACGCTAATGAAGCCGCTCGCGTGGCAGGGTGATATGAGCTTCGGCCCGCCCCGAGAAGGACGTGCGACGTTCCAGCGTCTGGATACCAACCCACGCTGGGCCGGCCTGCCTGACTTCGATGAAGCTGGAATGCGCGCGGTCGAGATGTACTTCCGAGCCTACGGACCGGCGACGCCTGACCACCTGCGCTACTGGCTCGGAGACGCATTGGGCGCGGGCCGCAAGCGGATCCAGTCCTGGATCGCAGCGTTCGGCACCCGCCTCGCGGCCGTCGACGTCGACGGAGACTCCACCTACGTCCTGCGCGAGCACCTTGACGAACTGGCTTCGACGGCCGCGACGACCACGATACGACTGCTGCCCGGGTACGACCAATGGGTCCTCGGTCCAGGCACAGCCGACCCGCATGTCGTACCGCCCGCCAGGAGAACGCTGGTCAGCCGTCAGGCAAATGTCGTGATCGCCGGTGGACGGGTGTCCGGCACCTGGTCGCTTACCGACGACCAGATCGTCGTTGCGTGGTTCACCGAAGCGGCGGCGCCCGCGCGCGACGCACTCGCGGAAGAGGTATTGCGACTCGCCACAATCCTCGACCGTCCCTTGAATGCGACAGTCCAGATGACCTGATCTCCCCGACTCGCGCCAGAGGTCGCAGTCGAACCCAAACGACCCTCCCGTGTCAGATCTGTGTCAGATCGCGCCGCCTAACCCCGACCAGCGCTGGACCCGACCGTGGGACTGAACGGCTTGTCCTCTCGCGTCTGACCATCCCCGACCCACTCAGACGACCGATCACCGAATTTGCAAGCTGGGGGTCGCCTGGTCGCGTTCTCGGCCTGCCCGCCGCGGTTCCCGAGGACAGCATCGGGGACAGCACCGGGGACAGCACGGGATCGCAGATCTCGCACCCATCGCATGTGGCGCAACGCATGGATGAGCGAACCCTCATGAGAGCGCACTGCGAGATGGGCGGTGCAGGACTCGAACCTGCGGCCACCTGCGTGTAAGGCAGGCGCTCTACCAGCTGAGCTAACCGCCCGAGCGGCCACCGATGGTAGCTCCGGCCACAGCTATCCTCGCCCCGCCGCCCCCATCGACTAGCGGCCCAGGTCGCCACCCTTTCAAGGTGGTAGCGCGGGTTCGAATCCCGCTGGGGGCATACCGGCCGCTGTGCCCATGCGTGAACCGCATGAAGCTGTAGGTCAGGTGTGCCGCGGGTGTCGTCAAGTCGCAAGTGGTGCTGTCCCCGGTGCTGTCCTGAGGGGAGATCTCAGATCGGGTAACCGCGACCTCCGGCGTGACGGTTCTGTCCGGCGGTGGTCTCCGCGTTCGGGACGGGGAGCGTCCCTGCGCCTCTAGGTCGCGTCCGCCTCCGACTTCACGTACTCGATGTAGCCTCGGACATCGGCCACGGGCTCCGAGTACGCGCCGCCGAGCGCCTCCTCCATCCGCTCGAGGTACTCGTTGGCCCAGGCCGGGAAGTTGTAGTCGATCGCGCGCAGGAACTCGAGCGTTGCCGCCCAGCGGATGTCCGCGATCGAAGGCTCGTCGCCTCCGACGAACAATTTACCGGCGAGGAAGAACGTGTTGAACGTTTCGAGCGGCCCGGCGAGCGCGGTCTCGGCGTCCTTGCGGGCCTGTTCCTTTAGCTCGTCGGAGACCTCGGCCGTGGCGACCTCGCCCGCGTACTGACCGAAGCGCAGCGCCGGATAGGTCGCCCGCGCGAGCAGCGGATAGAAGGTGCCGATCAAGTAGAACATCGCGCTGTCGACCATCGCTCGCTCGCCGGGATCGGTCGAGTAGAAGCGATCGAGACCGTGCTTGTTGCAGAGGTACTGCATGATCGCGCAGCTCTCCCAGAGGGAACCTTTCGGCAGCCCCTCCTCCTCGAGTAGCGGCGTTAGGTCGGCCGGGTCCTTCGCGAGGAAGTCCGGTGTCGACTTCTTCCCCCAGACGTCGATCTCCTCGAAGTCGAGATCTGCGGCGCGCACGAAGATGCGGACGGTCAGGTTGTTCACGCTTGGCTTCAGGATGCTCAGGGTGTGCGTTGCCATCACTCCTCCTTCAGTACGGGTTCTTCGGTGAGCGGTCGTCCGAGAGCGACGCCTGCGAGCGTGTGACGAGCCGCTCGATGGCGTCGGTGAGGTGGACGCGATCGATGTTGGGATCGCCCCGCTCGGCACGCAGGATGTGCGCCTCGAGCAGGACGTCGGTGTGCGTGTTTCCGTGCGGCGGCTCGAAACGATAGGACGCGAGCTCCACGAGCAGCCCGAGCGGGTCCTCGAAGTAGATCGAGTCCATGAAGCCGCGATCCTTGACCCCGGAGTGCTCGATGCCGCGCTCGTCGAGGCGCTCGACGGTCTGAGCGAAGGTCGCCTGCGAGAGCGCGAACGCGAGGTGGTGCACGATGCCCGGCTCCCTCGGCGCCGACTTCTGCTCCGGCGCGCGCTCCTCGTTCGTGAACACGGTGATCAGGCGCCCGTCGCCGGGGTCGAAGTAGAGGTGGCTCTCGGCGGCGTTGTCGAGATTTGGCTGCTCGAATACGAACGGCATCCCGAGCACGCCCTCCCAGAAGCCGATCGACGTCTGGCGGTTCGCGCCGTTGATCGTGATGTGGTGGACGCCCTGGGTCTGGATCTTCCTCATGCGCCGCGGTCCACCAGTTCCGCCTTGTACTCGCTTCGCGCCAGGCTCCCCCACGGCACGAGCTCGACGCGTGTGGAGACGACGAGCACGGCGCGGATTCTCTCACGGATCGCCTCGGCGAGGTCGTTGTCGAGCTCGACCCCGTCGGCGAGCTCGACGGCGACGGGGAGGGGCGGCTCCTGCTTGACGCCTGCGGACTCGGGCCGGACGCGGATGTAGCCGCTCACGCGCGGGGCGAAGCCACCGACGACGTCCCGCACCGCCGACGGGAAGACGTTGACCCCGCGCACGATCAGCATGTCGTCGGTGCGGCCGACGCAGCGCACGCGCGGCCCGGTGCGCCCGCACCGACACGGGCTCGTCCGCACGTGGACGTGGTCGCGTGTCCGGAAGCGCAGGAGCGGCGCCGCCTGGTGGCGGAGATGCGTGAGCACGAGCTCGCCCGAGGCGCCGTCCTCGATCGGGATCCCTTCTCCGGTCGCCGGGTCGATCAGCTCGGGGTGGACGAACCCGCGCGCGCCGAGATGCATACCATCCTGCTCCTCGCACTCGCCCCAGAGCGAGATCCCGATGTCTCCGATGCCCATGGCCTCGGTGACACGTGCGCCCCAGCCCTCCTCCAGCCTCGCCCGCAGAGCCGGCTCACCGCCGCCCGGCTCGCCGGCGACCAGGACACGCTCGATGCTCGAGTTTCGCAGGTCGAACCCACGGCCCGACGTCCATTCCAGGAGATAGGCCGCGTATGACGGCGTGAGCACCGCCGCCTCAGGTCGCAGCAGCTCGATCGCGCGCACGAGCCGCTCCGTGTTCCCCGTGCCGACGGGGACATGGCAGAGGCCGATCAGGTCGAACGAGGCGAGCGCCGCGCCGGCCACGAACGGGCCGGCGTTGTACGTCGACACAACGCGCTGGCCGGCCGAGATCCCGGACGCCGCGTAGCTGCGAGCCGAGCCGGTGACCCAGTCGTCCAGGTCCCGCGTGGTCAGAGGGATGTAGCTCGGAGTCCCGGTGGTGCCGCTCGTCGAATAGATGCGCACGATCTCCGAGCGATCGACGCACAGGTGCGCGCCGACCGGGTTCGCCTCCGTCGCGGTGGCCTTCAGCTCGGCCTTCTCGGTGAGCGGAAGCCAGGCGATCTCGGCGAGCCCTCCTGCGTCGTTCGCAGAGGAGCGCTCGAGCTTGTCCCGGTAGAACGACGAACGCTCGAGCAGGTACGCGAGCTGCGCGCGGTAGGCGACGTCGTCGAGCGCGAGCTGTTCGTCCCACGAGCGCGCCTCAACCTGCGGATCGAGCATCAGTCGCCGGAGGGAGGTTCGTAGGCGACCGCCTCCTCGGCCTTCCCGGCGAGGAAGAAGCCGAGCGGGTTCTCCTGCTCCTCGACGAGGTGCGCCAGCAGCCCCGCCGTTCGCGCGAGGATCGGAACCGCCTTGACGGCCGCCACTGGATAGCCGAGGTCGAGCATCACCGCGGCGATCGGGAGCGAGACGTTCACCGGCAGCGGCTTCTCCCATTCGGTCGCGACCGCGTCGCGGAGGAGTCGCGCCAGCTCGACGTTGTCGCCGCTCACGCCGCGCTCGTCGGCGAGCACCAGGATCCGCTCCGCGCGCGGGTCGAGGGGGCGATGCACGGGATGGCCGAAGCCGGGCACCTTGGCGCCCGACCGGCGCGCGGTGCGAGCGATGTCCGAGACGACGTCCTCTGCGCTCGCTCCGCCCGCGACGCGTCGGCTCGCATCCTCGAGCAGGAGCGCGCATTCCTCAGACGTCCCGAGGACAACCGGCCCCGCGCCGAGGATGCCCGCGGCGACGGCGCCCTGCAGGGCGGTGGGATCGGCCGCGAGCGTCATCCGCGCGGCGACGTTAGTCGGCATCATCCCGTGCTCGGCGATCGAGACGAGCAGCAGGTCGAGGAAGAAGCGCTGGTCGTCGGTCGGCTCGTCGCCGGTGAGCAGCAGGTGGACGTACTCGGTGAAGGTCAGGCGGCCCATGAGGTCGCCCGTCAGGTCCCGCCCACGCACCTCGACTCGATCGGGATACGCCTGACTGATCCCCGTCACCGGCCGGCCGGGCGTCCCAATGGTCACAAGCCGAGCTCCTCGCGGACGAGCTTCGCGCCCGCAACCATCGCCTCCAGCTTGCGGTACGCGAGGTCGCGAGACAGGTACTTCATCCCGCAGTCCGGCGCGACGACGAGTCGCTCGGGTGGCAGGACCGTAAGCGCCCGGCGGATTCGCGCCGCGACGACCTCGGCCGTCTCCAACTCGGGGTCGCCGAGATCGAGGACGCCGAGCACGATGATCTTGTCCGAAACATCGAGCAGCACCTCCGGGTCGAGGTCCGGCTGCGCCGCCTCGAGCGAGAGGTGCGTCGCGACGCAGCCCTGGAGCTCGCGGATGAACGGGTAACCGGGCAGGCGCTCGTGAACGATGTGCGCGTAGCCGAAGCAGGTGTGGAGCACGGTGTCACCATCGACCCCTTCGAGCGCACGGTTGATGGCCTCGATCGCGTACTCGAGGGCCTGCTCGGGTCGCGCCTGCAGGTAGGGCTCGTCGATCTGGACGACGTCCGCCCCCGCCGCCTTGAGGTCCCGGAGCTCTTCGTTCACCGCCTCGGCGTACCCGAGCGCAAGCGTCCGAGCATCGGCGTAGTAGTCGTTCTGCGCCTGCTGCGCCATCGTGAACGGTCCCGGCACCGTGATCTTGATGCGCCGGTCCGTGATCGAACGCAGGAACTCGACGTCCCGCACCTCGACCGGTCCCGTGCGATGAATCGGGCCCACCACACGCGGCACCGGGTTGGGGTGACCGGTTCGATCCAGCGCAACGCCGGGGGTGTCGAGGTCGACACCGTCCAGGGCGGTCGCGAACCGATTGGAGTAGCTCTCGCGCCGCATCTCACCGTCGGTGACAATGTCGACGCCCGCACGCTCCATGTCCGACACCGCGGTCCGGGTCGCATCGTCCTGTGCCTCCTCGAGGTGCGGCTCCGCGATGCGCCAGAGCTCGCGGGCTCTCACTCGCGGCGGCAGCCGCGACCCCAGCCGCTCTCGATCGATCAGCCAGTCGGGCTGCGGGTAGCTCCCGACCACGGTCGTTACGAGCGCGTCACCCATCATGTGGAACATATCGGCGAGCCGAGGAAGGTCGATCGGCTGACCGCATCACGCCAGGACGTGACCGAGACCCCCCACTCTCACTCCGGCCCGGATCGGGGACGACGCGTCACCTGGGCGGGCGGCCTGCTCGTCATCGTCGCCCCCGCGAGCAGGCTCAGGCCCCATCACTAGGTAGGTCGCGAGGGGGGAGGCCACCCGACCCCGCTGGGAGCCAGTCTCGTATTCCAGGAGTCGAGATGACACCCCCCGACCAGGCCCCACCAAGATCATCACGTCGAAGGGGAGTGGGGTACCCTCGAGCGAGCCCCGCCTCGCGTACGCGCGCGTGCGCGAAGGACGTAAGAGTCGGGACGGGCGGGCGGCCCGCGACTGGGCCCGCCCATCGTGAAGGTGGAGGGTGGGTACGGTCAGCGAGGCGTGGGCGCGCGTACGTGCGCGGAGATTGGCGCCCCTGTGTCGGGCGGTTGCTTGACGGCGCATGCGCGGGCTCCTAGCCTCGCGGAGGTGACGTGCCGAGTCGTCTGCATTTCTCACAAAACGGGCTCGGGTGGCGAGGACGTCGGTCGGCTTGTCGCGGAGCGGCTTGGCTTCCTCTACGTCGACGACGACATCGTCGCTCGCGCGGCGGCGAGGGGAGGGATCAGCCCTGCTGACGTGGCCGACGAGGAGCGACGCAAGTCGGTCGTCAGCCGACTTCTCGAAATGTTGGCCATCGGCACGAGCGAGATCGGCGGGGCCGCCGTCGTCCATGGGGTGGACAACGACGACGTGCGCGCCCTGATCCGCGAGACGATCGAACGCACGGCCGCACGTGGAAACGCGGTGATCGTCGCTCACGCGGCGTCACACGTGGTCGAGCCCGGAGACGAGGCGCTCCGCGTTCTCGTCACGGCCACGCCGTCAACACGCGCGGACCGCCTCGGCACGGCGGGGGCACTCGAGCCCACGAAGGCTGCTCGCGCGGTGAAGGACTCGGACGCGGGCCGCCGCGACTACCTCAAACGCTTCTACGAGATCGACGAGGAGCTACCGACCCACTACGACCTAGTCGTCAACACCGACGTCCTCTCCGTCGAACGGGCCGCCGACCTCGTCAGCCGAGCCGCTGCATCCTGACGCTCAGGACGATCGATCGCTCGCAGTAGGCTCTCGGATCGTGCTCGACTGGTTGCATGGCCTACCGTTCGTCTGGCTCGTGGTCGTGGTGTTCGGTGTGACCTATCTGGTCGCCGCCTCGATCACAGCCGTACCTGCCTTGCTGGCCGAGGCGCTCCGTCTGGCACTTGCGGCTCCGGCCTCGCTCCGAAGGCCAAAAAGTGGCGCAGCGGGAGATGGTCGTCGCACTCGAGACCGCCCTTGACGCACGTCGGGAGCGCATCATCGTTAGCGAATCGCGCGTGAACTGGGCCAAGTGGACGGGCGTCGTTCTGTTGGCAGCCCTCACCCTGCTAGCGATCGCCGTCGTGCACAGTGAGAAGCGGGCCACCACAGCGATCGCGAACGGCATCTTCGCCTCCGCGGTTGCGGTGTGCCTGCTGATGATCGCCTCTCAGGATAGGCCGTTCGCTGGCCCATTCGCCGTGAAACCGGAGCCGCTCGTGCAGGTCATGCCGGGAGGACGTTAAGTCGAGCACTGCGGATGCTCATGGCTGATTGCCGGTGGAAGCTCCGCGCTCGGGAGGACACCGGGGATGAATCCAACTCTGGAGTGACGGAGGGAATCTCTCACTGATCGCCGCGCCCCAGGATTGCGTGCGGCGGTGAGAGCAGTCGATAGCTCCTATGGCACGATCCGAGACCGTGGACAAGACTCGGATCGCGGAAGTTTCGCTCGTTGCTGATCTTCCTGCGGCGGAGCTCGACGAGCTCGCGGCCGCGGTGAGTGAGGTCGAAGTAGAAGCGGGCGCCGAGGTCATCTCGCTCGACGACTACGGAACCGCCATCTATTTCATCGACCAGGGCCGCGCCGATGTTCTGCCCGACGGTGGACAGGCGACCCAAACGCTCGGCCCCGGCGACACATTCGGTGAGATCGCACTCCTCCTCACAGGAGAGCGGACGGCCAGCGTCGTGGCGCGCACGCCAATGCGGCTGCTATCGCTCTCCGGCCAGGACTTCGAGCGCATCCGAGCACGTGTACCCGAGCTCGAACGCTCGCTCCGCCGCCTTGGCGTCGAGCGCGCAGGTCGCGCATCCCTCGTGCAGGTGGCCCAGGCCGGACCGCCCCCGCCGTCCGTCCCTGACCCGATCCAGGTCCTCGACGGCAGCAAGGTGTTCCTGATCGGCCACGCAATCGGCGTCCAGATCTACTCGTGCAACGGCACGGGCTGGAGCCTCGTCGCACCCCGCGCGGACCTCTTCGACGACCAGGGCGAAATCGTCGGCACGCACTTCGCCGGGCCGACGTGGCAGGCCAAGGACGGCAGCATGGTCGTCGGCCACGCCGAGGCCAGCGTCAGCGCCGATCCCACCGCCATTCCATGGGTGCGGCTGTCCGCAGCTTCAACGACTCCCGGCCAGCTCGGGAACACCATCGTCATCCAACGAATCGCAACCACTGGTGGGCTCGCTCCCCCTGACGCAGACTGCACCGCGGTAATGGCGGGAACAGTGGCCGAGGTCCCCTACACCGCGGACTACTACTTCTGGAAGTAAACGGACCGGACAACGCAGTTCCCCGCCCTCGATCTCTGGGTCGCTGGAGTGGACGGTCGTTGAGCAGAGTCCGTGGCCGTAGATCGGCGTCTCTCCTGTCTTCGCCTCGATCGCAACGAGCTCTACGATGATCAGGCACGACGAGGATCTGTTCGAGTCGCTCGACGACCTGCTCGCGCTCCTCGACAAGCTGCACATCGACTAGCGATCCGCGACAAGCGAGGAACACGGTGGCACGCAAGACCATCACCACCCAGGTCGCCATCATGGGTGCGGGCCCTGCGGGCCTCATGCTCTCCCACCTGCTGGCGACACAGGACATCGAGTCCACCGTCGTGGAGATCCGCAGCCGGCGAGAGATCCAGGAAACCGTCCGTGCAGGCATCCTGGAGCCCGGCACCGTGAACATGCTCGTGGACTCCGGCGTCTCCGACCGAGTGCTGCGCGAGGGCGACCGCCACGACGGCATCGTCTTGCGCTTCAACGGCGAGAGCCACCGGATCGACTTCGAGCAGCTCGTCGGCGAGTCCGTGTGGCTGTACCCGCAGACCGACGTCTTCATGGATCTCGCCGCGCGCCGCGAGGCCGACGGCGGCGACGTCCGCTACAGCGTCAGCGAGACCACCGTCCACGACCTGGAGGGAAAGCCGAAGGTCTGGTTCACCGACGCGGACGGCCGGGAATTCGAGATCCAGGCCGACTTCCTGGTCGGCGCCGACGGCTCCCGCAGCCACTGCCGCTTCCAGGTCCCGGAGGCCGACCGCACGTGGTACTTCCACGAGTACCCGTTCGCCTGGTTCGGCATCCTGGCCGAGGCGCCGCGCAGCCTGGATGTGCTCATCTACGCCAACTCCGAGCACGGCTTCGCCCTGGTCAGCCAGCGGACCGAGACCGTGCAGCGCATGTACTTCCAGTGCGACCCAAAGGAAGATGTCGCCGACTGGGACGACGAGAGGATCTGGACCGAGTTCCGCAAGCGCCTGAACGGCAACGGCTTCGAGCTCCGAGAAGGCGCTGTCCTCGAGAAGATCGTCCTACCGTTCCGGAGCCTGGTCCATACCCCCATGCGCTACGGGAATCTGTTCCTCGCCGGCGACGCGGCCCACAACGTCCCGCCCACGGGGGCCAAGGGCCTGAACCTGGCCATCCACGATGTCCACGTGTTGTTCGAAGGCCTCGAGCCCTTCTACTCCAACGGTTCCACCACGCTGCTCGACTCGTTCAGTGACCGCGCCCTGGAACGCGTGTGGAAAGCCCAGCACTTCTCCTACTGGATGACCTCCATGCTGCACACCGTCCCGGGCTCAGACGACTTCGAGCGCGGCCGCCAGCTCGGCGAGCTGAACATGGTGGTCTCCTCTCGCCATGCCCAGGCGTACCTGGCCGAGGCGTACACGGGCTGGCCGACGTCGACGTAGCCGCCGCCGCGACGAACTCGGTGACTCACGGGCGCTCGAAGCGCGAGATCAGAGAAGCACAGCGTGATCTCGCCGGGCTTCAGCCGGCCCCGACCCCAGCGTTCGCAGTCAGGGCGATGGCGCGGCATATTGCCCTTGCCACGCGTCCGCCAGCTCGACCCGCTGCGCCGGCGTCGGATGCGTCTGCAGCATCAAGCACGCCCACGTCGGCGAGCTTTCGCGTCGGCGTAGGGTTCGATCGTGGCCGAGCGGGTGTGCGCAGTGTGCGGGCGGGGTAGCGTCGGGCTCGATTCCTGGCATACCGTCGTCCACCACTCGCTCGTGAGCGACACCGACCAGGAGGAAGGTCGCCGCGTCGAGGTCTGCTCGTGGAGGTGCGCCAGGCTTGCGTACATGACCGAAGAGCAGCTGCCCGATTCGGTACGACCGCACTACGAGGACGCGATCCGCGTCCTTGAGGCCGTAGGAGTGCGGGCATCTCACGTCGATCCGAAGACGGCGCGGCGGGCGTTGCAGTTCGCGACCGCCATCCTTCGGAATCTCTTCGAGATCCCGACTGAGCCCGCGGCCGGCCCGGACCGCCGAAACGAGAGTCGGAGATAGCCACAGGTCTTCGACTAGACCCCCACCAGACCCCACCGTGATCCTCGCGCCGAGGGGGTGGGGTACCCGGCTCGCGTGCGCGCGCGTGCGCGAGGGGACGTGGTGGGCGTTCCCGGGAGGTCCCTCTGAGGATGAGGTGCCACGAACCCGGCGCGAAATCAAACGGGAGGGATGGCGCCTCCTAGTCGCGTCCCGTGCGACAGTCGTTTGAAACCCGGTTGAAGGATCGTTGCAACCGTCTGCCACGACCTTCTTTGGCATTGGATCGCACACCGTGATCCCAGCCCGAAGGAGGGACGATGCGCAAGAAGCTGACACTGGGAATGGCGGTCGCAGCGGTGTCGCTGACGTCCACGGCTCTCGGGGCGCCGCCCGTTAAGGCGCCCGTACCGGATGCCTTTGAACGAGCGGTCGCCCGCAACTCCGAGACCTCGACTCGCCCGAATGACCGCGCCGGGATGCTCGGTGTCGGAGCTGTCAATCGGGTGCGGGTGTCGCCGCCGGATGCCGTCGAGCGCGCGGTGGCAATCCGGCTCGCGGCTGAGCCTGCACGACCCGACGATCGGGCCGCGGCCCGAGGACCCGGCGTCATCGCGCCTAGCGCTTTGGCCGCTCGCCTCGAGTCAGGAACCACCGCGTTCGCTTGGCACGACGCGACTATCGGCGCCGGCGCCACGTTCGTCGCATTGATGTTGGTCGCACTGGTTGGCCTGACGATCCGGCGAGTGCGCGTTCTCCCTTCGTAACGGCGCCTCTACCGGTACGCGTGTCGCGGCGCCTCCGGGCGCCGCGATTGTTCGGCCGACCGAGGCGCTGCCGTTGAGCAGCGCGCCGCTTCGGAGCCAACTTGCCGACAGCTGCTTGAGCTTTCGCGGCCGGAAGTCACGCGAGCAGCTGACCGTCTTCGGGACCTCCATCCCATTTGGCGTAATGGTCTCGAACTAGTTGCACGTCGGGGTCGCGCGGGTTACAACCGTTCGACGGGCGATTCGCTGGCGATCGGAGTACTCGGTCCCCTCGTCGTGGAGCGCGAGGGCGAATCCATGACGCTCGGCCCAAAGCAGCGAACGCTCCTCATCATCCTCGTACTGCACGGCGGTGGCTACGTGTCAGCCGACCGCATCGTCGAGTGGCTCTATGAGGGCGACGCGCCCGGCGACGCGCACAAGTCGCTTCAGGTGCACGTGTCCAGGCTTCGAAAGGCCTTGCGCGACGGCTATGTGAAGACGCTCCCTGGTGGTTACGGCTTCGAACTTGATCGCATCAAGCTCGACTCGGCGAGTTTCGACACGCTCGCTGATGTTGGTCGAGCGCAGCTTGGCGCGGGCGACGCGGCGGCCGCGGCCGCGACGTTGCAAGACGCGCTGTCCTTGTGGCGGGGCCCGCCGCTTGCCGAGTTCGCATACGCCGACTTCGCCCAAGTCGAAATCGCCCGCCTCGAGGAGCGTCGGTTGGCAGCGCTCGAGGACCGCGTCGAGGCGGACCTGGCCCTGGGCCGTCACGCTCAGCTGGTGGGTGAACTCGAAGCGCTTGTTCGAGACCATGGGCTGCGCGAGCGTCTACGCGCCCAGCTGATGTTGAGTCTCTACCGCTCGGGGCGGCAGGTCGAAGCGCTCGAGGTCTATCAGGATGCGCGTCGGAGACTGACCGATCAGCTCGGAATTGAGCCTTCTCAAGAGCTGCGCGCGCTACAGCGGGCGATTCTCCGGCAAGACGCCGTGCTCGACCACGACAGCGCGTTAGCAGCCGAGGCCACTGCGGGTGGCTTTGTAGGTCGTGACAGCGAGGTAAGCGCATTGCGCGCTGCGATGGATGAGGCAAGCCGCGGCCACGGTCGGATCTTCCTCCTCGTCGGCGAGCCGGGAATCGGCAAGAGCCGTCTCGCGGAGGAGGCGCTGAGGATTGCGCACCAGCAGAGAGCGCGCATCCTCGTCGGCCGCTGCTGGGAGGCCGGTGGAGCGCCCGCGTACTGGCCCTGGGTTCAGGCATTGCGCTCCTACATCCATGACTGCGACCGTGACCTCCTGCGAGCACAACTCTCAGGTGGCGCAACGGATGTGGCACTTCTCCTCCCAGAGCTCCGAGAGCTTTTTCCAGATCTACCCGAGGCATCGGCACCTGAGTCCGAGGGGGCTCGCGTCCGCTTGTTCGACGCGGTCGTCGCGTTCTTGAAGAACGTCGCGCGGGAGCGACCCATCGTGCTGTTCTTCGACGACCTGCACGCTGCCGATGAACCGTCTTTACTCCTCCTCCGGTTTCTCGCTCGTGATGTGGCCGAGGCGAGACTGTTCGTGCTTGCCGCTTATCGCGACGTCGATCCGAAGGTCCGGGATCCACTTCGAACGACCCTTTCCGAGCTCGTCCGAGAACCTGTCACACGGCGCATCACTCTCGACGGTCTCGCCCAAGAGGACGTAGCGGAGTACATCTCGATCGTCGCGAGCGTTGAGCCCGAGGCAGGTGCGGTCGCGGAGATCCACGCCGAGACCGCGGGAAACCCGCTCTTCGTGGGCGAGATCGTGCGCCTGCTCGTTGCGCAGGCCCGACTTGGCGCCGGTACGGAAAAACTCGAGATACCAGCGGGGATCCGCGAAGTCATCGGCAGCCGCGTCGCGCGACTCACCGAGCCGTGTCGGAGGCTCTTGACGCTTGCTTCGGTGCTTGGGCGAGAGTTCGAAATCGACGCGCTCCGACACCTCAGTGGCTACTCGGACGAGGCGCTGTATGACGCACTGGACGAAGCAATGTCGGAACGTATCGTTGGGGACGTCCCGGGCGACGCCGCCCGCCTGCGCTTCGCGCACGTCTTGATACGTGACACGCTGTATGACGAGCTGACCCCGGCGCGGCGAATGCAACATCACCGGGACGCGGGCGCGGTGCTCGAGCGCATACATGCCTCGAACCTCGAGCCGCATCTGGCGGAACTCGTGATTCACCTTGTCGCCGCGGGTCCCGAGTCCACCCCTCGAGCAGGCGAATTCGCGCGCCGCGCCGCGGATCTGGCAGCGACTTCTCTGGCGTTCGAGGAGGCCGTTCGGCTATACGAGCTGGGCTTGACGCTTTCGGTCGAAGATGTGTCGCGTTGCGACTTACTGCTTGCGCTTGGCGACACGCTTGCGCGTGCGGGCGATACCCCCGCCTCGAAGCGGCGATTCGCGGAGGCAGCCCAGCTAGCCGAGGAGCGGGGCTTCGCAGAGCAACTCGCCCGGGCCGCTCTCGGCTATGGAGGCCGGATCGTCTGGGAGGTCTCGCGCGACGATGACCGGCTCATTCAACTGCTGGAACGAGCGCTCGAGGCGCTTCCTGCGCAAGACGGCCCGCTTCGCGTCCGTCTCCTCGCGCGGCTCGCAGGGCCGCTTAGGGACGGGCGCTTTCCGTCAGAAAGGCGACACGCAATCGCGGACGAGGCTCTGGCCATGGCTCGTCGGCTCGAGGATCCTCCGACCCTCGCATACGCGTTGGCCGGGTATCTGCCAGCGCACATGTCGCCGGCGCGCACCCACGACATTGTCGCCCTCGCCACCGAGCTCATCGTTGTCGCAACCGAGACGAAAGAGTTCGAACGCGCTGTGGAGGGACATCTCTGCCGCGCCTGCCCGTTGCTGGAGTTGGGCGAGGTCGAGCGGGCCAGAGCTGACGCCGCAGAGCTGACGCGGCTCGCGGAGGAGCTTCGCCAGCCCTCACAGCGACTCTACGCCGCGAACCTCCGTGCGCATCTTGCACTGCTCGTCGGCAACTTCGACGAGGCTGAGCAGCTCATCGAAGAAGCTCTCGAACTCGGGGATCGGGCGCAGCGCTGGAACGCGCGGATCACGTACAGGCTGCAGCTCTACCTGCTCCGGAAAGCTCAAGGTCGGCTCTCGGAACTCGCACCGATCTACGAGGCACATGTGAGTGCATTCGACTACCGGACGTACCGGATCTTCGACTGCATCCTGGCAAGGTTCTACGACGAATTGGGCCAGCACGATCAAGCACGTGGGAAATTCGAAGCGTTGGCGGACAACGATTTCACCGGCGTTCCGGTCGACGAGGAATGGCTCGCGAGCATCTGCCTTCTCGCGGAAACCGCAGCATCGCTGCGTGATCTCCCGCGTAGTCGCGTCCTGTACGAGCTGTTGTCTCCCTATGCAGATCGTGTCGGGACGTCTTATCCCGAGATCAACGTGGGGGCTGTTGGACGCTACCTGGGACTTCTATCGGCTACCGAAGCTCGATGGGAAGACGCCAAACGGCACTTCACGAAGGCACTCGATGTCAACGGGCGGATTGGTGCGCGCCCTTGGCTGGCCCATACACAGGAGGATTACGCGCGCATGCTCCTCGCGCGCGGCAAACCCGCAGACGCGGAGGACGCTGGCCAACGTCTCCGCGACGCACTCGCGACGTATCGCGAGCTCGGAATGACAGGGCCGCTGGCGAAGCTCGAGGCCACACTCGCCTCATCTCTCTGATCATCCGAGTGGCGTTCCGGCCACGTCTTCTCTTGCGCGCGCATGTGCGTCGTGGCCCGCCACCAGACCCCATAGAGCGAGCCCCGTCTCGTACACGCGCGTGCGCGCGAGAGGAGGTGGTGGGCGTTCGGTCGCGAGCGGCCCCAGCTTACGCTTAGACGAGCGCCGCCTCGTCGCCTAGTTCGACGCGGAACTCCCGGTCTAGCCAGGCAGAGAAGTCGGGATCGAGGTCGATGAGCCCGGGTGCGCTGGAGCTTGCCGCTTGCACTGCGGCGGCGCACATCATGGTCGGAGTTGGCTGGATGTAGTGGGGCGGGATGCAGTTCACCCTGCCATCAAAGTTGATCGGGAACCCACCATTCAGGAAGCATGCTTGCAAGTCGATGATCGCCGCCAAGGCAGCTCTGGATGGCGAGAGCGGACGTCTTCCGAGAACCGGTTGGTGGCACTCGCCGACGATCTCGAGCCCAGCGGAGGGTCGCCGCCTGGAGCACGATGTCATCCAGCTCTCGCGTGCGAGGGCCGCGCGTGCGAATCAGCTCAAGGCGCTCGAGAATGTCGAGCAGCGCATCGGACCTGACAAACTCCGAGACGAGCGCGCTGTTCCGGGCAATCGCCGGATGGCGAAAAGTCGCGCCCGATCAGGTCAACACCAACCTGCGGCGCATGCTGTACGAGTGACCTCAACGAGCCGCAAAGCCGTGGGCGAGCCGCCACTCGGGCGACCGCCCGTGACTCCCTGACATGAGGGACGCGGAGCTAGTCGGTACTCGTCTTGCCCGCCTTGATGCACTGCCCGAGGTTCTTGTACTGCTCGGCGAACTTCGCCGCGTCGTCGGCCTTCTGCTTCTTGCATGCCGCCACGGCGGCCTTCGTCTCGGAGGCGTCCTCCCGGGCCTCGGCCTTCGCGTTCGCGGTCTTGGAGACACACTTGCCGTAGGCGTTCTTCTTGTTCGTGTTCGTCCCATACAACGACGCGAACGCCTCGACGCCCTTCGACTCGCGCACGGCCTTGCAGTACTTCGCGGCATTTTTGAAGTCGGCCGGCGCCGGATCCGCCGCCAACGCGCTTGGCGCGACGATCACCCCGACCAGGACTGCGAACACCAGAAACCGTCTCATCACGTGCCCCCTCATGTAGGCCTGTCACCGGAGTATCGGCGGGCAACCGTCCGGGCACAAGACCGGTCGGAGGAGCAAGTGCCGTCAATCAGGCGAGCGCCCGCTCGAGGGCGGCCCGGTCGGTCGGCCCGCCGTGCGTGGCGAGCACGTGTTCGACCGGCAGCTCGAGCAGAGGACGAAGCTCTTCGACGACATGCTCGCGCGTCATCTCGGGACGCAGCCACCGGGGATTGATTCCGAACCCTTGCCCGAAGTCGACGAGTGTGTCGCCGGCGATGACCGACCGATGGCTCGCGACCCAGATCACCATGTCGTTGGGCTTCTGGCCGGGGAAGGTCTCGACACCGACGTCCAGATGGTCCCCTGCCTCGTACACGTGGGCCTCGCCGATTCCCTCCTTGAGGAGCCAGACGACGTCCGGGCTGCCGTCGCCCGCCTGGTCTGCGGTGAGGCCGTACGTCCGCATGAGGTACTCGGCCGTATCGGGCCGCGGCGTGTACACGGGCACGCCGAGCCGCTCGACGAGGCTCTGTGAGTCACGCTCGTGCCATGGGGCGGTGAGGACGATCGCCGTCTCGCGACGGATCGCGAGCTCGAGGATCTCGCTCGGCACGGCGAGCGGATCGAACAGCAGCAGCCGCTCCCCCTCGTCGATCGCGTAGGACGAGACGTCGGGGCCCCAGGGCTCGCCTTCCTGCCACCACGGATGCCGCGCCTGCCAGTGCCACAGGCCCGGCCTCAACTCGCGCACGTGAGGGATCCTACTGCGCCGGCCTGCCTAGCGAGCCGTACCGACGGGCTCGGGAACGACTCCAAGCCGATCGACGAGCGTGAAGAACGCAGCACCGAACGCGGAGTGCTCCACCTGCGAGCGGACGACGCCCCAGTCGATCTGCTCGCGAAGCGACCGGGCGATCTCGAGCACCGGTCCGAAATCCGGCTCCTGCTCGGTCAGGGCGAGGAGCTTGGCGGCGAGGACGTCCTCGATCGACGCGACGGGAACGGACTGGGCCGCAACCTCGAGCACGGTCGCGCGCTCGAATGCTCGTCCCGTGCGCGAAGTCTCGCTCACTCGAAATGGCGTTCCCGCCCGACCTTCGTCGCAAACGGTGCGTTTGCCCATTCGTCCTGCAGGCACCAGGATCGCGTGGGTCGTGCCGACCGACTCGACGCCGCACGCCGCGAAGCCGAGGGCTGTTGAGGTGCGAGCTGTGGAGAAGCGCGACGAAGACCGTCTTCGGCGAGGGAACCGTCCGCGCGCGTGCGATGCTCGTGGGCGAGCAGCCGGGAGACGCCGAGGACGAGCAGGGTCGCCCGTTCGTCGGACCTGCGGGAGTGCTCCTGCGGAACGTCCTCGAGGAGGTGGGCCTGCGAGAGCGCGACCTCTACTTCACGAACGCGGTGAAGCACTTCAAGTGGCGCGCGAAGGGCACCCGCCGCCTTTACGACACTCCGAACTGGTCCGAGATCCGGGCCTGCGGCCTGTGGCGTCGGCTCGAGCTCGCGGCCGTCCAGCCCGACCTCCTCGGCGATCCTCCGGGCCGGCGAGCGTCGACACGAACGCCGCGCCGAGCTCGTCGACGACCTGACCCTCGTGCGCGAGCAGCTCGCGTCCCGGCGTCGAGGGAAGGCCGCGGCGCGTCGTTGACGTGTTTCCGGAATCCGGGGGACGGGTATCCGCGCCACGAGTCAACCGTCGAAGCGAAGGAGGCGAACCATGCCGCCACGCGGCGTCGAGAAGGGCACGAAGCGGGCTCGGCAGTACCAGCACATCAAGGATTCGTTGCGAGAGCAGGGCCGGTCCGAGAACACGGCCGAAGAAATCGCGGCGCGCACCGTCAACAAGGAGCGCGCGCGGCACGGCGAGTCGCAAACTTCGTCGCGGCTCTCCCGTGAGGACATCTCCTCGGGCCGTCGGGGCGGACTACGCGCGAACCGGAGAGGACCGCGCGGCCGGACGCGCGACCAGCTCTACGAGGAAGCGAAGGACAAGAACATCAAAGGCCGGTCGAAGATGACGAAGGCCCAGCTGGCCCGAGCGGTCGGCCGCGGCTAAGCGAGACGGATCAGGACGGCGTTTCCCGAGGGATCGGTGGCGGTGACGCCGTCCTCCGGACTGTCGTATGCGCCCGCGCCGAGACCCTCGCGCACTGCCGAGACCGACGCCTCGTCCGGCACGACGATCTCGAACCGGTCCAGGCCACGGGCTCCCTCCGGCGGCGGCGGGGCGCCGACCCCGGCCCACGTGTTCAGGCCGACGTGGTGGTGGTAGCCCCCGGCCGAGACGAAGAGCGCGCCGGGGTAGCCGCGCACGACGGCGTCGAACCCGAGCCCATCGACCCAGAACGCCTCCGCCGCCCTCAGGTCTCCGACCTGGAGGTGGACGTGGCCGAGCACGGCTCCGTCCGGCATCGCCGGAGCGTCGGCGTCTCCGCCCGGCTCCGCGAGCAGGCCCTCGAGGTCGAGCGGGAGCGTCGCCATCTCGATCTCGTCTCCGTTGTGCGGCCACTCCTCACGGGGTCGGTCGCGGTACAGCTCGATCCCGTTGCCCTCGGGATCGGAGAGGTAGAGCGCCTCGCTGACGAGATGATCGGACGCGCCGCTCAGGTGCCAGCCCGCGTCGAAGACTCGGCGGAGCGCACGGGCGAGGTCCACCCGGGTCGGGACGAGCAGCGCGAGATGGAACAGACCCGTCGTTCGCGGCGGACGGACGGGTGCGTCCGGCGCCGAGACGAGCTCGACCAGCGGTTCGCCCCCTGCGCCGAGGGCGGTGACGGCGTTTCCCGGGGCGATCGCGCGAAGCCCGATCGCCCGTTCGTAGAAGTCCCGCAGCAGACCGGCGTCTGCGGCTCGGAGACGGATCGCGCCGAGCCTCGTCTCGGGCGCGAGCTCACCCACCGCTGTCGGGCTCCGCGTCGAGCTCGAGCGCGCACGAGTTGATGCAGTAACGCATCCCGGTCGGCCCCGGCCCGTCGTCGAAGATGTGCCCGAGATGGCCGCCGCACGCGGCGCAGACGACCTCGGTGCGGACCATCCCGTGGCTCGTGTCGACGTGCGTCTCGACCGCGTCCAGGTCTGCCGGCTCCACGAAACTGGGCCAGCCGGATCCCGAGTGGAACTTCGCGTCCGAGCGGAAGAGCTCCGCACCGCAGCCGGCACAGCGGTAGACGCCGGGATCCTCGGTGTCCGTGTACGTGCCGGTGAACGGCCGCTCGGTCGCCTGCCGGCGGAGCACGGCGTACTGCTCGGGGGTCAGGCGCGCCCGCCACTCCTCGTCGGTCAGCTCGACCCGTGGGGCCGCCATCTACACCACCACCAGAGAAACGGCGACAAACTGCATGGCCGCCGCGGCCACGACCAGGAGGTGAAAGACCTCGTGGAAGCCAAGGACACGCGGGAACGGATTCGGCCACTGGATGGCGTAGATCACGGCGCCGAGCGAGTACAGCCCGCCCCCGACCAGGAGCAGCACGGCGACGGCGACGCCGGCTCCGGTGAACAGCTGCGGGATCGTGAGGACGCCGACCCAGCCGACCAGCAGGTACGCGACCGTGCTCAGCCACCGTGGCGAGTCGATCCAGACCAGTTCCAGCACGAGCCCGAGCGCTGCGCCCAGCCAGACCAGGATGAGGACGAGCCACTGTGTCCTGCCCTCGAAGCGGAGGAGCGCGAACGGCGTGTACGTGCCCGCGATGAAGACGAAGATCATCGAGTGGTCGAGCCGCCGGGCCCAGAGTCGTTTGGCTGCGCTCCGCCACTGGAGGCGGTGGTACAGCGCGCTCGCCCCGAACATCGCGGCGAGCGCGGCCGCGTAGACCCACGAGGAGACGATCTCGAGCGCGCCGTCAGCGAGCACGACCAGCACCACGCCAGCGGCCAGCGCTGCGACGAACGCCCACAGGTGGAACACCCCTCGCAGGATTGGGGTCTGCTCGACGTCGGCTGGCACCGCGCAATTGTCGCACGCGCAGCTCTTCGCGCTCCGACGCGGCCCTACACTCAGCGCCAGGGCCGGTAGCTCAGTCGGTAGAGCAGGGGACTTTTAATCCCAAGGTCGCAGGTTCGATCCCTGCCCGGCCCATTTCGCAGCGAGCTCTCATGTGGGTTGGCTCAAGCAGGCGTTGCGCCACATGCGATGGGTGCGATCCCCGCGACCCGGTGCTGTCCTCGGGAATCCGTCAGGCGGCCGAGAACACTCGATCGGCGACCCCCAGCTTGCAAATTCGGTCGAACGGTGGTCTCAGCTGGTCGGAATGGTCAAAACGCGAGAGAACAAGCCAGCCGCGCCCGAGCCGTGACCCGGGGTTGGTCAGCGTTCGTCGGCGTGGTCTGACACGAATCTGACACCGTCAGCGAGACCACGCGCCGCACGTTCACGATGGACCGGTGCTCAAGGACCTCGGAGACGGCGTGCAAATGCCGGTTCTCGAAGACCACCGTCACGGGCGCGCGCCGCAAGCAGGCCGTGAAACCAGGTGCTCTTCACCCCTTCCACTACCGCCGCGAACTCCTCGAGACCTGCGAGCGGCTCGGCGTCGTGCTGGAGTCCTGCAGCCCGCTCGAGCAGGGACGCGCGCTCGGCGAGCCCACCGTCGTCACGGTCGCCCGGCGCGTCGACCGCACTCCGGCGCAGGTGCTCCTCCGCTGGGGCCAGAAGCGCCCAGATCTTCGACTTCGAGCTCGGCGACGACGAGATGCGGACACTCGACGCGCTCGACCGCACCGGCGGAACCGGGCGCGGCCGCTAGTGCACGCGTCCGTTAGTTCGGTCACGCGGCCAGCTCGAGGTCGGGTGTTGTAAACGATTCTGTGCCGCCCGACGAGCGCCCGGCGCTGCTCGATGGCGCCGAGGCGGCCGTGACCTTCGCGACCGGCACCGGCGCGAACGACGTCAGCAACTCAACCCCCGCCCGGGCTCCAGCCTCGATCAGCAGTCGCGAAGGTCGGACCGACCGCTCACCGGCTCCCCGTCTGAGGCGTGCCGGCTGTCGGGAAAGCGCGGCAGCCCGTCATCGGGAATGGGCTCCCACGGCGCCGCGTACGCGACGAACTGCCGCACCGAAGGGCGGATGCCCGGGTCGTCGTCGAACGTGCCCATACGGATCCCGATCGACTCGGGATGCGCGGGGTTCGAGCCGAACAGCGCCGACCCGCACTCCCCGCAGAACCACTTCTCGCCGCCGCTATCCGGTCTCCAGACACGCAGCCTGTCCTCGCCCGCGACGATCCGGAACGACTCCGGCGCCGGATGCGCCTGCGCCGAAACGGCCGTACCACTCCGCCGCTGGCAACGTCGGCAGTGGCAGTAGCTCGCGCGGACGAGCGGCTTGCTGACCTCGTAACGAACTGCCCCGCAATTACAGCCGCCCGTGAGCGGAAGCTTCATCTGACCATGATGCCGCCGCGGGTCGTCGCACGCCGAGGCCCGGCGCAGCGGGCGGCGGTCACCGCGGCGCGGTCGGCCTGAGACGAGCCGGTCGAACGCAGCCTGCGGGGCACACGGGCACGTTCGCCAACGTGTACTGCACATACATGTCTCATCGAGTGGAGAAGATCGTCTCCCTTCTGCGAGCGACACCTGCCTTCTGCGACGAGCGCAGGGACCGCTTCCGGCACTCTTCCAGCGCTAGCCATCGTCTGTCGTCGCCTCGTCTCGGACGACGTGATCGAAGTTCGCGCGCCGGGCGACGTACGCGTAGGGGTGGTGGAAGGCGTCGATCGCACTGTCCGGCGCGACCTCGAGATCAACGCTCGCCCCGGTCGCCAGGTCGCGAACGGAGAGCTCCACGTGCTTACTGTCGGGGTGCCAGAGGAGCAGAACCTCGTCTGTCCCGCTCAGCCGCTGGGCTAGTTCTCGAGCCGGCGCGCTCATGCGCTCGACCGTTGAGCGCCACAGGCCGTCGGCTGCGACGAGTCGTGCAGGGCGCGCCGCCCTATCAGCCACCCGCCTCGATCTTCTTGCCTGCAGGCACGAGAGGCCTTTGCGATCCGGTGGCGCTTGCTCCTGGCCAGCAAGTCAGGTTGTCGCTGGCAGGAGATCTTGAGATGAATGCATGGATGGATGAACATGTCGGCGCTCCCCTCGTAGTTCGTTCTCGCGTTCTAAGACACCGCCGACCGGCGTCTATTCCCGCAGTGCGACGAGGTGATCCGCGACTGACGCCTGCGGCCACGCCGTGTAACCGGGATCCCGCCTTTGCCGGTGGGATCCCTCGTAGCCCTCGCCCCATCCCGGGCCGAGGGGTGTTTGCAAGGGCCAGGCGCGTCAGGTCGTCTCGGCGATCGCAGTCGGCCCGGGGGTCGACGAGCCGGCGGGCTACCGATAGCGCCGGGCGAAGTCGCGTATCGCAGCCTCGTCAGGGAATGAAACGACTACGCCTTCGGCGCCAGCCTGGAGCATCGCCTCGACCCCATCCGGCGACGTGCGCGGGATCACGCGTAGCTCCGGGTGTTGCTCTTTGACGCGGCGGACGTGGTTGGCGTCGGAGCCGCGCGAGGGATGCCAGGCGTCTCCCAGCTCGAGCGCCCGCCGGATCGCGCGCTCCGAGCTCCCGCCCACCCAGATCTCTGCCGGCGGCGACGGGCGCGGCTCGGAGGTCGCGTTGTGGAACGACCAGTACTCCCCTTCGAAGTCGCGTTCGCCGTTCCAGAGGGCGCATATCAGCCGGATCGCCTCGTCGGCGCGCCGGCCGCGGCCCTTGAACTCGACGCCCATGAAATCGAACTCGTCCCGATGCCAGCCCATCCCGACACCGAGCGTGAAGCGGCCGCCGGAGAGCTCCTGCAGCGTCGCGACCTCCTTCGCCAGGTGCATCGGGTTGTGCAGCGGCACGAGCACGATCGACGTACCGAGGCCGATCCGCTCCGTCCAGCCGGCGATCCAGCCAAGCGTGACCAGCGGGTCATAAACGCGGCTGTACGGGTCAACTGCCTCGGGACCGACGATGATGTGCTCGGTCGCCCAGACCGAGTCGAACCCAAGCTCCTCGGCGGCCTCGGCGACACGGCGGATCCCGTCGGGACTCGAGCCCTTGCCATAGTTCGGCAGGATCACACCGAAGTGCACAACCCGAGAGTAACGGCGGCGCGAGTCGCGAGGCTTGCGACGACGGACCCAGACGGCCGTCCGCACCTGGTTCCGATCGTGTTCGCGTTCGACGGCGACACGCTCTATTCCGCGGTCGACCGCAAACCGAAACGCTCGTCCAAGCTGCGGCGAATCGAAAACGCCCGCGCCCGGCCCGACGTCACGATCCTCATCGACCACTACGAAGAGAACTGGGGTCGCCTCTGGTGGATCCGCCTCCGCGGCCGCGCACGCGTACTCGACGAGAGCGAGGAGCGCGAGCGCGCGCTCCTGCTCCTAACTGAGAAGTACCCGCAGTACCGCAATGAGCCGCCCGACGGTCCCGTCCTTGCAGTGGACGTGACCGACGTGCGCGAATGGGCGAGTTGACGTCGTGACGGATAGGGAGCGCGAGCCCCAGCGTGATCGCCTCGCCGAGAGGGTGGAGTATCGGCCTCGCGAGTCACGCGTACACAGGTGGTGTTCGGGAGCGGCTCAACCCGACCGTACCGTGAGAGCTCTGTCGAGGACGGGGGGGTGGCAAATCCGCCTCCGCTAGTTGGCCGTAGGTAGCTCTAGGAGTCTCTCACAGAGAGGAGAAGCGTCATGCACGGGTTCGTGCTCCGAGCAACGCTGGCCGCCGTAATCTTCTCATTGGCGCTTGGCGCCGAGGCGGCGGCGCCAAGCGCCGCACCGCCCGGCGGCGTCTACACGGTCACGCCGCTTGTCTCCGACGTCCCAGGGGCGGCTGCGACGTTGGATCCACATCTCGTCAACGCCTGGGGGCTTGCCCGCAGCGCGACCAGTCCCTGGTGGGTGGCGGACAACGGGACGGACGAGTCGACGCTCTACCCGGTGGTGGGGACGAATCTGGGGACCAATCCACTCGTCGTCGACGTCGCCGGTGGCCCGACCGGTGTCGTGTTCGCAGGCATCGCAGACAACTTCCTGGTCGCGACCGACACGGATCCGACGCTGGGGCGCGCGAGCTTTGTCTTTGACAGTGAGGACGGGCAGGTTCGCGCGTGGAGAGGCGGCTCGACCGCCCTCGTCAAGGCTCGGGGAGGGGCTGGGGCGATCTACAAGGGACTCGCGATCGCCGTGCCGTCACCAGGACAACCGCTGCTCTACGCCGCGGACTTCCACAACGCGCGGGTGGACGTCTTCAACGGCGGATGGCAGAACGTCACGCAGCCGGGCTCGTTTGTCGACCCGATGCTTCCCGACGACTACGCGCCGTTCGGGATCCAGACGATCGGGACACGCGTCTTCGTCTCGTACGCAAAGCAGGACGAGGATGCCGAGGACGAGGTCGCAGGCCAGGGCCGCGGGTTCGTCGACGCGTACGACCTGGCGGGGAACCTGCTCACGCGCGTCGCGCAGCACGGCCAGCTCGATGCGCCGTGGGGGCTCGCGCTTGCACCGGACACCTTCGGCCGTTATGCAGGCGATCTGCTGGTGGGCAACTTCGGCAACGGCGAGATCAATGCCTATGCCGAAACACCGGCCGGGTTCGAGCATCGCGGCACGCTGAGGAGCAGCGACGGGCAGAAACTCGCGATCGACGGGCTGTGGGCACTCGAGTTCGGCAACGCCGGCTCGAACGGCCTGCCGGACACGCTGTTCTTCACCGCAGGCCCAGACGACGAGTCGCATGGGCTGTTCGGCACGATCACGGGCGGCTAACGGCGCACGCTCATGGATTTGCTTGCCGGTCCGCCCGCCGAGGCCGCCACCGTCGGCGGCCCGGCGGGCGGCCCGGCGCAAGCGTTGATGTCGCCTGAGCAGGCGCCCGCTACCGTCTCAGCCATGCAGACGAATCGTTCGGCGCCCCCTGCCACCGGCCCCGGCGGGGCGACCGACACGATGAGCGAGAACGGCCGCAGCGCCCGAGCGCAACGAGCGTGGCGTGCGCCAGTGCTCCGGAATGGCACCTGAACGAGCGCGTGCCCGTTACCAGGAGTGGTGCTGTGCTCGACGATGCTGGGCGTTAGAAGCGGGCGAGGCCGTTGTCCGGTCCTCGTCGAGCCAAGGAGGCCGTATGAGGATCCGGGCTTGGAGCACCCGCAGCGGTCGCACACAGCGCCACGAAGCCGACAACGACGACGAGCCGAAGGATCTGCATCGCCACGGAACTGATACGTCCGAACTGGCGGCTCCGTTCCACGATCACGATCGCCCCGCACCGGCGCCAACACTCTGAATCCGCAGTTTGACAGAGGCGGCGTGCCCGAGCGCATGGCGAACCAGATGTCGGGTCCAGCGGGCAGGCGCGGCTGTCGATGACCTGTGTTCGCTGGCCCGACCAGCTTGAGAACGTCCGTCCAGCCGAGCGTCCGGGACTGTTCCCTGAAGCCCGATGCGCGCTCCGACCGAGGTGAGCGGCGTTCCGATGATCTCGGCGTGCGGCGCGTCGTCAGTGTCGAGCCGATCAGCGCAGTGAATGGAACGCCGCCCGGACCTCGGTCGCGAAGATCTCCGGCTCTTCCCACGCGGCGAAGTGGCCGCCCTTGTCGACCTTGTTGAAGTAGACGACGTTCGGGTAGCTCGCCTCGACCCAGCTGCGCGGCGTCTGCCAGATCTCGCCCGGGAACGTCGTGAAGCCGAACGGGATTGCCGGCGGCGGCAGGGGCTGACGGCCTGCGGCCGGGGCGTCAGGCCCGTAGGCCTCCCAGTACGACCGAGCCGCGGAGGCGCCGGTGCCGGTCAGCCAGTACAGCGTGATGTTGTCGAGGATGTGGTCACGGGTGAGGTTGCCCGAGGGCTGTCCGTCGATGAAGGCGCGCGCGATCTTGTAGTAGGCGTCCGTGTCGTGGTCGATCATCCAGGCGGCCAGGGCGACGGGAGAGTCGAGCAGCGCGTAGCCGATCGTCTGCGGTCGGGTCGCCATCTCGACGAAGTAGCCGTTTCCGGACTGCCCGAAGGTGGCGATCTGCGCGGCCGCGGCGCGTTCCTCGTCCGTGTGCGTCGGCATGGTGCTCGCTTAGCGCCGGTACGAGCAGGTTCGTGTGGATGCCGACCAGGCCTTCGGGTGCCTGGCGGCCCATCGCGTCCGTCACGCCGGCGCCCACGTCGCCGCCCTGGGCCACGTAGCGGGTGTAGCCGAGTCTGCACATCAGTTCGGCCCATGCCCTTGCCGTCCGGCCCAGATCCCAGCCGACCTCGACCGGCTCGCCGGAAAGCCCGTACCCGGGCAGGGAGGGCAGCACGAGATGGAAGGCATCCTCGGCGCTGCCGCCGTGCGCGGTCGGGTCGGTCAGCGGGCCGACGGAGTCGAGCAGCTCGATCACGGAGCCGGGCCAGCCGTGGGTAATGATCAGCGGCAACGCGTTCTCGTGTGACGACGTCACGTGGATGAAGTGGATCTCCACCCCGTCGATCTCGGTCGTGAACTGCGGGAGCGCGTTCAGCTTCGCCTCGGCCTTGCGCCAGTCGTAGTCGGTCGTCCAGTAGCGCGCGAGCTCCTGCACCGTCGCCAGCTGCACACCCTGCGACCGATCTTCGACGAGCTCTTTGCTGGGCCAGCGCGTCGCGGCGATGCGGCGACGCAGCTCGGCGAGCTGGTCATCGGGAATGTCGACGTGGAAGGTACGGATGTCGGTGGCGATACGAACGGTGGTACTCATGACAACCTCCGTCGTTCGTGAGTGCGGTTTCTATGACCTCCTCTCCGGGGCGGGGGACTCAAGCTCGAGACTACGCCTGCCGCTGGGGGCTCAGCAACGAGGGTCACCAGACCGCCACGATCATCCCCCGCCGCCCGGGTGACACTCCCGAACACCGGCCAGGCGAGGGTCCTTCACCCCAACTACAACTTGTCTTTATCCCCGACCGGTCTCGAGCGAGAGTACGCTCGCCCACGCCAACGTCGCTTCTCGGGATTCTTATGTGGGCCGCGGCAGTTCAAGGTGGTCGAGAGCGGCTTGTGCCTGTGCACGCATCGAGCGCGTCGGGGGCGAACCGAAGTAGACGCGCACGATCACCGTGTACGCGGCTTCGGGCCCCAGACCGGCCATTGCGTACTCGCCACCTGCAACGTACGTCCCGTCGCAACAGCGGTATCGGGTCGCACGGGCGATCCGCAATTGGATCTTGTTACCCGTGGCTCGTCCCGATTCGTAGACGACCGCGAAAACGAGGATCGCGCGCGGCGGTAGGTGAGACATGGTGGCGTTCGGCGGATCGGCTGTCCGACGATCGCGGTAGCGGACGCCCCTCGTCATCCAGGCGGTCGATTCCTTTGGCGATGCGATGTGTGACGCAGGGCCGTACGAGGAGTCGAACGTGCCACTTACTCCCGCGTGCCAACCCGACAGAGGCCGGAAGCGTAAGGGTTGCGCCCAGGGAGCTATCGCCATCGCGGCAACCAGCTCGACCATGCCTCTCCAACGCTACTAGAACGGATGCTGTCGCCATCGAGATCCGCCATCGAAGGGGTTCTTTCGAGCAACACTCCTGCACGCTCGCGCATCCCAGTCGGCTGTCTCCGACACAGGTCCCACGTCGATCCGAACCCTCGAGGAGGAGGCGCCCCGCTCGTCCGGCGGGTAGACAGATCGGATCATGATCGCCGACAAGCCGGGTCGGGAGCGGCCGAGACGGTCGGCTGGCGGGCGTGCCGACGCAACGGAGGCGGCCCGCGCCCGCGGGGGCCCGACAAAGGCCCCACGTTGATTTGCCACAGGGGTGGGGTACCCTCGAGCCCCATCTCGGGTGCGCGCGCGTGCGCGCGGGAAAATGCGGAGGTAGGCGTCGTACGCGCCCTCGACCAGGCCGCATCGTGATCGACTCGTCGAGGGGGTGGGTGCCCTCTTCGTGTGAGCGCGGGAGGACCGAGGCGGGCGCCTAGCCGGGGGGGCGCCAACGGCGTGCCCCAATTACGATCGCCACCGTGGCCGAGGGCGTCGTCATCCGTCCCGAGCGCGACGCGGACTATCCCGTGATCGCCGAGGTGGTGCGCGCGGCATTCGTCGGACACCCTGACGAGGTCGCGTCGTTCGTCGAGCGCATTCGGGCGTCGGAACAGTTCATTCCGGAGCTGGCGTTGGTCGCTGAGGACTCCTCCGGTGTGATTGCTCACCTGATGCTGAGCTGGGTCGGCGTTGAAGGTGGAACCGGTACAAGGATCCTCAATCTCACGCCGATGTCGGTTCGGCCTGATCGCCAGCGCATCGGTGTGGGGGCACGGCTGATCCGGGACGCGCTCGGCCGCGCCGAAGAAGCAGGCGAGCCCGCCGTCATGGTCGAGGGCATTCCCGCGTACTACCCTCGCTTCGGCTTCGAGCAGGCCAGCGAGCTCGGCTTCATCTCCCCGCATCCGAAGATCCCCGACGACGCTTTCATGGTCAAGCGGCTCGCGGGATACGGCCCCGACCTCGCCGGTCGGATCGTCTATCCGGCCACGTTCGACGCTCTCGGGTACCAGCGACCGGTCTGAGAAGAGCAACGCATTCGGCGGGTCACAAACTGCCTGACGAAGTCCCAGAGCGTCGGCGACGAGACCCTCAGCTTGGGCCAGCGTTCCGGGAATGTTCTCCGAGCCAGTCGATCGCGAGCGATGACGATAGCTCGGGTAGTGCGTCGACCTGGGCGAGCAACTCGAGCGCGCCCCGTCTCGCATGCGCGAGCGTGCGCGGAGCGGGAAGATGTAAGCGTTCGGGACGACGCGGCGGGGGCCCAGGTCCCACCACGATGATCACCGCGAGGGGGTGGGTACCCTCGAAGCGGTCGTCCCTCGCGTGCGCACGCGACACGTCGACGTTCGGGGGGTCGTCGATTGCCAGGCGTCGTGCGCGTTATTCGGCGAGCAGGTAGAACCGCCAAGAGTCGTTCGCGATCGGGAGGACGTCGAAGCGCTTGAAGCCGGCTTCGGTTGAGTAGTCCCGGACAGTGTCGGCGCGCATGACCGTTCCGGTTCCTGCCGGGTTGGGGCCGACCATCCCGCTGGGGAGGCAGCTCATGATGCTGAAGCCGTAGTAGAGGCGTTCACGGTCGGGTGCGGGTGCGCTGAACGAGTCCTCGGTGCGTTCGTCGCCGACGAACACGAGCCCGGTCTCGGTCAGCATGCCGCGGATCGTCCGCAGCACATCGACGGGCCGCGGCATGTCGTGCAGCGCTTCGAAGATCGTCACCAGGTCGAAGCGCTCGGCGAAAGCCGCGTCGGCGGCGTCGCGACAGTGGAAGCGGACGCGGTCTGCGACGTCGCTGCCCGCGAGGTTTCGCTGCGCCTGGGCGATCGACGCCTGGTCGAGGTCGATCCCTTCGACGGTGACCTTCGCGTAGACGCGTGCGATCGAGATGCTCGACCAACCGCTGCCGCAGGCGACATCGGCGACGCGGGCGGGCGGATCAACGCTGAGCCGCGCATGGAGTTCCGGGACCGCCGGCAACCAGTCGCTTCCGAGCAGTTGCTCGAACATCGGACGGGTCGATCGTTCCTGCGACTGTCGCGCGTCCGGGCCGTATCCGTCGAAGGTGAGCCCCTCGCCGCTCCTGAACGCATCGACGACCGCATCGATCGGTCGCGCGCAGGCGATCGCCGACTGGGCGAGCGACGCGGCGAAGTTCAAGCTGGACTCCTCGATCAGCACTTCCTCATGCCCCGGCGGGAGAACGAAGCGCCGCCGATCGGGTTGTTCCTCTTGGTTCTCGACGGCGAGGATCCCGGTCGCCGCCTGCTGCTCGAGCCACTCGCGCGCATACCGCGGGTTGATCCCGGCCGCCTGCGCCAGCTCGCCGGCAGTCGATGAGCCGCGGTCAGCGAGCGCACGGTAGAGGCCGAGCCGATCGCCCAGGTAGACGCTGAAGAGATCGAAGGTCGCGACCGCGGCCTGAAAGAGCCGCTCAACAAGCGCATCGCGCGCAGCAGTCGAAGGACTGGCCGACATTGAGTGGCGCCGAGTCTACGCCGACGCGCGTTGTTGACCACCCGAAGGGCCGGGCCGGAATCGTGATCGGACAGGTGCCGCCGTTCATCGGCTGGCCCCACCGCGACGCCAGGCCCATTGTCGACTCCCGGCCAGCAGACCTGTTTTCGCGTTCGCAGCCGCGGGCCATGCCACGGTGATCGAGATCACGGCGATGGTGAGCGCGAGGTTTCGCGTAC
>CAVOSU010000012.1:0-50631 GCA_963698935.1 uncultured Actinomycetes bacterium
CGGATATGCTCGCTGCACTTCTGCGCTGCGCGGAGACTGCGGAGGCGACGGCCTACATTGTCGCCCGTGCCAACGACGGTGAGCTGGCCAAGTCCCTTGGGTTGGACACTTTGTCCGTTCACGACCCCGTGTCGACGCTCTCTCCTCGAGAAAGGGAGGTCTACGACCTTCTATGCGAGGGCCTCTCGAACGTTGAAATTGCGCGACGGCTCTTCATCTCACCTGCGACCGCGAAGGTGCACGTTCGACACGTCTACGACAAGCTGGGGATCCGCTCGCGAACGGCGATAGCGCTAAGCGCGGCGAGCAGACGCTCTCACGCTGCACCAACCGCGACCTCCGGCAGATCCACCTCGTCCGGTGCCGACGGCTGACCCGGACGGAAGTCCTCGCGCTGGGCAGTTCGATACGCCTCATCACTGGTCGCAAGAATTGCCTCGAAGGCCGCCACAACCGTTGTGTCGAACTGGTTTTCGACGGCTTGTGCCAGTCGGAGCCTCGCCACCCTTGGGGGCATCCCCTCTCGGTACGGGCGGTCTGAAGTCATGGCGTTGTAAGCATCCGCGACTGCAATCACCCGCGAGAGAAGCGGAATCTCGTCACTGTGAATGCGGTCCGGATAACCCTCTCCGTCGATCCTCTCATGGTGATGTCGGACGATCCGCGCAACATCGTCGTACGCCGCTACCTCGCGCAGGATCCGCTCACCGATGACGGAGTGCTCCTGCATTTGCCGACGTTCGTCCAGGGTGAGGGGGCCTTCCTTCCCGAGGAGGCTCGGCGGCAGCCCAACCTTCCCGATGTCGTGCACGAGTCCGCAGAGAAATGCGCGCTCGCACGCGTCTGCAGGAAGCTCGAGTCGTTCGGCAATGTCGCGAGAGTAGATCGCTACCGCGCGAGAGTGACCGGCCGTATACGCATCGCTCGCCTCCAAAGCAGTGACGAGCGCCACCGCAAAGGAGACGTTTGCGTCTTCAAGCTTCTCGGCGAGTGATCGCTGCGTCTGATACATGCCGAACAAGCGCTGTGCGGCGAGTGCCGGCGCCAGAAAGAGAAACGCGGACCAGGGCGACAGCTCGTGGTATGCGAGCGCTAGGGCAGCAACGACTGGCGCGTAGAAACAGATCGCGGTCGCCATCAGCGGGCCGATCATCCTCGCCACTGCGGTTGGTTTGCCCCGAATCCGCAGGGTCAGGGTCGCGAATCCGATCTCGAGCATCTCGCCGACGGTGGATGCGACGATCGTCGCGGCTACAAGCCCCGCCGAGCCGTCGATCCAGCCCTTCACCGTTTCTGCCGTCAAACCCATGACGGCGCCCGCCAGGAACCGAGTGCTCGTGTAGGTCAGCCACTTGAGGTGCGCTGACCGGCCGGCGCTGCGATGAAATACCTCTGCGTCACCGAGCTCAGAGGCCGCTCCGACGACGCCGCCGGCGAGCGGTCCGAACAGGACCGCAGCAAACAGCGTAGGGACTGGCGAGATCGAGAGCTCGAGCGCGTCGCTCAGACGAACAGACGCTCGCTCGGCGATCGCCGCGGCGATGCAAAGCGCAATCAGTACCCACACAGTCCCGACCGAGTAGCCCGCGGCGACCAACGCAACGGCCGCTCCAATCGCGACCGCAGTCAGCGCCACCACGTACCGGACTAGGTGGCGGTCCGGAGGGAGGTGTTCCTCTGCGTCTATTTGCTCATCCCTCAAACGGGGTATACGATTCGGCTCGCCGTCAGTTCCCAAAACTCAGGAGTAAGCGATGCGAAAGGCCTTCGTTCGCAATCTCCTTCGCGCTGGTATGGCTGCTGGCGTGAAGGGCTGGTAACGCCGTCAAATCCTCTGTTCCGCGGACAGGTAGGGCATCCCTCCTACGGGGGATCCGCTTGTTGACCGCGGAGTCGGTGAGGACTGACGGTGCGGTTAGGCAATGAGCCCACGCCGGAAGCCAACGGCTACGGCGTGGGCTCTACTTCGCGCCTGAAGCTTCGCGAGCAGATGGCGGACATGGGACTTCACCGTCTCCTCGGAGAGGAACAGGTGCTGTCCGATCTCACGATTCACGAGCCCGTCGGCGACGAGCTGGAGGACCTCGATCTCGCGGGCGGTCGGTTCCTGTTCGAGCTCTCTGAGGGCCGGCGGGGGGGTGAAGGGGATGACCGAGCCGGTCGGCTTCGCGCTACGGCGCGCCGCAGCCGCCTCGAAGCGGCGGCTGTGGTCTCGGTACCGGTTGAGGATCTCCCTCCGCTCCGCGGCGTCCACGAATTCCGTATCGGCCTCTCGGGGGGCGCGCTTTAGACGGGGGGTGCCGACGTAGCTCGTTCGAGGGATACCTCCAGTTCCCCTTCGCCGACGCTTGAACGCCGGGTGCGGCGCCCGTAGTGTGTGCGTCGCTTTGTGGGCAGGCCCGTCGTTTCGAACCGTCGAACTTCCTCGAGAGCGCAGACCAACACGGCGAGTTCGACGTCCTATGTTCAGGGACGGACAGTCCACGAGCTCAATCACGCACGGAAAAGGAGAAAGGGGAACTCATGAGTCGAATCGAACGGCGATGGCGCCTCGGCGTGGTCGCCGGCCTGATGGCGCTCCTCACGGCGGCCATCGTGGCGGGTGCCGGTCAGTCGGCGCCGTCCGCCCAGGGCGGGACGATCGTCGCGGGTACCACCGACACGGTGACGAACATCGACCCGGCCGGGGCGTACGACTACGGGTCGTTCACGCTGGCCGAGAACATCTACAACAACCTCTACCAGGCCAGCAACGGCGTGAAGGTCGTTCCGTCCCTCGCGACGAGATGCGCACCGACCGGAACCGTCAAGACGTGGCGCTGCACGCTTCGCCGCGGTGTGAAGTTCAGTGACGGCTCCGGCTTCGACTCGGCCGACGTGAAGGCGTCGTTCGACCGCGTGGTCAAGATCAACGACCCCTCCGGGATCTCCTCGCTCCTCTCGAACCTGAAGAGCGTCAAGACCAACGGGCAGTACGCGGTCACGTTCAACCTGAAGTCGCCGCAGTCGACGTGGCCGTACATCCTCGCGACGAGCGCTGGTTTCATCGTCCCGTCGTCCTATCCGGCCGACAAGCTCCAGGCGAACGACCAGCCGCAGATCGGCACGGGCCCGTACACGCTGGAGAAGTACACGCCGGGCCAGCAGGCCGTGCTCGCGCGAAACGACGACTACTGGGGCCCGAAGGCCAAGAACGAGGGTCTCATCATGCGCTACTACTCGAAGTCGTCGACGATGAAGCTCGGCCTCGAACGGGGCGAGATCGACATGGCATACCAGACGTTCACGCCGACCGAGCTCGGCTCGCTCGCCGAGAACAAGAACGTCAAGGTCTACCAGGGTCAGGGTGCGGCGATCCGCTACCTCGTGATGAACGTCCAGCGGCCGCCGTTCAACAACGTGGCCGTCCGCCGCGCGATGGCGTACCTGATGCCGCGTCAGTCGGTTTCGTCGCGCGTGTACCGGGGCACGGTCAAGCCGCTCTACTCGATGCCGCCGGCGGGTCTACCGGGCCATGTCGACGCGTTCGCGTCGCTCTACGGCCGCGTGCCCAGCGTGGCGAAGGCGAAGGCGGCGCTGCAGAAGGCCGGAATCGCGATGCCGATGCCGATCGAGGTCTGGTGGACGCCGACGCACTACGGTGACTCCTCGGCCGACGAGTATTCGGAGATCAAGCGCGGCCTCGAGCGGGGCGGCGTGTTCAAGGTCACGCTGAAGTCGGCGGAGTGGGCGCAGTACTCGGACGCGCTGGGCAAGAACTACAACGCGTTCCAGCTCGGCTGGTTCCCGGACTACCCGGACCCCGAGAACTACGTCCTCTCCTTCTACCAGGACGGGAACTTCACCTCGAACGGCTACGCCACGCCGAAGATGACGGCGCTGCTCAAGGCGGAGCAGGCGTCGAAGACGACTGCGCGGCGCGTCAACGTCATCAAGCAGATCCAACGGCTGGCGGCGGTGGACGTGCCGATCATCCCCGTCTGGCAGGGCAACATGATCGCGGCCGCTCGGCCGAACGTGCACGGCATCACGAGCACGCTCGACGCCGCGTTCATCATGCGGTACTGGAAGCTGAGCAAGTCGTAGACCCGAAACACCGCGGGGGCGCCCGAGAGGGCGCCCCCGGCCTTTCAGCGGCGGGCTAGGGTAAGGCGTTCGCGCCGGCTGCGCCGGTGCACGAAGGACACGAGGCGTCCATGGCTGGTAGCAGAGGTACTTCGCTCAGACGGTATGCACTGACGCGGCTCGCGCTCGTGGTGCCGATGATCTTCATCGTGCTCACGCTCGTCTTCCTGCTCATGCGGGTGGCGCCGGGAGACCCGATCACCGCATCGCTCGGCGGACACGTGCCGCCACAGGTCGTCAACCAGATCAAGGACCAGCTCGGCTACGACAAGCCGATCCTCGTCCAGTACCGCGAATACCTGTGGAACATCGCGCAAGGGGACTTCGGCACCACGATCACCGACCGGCGCTCGGTCGGGGACATCATCGTCGAGAACGGCGCGGCGACACTCGAGCTGACCTTCTACGCGATGATCGTCGCGATCGTCGTCGGAGTGACGTTCGGGATGGTCGCGGGGCGATACCGGGACACGTGGATCGACGGCGGAAGCCGGCTGTTCGGGATCCTCATCTACGCGACCCCGGTGTTCTTCCTTGGGCTGATGGCGCAACTCTTCTTCGGCGCGTACCTCGGCTGGCTGCCGACCTCGGACCGCGCCAGCCCGCTCGTCGACGCGACGCTGCAGACGCACACCCACATCTACACGATCGACACGCTCTGGGACGGCGACTGGGACGCGTTCGTCGACGTGGTCAAGCACCTGATCCTGCCTGCGGTCACGCTCGGGCTCGTCACGGCGGGCGTGTTCATCCGACTCGTCCGAGTAAACGTGATCCGGACGATGAAGGACGACTACATCGAGGCGGCGAGGGCGCGTGGGATCGACGAGCGCTCGGTCGTCTACCACCACGCGTTCCGGAACGCGCTCGTCCCGGTGATCACTGTCGTAGGTCTCACCGTCGCGCTCCTGCTGTCCGGCGCCGTCCTCACCGAGACGACGTTCAACTGGCCCGGCATCGGGCACACGCTGATCGTCTACCTCCAGAACCGCGACTACGCCGCCGTCCAGGGGATCATCGTCGTCTTCGCGCTCGTCGTCGTCCTCGCGAGCCTGATCATCGACTTCGTCAACGCCTACATCGACCCGAGGATCAGGTACTGACGTGTCGGTCCGGGCGGATGCTCGCGGCAACGTCTCTGCCGGAGTGACACGGCGGCTCACTGGGCCACGGCGCGCCTTCGCGCCGATCGCCGAGGCACGCGGCATGGCCCGGTCGATGCTCTGGATCGGCGCCGGCATCACCCTCGCGTTCGTGCTCATCGCGCTCCTCGCGCCGGTGATCGCGCCATACGACTTCGACACGTTCCAGGCGAACGGCCACCGCTTCCCGCAGCTCGCGTCGCCGTCATGGGATCACCTCATGGGCACCAATGTGCAGTCGACCGACGTCCTCTCACGGATCATCTGGGGCACCCAGACCGAGCTCAAGGTCGTGATCGTGTCGATGTTCTTCTCGATCGGGGTCGGCGTTCCACTGGGGCTGCTCTCCGGTTACTTCGGTGGCTGGCTCGACCGGCTCCTCGTGCTGATCATGGACGCGCTCCTGGTGTTCCCGTTCCTCCTGCTCGCGATCGTGATCGCGTTCCTGCTCGCCGACAAGGTTGGTCAGGGGATCCTTTCCGCGGCGATCGCGATCACGGTCGTCTACATCCCTCTCTACTTCCGCGTGGTCAGAAACCACACGATCTCGATCCGGGAGGAGCCGTTCGTCGAGGCTGCGCGCGCGCTCGGCGCCAGACCGTTCACCGTGATCCGCAAGTACGTGTTCTTCAACGTGGTCCAGAACGTCCCGCCGCTCGCGACACTGAACGCTGCCGACGCGATCCTCACCCTCGCCGCGCTCGGGTTCCTCGGCTACGGGATCCAGCCGACGCAGGGGGCGGAATGGGGCTACGACGTCAGCCGGGCCGTGTCGGACGCGGCCTCGGGGATCTGGTGGACCGGGCTGTTCCCCGGCCTCGCGATCGTCCTGCTCGTAACCGGCCTCACGCTTCTCGGCGAGGGCTTGAACGAGACGATCAATCCGGTGCTTCGCAAGCGGCCCCGCGTCAAGGTCGACATGAGCCAGCCGCCCGAGACAACGCAGCCGGAGCCGGGGCCCAGTTGAGCTCGACACCCGTCGTCTCCGTGCGCGACCTCCGCGTGTACTACGGCACGCCCCGTGGCACGGTCAGGGCCGTCGACCGCGTTTCGCTCGACATCGGCGAGGGCGAGGTGCTGGGTCTCGTCGGCGAGTCGGGCTGCGGCAAGTCGACGCTTGGCCGTGGGATCCTCGGTCTGCTGCCCGATGGTGCCGTCGCCGACGGCGAGGTGGTCTACGGCGGTAGGAACCTCGTGGGCATGGGGGCGAAGGAGCTCCGGCGCTTGCGGGGCCCCGACCTCGGCCTGATCTTCCAGGAGCCGATGACGCGCCTCAACCCGCTGATGAGGATCGAGGATCACTTCCGCGAGACCCTCGAGCAGCACGAGTCCAAGCTGACCGACCGAGAGGTGCGCACGCGGTCGCTCGAGACCCTCGGACGGATGGGGATCCCGCCGACGCGGTTCCGGCAGTACCCGCACGAGTTCTCCGGCGGGATGCGACAGCGGATCATGATCGCGCTCGCGCTCGTCCTGCGACCGAAGCTCCTGGTCGCCGACGAGCCGACGACGTCGCTCGACGTCATCGTGGAGGCGCAGATCCTTGCGATTCTCTCCGACTTGCGTCGCAACTTCGGCACCGCCCTCCTACTGATCACGCACAACCTCGGCATCGTCGCCGAGGCCTGCGACCGCGTCGCGGTGATGTACGCCGGGAAGATCGCCGAGGAGGGCGACGCGCGCGACGTGTTCGGCGATCCCGCGCACCCCTACACCCGTGAGCTGCTGCGCTCGACCATCTCCCTCGAGACGGAGGAGCTCCACTCGATCCCCGGTGCGCCCCCGAACCTGATCGATCCGCCGCGAGGGTGCCGGTTTCATCCGCGGTGTCCGAGCGCGATGGGCGTGTGCGCCGTGCGGGACCCGATCGAACAGCGGCTCCGCGGGGAGCGGCGAGTCCTCTGCTGGCTCCACGGTCCCGACGAGCTGATCCCGGACGGCGGGCACGACCCGCTCGAGCGCGAAGAGATCGCGATCGCGGAGGAGGCCTGAGATAACCGACGTCCTCGTCTCGATCCGCGGCCTGAAGACGTACTACGCGATCCGCGGGAGCTTTGCCTCGCGGATCCTCGGTCGCGAGGCCGGGCACGTACGCGCCGTGGACGACGTCACGGTCGACCTGCGGCGCGGTGAGGTCCTGGGGCTCGTCGGCGAGTCGGGCAGCGGGAAGACGACGCTCGGCCGGACGATCCTCGGGCTCGTCTCGGCGACGGAAGGCAGCGTCGAGTTCGAGGGGCGCGAGATCACGAAGATGAACGAGCGCCAGCTGCGCGCGCTCCGGCGCGAGATGCAGATCATCTTCCAGGATCCGCACGCCTCGCTGAACCCGGCGATGACGGTCCAGCAGCTCGTCGAGCACCCGCTCCAGATCCACAAGCTCGGAACCCGCGCGGAGCGTCGGAGCCGCGTGGCGGAGACGCTCTCGATCGTCGGGCTCGACCCCCCCGAGCAGTTCATGGAGAAGTACCCCTCCGACCTGTCCGGCGGCCAGAAGCAGCGTGTCGTGATCGCGCGCGCGATCATCCTCAACCCGGTGCTCCTCGTCGCCGACGAGCCGGTCTCGATGCTCGACATGAGCGTGCGGGCGAAGATCCTCGAGCTGATGCTGTACCTCAAGCGTCAGCTCAACCTGACGTACCTGTACATCACACACGATCTCGCGACGGCGAAATTCTTCTGCGACCGGATCGCGATCCTCTACCTCGGGCGGATCGTGGAGATAGGCCCCTCAACGGCGATCTACGCCGATCCGAAGCACCCGTACACGAGGGCGCTGCTGCGCGCGATCCCCGACCCCGACCCGCGCCGCACTGTGCCACGCGATCTCCCGCCGGGCGAAGTCCCGGACGCTGCGCGCCCGCCTCTCGGCTGCTCGTTCCATCCCCGCTGTCCGCTCGCATTCGAGGTGTGCGGCTGGGAGAGTCGGGACCTCCGCGACCTCCTCGAGGCACGGTGGGCGACGCAGGCGCAGGACGCGTACGAGGCCGAGCAGGCGGTCATGGGCGACCTCGCCCTGCTCGACGAGCCGACGACCGACGTTCGCCTCAAGGCCGGCGCGGGAAAGACGGGCGCCGAGATCGTCGCGCTGCTCGAGTCGATCCGCGACGAGACTCCGGACGCCCCGTTCTGGAAGGGCCTCCGGCGGATGGCGGCGGACGGCCAGTTCGCACACGTCGAGTGGCACGAGCCGATCGCCCCGCGCCCGCTCGACCAGGGCGACGCGACCGTGGAGTGCCACCTCTACGACGAGGACGCGCTCGCAGAGGCCGAGCGACGGCGCGCAGAGACGACTGCCGTCGGCGTCCAGACGGGCTAGCTACGCGGCGAGCGAGGCGAGCTCGCGCAGGGCTGCGAGCCGCGAAAGCGCCTGGCCCTCGAGCTGCCGGACGCGCTCGCGCGTGAGCTCGAGCTCGTTGCCGATCGCCTCGAGCGTCCAGGGCTCGCCCTCGAAGCCGAAGCGCAGCTCGAGGATCCGCCGCTCGCGCTCCGGAAGCGCGTCGAGCGCACGCCGGACGCCCTGCCGGCGCAGCGACTCCTCGGCCTCGTCGAACGGGTCGGCGGCCTCGCGATCGGCGAACAGGTCCCCGAGCTCGCCTTCGTCGTCGGCACCGACAGACTGGTTCAGCGAGACCGACGCGTGCGCCGCGCTCATCGCCTCCTCGACATGCTGGATCGGCAGCCCCGTCGCCTCCGCGAGCTCCTCCTTCGTCGCCTCGCGGCCCAGCTCCACCTCGAGCCGGCGCGCGGCGCGCGAGAGCTTCTGCTGACGCTCGACGACGTGGACGGGCACCCGGATCGTGCGCGCATGGTTCGCGACCGCGCGCTGCACCGACTGGCGGATCCACCACGTCGCGTACGTCGAGAACTTGAAGCCGCGTCGCCAGTCGAACTTCTCGACCGCACGGTTGAGCCCGAGCGTCCCCTCCTGGATCAGGTCGAGGAACGGCACGCCGAGCCCGCGGTAGCCCTTCGCGATGGACACGACCAGGCGCAGGTTCGACTCGATCATGTGGCGCTTGGCGACGGGGTCGCCGCGCTCGATCCGCTTCGCGAGCTGCACCTCCTGCGCCGCGTTGAGCAGCTTGTGGCGCCCGACGTCCGCGAGGAACAGCTGCAGCGAGTCCGCGGCCCCCGAGAGCGCCTCGCTCGCCCAGACAGCCGCCTCGGCGGCCTCCTTCGCCTTCTCCTCCTCCTCGTTCGGCGCGGGCGCCCCGACCTCGAGGCCCATGGCCTCGAGCTCACGCGTGACCTGCTCGATCTCCTCGGACCCGAGCTCCTGCTCGGTCACGAAGCTCGCGAGCTCGGCCGCGTCAACCCAGCCGCGCTCTTCCGAGCGCTCCAAAATCGCCTTCAGCTGGTCGGTCTCGAACAGTTCGATGAGCTGGTTCTGCGTCAACCCGTGCGTCAGTCCTTTCGCGTTGCTCCGCGGAGCACAATCTCTCTGACTCTATGCGCGATCCTTTGGTCTTTCCACGGGATCGAGACGGCAAACCGTGCCACAAACCCGCAACGTGTGCCTCGCTCAACGTATTCCGTGCTTTGGCACGCGACGCGCGGCGCGGCACACGTCTCGTTCAATGGTACGACGCCACGCGGACGCCCGGGTTAGGGAACCGTTTAACGGCGCGCCCGGCTGGTCTTGCGGGGCTGCGAGGGGCCCTTTGCGCGGCGCTCTGCGAGCAGCTCGAGGGCCCGTTCGAGCGTCAGCCCCTCGACCTCGTCGCCCCGCCGGAGGCTCGCGTTTGTCTCGCCGTCCGTAACGTAGGGGCCGAAGCGGCCGTCCTTGACGACAAGCGGCTTTCCGGTGCCTGGGTCGGCCCCGAGCTCCTTGAGCGGCGGCTTCGGCGTGCCCCGGCCGCGTCGCTGCTTCGGGGTCGCCAGGATCGCCTCGGCCTCCTCGACCGTCAGCGTCAGGAGCTGCTCCTCGGCGTCGAGCGAGCGCGTCTCGGAGCCTTTCTTCACAAATGGCCCGTAGCGGCCGTTCGAGACGAGGATCTCCTCGCCGTCGGCGGACTTCAGCGTGCGCGGCAGCGTCAAGAGCCGCATCGCGTCGTCGAGCGTGAGGGTCTCGAGGCTCATCGAGGAGAAGAGCGATGCGGTTCGCGGCTTGCCGTCTTCGCCTTCGGGGAGCACCTCGGTGACGTACGGCCCGTAGCGCCCGTCCCGCGCGACGATCTCCCGGCCCGTTTCCGGATGCGTCCCGAGCGAGCGCTCGCCGCCGGCGGGACGCGAGAGGAGCTCCTCGACTCGTTCCGCCGTGAGCTCGTCCGGCGCCGTGTCCTCCGGGACGCTGGCGCGCTGCTCGCCCCGCTCGAGGTATGGGCCGTAGCGCCCGACGCGGACGACGACATCGCTGCCTGGAATGCGGATCGAGTTGACCTCGCGCGCGTCGATCCCCTCGAGCTGATCGGTCACGAGCGAGTGCAGGCCGGGGTCCCCGTCGCCGAAGTAGAAGCGCCCGAGCCACTTCACCCGCTCCTCGTCTCCTGCGGCGATCCTGTCGAGATCGTCCTCGAGCCGGGCCGTGAAGTCGTAGTCGACGAGCTGATCGAAATGGCGCTCGAGGAGCTGGATCACCGCGAACGCGAGGAAGGTCGGCACGAGGGCGGTGCCCTTCTTGAAGACATAGCCCCGGTCGAGGATCGTGCCCATGATCGAGGCGTACGTCGACGGTCGTCCGATACCGCGGTCCTCGAGCGCCTTCACGAGGCTCGCCTCGGTGTAGCGGGCGGGCGGGCTCGTCTCGTGACCGACCGGCTCGAGCGCCGACGCCGAAAGCTCCTGACCGACCGTGACCGCGGGCAGCAGGCGTTCCTCGTCGTCCTCCGCGGGCTCGTCGCGGCCGGACTCGTAGGCGAGCAGGAACCCCTTGAAGCTGATCACCGTGCCGCTTGCGCGGAACGTCGTCTTCGTCCCGTCGGCGGTCGCGGCTCCGAGCTCGATCGAGACCGTCTGGCCGCTCGCGTCCTTCATCTGCGACGCGACCGTACGCTTGAAGATCAGGTCGTAGAGGGCGTGCTCGTCGCGCGAGAGCTCGCCGCGCAGCCCGTCCGGCGCGCGGAACACGTCTCCCGCGGGGCGGATCGCCTCGTGCGCCTCCTGCGCGTTCGCGACGGCGCGCTCGTAGCGGCGCGGCGCCTCGGGCACCGTCTCGGGCCCGTAGACCCGTGCAGCATGCGCCCTCGCCGCCGTCAGCGCGGTGTCGGACAGTGTCACCGAGTCGGTGCGCATGTACGTGATGTGGCCGTTCTCGTAGAGCCGCTGGGCAAGGCGCATCGTGGTCTGCGAGGAGAAACGGAGCTTGCGGCTGGCCTCCTGTTGGAGCGTCGACGTGCGGAACGGCGCAGCCGGTCGCCGCGTGTAGGGCTTCTCGTCGACGGTCTCGACCGTGAACGTCCGACCCTCGAGGCCGGTCGCGAGCTCCCGCGCTCGCGCCTCGTCGAGGACGACGACGCCGCGTGACTCCGGCGTCCCGTCCGAGCTGAAGTCGCGTCCCTGAGCCACCCGGCTGCCGTCGACCCCGACGAGCCGCGCCTCGAGGAGCTGCCCTGGCAGCCCGCCCGGCTCGAACGTGCCGACGACGTCCCAGTAGCGTGCGACGACGAACTCCATCCGCTCGCGCTCGCGATCGACGACGAGCCTCGTGGCGACCGACTGGACGCGGCCGGCGGACAGGCGTGGCATGACCTTCTTCCAGAGCACCGGGGAGACCTCGAACCCGTAGAGGCGGTCGAGGATCCGTCTCGTCTCCTGCGCGTCGACGAGCCGCTCGTCGATGTCCCTGGTCTCGGTGAGCGCACGCTGGATCGCGTCCTTCGTGATCTCGTGGAACACCATCCGGCGGACGGGGACCTTGGGCTTCAGCACCTCGCGCAGATGCCAGGCGATCGCCTCTCCCTCGCGGTCCTCGTCCGTCGCGAGCAGGAGCTCGTCCGACGCGGCGAGCTTCTTCCTCAGGTCGGAGACGACGTGCTTCTTGTCCGCGTCGAGGACATACAGCGGCTCGAACCCGTGCTCGACGTCGACCCCGAGGGTGCCAAAGCGCGGCCGATCGTCCTTCTTGACGTCGGACGCCCGCTTCGGAAGGTCGCGGATGTGCCCCACGCTGGACTCCACGACGAAGTCCCGGCCCAGGTAGCCGGCGATGGTGCGCGCCTTGGCGGGCGATTCGACTATGACGAGTCGTGGCATCGGACGGGACAGCGTAACGGCCGCCGCTTCGCTCCTGGCGCCACGTATCCTGCGCGCCGATGCCGCGCCCGCCGAGGCCCAGCATGCTCTACCTCGTCATCGGCGCGGTCAGCTGGCCCGTGCTGAGACTCGCGTTCAGGCTGCGCGTGACGGGGCGTGAGCACGTCCCCGACGGTGGGTGCGTCCTCGCCGCGAACCACTGGTCGAACTTCGATCCGTGGCCACTCGGGATCCCGCTCTTCCCGCGCCGCTTCCTCCGCTTCATGGCGAAGAAGGAGCTCTTCTGGCCGCCGCTCGGGTGGATCATCCGGGCAGGAGGCGCCTTTCCCGTCGACCGGGGCACGGGAGACCTCCAGGCGCTGCAGACCGCCGCCGAGCTCTGCCGCTCCGGTCACGCGGTCGTGATGTTCCCCGAGGGCACACGCCGGTCGAAGGGCATCCGCAAGCGCCACGCTCCGCGCTGGCACACCGGCGCGGCGCGGATCGCGCTCGACGCGGGCGTGCCGCTCGTCCCCGCGGCGATTTCGGGCACCGACAGGCTGCGCAGGCTGGGCTCGCTTCGCGTCGCGTACGGGGAGCCAATCGAGACGGGCGACCTCGGCGACCAGGACAGAGGTGAGGGCTCGCGGATCGCGACCGAGCGTCTGCGCGAGGCGATCGGCGGGCTCGAGCGAGCCGTCGGGTCGGCGCAGCACGGCGGTGCGCCGGCATGACTGCACCGCTCCTCGTGGTCGACGGCGACTCGTTCGCGCACCGTGCGTTCCACGCGCTGCCACGCTCGATTCGTCGGGCGGACGGCAGCGCCGGCAACCTGCTGACGGGCCTCGTGTCGATGCTCCTCCGGCTCTGGGAGGCGGAGCAGCCGCGGGCAGTGTTCGTCGGCTGGGACACGCTGTTCGTCCCCACGTACCGGCACGAGGCGCTCGCCGGGTATCAGGCGGGTCGGGAGTTCGACCCCGAGCTGCTCGAGCAGCTCGACCTCGCCCCGGGGCTCCTCGAGGCCGCCGGGATCGTGTGCGCGAAGGCACCGGGCTACGAGGCCGACGACTTCCTCGCGGCCGCCGTCTCCTCCGAGCGCAAGCGCAAGGGCAGGGCGCTCGTCGCGACCTCCGACCGCGATGCGTTCCAGCTCGTCGCCGACGACGTCACGATCCTCCAGCCCGTCCGCGGGGTGAGCGAGATGGCCCGGATCGACCCCGCTGGGGTGCGCGAGCGCTATGGCGTCGAGCCGACCCAGGTGCCGGACTTCATCGCGCTCCGTGGCGACCCGTCCGACAAGATCCCTGGCGCACGAGGCGTCGGCGCCAAGACCGCAGCGTCGCTCCTCGCGCAGTACGGCAGTCTCGACGCCCTTCTCGACGACGGCCGGTTCTCGCAGGAGGCCGATGCGCTCAGGCTGTACCGGAGCATCGCGACGCTCGACCCGAGCGCACCGATACCCGCGATTCCCGACCGGCAACCCGACTGGCGTGCTGGTGCCGCCGCCGCCGCCGCGCTGGGCCTCGGCAGGCTCGCGGGTCGGCTGGAGGAAGCCGCATCGAGCTGATCTCGCACCCGGCGCTCACCCGACTCCATCCGCTGGCCCGGCACCACCACCCCGAGAGCGAGCAGCGGCTCGCAGTCCTCCTCGAAGCGCTCGGAGGCGCGCGCGACGGCGCGCCGGCGAGCCGTGAGCAGGTCGAGCGGGTCCACGACCGCGGCTACCTCGACACGCTCGCCTCGCTCGACCGCGAGACGTGGCTCGACGGCGACACCATCGCAGGCCCGACCTCGTTCGAAGCGGCGCTGCTCGCGGCGGGCTGCGCGCTGGCGGCGGTCGAGGCGGGCGGATTCGCGCTCGTGCGACCACCCGGTCATCACGCCCTGCCCGACCGCGCGATGGGCTTCTGCCTCCTCGACAACATCGCGGTGGCGGCGCGTCATGCGCAGGATGCACTTGGGCTCGAGCGCGTCGCGATCGTCGACTGGGACGTCCACCACGGAAACGGCACGGAGGCGAGCTTCCGCGACGACGAGTCGGTGCTCTTCGTCTCGCTCCACCAGTGGCCCTTCTACCCCGGCACCGGCGGGCCTGGGACGAGCGGCGACACGACCCTCAACATCCCGCTCGCGGCCGGCGCAGGGGACGCTCAGTACGCGGCCGCCTTCTCCGAGCTCGTCGAGCCGAAGGTCAGGGCGTTCGACCCCGACCTCGTGCTCGTCTCAGCCGGTTTCGATGCGCACGAGCTCGATCCGCTCGCGCACATGACCGTCAGCGAGCGAGGCTTCGAGGAGCTCGCACGCCGCTCGACCCAGCTCGGGCCGCGTCTCGCCGTCGTGCTCGAGGGCGGCTACAACCTCGCGACGCTCCCGCGCCTCGTCGAGGCGGCGATCCGGGGTTTCGATGCCTCCTGACGCGGAGCTGCGCGCGACCGTCGTCCGCGAGGTCGACACGCCGCACGGGCCCGCCCGTGTGCACTCGCATCTCGTCCGGAAGGCGCGGGGCGGGCTCGTGCTCGGCCACGGAGCGGGCGGCGGTGTCGCCGCGCGGGATCTCCTCGCCGCGACGGAGGCAGCGGTCGGACAGAAGCTGACCGTCGTGCTCGTGGAGCAGCCGTACCGCGTCCTCGGGCGGAGGAGCCCGGCGCCGGCTGCCCAGCTCGACACGGCGTGGCGCGCGGTGGTCGAGGCGCTCCGCGCCGACGAGCTCAAAGGGCTCCGCCTGCTCGTCGGCGGGCGGTCGTCGGGCGCCCGAGTCGCCTGTCGCACGGCGGGGGCGGTCGGCGCCGCCGGCGTGCTCTGCCTCGCCTTCCCTCTCGTCCCGCCGGGACGCCGCTCGGGAGCCCCGCCCGCGAGCCGGCTCCCGGAGCTCGACGCGGTCACGGTGCCGACGCTCGTCGTCCAGGGCGCGAACGATCGCTTCGGCATACCGCCCGCCGGTCCCCGGCGCACCGTCGCCGTCGTGCCGGGCGACCACGCTCTTCGGTCCGGCCTCGCGGAGCTGCGCGCGGCAGTGGAGGCCTGGCTCGGGGACGTCGTGTAGGTTCGTCCGATGGAGGAGGAGCGCGAGATCCTCACCTGGGAGCTCTTCGGGAAATCCTCGCGCGACCTCGCCCAGCTGGTCGCGGACGACGGGTATGCGCCGGAGATGATCCTCTCGATCGCGCGCGGCGGCCTGCTCGTCGGCGGCGCGCTGGGCTACGCCCTCGGCGTGAAGAACGTCTACACGATGAACGTCGAGTTCTACACGGGCGTCGACGAGCGGCTCGAGGTACCGAGGATCCTGCCGCCGGCCCCGGACTTCGTCGACCTGGACGACGCGCGGATCCTGATCGTCGACGACGTCGCCGATACCGGCCACACGCTCGAGAGCGTGGAGGAGTTCTGCGCCGGGAAGGTCGGCGAGGTGCGGACCGCGGTGCTCTACGAAAAGCCGCGCTCGCTCGTGAAGTGCGACTACGTCTGGCGCCGCACCGATCTCTGGATCGACTTCCCCTGGAGCGACCAAGACCCCGTCGTTCCCGGACGCGTCTCGGTTGGGTTCGGCCGGCAATGATCCTGCATACCGATCTGCCGACGCACGACCAGCTCGAGGAGCTGCTCGAGGCTCGCCAGCCGTGGAGCGTCTCGATCTACATGGCGACGGAGCCGGCATCACGCGGCGAGGCCGAACGGATCGAGCTGCGGAACCTGGCCGACGAGGCCGCGAGACAGCTCCGAGAGACGGGCGCGGCGGGCCGGGACGTCGCCGCGATCGAGGAATCGATCGGCGACGTTATCGACGACGGCGAGCTCTGGCGCTACCAGGCGCGGAGCCTCGCCGTGTTCGCGACGCCCGCGACGATCCGAACGTTTCGGCTTCCCAACCGCCTCGTCAACATCGTCGAGGTGTCCGATCGATTCCACGTGAAGCCCCTCCTGCGAGCGGTCACGTTCCCGCACACGGCGTTCGTGCTCGCGCTCGCGCAGGGGTCGGTGCGCCTGCTCGAGGTGGCCCCGGACGTCGATCCGTTCGAGATCGCGGTCGACGGTCTTCCCGCAGACGTCGCCAGCGCCGCCGGGAAGTCCTCGATCGCGGACCGTTCGCCGAGTCGGCGCCTGCAGGGCTCGGAGGGGCAGAAGGTGCGGATGCGCCAGTACGCGCGGCAGATCGACCAGGCGCTGCGGCCGCTCCTGAGCGGGCTCGAGCTGCCCCTGATCCTGGCCGCTACCGAGCCGCTCGACTCCATCTACCGATCCGTGAGCACGTACCCGCACCTGGCCACGACGACGATTCCGGGCAATCCCGAAACCACGTCTGACGCCGAGCTCGTCGCGAGCGCCCGCGCGGTGCTCGACGAGCTGTACGCGGCGGAGCTGGCCCGGCTGCGGGAGCTGTACGCGCTGCGCTTCTCGCAGCATCGCGCGTCGGCCGACGTGGCCGACGTCGCCCGCGCGGCGACCTACGGGCTCGTCGAGACGGTGCTGGTCGACATCGACGAGTCGATGCCCGGCTCTATCGAGGAGGACGGCGCGGTGACGTTCGATGCGGTCGAGGACGCGGTGAACTACGGCATCCTCGACGAGATCGCCCGCCGCGTCTGGCTGACCGGCGGTCGCGTGCTCGCAGTGCGGCAGCCCGACATCCCCGGCGCCGGCTCGGTGGCCGCGATCCTGCGCTACGTCCCCTGACGTTCAGCCTGGCTCTCGGCGCGGGCGGACGGTCGTCATGGCTCCCGTCGAGGCCAGCGGGCCGGCTACGAGATCGATCGCGCGGAACGTTCGCGCTGCCCGGCGATGAAGTCGCGGTACCAGTGGTAGCTCTGCTTCGGGACCCGCTCGAGCGTCCCGTAGTCGACGTACACCAGCCCGAAGCGCGGCGTGTAGCCGCGGGCCCACTCGAAGTTGTCGAGGAGCGACCAGACGAAGTAGCCGTCGACGGGCACTCCCGCCGCGATCGCGCGCGCGACGGCCGCGAGATGGCGTTCGAGGTACGAGGCCCGCTCGGGGTCGTCGACGGTGCCGTTCCGACGCGTGTCGCCGAACGCCGCGCCGTTCTCGGTGACGTACAGCGGGGGCGGGTCGTAGTCCTCGTGCAGGCGGACGAGCAGCTCGTAGAGGCCGTCCGGGTAGACCTCCCAGCCGACGACCGTGTGCTCCCCGCCCTCGGCCTCCACCACGGTCGGCCCGGACCCGTTGGCACCAGCCTTGACGACGTGACGGCGGTAGTAGTTCACGCCGAGGAAGTCGATCGGCGCGGAGATCGCCTCGAGGTCGCCGTCCTCGATCGTGGGGAGGATCCGCGCGAAGCGGCGCACCATGTCCTCGGGGTAGCTGCCGCGCAGGACCGGGTCGAGGATCCACCTGTTGCGGAACCCGTCCTCCTCGCAGGTCGCGATGAGATCGTCCTCCGCGGCGGTCAGCGGGTGGATCGGGATCACGTCGATCGTGATGCCGACCTGGGCATCCGGCCGGTCACGCCGGATCACCTCGACCGCCCGCCCGTGGGAGAGAAGCACGTGGTGCGCCGCCGCGAGCGCGTCGCGGTCGCTTCGCCGGCCGGGCGCATGCTCCCCTCGCCCGTAGCCGAGCCACGCGATCACCCATGGCTCGTTCTGGGTGATCCAGCGGGAGACGCGGTCGCCGAGTCGCGCTACGACCACCTCGACGTACTCGGCGAAGGCCTCGGCCGTGTCCCGCACCGGCCAGCCTCCGCGGTCCTCGAGCGCCTGCGGCAGATCCCAGTGGTAGAGCGTCGCGTACGGTTCGATGCCATTCGCCAGCAGTGCGTCGACGAGTCGGTCGTAGTAGTCGAGACCGGCCTCGTTCACCGCCCCGCGGCCGTCGGGGAGGATTCGTGGCCACGCGATCGAGAAGCGATACGCGTCGAGGCCGAGCTCCCGCATGAGGCGCACGTCCTCCGGGTAGCGGTGATACGCGTCGCACGCAACGCGGCCGGTGTCGCCGTTCGCGACCCGGCCAGGGAGGGTCGTGAAGCGATCCCAGATGCTCTCGCCGCGACCGTCCTCGCTCGCCGCGCCCTCCGTCTGGTATGCGGCGGTGGCCGCGCCCCAGACGAACCGAGGCGGGAAAGCGCGCCCTCTGTCGTTGGATGTAGTGTGCATTTCCTGAACCGGTAAAGGAGGATCATACGTCTCAGCTCGCTCGTGGCAAGCAGGAACCGCAACGCGGCGCGCTGCAGCGCACCGGACGGGTCACGATTCGGGACATCGCGGAGCGGGCAGGCGTCTCGAAGGGAGCCGTCTCGTATGCGCTGAACGGCCGGCCCGGAGTCTCCGACGAGACGCGCGAGCGGATCCTCGGGATCGCGAAGGATCTGGGCTGGTATCCGAACCGCGCAGCTCGTGCGCTGTCCGCAGCGCGGGCGGACGCGTGCGGGCTCGTGCTCGCGCGACCGGCGCGCACGATCGCGCTCGAGCCCTTCTTCATGGAGTTCATCGCCGGCGCCGAGCTCGAGCTCGCCAAGCACTCGGTCGCGCTCACGATCCAGCTCGTGCGGGACATCGAGGAGGAGATGGCGGTGTACCGACGCTGGTTCGGCGAGCACCGGGTGGACGGCATCCTCGTCCTCGACCTGCGCGTCCACGACCCGCGGATCGGCGAGCTCGTCCGGCTCGGGCTTCCGGCAGTGATCGTCGGCGGGCCGCTTGAAAACCACGAAATACCAGCGGTATGGCACGACGAAGGGCAGGTCGTGACCGAGGCGGTGCAGTACCTCGCCGCCCTCGGGCATACGCGTGTCGCTCACGTCACCGGGGTCGGCGACTTCGTGCACACGAGACAGCGCTCGTCCGCCTTCGAGCTCGTGGCGCGCGACCTCGGCCTCGAGGGCCAGATCGTCGAGACCGACTACTCCGCGGAGAGTGGCGCCCGTGCGACCCGTCGCCTCCTCACCACGCCGGGACGTCCGACGGCGATCGTCTACGACAGCGACCTCCTCGCGGTCACCGGGCTCGGCGTCGCACAGCAGATGGGGCTCACCGTGCCGGACGACCTGTCGATCATCGGCTGGGACGACTCGCTGATCAGCCAGGTGGTGCACCCACCGCTCACGGCCATCACGCGCGACATCGAGGCATACGGCAGCGCGGCGACGAGGCACCTCCTCGCCGCGGTCGAGGGTCGGGCCGTCGGCGACCTCGAGACCGAGCGAGGAGACCTCACGACGCGCGGAAGTACCGCCCCGGCGCGGAGCACGATTCAAGAGTCGCCGCGAATCGGTGGTTGACACTTAACCGGATAAGTGATGAAGTGCGGGAGTGCGCTCGATGACTCCGACGTCGGAGCTGCCAGGACGCTCGAACCCGCAAGGCGATCTCCTCGTCTCAGCGGGCAAAGCGTCGACCGCGTCATTGGTCTCCGGCAGGCGCAGCCGAAGCCCGGACAAGGAGGAAACTCAGAGTGATGTCAACCCGTAGGGCACGAGGAGTCGGCGCCCTTGCCGCGGCGGCGGTCCTTACCGCAATCGTCGCCGCGCTGATGGCCGGCGGGGCCGGCGCCGGGTCACAGTCGGCGTTGGCGCTGCCGCGCGCGCAGACCCTCTACATGAGCGGGAACCAGTGGTCCCCGAACGTCGACCTCAATCCCGCGAAGAACTGGGATTACGTCACCGGGCTCGTCGGCTTCGCATACGAGACGCCGTTCCGCTACGACCCGCTCGGCGACAAGTTCATCCCGTGGCTCGCGTCGTCCGGCAAGTGGACGTCGAAGACGACCTACTCCATGGCCGTACGCAAGGGCGTGAAGTGGAGCGACGGGCAGACGATGACGCCGCAGGACGTGAAGTACAGCTTCGACATCCTCAAGATCCCGACGCATCCACAGCACGCGCTCTGGCAGGACACCGGACTGAAGAGCACCAAGGTGCAGGGCTCGAACGTCGTCTTCACGTTCGCCGGCAACCCCGGCATCCAGCAGTTCGACTTCTACCGCTTCAACGTCGCGATCGTGCCGCAGCACGTGTTCAAGGGCTACTCGAAGACCGAGATCACGACCGGAAACATGAGCGACCCGAAGAAGCTCGTCGGAACCGGCCCGTACGTGTACCAGTCGGGCGTCGGCGCGGCGTCCGAGACCGTCGTGTGGAAGAAGCGCGGCGACTGGTGGGCGGCGTCTGCGCTCGGCAAGAGCGTCGGTCCGACGTATCTCGTCGACATCAAGAACGGCACGAACGCCGCCGCCCTGGCCAACCTCCTCCGGGGCAACATCGACCTGTTCAACAACTTCGCACCGAAGTCCGCGATCAGGGGCCAGTTCAAGACGTACTTCGGACAGGCTCCGTACCACCTCGGCGCGAACACGACGTGGCTCTTCCCGAACACGACGAAGAAGCCGCTCAACGACGCGCAGTTCCGCCGCGCGCTGGCCTACTCGATCAACATGGGCCAGATCATCTCGAAGGCCTACCAGGGCCTCGTCCAGAAGGCGAGCCCGACCGGACTGCTCCCGATCTGGGACAAGTGGGTCGACCAGAAGGCCGTCAAGCAGCTCGGCTTCTCGTACAACCCCGACCGGGCGAAGGCGATTCTCGCGGCGGCCGGCTACAAGGACACCAACGGCGACGGTTTCGTCGAGAACAAGGACGGCTCGAACATCGAGCTCAAGATCGTCTGCCCGAACGGGTGGTCCGACTGGATGACCGCAATTCAGGTCATCTCGGACAGCGCGAAGGCCGTCGGGATCAAGGTCACGGCCTCGTTCCCCGAGTACTCGACGCTCGTCGACGACCGCGGTCACGCGAGGTATGACCTGCTGCTCGCGAACGACCGCCAGTACTCCAACACGCCGTGGACGTACTACCAGTACATCTACCAACTGCCCATCCTGGACAACCAGACGACGGTGAACTACGAGCGCTACACGAGCCAGGCCGCCTGGAACACGGTTCAGGCGCTGGACAAGATCCCCTCGAGCAACACGGGCGCCTACAAGGCGACGATGTCCAAGCTCCAGCGGATGTTCCTGAAGGATCTGCCCGCGATCCCGCTCTGGTACAACGGCATGTGGTCGATGGTCAACACGAAGTACTGGGCGGGTTGGCCGTCCGCGCAGAGCGGCCGGTATACCCCGACTTCGTGGCGGAACTACTGGCAGATGACCGCGATCGACATGCTGACCAGCCTGAGGCCCGCCAAGCAGTCGTAACGGCGCCGCCGCAAATGACCGCGCGACATCCCTCTCGGCACCGTCCCGGGAGGGATGCCGCGCGTTGCTGCGCGCGGCCCGATCGGAGGACGTGGTGACTCGATACCTCGCGCGCAAGGTCGTGATCTACCTCCTCACCTTCTTCGTGGCCGTCACGATCGACTGGGCGATCCCGCGCTTCATGCCCGGCGACCCGGTCGAAGGGCTGCTCTCCCGTATGCACGCCCAGCCCGGATCGACAGCGGAGCTGTCGGGCTACTACACGCAGGCGTTCGGCTTCGACGTGCCGATCTGGCAGCAGTACCTCAACTTCTGGGCCGCGCTCCTGCACGGCGACCTCGGCCGGAGCATCACGAACTTCCCGACTCCCGTCTCCGAGCTGATCATGGGCGCCCTGCCGTACACGCTCGCCCTGCTCGTTCCGGCGATCGTGCTCAGCTTCTGGGCGGGCAACAAGGTCGGCGCCCTCGCCGCGCGGCGGAAGGTGATGGACAACACCGTGCTGCCGGCGAGCTACGTCCTCACGGCGACGCCTCAGATGTGGCTCGGCATCGTCCTCGCCTGGCTGTTCGCGTCGACCTGGGCGATCTTCCCCGTGTCCGGCGCGTACGGGCTCGACATCCAACCGTCATGGTCGCTCGAGTTCGCCCTGAGCTTCCTCTACCACTGGATCCTCCCGTTCTCCGCACTCTTCCTCGTCGCGTTCGGCGGGTGGGCGATCGGGATGCGGAACATGATCATCTACGAGCTCGAGTCCGACTACTCCAACTACCTCGCGGCGCTTGGCGCGCCGACGAAGCTCGTGCGCAAGTACGCGTATCGCAACGCACTGCTCCCGCAGATCACAGGCCTGGCGCTCGCCCTCGGTGCGGTCGTCGCCGGCGCGATCGTCGTGGAGATCGTCTTCTCGTACCCGGGGCTCGGCACGCTCACGCTCAATGCGCTCCAGAACCGCGACTACTTCCTGATCCAGGGGATCTTTCTCTTCCTCATCATCGGCGTCCTCATCGCAAACTTCGTGATCGACATCGTCTACGTCGTCATCGACCCGCGGACGCGGATCGGGATGCAGGGCAGCTGATGCCGCTGACCGAGCCGACCCAGTCCGGCGTCGCGCTTCCCGCGGGGCCGGAGGCCGACGTCGCGGCGCCCGCCGCGCCTGCACTCCCATCCGGCACGGGCGCCCCACCGCGCGCCCGCTCCGAGATCCTCTACTTCGCCTTCCGGAACTGGAAGTTCGTCTTCGGCGCGACCATCGTGCTCGCGATGCTGGCCATTGCGATCGTCGGTCCATGGCTGGCCGACCATCCTCCGCTCGAGTTCGGCGGGCCGCCCGACCAGCCCCCGTCCTCCGAGTACTGGCTCGGTACGACGTCGTACGGGCAGGACGTCTACTCGCAGTTCGTCCACGCTCTCCGCGCCGCCTTCCTCGTGGGCGCCCTCGGCGGCGGCATCGCGTGGGTCCTCGGCGTCGGGATCGGGTTCACGGCGGGCTACCGCGGCGGCTGGATCGACGACGTCCTGAACATGCTCACGAACGTCGTGTTGGTGATCCCCACCCTCGCGATCCTGATCATCGTCGCCGCGTACCTCCAGGTGCAGAGCTACACGACGGAGGCGGTGATCATCGGGCTCACCTCCTGGCCGTGGGCGGCGCGCGCTGTCCGCTCGCAGACCTTCTCCCTGAAGACGCGCGAGTTCGTCGAGGTCGCACGCCTCAGCGGCCGGAGCACGCGACAGATCATCTCGACGGAGCTCGCGCCGAACATGAGCTCCTACCTCCTGATGACCTTCATCCTCCTCTTCGGTGGCGCGATCCTGATCGGCGCCTCGCTCGACTTCCTCGGCCTCGGCCCGACGGAGTCGATCTCGCTCGGCCTGATGATGAACAACGCGTTCCTCGCGTCCGCGATGTTGCTCGGGTCGTGGTGGTGGTTCCTGCCTCCGGGCCTCGGCATCGTCGCGATCGTCGGGGCCCTGTACGTGATGAACGTCGGCCTCGACGAGGTCTTCAACCCGAAGCTGAGGGCGACGTGAGCCTCCGGGTCGACGACCTCACCGTCTACTACCGCTCGCTCCGCGGCGAGGTGAAGGCGGTCGACGGCGCGACGTTCGAGATCGCCGACGGCGAGATCATGGGCCTCGCGGGCGAGTCGGGGTGCGGCAAGTCGAGCCTGGGGAAGAGCCTGATCCGCATGGACTCGCGGATGAGGCACGTCCGAGGGCGCGTCGAGCTCGACGGCCGCGAGCTTCCGATTGCGAACGACGCGAAGATGAACGCGTTTCGCTTCAGCGACGTCTCGATCGTGCCCCAGTACTCGATGAGCGCGCTCACGCCTACGCGGAAGGTCGGCACGGTCGCGCGGGAGCTGCTCGAGTCGCGCGGCGTCGCGTTCGACACGGTGCGCCCCGAGCTCGTCCGCCGGCTCCAGCTCGTCGGTCTGTCGGAGGATGTCCTCGACCGCTTTCCGATCGAGCTCTCCGGCGGCATGAAGCAGCGCACGGTGATGGTCATCTCGACCATGCTCGACCCGTCGCTGCTGATCGCCGACGAGATCACGTCCGCACTCGACGTGTCGAGCCAGCGCGCGGTGGGAGAGCTGCTCGTCGAGTTCCGCGACCGCGGGTTCGTGAAGAGCATGATCGTGATCACCCACGACCTCGCGATCCTCTACCAGGTCGCCGACACGATCCTCGTGATGTACGCCGGGAAGCTCGCGGAGAAGGCGCCCGCGGAGACGATCGTCAGCGCGCCGCGCCATCCGTACACGCGCCTCCTGATCTCCTCCCTCCCGGAGGTCGGTGTCCGCTTCGACGAGACGCGGCTTGCCGGGATCCCCGGCAAGCCGCCCTCGCTGCTCGCGCCGCCGGCCGGCTGCAGGTTCCGCGACCGCTGTCCGCTCGCATTCGAGAAGTGCGAGGAGGCGCCTCCCTTCGTCGAGGTCGAGCCGGGGCACGAGGTCGCGTGCTGGAGGGCTGCAGCCTGATGCTCGCGCTCGACGGCGTCTCGAAGGTCTACAAGGTCGGCACGTTCGGCGCGAAGCGCCTGCGCGCCGTGAACGACGTCAGCTTCCAGGTCGCCCCCGGCGAGGTCGTCTCGCTGATCGGCGAGAGCGGGAGCGGGAAGAGCACGATCGGCCGGATGGTCCTCGGGCTCTCGCGGGCGACGGAGGGGACAGATCACGTTCGAGGGGCAGGAGGTCTCGCGCCTCGCGAAGGAGCGCCGCGCGTACTACGCCGACGTGCAGGGCGTCTTCCAGGACCCGTTCAGCTCGTACAACCCGATCTTCAAGGCCGACCGGGTGCTGACGCTCGTGAAGGGGTTCTTCCCCGGGATCGGCCGCGCCGAGTGGGACGAGAAGGTCGAGCAGTGCGCTCAACGACGTTCGGCTCGAGCCCGGCGCCTGCCTCGGCAAGTACCCGCATCAGCTGAGCGGCGGCCAGCTCCAGCGAATGCTGATCGCGCGGGCGCTCCTGCTCGACATCAAGCTGCTCGTCGCCGACGAGATCATCAGCATGCTCGACGCGTCGACGAGGATCGACGTGCTCAACCTGCTCGGCGACCTGAAGGCACGCGGCCTCGGCGTCCTCTTCATCACCCACGATCTCTCGCTGGGCAACTACATCTCGGACCGCACGGTGATCCTTCGGCGGGGCGAGATCGTCGAGGCCGGCGCGACCGGGAAGGTCTTCGGGAACCCGCTCCATCCATACACGCGGATGCTTCTCTCGTCGGTGCCGCAGCTCCACACGAAGTGGTCGACGGCCACGCCCCGTCCGCCCGTCGAGCCGACGAGCGACGCCGCCGCGTCTCGCCTCGTCGAGGTCGAGCCGGACCACCTCGTCGCCGCAGGCGTCGGCGGCGGGGAGGAGGCGTGACGACGACGCGGGCCGCCGAGCAGCGGGCGGACGACGTCGCGGCCGAGATCCCATGGGAGGACCGGCCCGCGGGCACGAGCGACGTCGTCTGGCGCTCGAGCCGCAATCCGATCGTCACCCGCGAGCACGTTCCTGGCGCGAACAGCATCTTCAACTCGGCGGTCGTGCCCTGCGAAGACGGCTACGCCGGGGTGTTCCGCATCGACGACACCCGCCGGCTGATGAACATTCACGCAGGACGAAGCCGAGACGGCGTCGCGTGGACGATCGATCCCGCGCCGATCTCGTTCACTCCGGCGGACCCGCGCGTCGCCGAGCTCGGCGAGCGGTTCGAGCACGCGTACGACCCGCGCGTGACGTGGCTCGAGGACCGGTACTACGTCACCTGGTGCAACGGCTACCACGGGCCGACGATCGGCATCGCGCACACGACGGACTTCGCGACGTTCGCGCAGCTCGACAACGCCTTCCTCCCGTTCAACCGGAACGGCGTCCTGTTCCCCCGTCGGATCGGGGGCGCGTACGCGATGCTCAGCCGGCCGAGCGACGGCGGCCACACGCCGTTCGGCGAGGTCTTCTACTCGGAAAGCCCCGACCTCGTGCACTGGGGCAGGCACCGCCACGTCATGGCGCCCGTGCCGCTCTCCTGGCAGGCGACGAAGATCGGAGCCGGGCCGACCCCGATCGAGACGTCCGAGGGCTGGCTCGTCCTGTACCACGGCGTCCTCACGTCGTGCAACGGCTTCGTCTACTCGATGGGCGCGGCACTGCTCGACCTCGACGAGCCGTGGCGCGTCGTCGCCCGCGGAACGCGCTACCTCCTCGCGCCGCGGGAGCTGTACGAGCAGGTGGGGGACGTCCCCAACGTCGTCTTCCCGTGCGCCGCCCTGGTCGACGCCCCCGCCGACAGGGTGACGATCTACTACGGCGGAGCCGACACGGTCGTCTGCATGGCGCACGCCCACCTGTCCGAGTTGCTCGAGTTCACGCGCACCTGAGCTCCGGCCGGTCCGGCGCCGCTCCCGGCGCATCGGTGGCTATGCGAACCGCGCCACGTGGACGGAGAGCAGTCGCCGACGCACTGCGGCCACGCGCGTGGCGAGCGGCAGCATCCAGCCGTGGGCGGCCCCGCGGCCGCGCGGGAGCCGGAGGGCGGTGAGCGACGCGACGTGCGGGACCGCCCGCAACCGGCGCTCGTCGTTGCGGTCGAGACCCCAGCTCCAGGCCGGCGGGACGTATCCCGCCTCCGTGCGGAACTCGCCGCGCAGGCTTCGTTCGACGAGCCAGCGCGGGACCGCGTCGAACACGAGTGCTCCAGGCCGGAAGCGGTCGGCGCATCGCGTCACGAGACGGTGGACGTCGTCGGGCGCGAGATACATCAGCACCCCCTGGGCCGTCACGAGCACGTCCGTCCCGTGTGGGACGGCGTCGAGCCAGGCCGGCTCGAGCACGGACGCCGCCACCATGCGGTTCCGCTCGTGGGGAGGGAGGAGCTCCCGGCGAGCCTGGATCACCTCCGGGAGGTCGACCGACAGCCACTGGACTCGCCGGTCGTCGACGCGCCAGAGCTGCGTCTCGAGCCCCTCTCCGAGCGCGACGACCGTGCCGCCGGAGTGAGCCGAGAGGAAGCGTCGAATCGCATTGTCGAAACAGCGGACGCGAAGCGCCTGCCACTGGGAGAGCGTCCTCCCGTCACCGAACCGTTCGACGAATGGAAAGTCGATGCGGTCGACGAGCTCGACCGCGAGTGGGTCGTCGAGCACCCGGTCGCGGCGCTTGGCCTCGACCGCGCGGTGCCACAGCGTCCACAGAAGCGTCTCGGGGACGGGATCGAGCTGGACGCTGACGCGCGCCATCGCTTCCGACCGTAGCGATCCGGTGGCGCCGGTCGTCGCCGGGCGGGCGACACGGTCACGCCAGTTCGGCGTCGCGCATTCGCGGGTCGAGCACGGCGAGCGCGATGTCGGACAGGAGGTTCGCGGCGGCGATCGCGACCGTGAGCGCGATCGTCAGCCCGAGGATCACCGGGTAGTCGCCGACCTCGGCGGCGGCGATGAAGTACCGGCCGAGACCGGGGATCGAGAAGATCCACTCGACGACGAACAGCCCCGCGACGAGCTGACCGAGCATCGGGCCCGGCATGGAGGCCAGCGGGATCAGCGCGGGCCGGAGCACGTGTGTCCCCACGACGCGGCCGTGGCGGAGGCCCTTCCCCTTCGCGACGAGCACGTAGTCCCTCCCGAGCACCTCGAGCATCTCGAACCGCAGCACGCGGACGACCTGGGAGAACGGGATCAGCCCGAGCACGAACACGGGCAGGAGCTTCGTCCGCCAGCCGTCCCAGCCGTAGGGCGGGACGAGGCCGAGCTTGACGGCGAACAACCAGGCGAAGACGGTGCCGACGAAGAACAGCGGGAGCCCCATCGTCACCGCCGTCAGGGTCGTCACAGCACGGTCGAGCAGCGTTCCACGGCGTAGGCCGGCCGCGACGCCGACGGGGATCCCGAGCGCGATCGCCCAACCGAGCGAGAGCAACGCGAGCTCGAGCGTGATCGGGCCTTGCTCGCGGAGGATCGAGTTGACGGAGCGTCCCGTGAACGTGAACGTGGGACCGAAGTCGAGTCGGGCGACCGAGTGGAGATAGTGGAGGTACTGCCCGTACCAGGGCAGGTCGAGACCGAGTCGCCGTTCGATGTTCCGCGTGATCGACTCGGGCTTGGGGTCGCCGTACTTGACCCAGGCGACGTTCGAGAGCCCGGCAGGCGGGGGGTGTCGCAGGAAGTTGCCGCCTCCGACGCGCATCAGCGCGAAGAGCAGCGTCATGCAGACGAGGAGGACGGGGATCGTCCACAGCACGCGCCGGACCGCGTACTGCAGCATCGTCAGCTATCCGTCCGGTCGACGCTTCGGGCCCGCTGTCGCTCCGCGTGGCGGCGGGCCTTCGCCCGGTTCCCGCAGACCTCCATCGTGCACCAGCGCCGCCGGCCGCTCGAATCGACGAAGAGCCAGCCGCAGTGCGTGCCCGGGCACGCCTTCACGTGCCGCAGGTCTGTGCCGGCAAGCAGGTCGGCCGCCTCGCGCGCGAGCTCGAGCACCGGTCGCTCGAGACCGGCGTCGGGTGCGATCGACCAGCGCCGGCCGGGCACCCCGTCCCGGCTCAGCACCGCCTGTGACGCCGCGGCACGCGCCTCCCTCGCGACGGTGTCCCATGCCGCGTCGCCCCAGCGGTCGGTGCATGCGTCATAGAGCGCGCGCCGGAGCGAGCGCGCCCGCTCGAGTTGCAGAGCAGCGCCTCGCGGGTCGTCGTCGGCCAGCTCGAGCGCACGGCTCGTCGACCGTGCGTCCCCGAGGCCGCTCTCGCGCGCCCAGACCGCGAGGTGGTCGTACGTCGCGAGGTAGTCGTGCGAGCCGGGCTCGTTCCAGCCCGCGAGCGTGTTGCAGAAGTCGAGCGCCGTGTGTGTCGCGATCGCAACGGGGAGGACGAGGCCGTCCACGACCCGGCGGTACCGCGTCGGCTGCTCGCGAGCACCACTAACCACCTTTTGAATATTAGTGGTTAGTCGAACCGAGCGCCAGTCGAACCTGCCCGACGTCCGGCGGGCTCCTGCCGGACGTCGGGCAGATCGGTTCCGCTAGGGATAGACGTAGCCGCCGCCGGTGGTGTCGGTGCCGCCGGTGGTCGTGCCCGAGCTGTTGTCGTCCGTCTTCGCCTCGTGCTCGAGCTTGATGCCCGCTGGCGTGAGGACGTACCACTCGCCTCCGAAGAAGTCGAGCCCCTGGCCCTTGACCTGGCCGCTCTTCGTGTCCTTGAAGAAGCGGTAGAGCGGGTGGCCGCGGTACGTCACCTGCTCCTTGCCGTCCTTCCTCATCAGCACGCCGAGCAGCGCAGCGCGGGCGCCTGGCCCGGCCTTCGGCTTCCCGACCGCGATCACGGGCGGCCACGCCTTGGCGCAGGCGCCGTAGCAGGCGCTCGTGCGCTTGTGGTCGGCCTCGAACAGGTACAGCGACCGACCGCGGCTGTCGACCACGATCTTCCCGAGCGGGGTCGTCGCGATGCCGACGGTGTAGCGCGTTGCCCCTGCCTGTTGCTCGGCCGCACCTGCGCGCGGGGACAGCGCGAGCCATGCGACCAGGAACGCCAGTCCCAGAAGTCCGATCGCCACGGCGCCGAGCCGGCCGCCGGTGATCGTCGTGGTGTTTCCCTTGTCTCTCATCGAGCGTCCTTCCTGTTGCTTCCTGTTGCCGGCCCAGGAGGGAGTACGTGCCGACAGTCGGGTCGGATTGCAGGGACCGAGGACCCGGTTGCCGTCGCAGCGGGGCGGGATCAATAGAAAACCCCCGCGTCAGCGGGGGTTTTCCGTAGCAGGCCTGTAAGCCGGATTCTGTCTTGGATGGCCATCCATCTAGGCCTCCGGTTCCCCGGAAGCTCGAGCGGCGTACCCGGTCCCTCGGCGGGCCGCGTCAGCGGGACCTGCTTCGCCTTGCACCGGACGGGGTTTGGCGAGCCACCGTGTCACCACGGCGCTGGTGGGCTCTTACCCCACCGTTTCACCCTTACCGGCGCCTGCGCGCCGGCGGTCTCCTCTCTGTTCCACTTTCCGTCGGCTTTCGCCGCCTGGGGTTTCCCCAGCGTCCTGCCCTGTGGTGTCCGGACTTTCCTCGGACGGTCGAAACCGCCCGCGGCCACCCGGCCTGCACCGCCAGTGTACGGCGCCGCGAGGTCGCATAAGGATTCCCGCTCAGACCGGTTCAACATGCCGTAGACCCGTCAAGACGAAAGGAGCACACCATGATCCGCCTGCCCAGCCCTGCGACCGCGATCGCGCTCGTCGCCCTGTTCATCGCCTCCACCGGAACCGCGTTCGCGGGCATCGTCATCACCGGTGCGAACGTCAAGAACAACTCTCTGAGCGGCCTCGACGTCCGCAACGGCTCGCTGACGACGCTCGACGTCAAGAACCACTCGCTGCTGCCCGTCGACTTCAAGAAGCTCCCGTCCGGCGCAGCAGGTCCGGCGGGACCTGCGGGGCCACAGGGGCCTGCCGGCCCGGCAGGCGCGCAAGGCCCGAAGGGCGCTCCCGGCATCAGCGGTTGGGAGCGGACATTCACGATCGCAGGCCCGTTCGACAGCTCCTCGCCGAAGACCGGCGAAGCCTCATGCCCGCCCGGCAAGAAGCTCCTCGGCGGGGGCGGACGGCTACACCACCTGCAAGCAGTGCCGCCGCCGATCGCGATTCAGGAGTCGTACGCGGCCGACGACGACACCTGGCGCGTCGTCGGCGCCGAGATAAGCCCGACCGCAGTCAACTGGGAGCCGGTCGTCACGATCATCTGCGGGACGGTCGGTTAGGTCGCGGCGCGACGTACCGCGCGGCGAAGGGCCAGCCCCCGGCCCTTCGCCGCACCGGAGCTACGAGGCTGCGCTGGCGTGAGGCAGGACGAGCTCCGGCACCTCGCGCCCGTCGGCCAGGAGCGCGCGGCACTCCGGGCACGCCAGAACGCCGCGAAGCCGCATGACGAACTCGCCGCACGCGAGGCACTCGAGGCTCGCGCCGCGAGAGAGCGCCAGGAGCTCCTGATCGAGCGTGCGGGCGAGAGGTGTCACTCCGGTCGTCATCGGAGGCTCCGGAACACCCCCACGACCTTGCCCAGGATCTTCACGTGGTCGGAGTAGATCGGCTCGAGCGCCGCGTTCTCGGGCTGCAGCCGCACCCGGCCGTCGGCCTCGCGGTAGAACGTCTTCACGGTCGCCTCGTCTGCCGACTCGTCCTCGCCAGCGAGCGCGACCACGATGTCGCCGTTCCGGGCGTCGTCACGGCGCTGCACGACGATCGTGTCCCCGTCGAGGATGCCCGCCTCGGTCATCGAGTCGCCGTGCACCGTGAGGAGGAAGTCGGCGCCGCGGCCGAGTGTCTCCGGCACCGCGATCACGTCCTCGACGTTCTCCTCCGCGAGGAGCGGCCCGCCTGCGGCGACGCGCCCGAGCAGCGGGAGGCGGGGTGCGGCCTCGGCGGTCGGCTCGACGACACGGCGGTGGCCGGTGAGCTCGATCGCGCGGGGCTTCGTGGGATCGCGCCGGATCAGCCCGACGCGCTCGAGGTTCGCGAGGTGCGCGTGGACGGTCGACGGCGAGGCGAGCCCGACCTCCTCACCGATCTCGCGCACGGTCGGCGGGTAGCCGTGACCGTCGACGTACGTCACGAGGAATTGCCAGATCTCCTGTTGGCGCGCGGTCAGTGTGGTCTCGGCGGACACGTGGAGCCCTCCTGGTCGGGTCGACAGAACGTATGTTCGTCGCGAAGGGTACGGATCCTCCCGGACGACGTCAACCCGCGCGGCTCCGCTGGAGGAGAGGGCTCGCGGGGGAACCATGGGGTTCCCCCGCGGTACATGCGCTGGAGAGGACTTGAACCTCCACGCCCCAATAGGGCACAAGGCCCTCAACCTTGCGCGTCTACCAATTCCGCCACCAGCGCGTGGAGACGGGATGATAGCGGGAGGGGGGTCGAGCGGACCGGGCTACGCGAGCAGTCGGTAGAGCACGACGGTGTTCACCCCGAACAGCACGCCGATCGCCGCGGTGAGCCGCGTGAGGTTGCGCTCGACGATGTGCGTGCCACCCTGAGAGGTCGGCGTGAAGCCGATGCCGCCGAACCCCGCGTCGCGCCCGGAGTGCATCAGGATCAGCGTGATCAGAGCGGCGCCGAGGATCACCTGGAGGACTGCGAAGACCGAGACCATCGAGCGCGCATGGTACCGGGCGTTACCGTTCGGGCCATGACGGCCGGCGACGAGGCTCGCGCGAAGATCCAGCGGCTGCTCGTGACCGGAGACAACCGGCTGAAGCAGGGTGTCGCGCCCGAGAAGGTGCGCGAAAGCTACGAGCAGGCGCTCGCCGCGGCGCGCGAGGCCGGCCTCGAGGACGCCGTGCGGCCGCTCGTCGAGGTGCGGCTCGCGGATCTCGACGCGCGTACCCGCTGAAATCAGCCGACTCGTTCGCAAGACTCCCCCTGTCGCCGACATCTCGGGAAAGGGAGCGCCAGCACATGGGGAAGATGCAGAAGTACCTCGCGGAGGCCCTTGGGACCTTCACTCTCGTCGGGGTCGGCTCTTTCGCGATCGTGTCCGCGGCGGCCTGTTCCCCGCACAGGGCGCCGGGCTCGTCTCGATCGCACTCGGCTTCGGCCTCGCGCTGCTCGCCGGCCTCTACGCGTTCGGCGAGGTCTCGGGCGGGCACTTCAACCCGGCCGTCTCGCTCGCGATGTTCCTCGACCGCCGGCTGCCGATGGACGACCTGATCGGCTACTGGATCGCGCAGTTCCTCGGCGCGATCGCCGCCTCGCTCGTCGTGCTGATCGCGTACGACGACAACGACAGTCGCCGCGACGACGACGCAGGCGAGTGACACCTGGGCCGCGATCGTCGTCGAGAACGATCATGACCGCCGTGTTCGTCGCGGTGATCCTCCAGTCGACGAAGAGCGAGCGGGTGCGCGGCACGGCACTCATCGCGATCCCGCTGACGCTCGTCGCGATCCACGTCGCGATCATCCCGATCAGCGGCTCGTCGGTGAACCCGGCGCGCAGCTTCGGGCCGGCGCTCGTCGGCACCGAGTTCACCGACTACTGGATCTACCTGATCTTCCCGACGCTCGGCGCGGTGCTCGGGTGGATCGCGCACAGGGTCGTCGTCGAGGGCGACACGAACCTCCGCGACGACTTCGACGCCGCGCGACGCAGCGCGTCGCGGCGAGGGGAGGCGGAGACGGCCGTGGAGCGGCCCGCAGCCGCCCTCCGACACGCACTAGGGCGTGGCGACGGCCCCCGCGGCGGCGGGGGCCACGCGCCCGAGAAGGGCTTCGATCCGCGCGACCTGCGCGCGGACGTCGTGCCGCTCGGCGGCCTCGCGTGCCGCGTCGTTCGGCCGGGGAAGCCTGGCCGCCGCCTCGAGGGCATCCACGAGCGCATCCTCGTCTTCCGGGTCGACGAGCACGCCGGCGCCGGGCGGCACGAACTCGGGCGGCCCGCCGACACGGGTCGCGACGACCGATCGGCCGCACGCCATCGCCTCGAGCGTGGAGAGGCCGAACGGCTCGACGAGGCTCGGCTGACAGACGACATCCGCCGCGCCGAGCCAGTCCGCGACAGCGTCGTGGGAGACCGCGCCGACGGTCGTCACGCCGGGTCGCCCCGCGAGCGCGTCGCGGAGCGGGCCGTCGCCGACGAATGCCAGGTCACCCTCGCCGCGTCGTTCGAACGCGCGCGCGAGACGGAGCACGTTCTTGCGCTCGGTCAGACCTCCGACGCAGACGAATCCCGTGCCGGCCGGCTGCCAATCCACCGTCGTCCGCGCCTCGCTCGCCGGTCTCGGTGCGAACCGTCGCAGGTCGACGCCGCAGTCGATCACCTCCACGCGTCCGCGTGCCTCAGGGACGACGGCTTCAAGCCGCGCTCGGAGCCAGTCCGAGACCGCGACGACGCCGGCCGCGCGGCGGACGGCGAGTCGGGTCGCAGCGCGGACGACGCCCGAGCGCTCGGCGTTGGCCACGTCCTGCCCGTGCGCGGTGAGGACGGCGGGCGCGCGTCCGGCGAGGGTGGCGAGCAGCCCGGCGGGGACGAGGAAGTGCGCGTAGACGACGTCGGGCCGGAAGCGCCGCGCGGTCGTCGCGACGTCGTACGCGAGCGCCACGTGACGCGACCGGCCCCCGCGGCGGTCGACGACCGCGCGCGCCAGGTCGTGCCCCCGCGCGGCCAGGCCCGCCTCGAGCTCGGCGACGAACGTGCCGAGGTCCGGCGCGTCCGGCCCCGGGTACATCTGCGAGACGAGCAGGATGCGCACGGTGTCAGACACCGTATTTCGTCAAGGCTGAACGCTGTGCCGATTTGGTTCCAATCGCTCCACACCGCCGCGGCGTTGCGTGCTGCTGTGGAACAACCGATACGAAGTTGGTGCAGCACGCGCTCTTGACAAAACTCGGTGTCTGACACCGTCGGCGGCCTCGACGTTGCCGGCAGCGCGGCGCTCAGCGGGCGTCGTAGGTGCCCCAGAGCTCGCGCAGGGCGCCGCACAGCTCGCCGATCGTCGCGCGTGCGGCGAGCGCCTCGCGGAGGGAAGGCAGGAGATTCTCAGTGGACTCGGCGGCACGGCGGACCTCGGCAACCGTCGCCTCGACGCGGGTCGCGTCACGTCCGGCCCGCAGCGCCGCGGTCCGCTCGCGCTGGGCGCGTTCGATCTCCGGGTCGAGCCGGTGGAGCTCGATCCGCTCCGGCTCGTCCACCGCATAGCGGTTGACGCCGACGATCACGCGCTCGCCGCTCTCGACCTCGCGCTGCCAGCGGAACGCGGACTCCTCGATCTGCTGCTGCACCCAGCCGACCTCGATCGCGGCGACGGCGCCACCGAGCTCGTCGATGCGGGCGATCAGCTCGGCCGCGTTGGTCTCGAGCTCGTCGGTGAGCGCCTCGACGTACCACGACCCGCCGAGCGGATCGGCGGTGCTCGTCGTGCCCGCCTCGTGCATCAGGATCTGCTGCGTCCGCAGCGCGAGCATCGCCGAGCGCTCCGTGGGCAGCGCGAGCGCCTCGTCGAACGCGTTCGTATGCACCGACTGCGCTCCGCCGTAGACGGCCGAGAGCGCCTGGGCTGCGACGCGCACCAGGTTGTTCTCGGGCTGCTGCGCCGTCAGCGTCGACCCGCCCGTCTGCGCATGGAAGCGCAGCGCCTGCGCCGCGGCCGTCGTCGCGCCGAACCGATCGCGCATGATCTTCGCCCACATGCGCCTCGCGGCCCGGAACTTCGCGACTTCCTGGAGGACGTCGTTGTGCGCGTTGAAGAAGAAGGAGAGACGGGCGCCAAAGGCATCGGGAGAGAGCCCGGCCGCGATCGCTGCGTCACAGTACGCGACCCCGTTCGCGAGGGTGAAGGCCAGCTCCTGCACGGCGCTCGAGCCTGCCTCGCGGATGTGATAGCCGGAGATCGAGATCGTGTTCCAGCGCGGGATCCGCTCGGCGCAATACGCGAACAGGTCGGTCGCGAGCCGCATCGACGGTCGCGGCGGGAAGATGTAGTTGCCGCGGGCGACGTACTCCTTGAGCACGTCGTTCTGCACCGTCCCGCGCAGCGCGTCGCCCGGTACGCCCCGCTCCGCGGCGACGAGCTCGTAACAGAGCAGCAGGAGTGCGGCGGGCGCATTGATCGTCATCGAGGTCGAGACCTCCGCGAGCGGGATCCCGTCGAGTAGGCGCGCCATGTCCTCGACCGAGTCGATCGCGACGCCCGTCCGGCCCACCTCACCCTCCGCGACCGGATCGTCCGAGTCGTAGCCGAGCTGGGTCGGCAGGTCGAAGGCCACGGAGAGGCCCGTCTGGCCCTGCGCAAGCAGCCGGCGGAAGCGCTCGTTCGTCTCCTCCGCCGAGCCGAACCCCGCGTACTGCCGGATCGTCCACGGCCTTCCGCGATACATGTCCGGATACGGGCCGCGCGTGAACGGGAACGCGCCGGGCAGCTCCGCCGGGCCTGTCGCGTCGTCCGGGCCGTACACCGGCTTTACCTCGAGCCCCGAGTCGGTCACGCGTCGCTCCGGGGTCGCTGCGGACATGGGCCTGATCCTACGTCGCCCTTCGCGGCGGTTCGGGCCTGGCGAGGTGGGTTGCCGCGGCGTAGCCGACCCCTCGAGGGGTGTGCCCTGCCGCGGGCGAGGACCCGAGCACGGATTCCGCTCCTGCGCTACCCCGCGTGCGAACGAGCTAGAGACTCCCTCCTGCGCGCTCGATGGCCTCGAGCGCGATGCGGCGGCCGGTCTCCACGTGACGGGTGACCGCGGCGCGGGCGGCGTCCCGGTCGCGCGCGCCGAGCGCCTCGTAGATCGCGCGGTGCTCGGTGACGAGGTACTCGCCCTGCTCGAGGTGGCCGCCGCGGATCACCTGCATCATCAGGTTGACCGAGAGCTCCCGGTAGAAGCGGGAGAGGAGCAGGTTGCCCGCGAGATCGACCTGCGTCTCGTGGAACGCAGCGTTCGCCGTGTCCCATTCCTCGTGTGAGATCGCTGCCTCCGTTGCGGCGAGTCGGACGCCCAGCTCGGCGATCCGCTCGTCCTCCGCAGTCTCGACGGTGACGTCGGCCGCATGGAGCTCCAGCGCGAGCCGGACCTCGTAGCCCTCGACGAGCACCCGCGTCGTCACCGGGCTGACGAAGTACCCGCGCCGGGCCTTGACCGTGAGGAGACCCTCAGAGACAAGGCGCGTCAGCGCGTGGTGGACGGGGCTCCGAGAGACGCCCAGCTCCGCCGCTAGCTCGTGCAGGCTGAGCTTCTCGCCGGGCCCGTGCTCGCGCGCGAGGATACGGCTGCGAAGCGTCGCGTAGACCTGTTCGTTGAGGTTCGCTCGCGGGAGGACCATGGCCACGGGTCAGATGTAACATGACACGCCCCAGGTCCGGCAAGCAGGGTTACGCTGGACGCGTGAGGGTCGCCGTGAAGCTGTTCGCCGCTCTGCGCGAGCAGCGCGGCGCGCGGGAGGTCGAGCTCGACCTGGCGGACGGTGCCCGCGTCGACGATGTGTGGCGCGCACTCGAGCTCGGCGACGAGCCGGCAGGTCTCGTCTATGCGGTGAACCGCTCGTACGCGGACCGGGGCGCGGTGCTCGCCGAGGGCGACGAGGTTGCACTGATCCCGCCGGTGTCGGGTGGCGCGTTCCGGCTCTCGGAAGAGCCGTTGTCCCTCGAGGGCGTCGTCTCGGAGGTCGCCTCCGACGATGCGGGCGCGATCGCGATGTTCGTCGGAACGACGCGCGCACGCTCGAGGGGACGGGATGTCGTGCGGCTCGAGTACGAGGCGTACGAGGGGATGGCGGAGGCCGAGATGGCCCGCATCGCCGCGACGCTCATGGAGCGGCACCAGCTGGTCGACGTCGCGATCCACCATCGCGTCGGCCCGGTCGAGATCGGGGAGACGAGCGTCGTGATCGCGGTCTCGGCCGCGCACAGAGAGGCCGCCCTGGCGGCCTGCAAGGAGGCGATCGACACCCTCAAGCAGACGGTGCCGCTCTGGAAGAAGGAGCTCTACGCCGGCGGCGAGGCCTGGATCGGCCAGGGCTCGTAGTAACGTGGGGAAACCATGTTTTCCTCACGAGCACCCTTCTTCCGCGCCTCTCCGCCGCCCCCGTGAGCGGCGCTACGCGCGAATGAATCCCGCTTCGCGCGCCCAGGATCGAGTCCCGTCGGCGGCGTCGAAACGAGTATGAGCGACCCGCGCGACCGCGACCTCGAGCCAGTCACCGCACCGGAGCCGGCCACCCTCCCCAGCGAGCATCACCGGACGCGCCGCTCGCTCCTGGGCCGCGTCCTGGCGCCGCTGTTCGTCGTGATCACGGCGATCGCGAAGTTCGGCTTCGTCGTCCTGAAGTTCTTCGGGATCTTCATCGCGGTGGGCGGGTACGCGCTGATCTGGGGGTGGACGTTCGCGGTCGGCTTCGTGCTCCTGATCCTCGTCCACGAGCTCGGCCACTACCTCGAGGCGAAGCGCGAAGGGCTCGATCCGCAGCTGCCCGTCTTCCTGCCGTTCCTCGGCGCCTACGTCGCGCTCCGAAACATGCGCTTCGACCCCTGGGTGAACGCGCGGGTGTCGTTGGCCGGCCCGATCGCCGGCGGAGTCGGCGCGCTCGCGTGCCTCGCGACGGCGGAGACCCTCGACTCGGATTTCTGGCGCGCGCTCGCGTACACCGGGTTCCTGCTGAACCTCATCAACCTCGCGCCGATCGGGATCCTCGACGGCGGCCACGTCCTGCGCTCCTGGCGCGTCCTCCGGGCAGGAGCCGGAGCCTCTACCCCGGCGCAGGCACAGCGGCGGGCGAACCTGGTGGCCATCGCGTCGATCGCCACGGCGGCGGCGCTCGTTGCCGGGATGATCGCGGCGCACGTCCCTCAAAACCGGCTGTGAGCGACTCGAGCGAGCTCGACCGCCGCCTCTTCGAGCGGACACAGGAGACGTTCGCCGGGGACGTCGCGCTGATCGCGTCCGAGTTCCTCTCCGGCTTCCAGGCCGTTGCCCAGATCGGCCGCCCTGCCGTCACGATCTTCGGCTCTGCGCGCGTCGCCGAAGGCTCCGCGACATACGAGGCGGCCAGGGAGACGGCGCGCCTCTTCGCGCAGGCGGGTCTCGCGGTCGTGACGGGTGGCGGCCCCGGCGCGATGGAGGCGGCGAACCGCGGGGCGACGGAGGGCGGCGGCCTCTCCGTCGGCTTCAACATCCTCCTGCCGCACGAGCAGGGACTGAATCCGTACTGCGACATCTCGCGGACCTTCAAGCACTTCTACGCACGGAAGGTGATGTTCGTGAAGTCCGCGGAGGGTTTTGTGATCTTCCCGGGCGGCTTCGGCACGATGGACGAGCTGTTCGAGTCGCTGACGCTGATCCAGACCGGGAAGATCGGCAGCTTTCCGGTCGTGCTCTTCGACTCCGACTACTGGCGCGAGCTGCTCGACTGGATCCGCGGTCGGATGCTCGTCGGCGGGCTCGTCTCTCCCGGCGACCTCGATCTGCTGCGACTGACCGACGAGCCCGAGCAGGCCGTCGAGATGGTCACGTCGATGCTGGCCCAGCGACGCGCGGAGGGCTCGGCCTGAGCGAGCTCGACCAGGCGGTTGCCGCGCTCCAGGCGCAAGGCGGCACCCGGCCGCGCGTCGGTGTCGTCCTCGGCAGCGGCCTCGGCGGGTTCGCCGACGCGGTCGAGGACGCCGACGAGATCCCGTACGCCGAGATCCCGGGCTGGCCCATGTCGACTGCCGTGGGCCACGCGGGCACGCTCGTCCTCGGGACGTTCGGCGGCGTCCCGGTCGCCGTGATGAGGGGCCGTGCGCACCTGTACGAGGGTGTGCCGCCCGCGAAGGTCGTGTTCGGCGTCAGGGTCCTCGGGCGGCTCGGGATCGAGAGCCTCGTCCTCACCAATGCCTGCGGTGCGATCGACGCCTCGCTCGAGCCCGGGAGGCTCGTCGCCGTCTCCGACCATCTCAACCTCCAGGGCACCTCGCCGCTCGTCGGCCCGAACGACGAGTCGCTCGGGCCTCGCTTCCCCGACATGACGGACGCGTACGACCCGGCGTATCGCGCGATCGCGCACGCCGCGGCCGACCGCGTCGGGATCGCGCTCGGCGATGGGGTCTACGCCGCGTGGCTCGGCCCCGCGTTCGAGACGCCCGCCGAGATCCGCATGCTGCGCACGCTCGGGGCCGACCTCGTCGGCATGTCGACGGTCCCGGAGGTGCTGGCCGCTCGGCACATGGGCATCCGCTGCCTTGCGCTCTCGTGCGTGACGAACGCGGCCGCGGGCGTGCTGCCGGAGCCGATCGACCACGAGCAGGTGCTGGCGGTCGGCGCTCGCGCCGCCGGCGACCTCGTCGCACTCCTGCGCGAGGTGATCCCGGCGCTCGGCGATTCCTAGACTGAGCCCATGCACCTCCGCGACCTCCCCTCGGTCGACCGCCTGCTCGGCGACGACGTGCTGGCCGCCGCGCCGCGCGCGCTCGCGACGGCTGCCGCGCGGTCGGCCCTCGAACGCGCGCGAGAGGCGATCCGTTCCGGCGAGGATCCAGGCGACCTCGTCGGGTCCGCGCGCGCGGAGCTCGAGCGGCTCGGCGCCCCGGCCCTCCGCCGGGTCATCAACGCCACCGGCGTGATCGTCCACACCAACCTGGGCCGCGCCCCACTTGCCGAGGCCGCGCTCGCACGCGCGATCGAGATCGGCGCCTCGTACTCGAACCTCGAGCTCGACCTTTCGTCCGGGACACGCGGATCGCGGCAAGACCATGTCGCCGACGCGCTTCGCCGCCTCACCGGCGCCGAGGCCGCGCTCGTCGTGAACAACAACGCCGCGGCCGTCTTGCTCGCACTCGCGGCGCTCGCCCACGGGCGCGAGGTCGTCGTCTCTCGCGGTGAGCTCGTCGAGATCGGCGACGGATTCCGGATTCCCGACGTTCTCGCCCACTCGGGCGCACGGATGATCGAGGTCGGCACGACGAATCGCACCCGCGCGGTCGACTTCGAGCGCGCGATCGGCGCCGACACCGCGCTTCTCCTCCGTGTCCATCAGTCGAACTTCCGGATCGTCGGCTTCACGCAGAGCCCGACGACCGAAGATCTCGCGCGCGTCGCCCACGATGCCGGCCTCTGGCTCGTCGACGACCTGGGCTCGGGCTCGCTCGCTGACGTCGGGGACGAGCCGACCGCGGCGTCCAGCATCGCCGCCGGCGCCGATCTCGTCTGCTTCTCGGGGGACAAGCTGCTCGGCGGGCCGCAGGCCGGGATCGTCGTCGGTCGCGCAGAGCTGGTCGAGCGACTGCGGCGCCACCCACTGCAGCGCGCGCTCCGTGCGGACAAGCTGACGCTGGCCGCCCTCGAGGGGACGCTCGCGCTGCACGAGGACCCGGAGCGCGCCCGGGAGGAGATTCCGGTGCTCCGCATGCTCGACGAGCCGCTCGAGCGCGTTCGCGCGCGGGCCGAGCGCCTCGCTGGGCTCGTCGGCGGCGAGGTGGAGGAGACGGTCGCGCGGGTCGGGGGGGGCGCGCTTCCGCTCGCGGAGCTGCCAAGCGCCGCATGCGCGATCGAGGAAGGGCTCGCGGCGCCGCTCCGGCTTGGCGACCCGCCCGTGCTCGGCATCGTCCGTGACGGGCGGCTGCTGCTCGACGCCCGGACGCTCGCGGAGTCGGAGGTCGACGAGGCCGCCCGAGCGGTGCTCCGGGCTCGACGGCCGTAGCGCATGGCGCTGACCGTCGGCACCGCGGGTCACGTCGACCACGGGAAGACCACCCTCGTCCGCGCGCTCACGGGCAAGGACACCGATCGGCTCCCGGAGGAGCGCGCCCGCGGCATCTCGATCGACCTCGGCTACGCGCCCCTCGCGCTTCCTGACGGATCGACGCTTTCGCTCGTCGACGTCCCGGGCCACGAGCGGTTCGTCCGGACGATGGTCGCGGGCGCCACGGGAATCGACCTCTTCCTGCTGGTGGTCGATGCTGCCGAGGGCGCGCGCGCGCAGACGCACGAGCACCTCGCGATCCTCCGGCTGCTCGGCGTCGAGCAGGGCGTCGTCGCCGTCACGAAGTCCGATGTCGTCGACGAGGAGACGCTGGCGCTGGCGGTGGAGGAGCTCAGCGAGCTCGTTTCCGGCGCGCCCGTCGTCGCGGTCAGTGGCGTGACCGGCGCAGGGCTCGACGAGCTCCGTGCGGCGCTCGCCGTGGTCGCGGCCGAGGTCGAGCAGCGCCGGGCCGACTTTCCCACACGGCTCTTCGTCGACCGAGTCTTCACCTTGCGCGGTATCGGGACGGTGGTCACGGGGACGCTCTGGTCCGGGTCCGTCGGCACGGGCGACCAGCTCCGGCTCGAGCCGGCCGGGCGAGACGTGCGAGTGCGCTCCGTTCAGGTGCACGACGTCGCGGTAGAGCGTGCCGCGGCCGGGCAGCGCGTCGCCGCGAGCCTGCCCGGCGTCGAGCGCGGCGACGTCCGCCGGGGAGACGCCCTCGTCGCCTCCGGCGCCTTTCCGCGCTCCTATCGCCTCGAGGTGTCCCTCGAGGAGCTCGAGCCGGTCGCCGACGGGGCACGGCTCACGGTGCACCACGGGACGAGCCGGATCCCGGCACGCGTCGTCCGGGTCGGTGACGGCCACGCACAACTGCGTCTGGCCGAGCCGGTCGTGGCGGCCCGGGGCGACCGCGTCGTGCTGCGCGCAGAGACGACCATCGGTGGCGCGGTCGTGCTCGACCCGGCGCCGCCGCGCGGCCGCGACGCCGACCGCGATCGCCTTCTCGACAAAGGCGATCCGCGCTCGATCGTGCGCGCTCTCGTCCATGAGCCCGTGCGGGTCGACGCGCTCGCGGCACGCGCGCTGCTGAGCGGCGACGACCTGGAGGAGGGCCTCGATGCGGTGCGCGTGACGGAGGGGTGGGCGTTCGCCGACGACTGGCTCGAAGAGACGAGTGCAGCCGTCGAGGATCGCCTGCGAGCACGAGCGGTCGAGACGCCGCTCGAGCCGGGTCTCGCGCTCGCCGAGCTTCTGCCGGCCGAGCCGTGGGCTCCGGTCGTCCTCGCGCTCCTCCCCGTCGAGCGGCGCGGAGGGATGGCCTACCTCCCGGGGGCGGCGGCGTCTCTCGGCGGACGAGCCGTGGTGGCCGCCGCACTCGAGCAGCGCCTCGCCGCATCCGGACTCGTCGCGACGAAGGCGGACGACCCCGAGCTGGCGCGCTACCTCGAGGGGGAGCGCCGGATCGTCCGCCTCGGTGACGGATACGTCGTCTCGGCCGGTGCCTACGAGGTCGCGCAGGACCTCGTACGGACGGAGTGCGCGGCAGCGGGGGAGATCACGATCGCGCGGTTTCGCGACCTCGGCGGGGTCGGGCGTCGCGACGCCCAGCTGCTGTTGGAGCGAATGGACGTCGACGGAATCACCCGGCGGATCGGCGACCGGCGCGTCCTGCGCAGGGCCGCTCGGGCGCTGTGAGACACTGACCGCGACCTTCGGAACGGGAGGAGCCCATGGCCGGCAAGGCGGATTTCACGAAGGAAGAATGGGACCAGCTTCGCAAGGGCGCGACCGGCGCCGGGCTGCTCGTCTCGGTCAGCGACAGGAGCTTCCTCGACTCGCTGAAGGAGGCGTCATCGTTCGCGCACTACCTCGTCGACGCGCGCGACGACGACAGCGAGCTCGTGCGCGACCTCGCCTCGGAGCACGGCACGGGCTTCGGCGCGATCGCGACGCCGAGCGAGGTCCAGGGCGCCGCGGACGACGCGCTGCGCGCCGCGGTCGCGACCCTCCGGGAGAAGGCTCCCGACGAGGTCGAGAGCTACCGCGCCTTCGTCCTCTCGCTCGCGGAGACCGTGGGCAAGGCCGCGAAGGGCGGCGACGAGGCCGAGACGGCCGCGATCGAGCGGATCCAGACCGCGCTCGCCTGAGCCGGCTCAGCCGCCCGGCAGAAGCGTCTCCAGCTCCCGCTCGGGACGTCCGCGTTCGGTGTGAGGCGGGCGCCACTTCATGTTGCGGTCGTGTTGCCCTGCGCATCCGCACCCTCCCGCCGGCTCGTATCTCCGAGTACGCGAACAACGAAGGAGGCGTTCATGCAATCGCTCGACCGCCAGCGGAGCCCGCACGGCACCGGATCAGGCCACACACGCTGGATCGTGATCGGAGCCGCGGTCGCAGTCGTCGCGATCGTCGTCGTGCTGCTCGTCGTCTACGGAGGCGGCGGCTCGTCGACGGGGTACTAGCGCCGTCGCATCCGAAGCCCGGGGTGGCGCGGCTGTCCAGGGTACGGCTCGCCCTGCGTGAGCCCGCAAACCCGAATGTAGGGTGGCCCCGGAGCGGCACGGGCCCGGTGGCCCAGCAGGTCTTCAAAACCTGTGCGGTCGTGTAACCCACGGCTCGGTCGGTTCGACTCCGGCGCCGCTCCGTTAAAGGGATTGCGAGACTTCATGCTGGATTTCCCCGGCCTGCTCGGGGCGGCGCCGAGAGATCATCTTGTCCGCCCTCGTCCGTTGCCATCCGCCCTGTGGAGCAGTGCGACTTCCCGCAACTTTCCCGCACGTCCTGGCAGGAAGTGCCTGTCCGAAGGCGTCCCTAGGCAACCGGAGGAGACCTGGTCATCGTTGGATCGGGCCTAGGCTCGATGCAGGATCGTCACGACGCCCGTGCCCGCGTCGATGCGAACGCGGTCGCCCGTCTTGATCCGCCGCGTCCCTGTTCCGGTGCCGACGATGGCGGGTAGGCCGTACTCGCGCGCGACGATCGCTGCGTGGCACATGATCCCGCCGGTGTCGAGGACTGCTCCGGCGATCCGGTGGAAGACCGGCGTCCAGCTTGGCGAGGTGACCGGGGCGACCAGGATCTCGCCGTCCTCGAGCTCGGCGAGCTGGTCGATGCGCAGGAGCACGCGGGCGAAGCCCTCGGCGACGCCTGGCGAGGCGGCGTAACCGGTCAGTACGTCGGCCGTATCGTCGTCGGAGGACAGCCACTCCTGCACGCTCTCGTTCGTAACACCCCAGAGCATTACCGTCATCGGGTCCGTCATCTCCCCGGGCGGGCGGCCGAGAGCGGGGGGCGGAGCCCACACGCACATCGCGTCGTAGATCGCCCTTCGCCGCTCCACGAGCGACGGCCACCGGCGCGGGCCGCGCGCCACCCCTGCGCCACCCGAGCTCCAGTGGAGCCGCAGCTCCTCCAGCGCGGACCGCACCTCGTCATGGCGGAGCAGGAAGACGTCCTCCTCGTTCGCCAGGAACCCGTGGCGCGTCAGGAGTGCCCCGAACTCGCGCACCTTGTTCCAGAAGATCGTCATGTAGCGGTGATCGATGTAGAAGTGGTGGTTCTCGACATAGGGGAAGACCATGCGGGCGAGCGCGAGGCTCTCGTCGAAAGCGCTGCGCATCTCGGGCCGGGAGCAGCGCCCGGTACTCCCGGGTGACGCGCTCCCGCTCTGCGAGCACTGCCTCCCGAGGTCGTGAGATGTCCTCGCCAGCCCCGAGTCGCCCGATGTACGAGCCGATCGTCCCGATCGGAAACCTGGTGTCGTCGATCCAGGAGCGATGGTGGTGATGAAAGACACCCGTTCCGCAGGAGAAGTAGAACCACGGGTCCTTCGTCGCCTCGAAGTCGGCCAGCCACCGTTCGCCGGCATCGCTGCCCGCGAGAGCTGTGACGAGCTCGCCCTCGTTCACGGCCCTCCCGACCACTTCCGACACGCCCAGCTCGACCGCCAGACGAGCAAGCCGCCGGAGCTCGTCGTCCGGACGCAGGACGAGCACGTCGATCGCCGACACCATCTGCGCGAGCGTCTGGTCCGTGATCTCCGGAAACGCCTGGCGGCACTGCTCGTAGAAGACGAAGTAGGCCCCGTAGCCGAGGCTCAGGAACTCGAAGTGGTACTGGAAGATGCGGTCGACCCCCTCGACCAGGCGGTCGTACGCCTGGAGGAGCGCGTGGCTCGACCCCAACCCACGGCCTTCGGTCACGATCGACTCGTCTTCGAACTCACCCATCTCCGGGACCTCGAGCGCGATGAGCTCGCTGGTGGCGGCCTCGACCTTGTCCAGCCAGCGCTCGTACAACTCGTCCCAATGCTCGTAGTAGTGGCCGCTCCGGCGCGAGAACAGCTCCGCCCGCTCGGCGAGCGCCGCGTCGTCGGTCACCAAGTTCGTGCTCGCGTAGACGTAACCGTTGAGGATTCGACACTCGACGCCGAGCGATTGCGGAACGGCGAACAAGCGGGAGTTCGCCTGATCGAGCGCGACGACGGCATACTCGAACAGGAACGAGTCGAACGGGTAGAGCGGCTCCGCGGCGTGCAATCCGTCCTGGAACCAGAACCGTGTCTCCTCGAAGGTGCGCCTATCCTCGCCGAAGAGGACGTGGTGGGCATACATCTCCTCCCACCCGTCGCAGACCGGTGGAATCGCGACCTCGAACGGGCTCGGGAAGCCCGCGCGTTCCTTGCCCATCTGGCCGGCGATGCCCATGGCGCTCGCTCCCTCCGGTTGGCCTTCCATTGTGGGATTCGTCCCGACTCGTTGCAAACAGGCGCGAGCCGTCTGCCGTGCGGCGGAGGGGAGAGGGAATCCTCTCCCCTCCCTCTCCGTCGGCTACGGTTGGCCGGCGGCGCCGGCGGCGAGCTGCTCGAACGTGAGGTTCATGATCGACTCGGTGTAGCGCCGTGTCTCAGGGCTCATCGAGGCAAGGACAGCCGGGAGCTGGTGCCCGGTTCCGATCCTGACGCCGGCGAGCTGTGCGGGTGTCATGGACATGAACGGCGCCATCGTCGAGAGCCCCTCGATCTGCTTGCGGGTCATCGTGAAGGTCGCCGTCTGCGGCGCCGCCATCGTCGAGAGCCCCTCGATCTGCTTGCGGGTCATGGTGAAGGTCGCTGGGACGCGCTGCGCGGCGCTGACGCGGGTCGAGGTCGCCTGCGAGCTCGAGACGGCTCCCGATGTGCCGGTGTCGACCGCGAATGCGGTCACCACCCAGGTGACGCAGGCCGCCAGAGCCGCGACGGCTCCGATCAGCCCGAGAAGGTGGCCTCGGCGGATCTGGACGGTTGCAGGAATGGATGCGGAAACGCTCATCGTTGTTCTCCCTTCGGAGTGACGGTGACTGCGGGCACGATCCGGTCGAAGGGGATGCCTGCTCTCCTGTTCGCCTCGGCGACAGCCGCCTCGGTGGGCCCTTCAAAGCGGCAGTAGCAGGCCTCGTCCCCCAACACGATGGTCGAGCCGAGGTAGCGCACGACCCTTGTCTCGTCCCGGAGCTCCTGGCTGCGCTCGAGCATTGCGAGCTCGTGCAGGAGATCCGAGTGGGAGAGGCCGGGGAGGTAGCGCTCGACGACGTAGACCATGTCGTCGAGGATGCGGCTTAGGGGCGTGGGCCCGAAACCCGAAAAGCCCTAGACTTCGGCCCGCTCGTCCCCCGTCTTGACCGTGTCGTCCCTTGCGGTGGAGATCCGGCCGGCGAGCTCGGTGCGCGAGCGCAGGCCGAGTTTGCGATAGATGCGGGAAAGATGCGCCTCGACGGTGCTCACGCCCATGAAGAGGTCGGCGGCGATCTCCTTGTTTGTGTGGCCGTCGGCGGCGAGCTCGGCGACCCGTCGCTCGGTCTCGGTCAGCTCGTCCGGGGACGTCCGCCGACCGCTGATCCGCTTGAGCTCCGAGCGGGCCTTCTCGGCCCAGAGCCGGGCGCCGAGCTCCTCGAAGATCGCGAGCGCGCCCTCCAGCGCCTCGCGCGCGGTCTTCCTCTGCTGCGCCTGCCTGCGCACCGTGCCGAGTGCGAGCAGCGTGCGGCCACGCTCGAACGGATATGGAAGCTCCTCGATCTCGGCAAGGGATCGCTCGAACGCCGCGAGAGCGGCAGTCGGGTCGTTCTCGGCAGATGCGAGGAGGCCGCGGCAGCGGGAGGCGACGGCAATCGCCCACGGGCTTCCCGCACGGCTCGAGTTCAACTCGTACTGCGTCAGAAAGCCCCTCGCCCGCTCGTGCTCACCGCCGGCGATGAGGATCTCGATCGCATCTCCCCAGATGGGAGCCGTCGGATCCTTGTACCCCTTCGAGAGGAGCTCTCCGGGCAGCTCGCGGACGTAGCCCAGAGCCGCGTCGAGATGTCCGAGCGCAAACTCGAGACGCCCCAGCACGCCGGCGCTGAGGATGGCCCATTCCCGGTCCGACATCTCCTCAGCGGCCACCAGTGCCGCTTCTGCCGACGCACGCGCCTGCTCGACGAGGCCGAGGTCGGCCTCGGCGAGGGCTCTGAGGCGAACGTGTTGTCCGACGTCGTGCTGGATCCGGTCGTGGAGCTCGTGCGCCTTGATGGCGAGGTCGAGCGCCAGCTGCCAGTTTCCCGCGAACCACTCGATACGGGAACGGGCGCCGTGGGCCTGCGCGCGCAGGCGTTCGTCTCCACGTGTTGCAGCCTTCGTCTCGATCTCCTCTAGCAACGCGCGAGCTCGATCCAAGTCCCCCTGGCCGGCCAGGCGCCTGCTGAGTGACACGGATGGGCTCTCGTGGTATTGCAGCTGGAGTGCCAACCGCTGCTCGATCTCGACGCCGCGCTCGACGAGACCGGGAGTGGGGTCGCCGGCACGGCCCTCTGCTATCGCAACGTGTCCGATGGTGACGGCGATCAGCGCGGGCTCACCTATGCGCTCGGCCTTCTCGAGAGCCGCACGCGTATCGACGAGTGCCGCGTCGATGTCTGCCTGGAAGACCCGGATCCAGCCCCGGTACCCGAGGATCCGCGCCTGTCGAATCTCGTCCCCGGCGGCATTGGCGAGCGCCTCGTCCAGGCGCTCGATCGTCGTCTGCGGGTCGGCTCTGAGCGTCGAGGCCAGTTCGAACAGAACGTCTGACCGCTCCAGGCCCTCGGGAACCTCGGTGAGAATCTGCTCGAGCAGCAGAACCGCCCGGGCGCTTTCGCCGGCGAGGCGATGGAACGTCGCTGCGCGCAGGCGCCGTTGCCGCTCCACCGCGGGATCGCCTGGTGTGAGGTCGGCCGCGAGCTCGGAGAGCTCGGCCGCCGCCATGGTCGCTCCACGAGCTGCGGCCTGCTCGGCGGCCGCGTCGAGGTACGAGGCGGCGACGGCGTCGGGCCCGTCGACGGACAGCGCCATATGGCGGGCGCGCTCCTCGACGTCGACGACGGCTCTTGCGAGCGCTCCGTGGATCGCACGGCGCTTCCAGATCGGCGCCTGCTCGTAGCAGATCGATGCGAGCAAGGGGTGGGAGAAGCGAAGACGCGAGTCATCGAGCTCGACCACTCCCTCCCGCGCGGCACTGTCGAGGGCCTCCACGACGGTCTCACGGTGCCCGTGCGCCTTGACCACGAGCTCGACCGTCGGGCGAGCGAGCGCCGCTGCGAAGAGCACGACATCGCCCGTATCGGTCGGGAGCCGGGCGAGGCGGCCGCCTAGGAGCTCGTACAGGCTCTCGGGCACCGGCAGGGTCTTCCCGGTTGTCGGTCTGGAGTTCGTCCGGACGAGCTCGCGGCCGAGCTCGAGCGCGAAGAACGGGTTCCCCGCCGACGCCTCCTGCACCCGCACGAGCTCCGGTCGGGTCAGATCGAGACCGACCCGCACCCTCAGGAGGTGATGGAGCGCTCCCAGGCTCAACGGGCCGATCGGGAGCCGAGCGAGCCGATCCGCCGGGAAAGCGCGATCGAGCTCCACAGGGACGGTTGTGTCAGGCGTCGTCCGCACCGTCGCGAGCAGGCCAACGTGCTCGTCACGCAGGCGGCGTAGCGCGATCTGCAACACGCGGGCCGACGAGGGGTCGAGCCACTGGAGGTCGTCGAGCGCGACGACGACCGGCTGCCGCTCGGCGAGCATCCGGAGGACGTCGAGCAGGGCCAGCCCGATGGCTCTCGGGTCATGAGCATCGTTCCCGGGCTCGGCCAGCAGGAGCGCGACCTCGAGCGCGCGCCGCCGCAGGGGCGCGAGCGAGGGTGCCACCTCCTGGAAAACCGGCGCGAGGAGGTCGGAGAGCCCGGTGAACGACAGCGAGGCTTCCGCCTCCACGCTTCGGTGCGCCAGGACGCGGCTGAGTCGACGCTCGCCGTCTTCGACACCCGCTTCCCACAGGATCGTCTTCCCGATCCCCGGCTCGCCGGAAAGGACGAGAGCGCTCGGACCATCCTCGACGCGCGCGAGGAACGCCTCGATCGAGCCGAGCTCTTCTTCCCGGCCGATTACCCCGGTCACCATGGGCCTCGGGCCATTCTGGCCGACTCGGAGCCGGGTTACGAGCTGTCCGCGGCGACCGGCACCGTGATGGCGGCGACGATCCGGGCGAACGGCACTCCCGCGCGCTCGTTCGCCTCGGCGACGGCAGCCTCTCGAGACGCCCTCGAACTGGCAGAAGCAGGCTTCATCGTCCGGGACGATGGTCGACCCCAGGTATCGCACGTGCGTGCCTTCGATGCGGAGCTCCCGCGTCGCCTGGCCCAGCTTTTCGAGCATATCGGAGGAGCCGGCGCTGGTCGAGGCCCGGAAGGTACCGCTCGACGACGTAGACCACGGACCAGGCTACGTTCCGAGGTCTTCTGCGAACACCCTGAAGACCCTAGGTTTGGGCGGCCGCGTCCCCCGGTATGAGCCGACCGTGGAGCGCGGGCCGGCTCCGCCCCATGCTCGATCGAGCCTCACGTCGGCGCGAACGACTCCGAGGGCAGTCGTCCCTAGCGTTGGGCGGTCTCCTCCACATGCATGGCCAGGCGCGTCGCGAGCTCGGCCCTGCGGACGCCGAGCTTCCGGTAGACGCTCGAGAGATGCGCCTCGACGGTGCTGACGCCCATGAAGAGCTCGGCCGCGATCTCCCTGTTGGCGCGACCTTGCGCTGCGAGCTCGGCGACGCGTCGCTCGCTCTCTGTCAACTCATCCGACGCCGGAGCGCGACCGCTGATTCGACGCAGCTCCGCCTGGGCTTTCTCCGCCCAGAGGCGGGCGCCGAGCTCTTCGAAAACCGCGCGCGCCTGCACGAGCGCCTCCCGGGCCGAGCGCTTCTCCTGAGCCTGCCGGCGCACGACGCCGAGGCAGAGCAGGGCACGGCCCCGTTCCAGCGGGAAAGCCGCTGCGTGGGCCAGCGAATCTTTGAAGGCCGCGCCTGCGGCAGATAGGTCTCCCTCGGCAGCGCAAAGCAGGCCGCGACAGCGCGCGG
>CAVOSU010000013.1:0-58423 GCA_963698935.1 uncultured Actinomycetes bacterium
CACCTCCGGCAGAGAGCCCGCGCCGGACGACGCGACCGGACACCCACAGGCGAGCGCCTCGAGCGGCGGCAGCCCCGAACCCCTCGTAGAGCGAGGGGAAGACGAGCGCGGCGGCACGGCGGTAGAGAGACACGAGCTCGTCCGTCGGCACGCCGCCCAACGACTCGACCCCGGGTGGAAGGCCGGCCGCGTCGTGGCCGACCCCCGTGAGCACGAGCCGGAGCCCCGGGCGCCCCGCGCGCAGCCGCGCGAACGCCTCGAACAGGCGCTCGTGGTTGTTGTGCGGCCATGGCCTGGCGGGGTAGAGGAGACACGGCTCCCGCACGACGGCCGGATCGGGCGAGAAGCGCGCGGGTCAACTGCGAGGTGGATCGCGTGCACGCGATCCGAGTCGAGGCCGAGTCGCTCGACCACCCTGCTGCGCGTCCACTCGCTGATGACGATCACCTGGTCCGCCTTGGCGGCGGCGCGGTCGTAGGCCAGCTTCGCGGAACAGTCGCTCGCGGCGGGGGAAGAGCACGGGCAGGTCGAGGTGCTGGACGTCGAGGAGCGTCAGGATCGTGGGCCTGTCCACCGGGGGGACGGGGACGGTGAGGGGATAGTGGACGACGTCCACCCCCTTCAGCCGATCGGCGAGGGCGCCTGGGCGCATCGAGGCGCCCGCCATCGCGCGGAGGCGGCCGGGGATCGTCGTGGAGGCCGGATAGCCGGTCGCCACGACCGTCTCGAGCCCGCCGCCGGCCTCGGGGGCGAGCGTCGGGACGAGCACCTCGTAGCGGTGGCCGCCGACGCGTGCGAGCGCGCGGCAGAGCTCCCGCGCGTACGTCTCCGAGCCGCCGGAAATCCCGGGCACGAGCGTGAGGAGCGAGAGCCCGACTCGCATGCGGCGATCCTAGAACCCGCGGGGAACCCCCCGGCTACACTGGCGCGGTGCCGGACGAGGCGACGGACAATGGGTTTCCGTCGGCGGACGACGTCGACGTCGAGGCGCTCTTCACGTCGCTGCGCGAGGAGATCCGCCGCTCGGGAGCGGATCCCGGAGCGGGTGGCGAGCCCGACGACCGGCTCGCGGCACGCGCCGAGGCGGAGCGGCTCTGGCCCGTCTCCCCGGACCGTCCGCTGCGTCTGCGGCCCGGCGTCCGCGGTGGGCTCGGGACGCCGGTCAAGGCGGTGCTCCGGAAGATGATGCGCTGGTACGTCGAGCCGCTCGCGTACGACCAGCGGTCGTTCAACGCTGCGGCCCTGCGGCTCGTCGACGACCTGGAGCAGCGGGTCGCGTCGCTCGAGCGCGAGCTTGCCTTCTCCGCGGGGCGGAGAAGCCCTAAGCGCCTCATGCGCATCGCGGTGCTCCGCCCGCAGGTGCCGTTCGCACGCGGCGGCGTCGAGATCTTCAGCGACGAGCTCGTCGACGAGCTCCGCGTCCGCGGGCACGAGGCGGATCTCCTCTCGATCCCGTTCAAGTGGTATCCCGGCGCCCGGGTGCTGACCCAGGCATTCCTCTGGCGGATGCTCGATCTCGAGGAGGCGGACGGGCGGTCGATCGACGTCGTGGTCGCGACGAAGTTCCCGTCGTACGTCGTTCGCCACCGTGAGAAGCGGGTCTGGCTCGTCCACCAGTTCCGCCAGGCGTACGAGCTCGACGGCACCGATCTCGGCCAGTTCGGGCGGTCGCCGGAGGACCGGGCGCTCCGGCGGCAGGTGCAGGCACTCGACCGGCTCGCGCTCGGCGAGGCGACCCGCCTCTTCGCGACGTCCGCGAACGTCGCGGGACGGCTCGCGCGCTCGACCGGGCTCGAGGCCGAGGTGCTGCCGCACCCACCGCAGGCGCTGCCGTACCGGACGTCGCCGGCGGAGGGCTTCGTCCTCTCGGCGAGCCGGCTCGATCTCGCGAAGCGGATCGATCTCCTGCTCGACGCCGCCGCGTTGCAGTCGGGCTTCGACGTGGTGATCGTCTCCGACGGTCCCGATCGCGACCGGCTCGAGGAGGTCGCGCGCGCCCGCGGGCTCGACGGCCGCGTGCGCTTCGAGGGCCGCGTCTCGCCGGAGCGGCTGGCGGAGCTCTACGCGACCTGCACGGCGGTGTTCTACGCGCCGTTGGACGAGGACTTCGGGATGGGCCCCTACGAGGCGTTCCTCTCCGGCAAGCCCGTGATCACGACCACCGACGCCGGGCGGGCCGCTCGACATCGTCCACGACGGGAAGACGGGCCTCGTGGTGGCGCCCGAGCCCGCCGCGATCGGAAACGCCGCCGCGTGGCTCCGCGACCACGACGCCGAGGCGGTGGCCTTCGGCCGCGCGGGCAAGGCGCTAGCGGACGAGGTGACCTGGGACCGCGCGATCGCGAGGCTCCTCTCGTGAGGGTCGCCTACTTCTCGCCGATGCCGCCGGAGTCGTCCGGCATCGCCGACTACTCGGCGCTGCTGCTGCCGGCGCTGCGCCGCCACGTGGACGTCACCGTCGTCAAGCGGGGTACGAAGCGCCTGCCGCGCGGAGTCGACCTGGCCGTCTACCACATCGGCAACGACCCCGGGGCCCACGGCTGGATCCTCGACGCGCTCCGGCGCTCGCCGGGCCTCGTCGTCCTCCACGACTTCGTCCTTCATCACCTCGTCGCAGGCGTGACCGATCGCGCGGCGGGACGGCCACGGGTACCTCGACGCGATGGAGCGGGAGCACGGCGTCGTCGGCCGGCTCCTGGCCCACGGAGTGCTCGACAAGCGAATCCCGCCCCTGTGGGAGTCGCGGCCCGAGGACTTCGCACTCACCGGAGAGGTGCTCTCTCTCGCGACCGGTCTCGTCGTCCACTCGCGGTACGTCGAGGGGCGCGTCCGCGCGGCCGGCTACGCGGGGCCGATCGCCGTCGTCCCCCACGCGGCGTGGCCCGACCCGCACGTCGCGCCGGCCGGGGTCGCGGGAGATCCGCTGGTCGGCGCGTTCGGGGAACGTCAACCAGAGCAAGCGCGTGCCGCAGCTGCTCGAGGCCTTCGCGCGGCTCCGCAAGACCCACCAGGGCGCCCGCCTGCTGCTCGTCGGCGCGACATCTCCGGGCTTCGACCTCGAGCGTCGCCTCCAGCGGCTCGGACTGGACGACACAGGGGATCGTCAAGGAGGGGTACGTCGACGAGGGCCGGTTGTGGAGTCTGATGGCCGCCTGCGACGTCCACGCGAGCCTTCGCTCGCCCACGATGGGCGAGACGTCCGGAACGGCCATCCGCGCGCTCGTCCTCGGCAAGCCGCTCGTCGTGTCGGATGTCGGATGGTTCTCCGAGCTGCCCGGCGACGTCGCACTGAAGGTCACGGTCGGCGAGGCCGAGACGGCGGATCTCGCCGCGGCCCTCGCGCTCCTCGCAGAGCGGCCGGACGTGCGGAGCACGATGGGCGGGGCGGCGCGGGAGCTTGCCTCGACGACACACGACCTCGGTCGGGTCGCAGAGCTCCAGGCGGCGGCATTCGAGCGCGTCGCGGGCGGGGGCGCAGTGGACGCAGCCGTGGTGCGCGAGGTGAGCGACGCCGCGGCGTCCATCGGGGTGGCGCCGGGGAGCCCCGAGGCGTCGGAGATCGCCCGGCGGCTCTCCGAGCTCGAGCTCGGTGGGTAGGGCCCTGAGCGAGCGCGCGGCCCGGATCCCGGACGTCGGCTGGCTCACGGGGATCGTCGTCGTCTCCGTGCTCGGCCGGCTCTGGCTCGTCCACGAGATGCCAGGCCCGTACATCTTCGTCGACGAGCTCATCTACTCCGAGCTCGCGAAGAGCCTCGTGAACACCGGCTCGTTCGCCGTCCGCGGGGTGCCGGTGCACGGCTACAGCATCCTCTACCCGGCGCTCATCGCCCCCGCGTACTGGTTGTTCGACGCGCTTCCGCACGCGTACGCGGCGGCGAAGGCCACGAACACGATCGCGATGTCGCTCGCCGCCGTGCCCGCCTGGCTTCTCGGCAGGCGTGTGGTGGGCGGCTGCTCGCGCTGCTCGCCGCCGTGATCGCCGTCTCCGTGCCGTCGATGGCCTACACCGCGACGATCGTCACGGAGAACCTCTTCTACCCCGTCGCCCTCCTCTTCGCATGGGCGCTCGTCCTCGTGCTCGAGCGGCCGAGCCTGCGCAGGACGGCCTTCCTCGTCGTGGTGCTCGCCGCGGCGGTGGCCACCCGCTCGCAGGCGCTCGGCTTCGTCGCCGCGGCCGTTCTCGCGCCGTTCCTCCTCGCGCTTCTCCGCTGGGACGCCCGCGTCCTTCGACCCTTCGTCCCACTCGTCGGCGGAGCCGTCGGCCTGGTGGTCGTCGTGCTGGCCGGGCAGCTGCTCCGAGGCGGATCGATCTCGGATCTGCTGGGCGCGTACAGCGTGGTCGGCGAGGGCGGCTACGACGTCGGACAGGTCCTGCGCTTCTGGCTCTGGCACGTCGAGGTCGTGACGCTGTACGTCTGCGTGATCCCCGTGGTCGCGCTCGTCGTGCTGCTCTTCCAGGCGCGTCGGCTGGCGCCGGCGCTCCAGGCGCATCTCGCGGCGACGCTCGCGCTCGTCGCTACGTCGACGCTCGTCGTCGCCGCGTTCACCTCACGCTTCGCGTCCGATCGGGTCCAGGACCGATATCTCTTCTTCCTCGCACCGCTCCTTGCGATCGTGCTGCTCGCCTGGGTCGAGCTCGGGCGCCACGTCCCGCGCTCGCTCTCGGCGTCGGGGCTGCAATCGCCGTCGGGCTCGTGACCGCGTTCCCCTACCAGCGGTTCGTCGCGGAGCCGGCGAAGTCCGACACGTTCTCCCTGATCCCGCTGTGGACGGTGAACCGGTACCTCGTCGGCAGTTCGTACCGGTTGACCGTCCTCGTCTGCGCGCTCGCGTTCCTCGCGCTCCTCGTCTTCGTCCCGGCGCGGCGTGCCGTCGCTGTCCCGCTCGTGCTGCTCGCGCTGTTCGTCGTGTTCTCGCAGCCGGTCTGGGCGGGGCCGCACGGAGTGCTCCGCGCGGGTCAAGGGGCGGTGTTCACGGGCATCCGCGGTGTCGACCGAGACTGGATCGACCAGCACGTGGACGGCGACGGCTCGGTCGCCGTCCTCTGGACCGGGCGCGCCGACCGCTTCACCGTCAACCAGAACGAGTTCTTCAACCGCGCGGTGGGCGACGTCTACTACACGGTCGCACCGACCCCGGGCGGCATCGGCGAAACGGCAGGTGACGAGGATCCTGCCGACGGCACGCTTCGCACCGCGACCGGGAAGACGATCGACGCTCCGTACGCGCTGCTCGACGGCTCGATCAGCCCGGACGGGGACATCGTCGCCGCGGACGTGCCACTCGGGATCAGGCTCTGGCGCCTGACGGGCCGCTCTCGTCCACGACGACGCTGACGGGCATCTACCCGAACGACACGTGGTCCGGCCCGCACGTTCGCTGGACGAGACGACACTGCCCCGGGGGCGAGCTCGACGTCGCGCTGCATACGGACCCGAACCTCGTCGGCGACGAGCTGACCGACGTGCTCGCCATGGCGGCCGGGCGGCCGGCGGCGCGAATCTCGGTTCCCGCCAACCGATCGGTGACGCTGCGCGTGCCGCTCACGGCGGTCGACGGGACATGCGTCGTCGACTTTCGCGTCGCACCCATCCGGATCCCGGCGAACCGCATCGAAGGCAGCACGGACCTGCGGCCGCTCGGCGCGCACTTCGACTCGTTCGTGTACCACCCGCCGGCGTGAGGATCGTCGTCGACGTCTCGCCGCTCTCGCACCCGCGCACGGGCATCGGGAACTACATCCGCGGCACCCTTGTCGGGATGGCCGAGGCCGGAGCCGAACGGCACGAGCTCGTCGCGTTCGCGCCGACCAGCATCAGGGGGCCAGGGCGGATCCGCGCGTCGCTCGACGGCGTTCGGATCTCGACGAGGCTGCTGCCGTTGCCCGCCTCGCACGCATGCCGCACCGCCTGGAGCCGTGCCGGCCACCCAGCCGTCGAGCGGCTCGCCGGTGCGCTGGACGCATTCCTCTTCAGCGAGTGGATGTACCCCGCCCAGCGGGCCGGGGTGCGCGCGACCGTCTTCCACGACCTGATCCCGCTGCGGCATCCCGAGTGGTGCACTGCAAGGACGATCTCGATGCACACGCGGAAGGCGCGGAACGCCGCGCACGACGTGCGACGTCGTCTTTGCCAACTCCGCTGCGACGGCAGCCGACCTCGTCTCGTTGCTCGGGATCGAGCCGGACCGCATCGTCCATGCGCCGCCGGGCCTCGAGCCCGGTCTCGGGCCGGTCGGGCCGGTGGCGGACCTCGGGGGCCCCACGATCCTCGGCCTCGGCACGATCGAGCCGCGCAAGAACCTCGCACGGCTCGTCGAGGCGTGGCGATTCCTCGACGGCGAGCTGGGGCTGGTGCTGGCCGGCGGCGAGGGCTGGGGCGACCGGCCGGACCTCGCCGATTCACGTATCCGCCGGCTCGGCTACGTCCCCGACAGGGAGATCGCCAGGCTGTACCGTGGCGCGTCGGTCCTCGTGTTCCCCTCACTCTTCGAGGGCTTCGGGATGCCCGTCGTCGAGGCGATGGCGTGCGGCACACCGGTGGTCGCGTCCGCTGATCCGTCGCTCGACGAGGCGTGCGGGGACGCGGCGGTGCGCGTCGATCCGCTCGACCCCGAGGCGATCGCGGAGGGGATCCGCGAGGCGCTTGCACGGCGGGAGGACCTCGTGACACGCGGTCTCGTCCACGCGTCGCGGTTCACCTGGCGCGGGACGGGCGCGACGATTCTCGGCCGCGCTCGAGGAGCGCGCGTGAACGGCGAACCGCCGTCCGGAGGAGGTCGCGATCGTCGTGCAGCGGCCCGGCGAGCGCGGCCCGGAGTACCTCGTGCTGCTCCGCTCGCCCGAGAAGCTCGGGTACTGGCATCTGGTCGCGGGAGGCGTCGACTGGGACGAGGCCCCCGCGACGGCCGCGGCGCGGGAGCTCGAGGAGGAGACCGGCCTCGTCGCGGTCCCCCGGCCGCTGGGCGGCTCGCTCTCCTACGACCTCGCGGGCGACCCGGAGTCGGTGCGCGCCCGCTTCCCGGCCGGGACGGAGCGGATCACGGTCTGGCCGTTCGTCGCCGATGCGCCGACTCGATGGGAGCCGGAGCTCGACCACGAGCACGTGGCCGCACGCTGGCTCGATCGAGCCGGGGCCGAGGCGCTTCTCCGCTACCCGGAGACCCGCGAGGCGGTGCGACGGGCGGCGACATCGTGAAGGTCGGGATCGACACGTCGCCGCTCGTCCAGACCCGAGCCGGGACGGCGCGCCACGTCGCGGGGCTGCTCGCGGCGTTGCGGGGCCGTCCGGAGCTCGAGCTCGTCGGCCTCTCGACGCGCGGCTCCGGCCGGCTCGCGACCGTCCGCCGCGACGCGCTCTGGTACCCGTTCCGCCTCGGCCGCGCTTCCGACGGGGTGGACGTTCTCCACTGCACGACGTTCCGTGCACCGCTGCGGCCGCGTGCGCCGCTCGTCGTGACCGTCCACGATCTCGCGCTGCTCCGCCACCCAGAGACGTTCCCACGCTGGCACCGGGCGACCGGGATCCAGGCGCTGCGAGCCGGCGTCTCGGCCGCCGATGCGATCGTCTGCGTCTCGGCGTTCACGCGCGACGAGCTCGGCGCGCTGCTGAAGGTCCCGCCCGAGCGGACGCGGATCGTCCCGAACGGCGTCGACGCCGTGTTCAGGCCGGACGGCCCCGCCGCCGACGGCGACTACGTCCTCGCGGTCGGCACGCTCGAGCCGCGCAAGAACCTGGCCGCGGCCGTCGAGGCCGCGCGCCTGGCGGAGGTCGAGCTTCGCGTGGCGGGCGCGGCGGGCTGGGGTGGCGTCGCCGTCGAGGGCTGGGTCGGCGAGCCGAGCGACGGCGAGCTCGCCGCGCTCATGCGCGGCGCCCGGTGCCTCGTCTATCCCTCGCTGTACGAGGGGTTCGGCCTGCCCATCCTCGAGGCGATGGCATGCGGCACGCCCGTCGTCACGAGTCGCGGAGGGGCAACGGAGGAGGTCGCCGGCGGCGCGGCGGTGCTCGTCGACCCGCACGACCCGACCGCGATCGCGGTCGGGATCGACGAGGCGGGCGGGAGGCGCGACGAGCTCGTCGCCGCCGGGCAGGAACGCGCGGCGGCCTTCACCTGGGATCACTCCGCCGATCTCGTCGAGACGCTCTGGCGGGAGCTCGCGTGAGCCTCGTCGTCGTCGACGCCGACGTCCTTGGCCGCAGGCGGACGGGCGACGAGAGCTACGTGCGGAACCTTCTCCGGACGCTCCCGGTTCCTGCAGCAGCCGAGGGGCTCCGGATCGCTGCGATCACCCGCCACCCCGAGCTCGTCCCCGAGGGGATCGAGGCGGTCGCCTTGCCCGCGCGTTCACAGGAGCTGCGGATGGCGTGGGCGTTGCCCCGGGCGCTCCGCGGTCTCGGCGCGTCGCTCGCGCACACGCAGTACGCGCTGCCCTTCCGCGCCCCCTGCCCGGTCGTCGTGACGATCCACGACCTCTCCTTCGAGGACGACGATCCGGCCCTGATGAGCCGCCGCGACCGCTGGATCTTCCGCCGTGTCGTGCCCCGGGCGGCACGGGCGGCCACTCGGATCCTGACCGTCTCCGAGCGCACGAGGCGCGACCTCGTCGACCGCTACGGCCTTCCGCCCGAGCGCGTGGTCGTGACCCCGAACGGCGTCGACCCCGCGTTCGGGCCCGAAGGAGCTCGCGACGACAGACTGGGCGCGATACGCGCTCGCGGTCGGGGCGATCCAGCCGAGGAAGAACCAGCTCGCCGCGCTCGCCGCGGCGCGCGAGGCGGGGCTCCAGCTCGTCGTCGTCGGGCCGGTCAAGGACGCGCGCGTCGCGGCGGAGCTTCGGGCCGGCGGGGCATCGCTCGCGGGCTACGTCCCGGTCGAGCGCCTCGCGGAGCTCTACCGCGGCGCCGCCTGTCTCGTGCAGGCATCGCGCCACGAGGGCTTCGGGCTCCCCGTCGTCGAGGCGATGGCCTCTGGGACACCCGTCGTCGTGGTTCCCGACCCGGCACTCGCCGAGGTCGCCGGGGAAGCCGCGGTGATCGTGGAGGAGCCCCAGCTCGCAGAGGGGATCCGCCGGGCGCTCGCAGAATCGGAGCGGCTTCGCGAGGTAGGTCTCGCGCGGGCGCGCGACTTCTCGTGGGAGCGAACCGCCGAGGTCACAGTGCGGGTCTACGTTGAGGCGCTCTCGCGATGACCGAGGTCTCCGCAGTCGTCATCTCGCACGGGCATTCCGGAGAGCTCGCGACGCTGCTTCCGATCCTCGCGCCACAGGTCGACGAGCTCGTCGTCGTCGCAAACCGGCCGGGCTCGCTGCCCACCGAGCTTCCGACCGGGGTGCGCGTCGTCGAGAACGCGGTGCCGCGCCGGCTCGCGGAGAACGTGAACCTCGGCGTCGCCGCCACCTCGGGCGCCTGGGTGCTCTTCTCGAACCCGGATGTCGTGCCCGATCCGGACGCGGTCGGCATCCTCCACGCGTTCGCAGAGACACGGGAACGCTGCGGGATCGCCGGGCCGCGCACGGTGTGGCCGGACGGATCGTGGCAGCCGACGCGCCGGAGCTTCCCGACCGTGCGCGGCACGCTCGTGCGGCGGACGCCCCTGCGCCGGCTCTTCCCGCCGCTCGAGCGGCAACGAGACCACTACCACCTAGACGAGGACGTCACGGCGCCCGCGGAGGCCGACTGGCTGCTCGGTGCGTTCCTCCTGATGCGACGCGAGATGCTGGACGAGCTCGGCGGCTGGGACGAGGGCTACCGCCACTACGTCGAGGACATCGACCTCTGCTACCGCGCGATGCGGGCGGGCTGGGAGCGCTGGTACGTGCCGTTGGCTCGCGTGACGCACGACTGGGCCCGGGTGACCGACCGGCGGTTCCTCTCCCGCCACACGCTCTGGCACGCCCAGGGCATGGCGCGCTTCGTCTCCCGTCACCCCGAGACGCTCGGGCGCCTGTGAGCGACAAGGCGGGGCAGTACGCGGGCAAGGCGGCCCGCTGGTCGGAGGAGCAGTACGCCTCGCCGGACGCGTATCTCGCGCACCGCGCGGAGCTCGTCGCGTCGCTCGGTATCGCGCTCGAGACGGGCGACGAGGTGCTCGACCTGGCGTGCGGGGACGGCGGGCTCGGGGCGCACCTCCTCGCGCGCGGCCTTCGCTACCGCGGCGTCGACGCCGAGCCGGCGATGGTCGAGGCGGCCGCCGCGAAGCTCGGCGACGCCGCCCACGTCGAGGTGGGGGAGCTCGACTCGTACGTCCCGCCCGCGCCGGTCGCTGCGACCACGGTGTTCCGCGCGATCTACTACGCGCGCGACCGTGCGGCGTTCTTCGCGCGTGCGCGCGTTCACGGAGAAGAAGCTCGTGTTCGACCTCAACCCGCGCCAGTACCGGGTCGACGAGATCGTCGCCGAGCTCGAGGGGGCCGGATTCGGACGCGTCCTGATGCGGCCGTTCCTCGTGCCCCAGACGAAGCACCTGCCGGACGTGGCGGTTCGCCTCGTCGTCGCGCTCGAGCGGACGCCGGTCGGCAGCCTCGCGCTCCGCCGGCGATTCACGTACCTCGTCGCCGCGCTCGTTCCCGACGAGCCCTAGCGTTGCACCGCGAAGCCGATCTGCGCCCCGAGCGCGCGGGCGTCGCTCGAGTTCTTCGGATCGACTTTCCGCGGAACGAATGTCTCGATCGCGACCTCTGCGCGCCACGGTCCGTCCGGCGTGGGCAACACGACGGTCCGCACGCCGCAGGCCGGCACATACGCCGTCTCGGAGCCTGTGACGCGTCCGATCGCAGGCTGCTTGTCTGCCCCACGGACGAGATCGCCCACCCGCACCCGCGCGACGCCCGGCAGCCGCACGCCCTTCGGGCAGAAGACCTGGCGCGAGAGCGTGACGACGACGTCACCCGTGCCGCCGCGGGAGACGTCGAACTGGTTGTGCGCGGCGCGTGCGGGCACGTCCGGGTTGCCCGCGTCGCCGATGATCCAGCCGTCCGCTGCGACCCCGGTCTCGTTCGACCGCAGGCGGATCGGCTTCCCGTCGAGCCGGACGACGCTCGCGTTGGCAGCGGGATTGGTCGCCACCGTCGGCCCCGCGACCTCGACCCCGTTCGCGGCGAGAACGTAGTCGGTCTCCGGGTTCGGCCAGAGCGTCCCGTCGACGTTTCTGGAGGTCGGGCGTGAGCGTGTGGCCCGGCCCCGGCCCGGTCCCGTCGACGCTCCAGACCTTGTCGATCGAGCGGTTCCAGAACTCGACCGACGCGAAGCCGAGCGGGTTGTCGTTCATCCGCTGCCCGAGGACGACGGTCGACCCGCCGTCCGTCGCGCGGTCGACCCAGTCGTTCGGCTTGGGGAGGTTCGTCTCGACGCGCGACGAGAAGTCGTGCTCTCCGATCGACGCGTACGTCTCGGCGACCACGTTCCACCCGAGAATCGCGACGGCGATCGCCACGGGGACCGCGACCGCGAGGCGCGACGGTCGGAGTGGCGTCGCGGTGAGGAGCAGCAGGATCACCGAGACGATCACGAGGACGACGAGCGCCGCCGCGATCCGGCTCTCGGGCCAGGCCCACTCGCGGTTCGCGAGCGCGAGGATCGCGAAGCCGTGCGCCTCGTAGTACGGGAAGTTGTCGAGGCCGCGCTCGATCGGCGTCCAGACGACAAGGCCGAGGACGACGGCGCCGGACACGACGACGGCCCAGGCGGGCGCGGCCGCCCGCTCGAAGAGGTACGCCGTCGCGACGAACGCGAGCGGGGCGAGGTAGACGAGGTTTCGCTCGACGACGAGGCTCGAGAAGGTCGTCGAGAGGTACGTCCCCTTGATCGCGGCGTACCACGCGAAGCTCACGACCGCACCCGCCGTCACCGCGACGAATGCCCGCACGCCCGGGCGTTCTCGCTCCCGCGCGGGCACGGCGAGCACGGCCAGGAGCGCGATCGCCGGGACGATCCCGATTCCGATCGCGAACGCACCGCCGGCCCAGCTGCCGTACTCGACCATCCGCCCCTTCCAGAGGGTCGTCGCCGTCTCCCACTCGCCCGAGCGGTGGCCGACGAACGCCACGACCGCAATCAGGGCGCCCGCGGCAAGAGTCCAGAAGCCGACGCGATCCCAGGTCGACCATGCCGCGCGGTAGCGGCGCATCCAGACCGACCGCCAGCCCAGCACGAGGAGGCCGGCGGCGAGCGCGCCGAAGAGCGCGACGAGCTGTGCCCGGACGAGCACCGCGACGATGCAGGCCGCGAACGCGAGCGCGAACGCCGCCCTGGTCGGTCGGTCGGTCGCGCGTACGGTGAGCCAGAGAGCAAGCGTGGCGGCGGGATACGCCCACGGCTCCTCGACGAGGATCGGCGAGTACGACAGCGCAGGCGCGGCGATCGTCCCCACGGCGGCGAACAGCGCCCAGCCCGGCGTGACCACCCGGCGCGCGAGCAGGTAGGCGGGGAAGATCGCCGCGGCCATCACGAACGCCTGGACGGTCTTGATCGTCTCGTAGGCGCTCGCGACCGGGTGGATCCACCAGAACGGCGCCGTCAGGTAGGGCACGAGGCTCGTGAAGCCGTACGGCTCGCCACGGCGCATCGCGTGACCGGTGTCCGCGATCGCACGCGAGATCTGCGTCGTCTCGAGCTCGTCCGTGAAGATCGTCGGCGTCTCGCGCCGCCACGCTTGCCAGGCGTAGAACGTCGCGAGCAGGAGGTACGCGCCGACGAGCGGGATCAGGCGCTCGACGCGCGCGCGTGTCTCGGTGATGCCGCCCGCTACCGGGTGCGCGGCTGCGCCGGCCGTTGTCACTCCGCGAGCGCCTGCGAGACCGTGCGTCCGGTCACGGTGTCGCTCGCGACCACCCGGTGACCGACCCCGGCCGTCTCGCAGGCGTCGATGAGGCTCGCCAGGCGGTCGGCGGAGACGTCCGGGATCGTGATCACGAGCTCGTCCGCGGCTGTTGCCGTCAGCACCGCTGCTGCGTCGTCCGTCGTGCCGAGCACCGGGACGCCCTGGATCCGCCGGCGGTGGAGACGCGGGTTGTCGTCGAGAAAGCCGACGACCTGGACGTCACCGGACGGTCGAAGGGCGCGGACGAACCCCCTGCCGGCGTGCCCCGCACCGAGGACCAGCACGCGGGTCCTGCCGTCGTCCGCGCTGCCCGCCGCGGGGACGAAGCGGACGAGCGCGCGGGAGAGCACGGCCAGCGTGGCTGCGGCGACCGCGTAGACGGGGAAGACCGCGCGCGGGAAGTCACCGAGGTCACGGATCGCCACGACGATCGCCCAGGCGGCACCGGTCGCGACGAGCGAGGCGACGGCGATCATGGCGAGGTCTCTCGCCGTGGCGAAGCGCCAGACGCGCCGGTAGACGCCCGCGACGACGTACACCACGTAGGTCGTCCCGAGGAGGATCGGGAGCACCGCCTGGAACGTCCCGCGCTGGAGCTCTGTCCCTCGTCCGTCGACGAACGTCAGGTAGACCGCGAGCAGCGTGCCGCCGACGAGCAGCGCGTCGACGGCCAGCTCGATCAGCCGTCGCGGCTGCACCGTGATCGCGTGGCGGAGGGACGTGTCGCCGGGGCGGCCAAGGCGCTCGTTCTCGGAAAGCTCGGCGAGGAAGCTTCCGAACTGCACGAGCAGGGCGAACGTGACGAGGATCCCGAGCGCCGTCACGGCCGGCCGGTCGAGCACGTTGTACGCGACGCCCGTCGCGCCGAGCGCGATGCCGATGAGGGCGAGGAGTCCGACCGCGCGCGTCTCCGAGAGGCCGTAGTAGACGAGCCTGTGCGACGTGTGGTCCTTCCCGCCCTGCGTGACCGGGCGTCGCTCGGCCAGCCGTCGGACCGTGACGAGGGTCGTGTCGAGGATCGGGATCGCGAGGACGAGGAGCGGGAGGAGCATCGTCGCGATCGTCGTGCCGGCCGTCGTCCAGCTCGCGGCGAGCCCGAGCACGGCGAGGAGGAAGCCGAGAAGCTGGCTCCCCGAGTCGCCCATGAAGACCCGTGCCCGATCGCCCGGCCGCAGGTTGAAGGGGAGGAAGCCGAGGCATGCGAACGCGAGCGAGAGCGCGAGGACGAGCACGAGGTCGTTCTCGTGGACGGTCGACGCGTCGATCGCGAAGTACGCGCACGCGACGGTCGCGAGCGTCGCCGCGAGGCCGTCCATGTTGTCGAGCAAGTTGAAGGCGTTGGTGATCCCGACCAGCCAGACGAGCGCGATCACGACGCCGACGACGTCGTTCGAGACGAGCTCGACCCGCAGCCCGGCGGCGATCACGATCGCGGCGGCGGCGAACTGCGCGACGAGCTTCGCGATCGGGCTCAGGTGCCGGACGTCGTCGAGCAGCCCGGCCCCGAAGACGATCCCGCACCCGCCGACGATCCCCGCGAGGAGCCACGTCGGCTCGATCACGCCGGCCGCGACGGCCAGGAGGACGCCGGTGACGAGCCCGGCGGCGATCCCGACCCCGCCGAACAACGGAGTGGCGCGGTCGTGCCAGCGGGCGCCCGTCGGCACGGCGACGAGCCGGCCCCCGAGCGACGGCGAGCGAAGCAGCGTCCAGAGCACGACCGAGGCGACCGGCAGCGCGGCGAGCGTGATGGCCGCTTCCACGGGCGATCATTGTAGGGGCCGCTTCAGCCCTACAATCGCCCGCGGTGAGCGTGTACGCAGACGTCTTGCGGTACCGGGAGCTGTTCTCGAGCCTCGTGCGCCGCGACCTGCGGGCGAAGTACAAGGGCTCGGTGCTCGGCCTGGCGTGGACGCTCGCGCTGCCGGTCGCGCTGATGCTCGTCTACCTCGTCGTCTTCTCCGTCCTCTGGAAGGCACAGGCGACCGATCTCGACGACTACTGGCTGTTCCTGCTCTGCGGCCTCCCGCCGTGGGCGTTCTTCGCCTCGTCGCTGCAGACCGCCGCGCGCAGCCTCGTCGAGAACGCGCCCCTGATCCGGAAGGTGCGCTTCCCGCGCCAGCTCGTCCCGCTCTCCGTCGTCGCCACCCAGGTGGTCGCCTTCGCGGTGATGACCGCGATCGTCCTCGGCCTCTCGTTGTGGTTCCGGCCGGACAGCCGCGACGTCGCGTGGCTGGCGCTGCCGGCGGCCGTCCTGATCGTCGTGTTCGTCGCCGGCTTCTCGCTCGCGATCGCGGCGCTGAACGCGATCTTCCGCGACGTCGAGTTCGTGGTCGCCGCGGCGCTCCTGCCGTGGTTCTTCCTGACGCCCGTCCTGTACCAGCTCGACGACCTCCCCGGCGCGGAGTCGCGGCCGTGGCTCGTCGACCTGATCCACTGGGCGAACCCGTTGACGCCCGCGATCGAGACGTACCGGACGCCGCTCTATGCCGGGGAGCTGCCGCCCGCGGCGGACGCGATCTACCTGTGCGTCGCCGCCGTCGTGGCGCTCGTCGTCGGCGCGCTCGTCTTCAGCGCGGTCGACGACCGGATCGCGTCGGAAGCCTGACGACGGCCCGGCCCTCGAAGAGTCCCTCGCCCGCGTACGCGGGAAGCCCGTCGTGCCTCACGGGCTCGAGGCCCGCGACGAGGGACGGGAGCAGAAGCGGCTCGTCGAGCCGCGGATTGCGGCCGCCCGGCGCCCACGGCGCAAGCGAGCGGGCGGCGCGGCGCCGCTCGAGCACGCCGCCGGCAGGCACGAGCGCGGGCCCGACCGCGTCCCAGCCTTCCGCATGCGCGTCGAGCAGCAGGCGCGACCAGTCCGCTGCGGGCTCGGCCCCCGCGACCAGATGCGCCGTCGCGACCGACGCTTCGGCGACAAGCGGCTCCTCTTGCGCCGCGAGCGCGGCGGTCGTCCGCTCGTCGGGCCCGCCGTGCACGACGACCGAGAGCCGACGCTCGGCGATCCCCGGCTCAACGTCCACCTCCAGCTCGAGCATCTCGACGCCTAGCTCGGAGAGCCAGAACCGGTGTTCCTCGACGAGGTCGAAGCGGAGCACGTAGCGACCGGCCGGACGCGGCGCGACGAGCCTCACGTCGAGCGCGACCGTCTCGCCCGGGGCGACGGGGCGAGGGAACGGCGTTCGAGGCCCGTCCCACACGATCGCGTTGCGGTGCCGGTCGAGCCAGTGGTACGAGAGCTGCAAGCCGTCGGCACCGCGCGAGCGCCACGTCGCGGCCCCCCCGTTCTCCAGCACGACCTGCGCGGCACCCGCCGCGCCGGCGCGCTGCGGCGGCACGGTCCACTCCCGGAAGAGGGGTGCGAGCGGCTCCACGGCGGCCGAGTGTAGAGGGCCAGCCTGCGGGGGCTACGCTCCCGTGGTGAGCGAGCCCCTTCTCGTCCGTACGCTCCGCTGCGAGCCCGTCGAGCGGACGCCGGTGTGGTTCATGCGGCAGGCCGGCCGGTCGCTGCCGGAGTACCGGGCGATCCGCGAGCGGCACGACTTCTTCGACGTCGCCGACACACCCGAGCTCTGCGCCGAGGTGACGCTTCAGCCGGTCCGCCGGCATGGCGTCGACGCGGCCGTGATGTTCGCCGACATCATGACTCCGGTCCGGGGGATGGGAGTCGCCGTCGAGCTGGTCGAGGGCGTCGGGCCGGTGCTCGAGCAGCCGATCCGCACCCGGGCCGACGTCGAGCGGCTCGTCGTGCCCGACCCCGAAGAGGCGTTCGCGCCCGTGCTCGAGGCCGTCCGCCTCGTGCGTGCCGAGCTTCCGGAGGAGACTGCCGTGATCGGCTTCTGCGGCGGTCCGTTCACGGTCGCGAGCTACCTCGTCGAGGGGCGCGCAAGCCGTGAGCTCGCCCGCACGAAGGCGCTGATGCTGTCCGAGCCCGAGACGTGGGACGCGCTCCTCGAGAAGCTGTCGGGCACGTTCGCGGCCTACGTCGCGGCGAAGGTTCGCGCCGGCGCGGACGCCGTCCAGCTCTTCGACTCCTGGATCGGCACGCTTCCCGCAGGCCTGTACCGGGAGCGTGTGGGGCCGTGGAGCGCACGGGTCCTCGCGGCGGTCGACGCGCCGACCATCCACTTCGCGACCGGCGCAGCGCATCTACTCGATGAGCTGGTTGCCGCCGGGGGCGACGCTCTCGGCCTCGACTGGCGGATCCCCCTCGACGAGGGCTGGGCGCACGCGCCCGAGCGCGCCGTCCAGGGGAACCTCGATCCGGCCGTCCTCCTCGCGCCGTGGGAAGTCGTCGAGCGCGAAGCACTCGACGTGCTCGGCCGCGCGGCAGGCCGTCCCGGCCACGTCTTCAACCTCGGCCACGGAGTCCTCCCCGAGACGGACCCGGACGTCCTCACGCGGCTCGCCGCGCTCGTGCGCGAGCGCACCGAGGCGGGTGTCGCGGCGTGACGAATCCGGTAGTGATCCTGATGGCGTACGGCTCGCCCGACCGGCTCGCCGACGTCCCCGCGTACTACGCGGACATCCGTGGCGGGCGGCCGATCCCCCCCGAGCACCTCGATCATCTCGTCGCGCGGTACCGCGCGCTGGGGATCGACGACTCGGACGCGCCGTCGCCCCTCAACGCGATCACCGAGGAGACCCGCGCTGCGCTCGAAGGCGAGCTCGGGTTGACGGTGCTCACGGGCATGCGCCACTGGGACCCGCGAATCGGGTCGGCGGTCGAGGCCGCGCTCGAGCTCGGGCACGACACCCTTGTCGGCCTTGTCCTCGCGCCGCACTGGTCGACGCTCTCGGTCGCGCGCTACGAGCAGCTCTTTCTCGAGGCGGTCGCCGGGCGCGCCGAGACCCGCTTCGTCCGCCGGTGGGGCACGGAGCCCGGGTTCGTCGACCTGCTCGCGCGCCGCTGCGGCGAGCTCGCGTCCGACGGAACGCACGTCGTCTTCACCGCGCACTCGCTCCCCGCTCGGATTCTCGAGCAGGGCGACCCGTACCGGGAGTCGCTCCTCGAGACCTCGGCCCTCGTCGCGGACCAGGCAGGCGTCGAGGACTGGTCGTTCGCCTTCCAGAGCGAGTCGCCGACGGGCGAGCCGTGGCTCGGCCCCGACATCCTCGACCACCTGGTGGCGTTGCACGGGGCCGGGGTGACGGACGTGCTGGCCTGCCCCGTGGGCTTCGTCTCCGACCACCTCGAGATCCGCTGGGACCTCGACGTCGAGGCCGCAGAGCGCTCGCGCGAGCTCGGGATCCGCTTCGCCCGGATCGAGATGCCGAACGCGGCGCCCGAGATGGTCGAGACGCTCGCCGGCATCGTGCGCCGCGAGCTCGCCGCGGTCGCGTCGTGAGGCGCCGACGGTGACTCCCGGTGCGATCGACGTCGACGGCGTCTCCCGCCGGTTCGTCGTCCGGGCGCGCGAGTCGTACACCCTCAAGGAGCTCCTCGTCGAGCGCGGCCGCACGGGTGCGCAGGAGATCTGGGCGCTCCGCGACGTCTCGCTGGCGATCGCGCCCGGCGAGGCGGTGGCGCTCGTGGGGCGGAACGGATCGGGCAAGTCGACGCTCCTCCGGCTGATCGCAGGGATCATCAAGCCCACCGAGGGCCGTGTCTCCAGCGGAGGTCGCGTGGGGTCGCTCCTCGAGCTCGGCGCCGGCTTCCATCCCGACTTCACGGGCCGGGAGAACGTCGAGCTGAACGGGATGCTCCAGGGGCTCACCCGCGCGCGGATCCGCGAGCGCTTCGACGAGATCGTCGCCTTCGCCGAGCTCGAGCATGCGATCGACCGCCCCGTCCGCACGTACTCGTCCGGCATGACGATGCGGCTCGGATTTGCGATCGCCGCGTTCCTCGAGGCGGATGTCCTGCTCCTCGACGAGGTCTTCGCGGTCGGCGACGAGAGCTTCCAGCGGAAGTGCTTCGGCGTGATCGCCGCCTTCAAGGAGCGGGGCGGCACGATCCTCTTCGTCTCGCACGACGCGTCCGCGGTCGAGCGGCTGTGCGACCGCGCGGCGCTCCTGCGCGAGGGAACGCTCGCGTTCGACGGCCCGGTGCACGAGGCGATCACGCGCTATCGCCGGGCGCTTGCCGACGATGGTGCGGCGTCGCTCCAGGACGGCGCTCCGCGTACCGGCTCGGGCGAGGCGAGGCTGGAGCGCGCCAGGGTCGTGGCCGCGAACGGTGAGGAGCGCGACCGCTTCCTGGCCGGCGAGCCGTTCGGGCTCGAGGTCACGCTGAGCGGTGTTGTGCCCGCGCCGTCACTGCACCTCGAGCTGCGCGACGGGTCAGGGCTCCTCGTCGCGGAGGAGCTCGTCGACACTGCCTCGCTCGGCTGGGACGAGCGGAACGGCGGCCTCGAGCTGCGTCTCGACGTCCCGGCGTCGCCGCTCGAGTTCGGGCGGTTCCACCTCGGCCTCGCGCTCGTCGGCGAAGACGGTCGGCTGCTCGACCGCCTGCCGAGCGGGCTCCCGCTACTCGTCTACCCGGACGGGGAGGGCCGGGGCCTCGTTCGGCTCGAAGGAACCTGGCGCGGCGCCGCGAAGGGACGAACCCCATGAGCTACAAGAGCTGCCCGGACTGGCCGACGTTGATGGAGCTGGCGCCCGACCTCCAGTTCAAGCACATGACAGTCCGTGACGCGCACCTGCCGTTCGAGGTCGTTGCGCGGATCCCGGGCACGCTGTCGCTCGACGAGGTCGAGATCTGCTGCGACATCGATCATCACGTCGTCAACGCCGCCCACACGCATCCGGACGTCGTGGCGGCGCTCGAGGGAACCCACTGGTTCGAGGTGAACGAGTGGGCGACGACAGGCCCAGGCGCCGACGCCGGTTCGAGCGGCGCAGCCCCGCACGCGGCCTAAGGTCAGCACTCAGACCACGACGGCGGGCCGTGGCCGCGTGACTACTCTCGACGGCGATGCTCGTCGTGATCCCGTTCCGGGAGGAAGGTAAGAGCCGGCTTCCCGAGGAGCTCCGCCGCGAGGTCGCCCTGGCGATGCTCGGCGACGTCGTCGAGGCGGCGACCTCCGTCGGCGAGGTGCGGGTCGTAACGGGGGACGCCGCCGGCCGCCTCGTCGCCGGCGAGCTCGGTGCGACGGCGGTCGACGACCCCGGCGAGGGCCAGGGCGCTGCGGTCGCCGCCGCGCTGGAGGACGTCGACGGCATCTGCCTGGTCGTCAACGCGGACCTCCCGCGCGTGCGCCCGTCCGACCTCGCCGCCCTCGCCGTGCCGCCGCGGCTCGGCCGGGCCGCGCTCGTCGCCTCGGCGGACGGACGGACGAACGCGCTGGGACTGCCGTACGCCGAGATCTTCCGGCCGCTCTACGGGCCCGACAGCGCGCGCCGCTTCCGGGCGCACGTCCTCGAGCTCGGCCTGGACTTCGAGGAGCTCGCGCTACCGAACCTCGTTGCAGACGTCGACACGCTCGCCGACCTCGACGGGCTCGGGCCGCGTGGGGGCGCGCGGACGCGCGCGCTCGTGGAAGCGATCGCGCGGTGAAGGTCGTCTGCCTCTCGGGCGGCGTCGGAGGCGCAAAGCTCGCGCGCGGTCTCTACGACGTCCTCGGGTCGGGCCTCACCGTGGTGGGAAACGTCGGCGACGACCTCGAGGTGCTCGGCCTGCACGTCTCGCCCGACCTCGACTCCGTGCTCTATGCGCTCGCCGGCCTCAACGACGAGGAGCGCGGCTGGGGCCGGGCCGGCGAGAGCTGGCGCGCGCTCGAGTCGGCGCGGGAGTGGGGCGGCGACGCGTGGTTCCAGCTTGGCGACCTCGATCTCGGGCTGCACCTCGTCCGCGCGGCGGCGCTCAAACGCGGCGAGCCGCTCTCGTCGGTGAGCGCCGCGCTCGCTCGCGCTGCCGGCGTCGAGGCACCCCTGCTCCCGGCGACCGACGACGAGCTGCGCACACAGATCGTGACCCCCGGGGGCACGTTCTCGTTCCAGGATTGGTTCGTCGGGCGGAGACACGAGGACGAGGTCGACGGCGTGGTCTACGACGGCGCCGACGCGGCCACGCCGGCGCCCGGTGTCGTCGAGGCGATCAGGGAGGCGGATGCGCTCGTCTTCGCGCCCAGCAACCCGTACGTCTCGCTCGGCCCGATCCTCGCGGTCACCGCGATCCGCGACGCGATCGCCCAGCGCCGTGTCCGCTGCGTCGCCGTCAGCCCCCTGATCGGTGGTCGTGCGGTGAAGGGGCCACTCGACCGTATGCTCATGCGGATGGCCGGCGGGACGACACCAGCCCATGTGACACAGTGTTACGAGGGCCTGGTCGACGTCCTCGTGATCGACTACGTCGACGAGCCGGCCGAGGCGCCGATCCCACTCGTCGCGACGACGACGCTGATGGACGATCGCGCGTCCTCCCGCCGGCTGGCCGAGACGGTGCTCGAGGTCGCCGCGTGAAGGTCGCGGTCGTCGGCGGCACGGGCAGCTTCGGCAAGGCGCTAGCGCGCCGGCTCGCGGAGGCGGACTACGAGGTGGTGATCGGCTCGCGCGACGCGGAGCGCGCGGCCGAGGTCGCTGCGGAGCTCGGCGTCGAGGGGGCGACGAATGCCGACGCCTGCCGCGCCGCCGACCTCGTCGTGCTCGCGACGAAGGCCGAGGCCGCGGTCGACACGGCGCGCGAGCTGCGCGACGCGATCGGCGCGACGCCGGTCCTCTCGGTCGCGGCGGAGCTGAGCTTCGCGCCGGAAGGCGTCGTGCCGACGACCGACGCGCGTTCGGTGGCCACCCGCGTGCAGGAGGTCGTCGACGGCCCGGTCGTCGCCGGGCTCCATTCGCTGGCCGCGCGCAACCTCGGTCGGGACGAGCCGCCGGAGGAGGACGTCCTCGTCTGCGGCGACGACGCCGACGCCAAGCAGCTCGTGGTCGACCTCGCGTCGCGGATCACGTCGGGACGCGCGGTCGACTGCGGGCCGCTCGCCTCCGCCCGGGCGCTCGAGGGCCTGACCGCGGTGATCGTCAACGTGAACAAGCGCTACAAGGCGCATGCCGGCGTGCGCCTCACCGGCATCCCCTGAGCGGCGCGGCCGTCAGCGTGGTGCCGCTCGAGGGGATCCCCGAGCTGCACGAGGGGGCCGATCTCGCGCGCGAGCTGCACGAGGCGGCGCTGCGGGCCGGAGGGCTCGAGGACGGCGACGTCGTGGTGGTCGCGCAGAAGGCGGTCTCGAAGGTCGAGGGTCGCGTGGTGCGCCTCGCCGACGTCGAGCCCTCGGAGCGCGCGCGGGAGCTCGCCGGCCCCGACGGCGACCCGCGCCACCTCGAGGTGATCCTCCGCGAGAGCGTGGAGGTCGTCCGGAGCCGCCCGCCGCTCGTGATCGCGCAGACGCGACACGGCTTCGTCTGCGCGTCGGCGGGCGTCGACGCCTCGAACGCACCGGAGGACGGGACGCTCGTGCTGCTGCCGCTCGACCCCGATGCCTCGGCGCGGGCGCTGCGCAAGCGTCTCGGCGAGCTGGCCGGCGTCGAGGTCGGCGTGATCGTGAGCGACTCCTTCGGCCGCGCCTGGCGGCAGGGGACGACCGATGTCGCGCTCGGTGTCGCCGGTCTGGCGCCGCTGCGCGACCTGCGCGGCACGCTCGACGCGTCGGGCCACGAGCTCCGCACGACCCAGATCGCGGTCGCGGACGAGATCGCCGGCGCCGCCGAGCTCGTGCTCGGGAAGGCGGACCGGGTCCCCGCCGCGCGTGTGCGCGGGCTCGACGTCGGGGGCGACGGAAGCGCGTCGGAGCTCGTGATGCCGCGCGACCGCGACCTGTTCCGCTGACCGCCGCGGCCTCGCGTCGAGAGGAGAGACGCCGCGCCCCGCGGTAGAGTTGCGCCATGCGCAAGTACGCCATCTGGGGCACTCCGACGTCCGAGGGCCACGAGCAGTGGGTTCGCTCGATCGGGACGGAGTTCGAGAGCGACGGCTTCGCGCGCGTCGACGACATCGCGGACGCCGACTTCGTGCTGAACATGTTCGACGCCGAGCAGCCGAAGGCGTTCCGCCGCCAGTCGCGCGGCACGTACTCGGCCTCCTTCTACGAGCTGGACGCGGTGCCGGACGACGTGCTGAAGACGAGCTACCCGATGCTCGTCCGCACCCTCGCGAACGTCGTCGTGCTGCACGTGCCCGGCCAGGGCGTCTGGTTCACGACGATGGAGCGCGGCACGTACGAGATCTCCGACGATCCCCGTGAGGTCTTCGAGCGGCTCGCGCCGCTGGCGAAGTCGAAGCTCGTGATCGACAACGAGTTCGTCGCGGACCTCGAGCCCGAGCTGTGGGACGGCGACGAGGTCACGGCGGACATCGGCGCCGCCGGCAAGCGGATGCAGGAGCTCGACCTCCTGCCCGCGCCGTTCCCGGTGCACGAGTACCTCGGCGAGCGCGACCTGCGCCACGTGATGCGGCTGTATCAGGTCGGCGGGCTCTCGTACGGCAACCTCTCCGCCCGCAAGGACGCGACGCGGTTCTGGATGAGCGCGAGCGGCGTCGACAAGTCGCAGCTCGAGGTCGCGGGGCGGGACATCCTGCTCGTCTCCGGCTACGACGAGGAGAACGCGCGGATGCGGATCAGCGTCCCGCCGGGGATCGAGCCGCGCCGCGTCTCGGTCGACGCGATCGAGCACTGGATGATCTACCAGGCCCATCCCGAGGTCGGCGCGATCCTCCACGTGCACGCGTGGATGGAGGGCATCGCCGCGACCGACATCAACTACCCGTGCGGCACGCAGGAGCTCGCCGAGTCGGTGGCGAGCCTGATCGAGCTCGAGCCGGACCCGTCCCATGCGGTGATCGGGCTCCGCAACCACGGCATCACCGCGACCGGCGCGACCCTGACGGAGATCCTCGACCGCATCGAGTCGGACATCCTCCGCCAGGTGCCGATGACCTAGCCGCGCGCCCGGCCGGCGGCTCCCGTCAGGCGGCGGCTCGCGGAGCGGCCGGCGGGCGCTCGGTCGGTCCGCAGCACCCGCCACACCGCGAGGATCGCGAGCAGCGGGACGAGCACGAGGTCGTTGACCAGGCACCAGATGCACCAGGCGTCGATCACGAACGCCTGGAGGGTGACGAGGTAGATCGCGAACCCGGCCGCCCCGAGCGCGACCGCCGCGACGAGGGTGCGGGCCAGCTCCGAGTCCCACGCGACGAGGACGAGCACGGCGCTCCACGCGATCAGCCCGAGGAGCGCGACGGGAATCCCGGCGAGCTCCGCGTACGACGACTCCTGCACCGTCTCGCAGCCGCCGTGGCTCGTGCAGATCAGGGCGTCGGGCCGGTAGTGGACGTACGTGAGGTAGCCGGCCACGGCGATCCCGGCCAGGGCGACGACAACGATCCCCACCCGCAACGCGCGGTCGCTCACGGCGCTCATTGCGAGAGCGCGTCGGCGAAGATCGGACGGAAGGCGTCGATCGAGAACGAGCTCGGCTGCACGGCGTACGGCTCGGCGTCGCCGACCTTGACGAAGAACGTCGGCGTCCCGGGCACGCCGAGCCGGTCGGCCTCGGCGGCAGTCGCCTCCGCCTGCCGGGTGATCTCCTCGCTCGCCGCGTCCTTCTGGAGCTGCGTCCAGTCGAGGCCGACGTCCTTGGCGAGCCGCTCGAGGACGTCGTCCGTCACCCACCCCGAGTTCTCCTCGCCCTGGTTCGCGTAGAGCGCGGCGACGTACTGCCACAGCTTCCCCTGGTTGCCGGCGGCGAGTGCATACCTGAGCGCCTTCTCCGAGTCCTGGCCGAGGATCGCGATCCCCGCGAAGCGGAGCTTCACCTTGCCGGGGCGGACGTAGTCCTGGACGATCTCCGAGAAGCCGTCCTCCTGGTAGCTCCGGCAGATGGGGCACTGGAGGTCCTCGAACTGGATGAACGTGACGGGCGCGTTCTTCGCGCCCGAGCTCGGTGCCGTTCTGGGGGATGCCCGCGAAGAGCGAGGACGACGAGGCGGCGCTCGTGGTCGTCGTCCCGCTGTCGCCGCCCCCGGCGACGACCACGCTCACGACGATGAGGATCGCGACGACCGCGACCGCTCCGGCGCCGGCGATGAGCAGGTTGCGCTTCCTCGTATCGGGATGACGCGGCGGGGGCTTCCTCGGCTTCGGCGGCATGCCGCGGTCAGTCTGCCTGCAGCAGCAGGGGTGACGCTCAGCCGTCGACGAACACGGGCACCTCGGCGACGTGCAGCGGGCTTCCGTCCTCCGCGGACGCCTCGAACGCGACGATCGTCGCCCGCCCTTCGAGCTTCGGTACGGCGAGCGATGTCTCGAACGTCCCGCGGGTCCCGGTGCCCGACGTCGCGGTCGTGAAGCTGCGCTGGACGACGTTCTCTCCGTCGTCCCGCACCTCGAAGGAGACCGTCGCCTCGAAGACGTTGGCGGTGCCGCGGACGCGGATCGGGCTCGTGATCCTGTCCCCCGGCAGCGGGGACTCGACGAGGATCTGCGGGGTCTGTCCCTCGATCTGCTTCCGTCCGAGCGGGGGTGAGACGCGGACGCCTCCCTCGCCGCCGATCGTCGTGACGGGCTCGCCGTCGAGGCGGAAGGCGACCCGGCGGATCGTCGGGAATCGCGTGAGCGTCGCAACCACCTGGGCGACCCGCTCCTGCAGCGCGGTGCCGGCCGCCCGGCTCGCCGAACGTGCCGCCGAGGTCGACGGTCGCGACGCCGTCCGAGAGCGAGATGTCCCGGAGCGTGGTGGTCGCGGGGATCGCGGTGACCAGGCCCGCGGCCTCTCTCGCCGTCCGTCGGCCCGTCGAGGAGCGACGTCAGCGCCGCCCGCGCGACCGCCGGCGTCGCCTCGATCGTGCGACGAACCGGAGCGACCTTGCCGTCGCGGAGGAGGTAGACGGCGACCGACGACATGGCCGGCGTCGTCGCGCCCGTCGTCGTGCCGGTCTCGTCGTCGGGCTCCGAGCCGGTGCAGCCGGCCACGAGGAGCGACGCGGCGAGGGCGGCGGCGGCAGCAGCGAGCGCGCGTCGACTCACCCGGCGGCCTCCCGGGCGAGGGCTGCGAGCGTGCGGCCGACGACCGGGCCGAACTTGAAGCCGTGACCGGAGCAGGCCGGAGCCGACGACGACCCGACCGTGCCGCTCCAGCACGAAGGTCTCGTCCGCGGTGTTCGTGTAGATGCAGGTCTCCGCCGCCTGCGTCGCGCCGGCGTCGAGGTAGCGCGAGGCCGCCCAGCCGGCGACCCACGCCGCGACGCTCTCGTCGGCCTCGCCGGCGTCGTCGGGATCGGTGACCGGCCCGGCGTGGTGAAGCCCCGCTTTCAGCCCGCGTCCCGGGGCGGCGAGGGAGTACGTCGAGTTGCCCGGGCGGGCGATCCCGCCCTCGCCCGGGGCCGGGATGCCGCCGTAGTCGATGACCGGGGGCAGCGCCTCCGCGCCCGGGAGGTCGAGGTACACGACGGTCTCGCGGGTCGGCACCACGGGAAGATCGATGCCGACCGTCGCGAGGAGGCGAGGTGCCCAGGCACCGGCCGTGACGACGACGGCCCCTGCCACGATCTCCTCGCCGTCGACGCTCACGTGCACCGCGCCGCGGCCGAGCTCCAGCGCGAGAACGGGCGACCGCTCGCGCACGTCGACCCCCCCGTCGACCGCGGCCGCGAGCAGGGCGGCGTGCGCTCGGTCCGCGTACAGGAAGCCGCCGTCGCGCTGGTAGACGGCGGTCTCCCCGGGATCCAGGCGGAGCGGCCAGCGCGCCGCGACCTCCTCCGCCGAGAGCGTCTGGTAGGGGACGCCGCAGGCGGCGAGCGCGCGGGCGGTCGTCGGCGCGGCCGGGCCGAGGTCGAGCACCCCGACTCGCTGGAGGAGCCGGTCGCCGCGCTCGTCCTCGAGCGCGCGCCACGCGTCCCCCGCCGCCTGCGCGAGGCGCACGAAGCGCTGGTCGCCGTAGTTGAGCCGATGGATGCGTGACGTGCCGTGGCTCGAGCCGCGCGCGTGTCCGAGCTCGTACTGCTCCAGCAGGACCACGGAGCGGAGGCTGTCTGCCAGCGCGCGAGCCGTCGCGACCCCGGCGATCCCGGCGCCGACCACGACGATGTCGGCGTCACGCCTCACGCCGGCGATCCTACGGGGACTGCTCGCTCAGACCGTGGCGACAGCCCGCGCGGCCCGCGTTGCGGCCCTCGACGCCGCGCGCGAGAGAGTCTGGTAGGCCTTGGCGAGGTCGCCCGCGTCCCCGGCCGCCTCCGCCGCCTCGACCGCCCGGACCGCCTGGGACACGTCGGAGTCGAGCGGCTCCTTGCCGTAGGCGAGCTCCGCCTCGCGTGATCCCGATCCGGCGGGCGAGCTCCCGCATCACCTGGAGGGACGGGATCCGCTCACCGCGCTCGATGCGCGAGATGTACGCGGCGCTGCAGCCCGGGAACGCGAGCTCGCGCTGGCTGATCCCGGCCGCCTCGCGCGCCGCGTGGAGCCGTCGGCCCACGGCGACCGGGTCGTCGTAATGCGGCGTCCTCGGACGCTTGAGGATCATCGCGGACCATGATGGCACGGTGGCGGGCACAAGTGGAATACCCCGCGTGCGAGGATCGTGAGCGTGGATCTGGACCTCGGCGCCCTGTTCCGCCCGGGCGGGCACCCGAGCGGCTGGCGGCGGATGCCGGCGGTCGCCGGGGAGGCCATGATCGCGACGAGCCACCCGCTCGCGACCGCGGCGGGGCTGGAGGCGTTCGAGGCCGGCGGCAACGCGGTCGACGCGGCGCTCGCGGCGGCGACGATCCTGCCCGTCGCCGAGCCGACCGACAACGGACTCGGCGGCGACGCGTTCGCGCTCGTCTGGCACGACGGGAGCGCTCCACGGGCTGAACGGCTCCGGGCGCGCCCCCGGCGTCGTCGACGAGATCCGGGTCGACGAGACCGGCCCACGCTCCGTCACCGTCCCTGGAGCCGTCCGTGCGTGGGCGGACCTGGCCGAGCGCTTCGGCCGGCTCGGGCTCGACCGTGCGCTCGGACGCGCCGCGGAGCGCGCCCGCCGTGGTGTCGCGTGCTCCGCGCGCATCGCGGACAAGTGGGCGCGTGCACCCGAGGCGCCGTTCGCCTGCGCCACGTGTGGGTGAGCGCTTCGTCATCCCAGGTCTCGCGGACACGTTGGCGCGCATCGCCGCCGAGGGGCCCGGACGCGCTGTACCGCGGGCGGCTGGCAGAGGCGATCGCCGGCGCGTCGTGGCTCTCCGAGGACGACCTCGCCGGGCACCGCTCGGAATGGGTCGAGCCCCTCCGCTACGACTACCGCGGCGTCGAGGTGTGCGAGCTCCCGCCCAACGGGCAGGGCGGCGCCGCGCTCGTCGGGCTGGCGCTGTACGACGGCCTCCAGCCGGGGCTGCACTCGCAGATCGAGGCGATGAAGCTCGCCCTCGCCGACGCTCACGCCCACGTCGGCGACGCGCCGTGGCCGGACGCGTTGCTCGACCCGGACCACCTGCTCGCGCGCCGCGCGCTCGTCCACGCCGACCGTGCCCTCGACCCGGAGCCGTCGGTCCTGCCTCGGGGCGGCACGACGTACCTCTGCGCGGTCGACGCCGACGGGACGGCGATCTCGCTGATCCAGAGCGTCTACGGGACGTTCGGGTCGGGGGTCGTCCCGCCCGGGACGGGCGTCGCCCTCCAGAATCGGGCGGCCGGCTTCGTCGAGGACGAAGGGCACCCCAACCGGCTCGGGCCGGGCAAGAGGCCGTTCCACACGATCATCCCCGGGATGCTTCTCGAAGGCAGGCTCGCTGCTCGGGCCGTTCGGCGTGATGGGCGGCGCGATGCAGCCTCAGGGGCACATGCAGCTCGTGCTCCGCCTCGTCGACCACGGCGACGACCCGCAGGCCGCGCTCGACGCCCCGCGTTGGCGGGTGGGCGTCGGGCGCGAGGTCGAGCTCGAGCCGGGGCTGTGGGAGGCGGAAGACGGGCTCGCTGCGCTCGGGCACGACGTCCGGCGAGCGACGATCCAGCACGCGTTCGGCGTCGGCCAGGCGATCCTGCGCGTGGGCGACGCGCTCGTCGGCGGCTCGGACGGCCGCGGCGACGGCTTTGCCGCCGGCCGCTGAGCTCAGCCCGCGTCGCCGTCCCGCACGGCCTCGAGCGCGACCTGGACGGACGGGAAGAGCGGTGACGCCAGCCGACATCGAGTGGCCGAGCGACGGAGCATTCCGTCGACGTTTCCGACGAGTCGAGCACACCCGGGTGGCGCTTGTAGGTTGGTGAGGTCGCGCCGACCAACTAGATTCGAGGTGCCGGTCACATCCCTCGGAAGCCGTCGCCGACGACATGAACGTCGACGAGCGTGAGTTCGAGCCGGAGATGGCCCGCGATTGATCGAAGGGAGAGCAAGATGTCCTACGAGTCGAGATCGGGCCGCGGCTACGAGTACGGCGGCCCTGCGCTCCCCGGCGGAATCCTCGTCGGGATCGGGCTCGGGATCATGCTCGGCGACTTCTTCGCCTGGCTCCTGATCGGTCTGGGGGCGGGGTTCATCCTGATGGGCTTCATCGCGGCGCTCGCGCGTCGCTGACAAAGGAGAGCCGATGGCGCGCGAGCTGAAGCGCGAGGCACTGCCCATCCCCGACACGCCCCGTGCCGGGCCGTGTACGAGGACGCCAAGGATCCCGAGGCGACGTTCCCGCCCATAGAGCCGTTACGGCCCCCGGCCGGCGCCCCGAACGTCCTGATCGTCCGGCAGTAGGCGAATCGCATGAGCCAGAGCTCGATCGACGCCGCCGACGCACCCGACGGAGACCCCGGGGCCGCCACCGGCTCCCGGTATGCGCTGGGTGCCGGGCGGTACGTTCGCGATGGGCTCCGAGGACTTCTATCCCGAGGAGCGGCCGGTGCACCGCGTTGCGGTCGACGGGCTCTGGATGGACGAGAAGCCGGTCACCGCCTCCGAGTTCCGCCGCTTCGTCCGCGACACCGGCTACGTCACGGTCGCGGAGCGGCCTCTCGACCCGGAGCACTATCCGGACGCCGATCCCGGAGCTGCTCGTGCCGGGGTCGCTCGTGTTTCGCAAGACCGCCGGGCCGGTGAACCTCGACGACTACCGCAACTGGTGGGAGTACGTCCCGGGCGCCTACTGGAAGCGCCCGGGCGGCAAGGGCACGACGATCAACGGCCGCGACACCCATCCCGTCGTGCACGTCGCTTACGAGGACGCCGAGGCCTACGCGACCTGGGCGGGCAAGGAACTCCCGACCGAGGCCGAGTGGGAGTACGCCGCGCGCGGCGGGCTCGACGGCGCCGTTTTCGCCTGGGGCGACGAGCACTTCCCCGACGGGAAGCCGATGGCGAACACCTGGCAGGGCGAGTTCCCCTGGCAGAACCTGAAGCTCGACGGCTACGAGGGGACGTCGCCCGTCGGGAGCTTCCCGCCGAACGGCTACGGGCTCTACGACATGACCGGGAACGTCTGGGAGTGGACGTGTCGACTGGTACGTGTCCGCGCCACCCCGACGAGGTCACGAGCCCCTGCTGCGTTCCCGTGAACCCGCGCGTGACGTCACCCGACGACAGCTACAACCCCGGCCAGCCCGGCGAGCACATCCCGCGGCGGGTGATCAAAGGCGGCTCGCACCTCTGCGCGCCGAACTACTGCCTCCGCTACCGGCCCTCCGCGCGGCAGCCGCAGATGATCGACACCTCCATGGCGCATCTCGGCTTCCGGTGCATCGTGCGCCACCCACCCTCGAGAGGGGAAGGAGCGACAGCCTGATGCCCGACAAGCCGAACATCCTCGTGATCTGGGGCGACGACATCGGGATCTGGAACCTGAGCTGCTACAGCGACGGGCTGATGGGCTACCGCACGCCCAACATCGATCGCATCGCCAACGAGGGCATGCGCTTCACGGACTCGTACGGCGAGCAGAGCTGCACGGCGGGCCGCTCGTCGTTCATCACCGGGCAGAGCGTCTTCCGCACCGGGCTCACCAAGGTCGGCATGCCCGGCGCCTCGATCGGGCTGCAGGCCGAGGACCCGACGATCGCGGAGCTGCTCAAGGCCGCACGGCTACGCGACCGGCCAGTTCGGCAAGAACCACCTCGGCGACAAGAACAAGTACCTGCCGACGGTGCACGGCTTCGACGAGTTCTTCGGCAACCTGTACCACCTGAACGCCGAGGAGGATCCGGAGGACCCGGACTACCCGAGCAAGGACGTTCGAGGAGTTCAAGGAGCGGTTCGGTCCGCGCGGCGTGCTGCACTGCTGGGCGACCGACAAGGACGACCCGACCGAGCAGCCGCGCTGGGGCCGCGTCGGCAAGCAGAAGATCGAGGACACCGGCCCGCTCACCCGGAAGCGCATGGAGACGTGCGACGACGAGTTCGTCGCCGCGCAGCGACTTCATCAAGCGTCAGCACGACGCGGGCAAGCCGTTCTTCTGCTGGGTCAACACCACGCACATGCACTTCCGCACGCACACCAAGCGCGGAGCCTCGGCCAGGCCGGGCCGCTGGCAGTCGCCCTACCACGACACGATGATCGACCACGACAAGAACGTCGGGCAGCTGCTCGACCTGCTCGACCAGCTCGGGATCGCCGACGAACACGATCGTCATGTACTCGACCGACAACGGGCCGCACATGAACACCTGGCCGGACGGCGCGATGACGCCGTTCCGCAGCGAGAAGAACACGAACTGGGAAGGCGCGTTCCGCGTGCCGCTGCTCGTGCGCTGGCCCGGCAAGATCCCGGCGGGCACCGTCTCGAACGAGATCGTGCAGCACCACGACTGGCTGCCGACGTTCCTCGCGGCCGCGGGCGAGCCCGGACATCGTCGAGAAGCTGAAGAAGGGCCACGAGGCGGCCGGCAAGACCTTCAAGGTGCACATCGACGGCTACAACCTGCTGCCGTACCTCACGGGCAAGGAGAAGCGAGAGCCCGCGCAAGGGCTTCATCTACTTCAGCGACGACGGCGATCTCGTCGCGCTGCGCTACGACAACTGGAAGATGGTGTTCATGGAGCAGCGCTGCCAGGGGCACGCTCGAGCTCTGGGCCGAGCCGTTCGTCCCGCTGCGGATCCCGAAGCTCTTCAACCTGCGGACCGATCCGTTCGAGCGGGCGGACATCACGTCGAACACCTACTGGGACTGGTACGCGTCCAAGGCCTACATGATCATGGCGGCGCAGGCGATCGTGGTCGAGTTCCTCGCGACGTTCAAGGAGTTCCCGCCGCGCCAGAAGGCGGCGAGCTTCACGATCGATCAGGCGCTCGAGAAGATGGCGGACGCGGCGAGCGGCGCGCACGACTGATGGAGGTGACGAAGCCTCTCGTGTCGTGGCGCGACACCCGACGCGCGAGACGATCGTCTCGTTCGTCGAGACGGCTGCGAGCACGGTGGCGCCCGAGGAGCGCGTCGCCCCCGAGTGACCGCGGATGACGGCGATCCCGCGCGTCGAGGTCGTCGCCGCATTCCGCGCGCGCTAGGGCGCTTCGCGCGCGGGACGGCGCTCGATCGCCGCCATCGTCAGGATCGCACCGGCCGTCGCAAGCACGGCGGCCGAGACCGTGTCGATCCCGTTCGTGCCCACCAGCAGCGCCGACAGGAGCACAGGCGTCACGATCAGGCGCGCCTGGGCGGCCATCCCCGCCGCCGTGCCGACTGCGACGGCGAGTGTCGGCGAGACGTCGAACGCAACCACGGCGAACGACGCGAGCGCGATGCCGAGGAAGATCGCGGGGAAGATCGGCCCGCCGCGGAACCCGCAGCCGAGGCTGACGGCGTAGGCGAAGAACTTCGCGACGATCACGACCAGCACGACCCACGCGGAGCCCTCACCGACGATCGCCGGGATCGACGCCTGGCCCGAGAACAGGACGACCTGCGAGTCGGCGCCGAGCAGGTCGGCGCCGAACGCCAGGAGCCCGACCGCGAGCCCGCCCAGGATCAGCAGGCCCGAGATGCCGAGTCGTGGCCGCGTGCCGACGACGACGTGGGCCGTGCGATGCACCCCGGCCACGAGGATCGCGGCGAGCACGCCGACCGCCAGTCCGACCGCAAGGTCGTAGACGTGGACGCCGTCATAGAGAGGCAGGTTCGGAACGACCAGACCGGGCGCGTCGAGCCCGCCCCAGTCGCCGAAGCCGAGGAAGACGAGGTACCCGATCGCCGCCGAGACGAACCCCGGGAGCAGGAGCGGCAGCAGCGCCGGACCGACGCGGATCCCGCCCTCGACCAGGAGCATCCCTGCCGTGATCGGACCGCCGAAGAGTGCCGAGATCGCCGAGAACTCGCCGGCCCGGGAGAGCACGGCCCCCCCGGTCTTCCCGACGTTCACGTAGCGCGTGATCGCCACGCCGACGAGCGAGCCGAGGGCGACGACGGGCGCTTCGGGCCCGAGCACCGCTCCGAACGCGAGCGTCCCGAGCGCGGCGAGCGCGACCCCGGGCCCGTAGGACACGGGCGTCGGCTCCGTCGCCAGGCCCTCGAGCGGCGAGTGACCGCCGTCGCCGGGCAGGAACTGCCGCGCGGCGGCGACCAGGGCGGCGCCGACCACCGGGAGGCCGATCACGAGGTACCAGGGCGGTGAGGAGTAGCCGAGCGCGTCGGGCAAGTCGTGCCACAGCCAGTGCTCCAGGTCATGGACGAGCGCGAGGAAGAGCGCAGCCGCGAGCGCGGCGGGGATGCCGATCGCCGCGCCGAACAGGACGAGCCGGAGATAGGCCCGGCCTTCGGGTGCCTGCTCTCCGAACGAGTCGCTCATTGCGCCACCGCCAGAGCGCCGGCAACGACGTAGCCGAGCACGGTCAGCAGGCCGACGGCGCGACCCCCGTACCGAAACGCCTGCGGCATCATCGAGTCTGCGAGCACGGTGAGGACGGCCCCGCCCGCGAACGCCTCCACGTAGACGCCCTGGTGCGGCGTCACGTCAGCGAGCAGAAATCCGAGGCCGGCGAAGGCCGCGGACAGGACCACGAGCGCCGCCCAGCCGGCGAAGACCCGTCGGCCCGAGGCGCCCGTCGCAAGCAGACTCGTCGTGCCGGCTGCTCCCTCGGGCACGTTCGACACGAAGACCGCCGCCAGGAACGCGGCGTCGATCGCTCCTCCGACGGCGAGCGTCGAGCCCAGCACGAAGGACTCGGGCACCCCGTCCAGCAGGGCGCCGAGGAACATCGCCCACGGCGATCCCTCTTCCGGGCGTCCGTCGATCGCCTGGCGGTCGGCGCCGCCCAACCGATCGATCGTCCGGTCCGCGACGTAGTACGTCAGCGCCCCTGCGCCGAGAACGAGCCCGACGCCGAGACCGACGTCCTCGAAGCTCGCCTCGGGGACGAGCTCGAACCCGACCGCGCTGATCAGCGTCCCTGCCCCGAAGCCCATCAAGAGGCCCATCGCGCGAGGCGACCCCGAGAGCGGTCGGGCGAGTGCCTGCCCGACGAGGAGCGAGGAGGCTCCGAGCGCGCCCCAGAGCACGGCGTGCCATGTGCTCATGGGGCGCGTTCGAGCCCGGCGCTAGCTCTGTGCGAGCGCCTTGGCCTTGATCGCGTCGAACTCTGCCTGCGTGATCGCGCCTGACGACAGGAGCCCATGCGCGCGCTCGATCTCCGCCGCCGGGCCGCCGCTCGAGGCGACCGTCTTCACGTAGTCGTCGAACTCGCTCTGCGCCGCCTTTGCCTGGCTCATGTCTCGCTCGGCCATGTGCGAGCCCTGCGTGATCACGTAGATGAAGACGCCGAGGAACGGCAGCAGGATGACGACGATCATCCAGAGGACCTTCACCCAGCCGGAGACGTCATGCCGCCGGAAGAGGTCGGCGATCACGCGGAAGAGGATCAGGAACCAGACGATCCAGAGGACGAAGATGATCATCGTCCAGAAGACGTCGAGGAACGGATAGTCCGATGCGACGACCACGTGATCTCACCTCCCGGTCGCGGGCGCGCCGGCGCTCCGCGAGTTCGAATGCTTGTCCGGCGACGAATGCCCTGCGAGCAGCGCGATCATACGACGCCGGGCGTTTATCGAACGCGGTTCGCGTCCGAAGACGGCGCTCCTCCGTCGGTCGGTGCATGTTGCGGTCGATGACGCCGTCTTGTTTGATTGCTGCGATGGGTTTCGGCTTCTGGTTCAAGGTCTCCGCAATCGCGGTCGCGGTCGCGATCGCGTCGGTCATCGTGCTGCTCCTGATCACGAGCGCGTTCGTCGCGTGGGGCGTGTTCGGCGGCCTGCTCGCGCTCGCGGTCGTCCTGATGCTGATCGGCTGGATCACGGACCGCCGTCGGGCCCGGGCCGACATGCAGTGACCCCGGCCGGCCAAGCCGTCACCGCGGGCTGGCGGCCAGAGCGCCTGGAGGTTGGGCCGTGAGCACGTGGCGGGGGACCGAGCGCACGATCGCACTGCGTACGCTGCTGCTCGCGGCGGCCGTCGCCGCGCTCGCGGCCGCGATCATCTCGATCAGCGACACGCTGATCCTCGTCTTCCTCGGCGTCTTCCTCGCCCTCGTGTTCGAGATCCCGCTGCGCGCGTTCGTACGCTGGACGAAGTGGGGGCGGGGGATCTCCGCGACGATCGTCGTGCTCGGCTCGACGGTCGTCGTCACCGTGCTCGCTCTCCTCCTGCTCGTCCCGCTCGTCGGCGCGCTGCGGGACTTCGTGAAGAGCCTTCCGCGACATCGTCGAGCAGTTGCGCGACTCCGGCGAGCTGTCGTGGGCCGGCGACTCGGGGGCCGGCGAGAACGTCCAGCAGGGTGCGACGAACGTCGCCGACTCGATCCCGCACGCGATCTCGTCGATCCTCGGGCTCGCGGGCGACGCGTTCTCGGTGGGACTCGCGGTCTTCACGCTCATCTTCCTCGCGCTCTTCCTCCTGATCGACATGGATCGCCTCCGCGGCGTCGTCCGGGCCGATGCTGATGCCGGCGGACGCCGACCGCTGGCTCGACACGTGGGAGCGGATCACGGAGACGGTGTCCCGCTGGGCGATCGGTGCGCTCGCGATCGCCACGATCGCGGGCACCGTGCAGGGCGGGACCGCGTGGCTCCTCGGTTCGAGCTACGCGCTCGCGCTGGGCGTCATCGCCGGCTTCCTCGACCTGATCCCGAACCTCGGCGCGACGATCGCGGGGTTCATCCTCGTGCCCACCATCCTCGCCGAGGAGGGGCTCACCGACGCGCTGATCATGCTCGCGGTCGTCCTCGTCTACCAGCAGATCGAGAACAACCTGCTCGGGCCGACGATCTACGGGAAGGCGGTGAACATCTCGCCGTTCTTCGTGATCCTCGGCGTCACCATCTTCGGGGCGCTGCTCGGGGTGCTCGGAGCGCTCGTCGCGGTGCCCGTGACCGCCTCGCTCCAGATCGTCGCCACCGAGGTGACGCGGACGCGTCGCGCGATGGTCGCCGAGGCGCGCGCCGCGCTGGAGTCGTCCTCGCCGGAGCCAGGCGACGCGGCCGCTCCCTCGTAGCGGCCGCGCCCTCCGACCTCGGGGCTACGCGACTGCGAGCGTGCCCGGTCCGCCTCCGCCTGCCGCCTTCCCGGCGGAGCGGAGCTTGAACGCGAAGATGATCTCCGTGATCCCACGCATGAGCGCGATCACGCCGACCCAGATGACGAGCAGGATCGCGCTGCGGCCCCAGTAGCCGGCCGCCCAGAACCCGATCAGGACCTCCGCGATGCCGGCGATGCAGCTGGACCCACCAGATGTGGATCTCGTCCCGGGTCGCGATGGAGACGATGATGTCGAAGAAGCCCTTGAAGATCAGGAAGAAGCTGATCACGGCTGCGAGCGCGGCGAAGGTGTCGCCGGGGTGCACGAACGCGATGATCCCGACGACGATGAAGATCACGCCGAGCAGGCCGTGCAGCACCTTCCACCACCGATGCGACGCGGCGAGCATGAAGAACTCGTTGATCCCGGCCGCGATCGCCACTATCCCGAACAGGATCGAGACCGCGGTGACGGTGGTGTAGTCGAAGCGGAGCACGATGATCGCGAAGAGGAGCCAGAGGAGCCCGGTCAGGAGAAACAGCCACCAGGCGCGAGCGGCGCTTTCGATTACCTCGCGCTCCTCGAGGTCGAACGTGGACATGCAGCCTCCCTTGGTGTTGTCCGAGCTGTGGATGCTAGGACGTCGGTCGGCCGACGGGCCCCCGCCGCCCGGGCTCAGATGGCTGCGGCGGGATCCGGTTCGGGTGGCGGTCGCTCGGCGCCGGCCGCCTCGAGCGCCTTGACCTGCGGCGAGCTCACGGCTGATGTGGAGCGCCGCGGAGGTGAGCGGGGCGGCGAGCACCATCCCGATCATTCCGAAGATCGCGCCGAAGCCGATCGTGACGATGAGAACGACCAGCGGGTTGAGGTCGAGCGTCGCGCCGAAGGCGATGGGCTGGACGATGTTCTGCAAGAAGCCCGTTCGCGAGGATCACGATGACGAGCATGATCAGCGCGGTCGAGGTTCCCTGCGACGCGAGCGCGAGCATCACGGCGAACGCGCCCGAGACGAACGCGCCGATGAACGGGACGTACGCCGTGACGAAGACGACGACGGCGATCGTCCCCGCCAGCGGCACGTCGAGCAGATACGCCCCGACGCCCACGACGATTGCGTTGAACGCGGCGACGTAGGAGACCCCCAGGAAGTACCGCCGCAAGGAGCGGATCACGTTGCCCGTGATGATCGACGCGACCTCGGGCGGGACACCAAGGTGCCGATCGACGAAGCGGCGCACGGACGGGCCGTCCTTCAGCAGGAAGAACGTCGAGAATGCGGTGAAGGTCAGGAAGAAGACGAGCGACGTCAGCTCCTTGATCCCGTTCGTCACCCCCTGGAGGAGCGCCTTGCCCGTCTGCGCGGTCGAAGCTCTTGACGTCTGCTGCCGTGCGACGACGTGCCACCCGCGTCCGCGTCGTTGAACCAGCCCTCGATCTTGTCGACAGCCTGGCTCGCCGACGCCTTGATCTCCGCCGACTGCTCGTAGATCCCGCCGAAGACCATCAGCGCGATCACGACGGCGATCGCCAGGAGCAGCAGGAGCACGATCGCCGCGCCGGCCGCTCGGGGGACCCGGTGGCGCTGGAGCGCTGTCACCAGCGGCCCGGCGACGGTGGCCAGGATCGCGCCCAGCGTGACGGGCACGATGATGGTCGAGGTCAGGCCGAGGAGCCAGACGAGGCCGACGAGCGAGGACGCCGACGCCGACGAGGAACCAGGCCAGCAGTCCGAGGTCGCGGAGCCACATCGGCGCCGAGAACACGCGCGAAAGCGAGGTCGCGTCGATCTGCACGACGGTCGGGGCCGGCGTGCTCTCTGGCGTGGCGCCCGGCTCGTGCTGACCCCTCGAGAATCGATCGAGGAAGCTGAACCTCACGCGGGCCATTGTCCTGCGTCGGTCGGATGCTCCTCTTCGCATGAGAAAAGCGGGCGGGCGGCGTTATACGCTCCTCCCGATGTCCGAGGCAGCCGTCTCCGCGGGCCCCGTCGCGCCCGACCGTCCCTCGAAGCGACGCCGCGTCGTGAAGATCGTCTCATGGCTCGTCGGGCTGGTCGTCCTGCTCGCCCTGCTCCATCTCGCGGGCGTCGACGTCTGGGGCTGGCTCAGCGAGCTCTGGGACACCGTCTCCGGGATCTCGCTCTTCTACATCGTCCTCGGCTGCATCTTCCAGGCCGCGCAGACGACCCTCACCGCGCTCGGCTGGTACGGGATCCTTCGCTACGCGTACCCGGGCGGGGTCACCTACATGACCGTCCTCGCGTCGTACGCGGCAGGCGTGGCGCTCAACAACTTCCTCCCCGCCAACATCGGGACGTTCGTCACCCTCGTGATGTACGTCGCCGTCGTGCGCGGCTCGACGTTCCCCGGGATCCTCGCCGGCTACGTCGTCCAGAAGATCTTCTACTTCGTCATCGGGACGCTGATCTACCTCTACCTCTTCACGCAGGTCGCCGGCTCGTTCGACTTCCGCTTCGGCGACGAGCGCGACGCGATCGTCGACCATCCCGTGCTGACGCTCGTGATCGTGGGCGGCGGCCTCTTCCTGATCGTGCTGCTGCTGCGCATCTTCTGGCGCTGGGTCAAGACGATGTGGGCGAAGGCGAAGAAGGGCGCTGCGATCCTCGGCGACCTCGGCGCGTACACGCGGCTCGTCCTGCTCCCGCAGGTCGGCGGCTACGTCGCGAAGGTGCTCGTGATCATCGTCTTCCTCGCGGCGTACTCGATCCCCGTCACGTTCGGCTCGGTGATGAGCGTGCTCGGCTCGAACCAGCTCGCGAACCTGCTCTCGTTCACCCCCGGCGGTGTCGGCGTCAACCAGGCCTTCAACGCGTTCGCGCTCGACAGCTACACGAGCTCGACCACCGCCACGGCCTACTCGATCGGGCAGCAGCTGATCACGACGGCGTTCAACGTCGTGTTCGCGGTCGTGCTGATCTGCATGGTCTTCGGCTGGAGCGGCGGCTCAAAGCTCGTGAAGGACTCGTACACCGACGCGAAGGGGAGGGCGAGCGAGATGAAGTCGAGCCGGTCGAAGGGCCTGGACGCGCTCGGCGAGGAGGGTGACGCGTGAGCGACGCCGCCGTCGAGGCGAGGCAGTGGCAGCCCGAGCGTCCCAGGCTGAGGCCGCTCCAGCTGCTCCTGAGCTGGTTCTTCTCGGCGCTCGCGCTGCTGATCGCGGCCGAGATCCTGCCCGGGGCAGCAGTGAACGGTGTTCCGGCCGCGATCCTCGCCGCTGCAGTCATCGCGATCCTGAACGCGATCCTGCCCCCGGTGGTGGCGGCGCTACGCCTGCCGCTGACGCTCGTCTTCGGCTTCCTCCTCGTTCTCGTCCTCGACGCGCTGATGCTGCTCGCGGCGGACAACCTGACCGACGGCGACCTGCACGTCGACGGCTTCTGGTCGGCGCTGCTCGTCGCGCTCGTCGCCACCGCCGTGACTCTCGTGCTCCAGGTTCTCGCCGGTGTCGACGACGACAGCGAGTGGTCGTACCGCGTCGTTCAGCGGATCGCCCGCAAGACCGGCGACCCGGTCGAGACGAACGCGCCGGGGATCCTCTTCCTCGAGATCGACGGCCTCGCGCTGCCCGTTCTCCGCCGAGCGATGCGGGACGGCAACGCGCCGAACATGGCCCGGTGGGCGGCCGAGGAGGGCTACCAGCTGACCGGCTGGGAGACGGACCTCTCGTCACAGACGGGCGCGAGCCAGGCGGGCATCCTGCTCGGCTCCAACGAGGACATCCCCGCGTTCCGCTGGGTCGAGAAAGAGACGCAGACCGTGATGACGTGCTCCGCTCCGGCCGACTGCGCAGAGCTCGAGCGCCGGCACGCGACCGACAAAGGGCTGCTGCTCGCCGGTGGGGCGAGCCGCGGAAACCTCCTCTCCGGCCAGGCCGAAGCGGTGATCCTCACCGTGAGCCGGATCGAGGCCGAAAAGCGTGCCAACCCCGGCTATCGGACGTTCTTCGCGAACGGCTTCAACGTCACGCGCGTGCTCGTCCTCTTCTTCTGGGAGGTCGTCCTCGAGTGGACCGCCGCGCTCCGGGCGATTCGCCGCGACGTGCGGCCAAGGGGTCATCGGGGCGGCGCCTACCCGTTCATGCGGGCCGGGATGTGCGTCGTCGTCCGCGACCTGATCGTGCAGTCCGTGCTGACGGACATGATGGCCGGGCGGCCCGCCGTGTACGCGACGTTCTCGAGCTACGACGAGGTGGCGCATCACTCGGGGCTCGAACGGGCCGACACGCTCGAGGCGCTGCGCAAGCTCGACCAGGAGTTCGGGCGCCTCTGGCGCGCCCGCCGTTTCGCGCCCCGGCCGTACGAGATCGTCGTCCTCTCCGACCACGGGCAGACCCAGGGTGCGACGTTCAAGCAGCGCAACGGCCACGGCCTCGACGACCTCGTGCGCGGTGCGCTCGAGTCCGCGGACGTCGCGTCCCTCGACTCGGGCGACGAGAACGATCGCACCGTGGGCAACGCCATCGGCGAGGCGACCGGCCGCGGCCCGAAGCAGAAGCGGGCGAAGAACGACGTCTCGGGCGAGGACGTGGTCGTGCTCGCGTCGGGGAACCTCGGGCTGGTCTACCTGATGGATCAGCCCCGCCGGATGACGCTCGAGGAGATCGAGCAACGCCACCCGCGTCTCGTCTCCACTCTCGCCGAGCATCCGCACGTCGGGTGGCTGCTGGTGCGCTCCGAGGCGCACGGCGCACTCGCGATCGGCGCGAAAGGCCGGCACTTCCTCGAACACGGCAGGGTCGAGGGCGAGGACCCGCTTTCCCACTTCTCGCCGAACGCGTCGAAGCACCTCCTCCGCACCGACGGGTTCCCGCACGTCGCGGACATCATGGTCGGCTCGTTCTACGACCCGGACCTTGACGAGGGGTGCGCGTTCGAGGAGCTGATCTCGTTCCACGGCGGGCTCGGCGGTCCCCAGACGGAGGCCTTCGTCCTTCACCCGGCGAGGCTGGCGATGCCGCAAGAGCCGCTCGTCGGGGCCGCATCGGTGAACGAGCTTCTCCGCGGCTGGCGCGCCGAGCTCCACCCCGCCGCGCCGGCGAGCGGCGGCGAGGACCTCGCTCCGGGGGAGCCGGAGCCCATTTCGGAACCCGAGCCCGCGACCGAAGGAGAGTCAGTCACATGAGCATGACCGAGCCCGCCGCCACACCGGCCGCGCAGGCCCCTGCGGGACCGAGCAGGGCGCGGATCATCACCGCCCGAGTGCTCGTCGTGCTCGGCGTGGTGCTGGTCGTCGTCAGCCTGCTCGCGAACTTCATCCGGCGCGAGGCACTCGACCGGGACACGTTCCGGGACACCTCGCAGCAGCTCATCGCGAACGACGACATCCGCAATCAGGTCGCGGCGACGATGGTCGACCAGCTCTACGCGAACGTCGACGTGGCGGGCGCCCTCCAGCAACGGCTGCCGGACAATCTTCAGGCGCTCGCAGCTCCGCTGGCCGGGCTTGGCCGTGAGGCGATCGACCGCGGCGCACAGGAGCTGCTCGCGCGCCCGCGCGTCCAGAGCCTGTTCGTGGACGCGTCCTCTTTGGCTCAGGCGCAGGTGAAGAGAGTGCTCGAAGGCGACACGCCGCGGCTCCAGACGAGCAACGGCAACGTCGTGCTCGATCTCCGGCCTCTCGTCGTCCAGCTCGGCGACCGCTTCGGCTTCCTCGGCGACCTCGACCAGCAGCTCCCGCCGACCGCCGCGCAGGTGACCATCTTGAAGGCCGACAACCTCGACACCGCGCAGAGCGTCACACAGGGGCTGAAGGTCGTGGCGAACTGGATCTGGATCCCGGCGATCCTCTGCTGGGCGGTCGCGCTCTGGCTCGTACCGGATCGCCGCCGCCGCGAGGTGCGTGCGATCGGGATCGGCCTGATCGTCGCCGGCATCGCGCTGCTCGTGATCCGCTCGCTTGCGGGCTCGTACCTCGTCGACAACCTCGCACAGTCGGAGTCGATCCGCCCGGCGGTTGCCGCGTTCTGGAGCATCCTCTCCGACGGCCTCGCCGAGGGCGCCTGGGTCGTCGTCGTGATCGGTGTGATCGGCACGCTCGGTGCGTGGATCACCGGGAAGGGCGCGCGCGCGACTCGGTTCCGGCACACAGTCGGGCCGTGGCTCGCCCGCCCCGCCCTCGCGTGGGCGGTGTTCTCCGCCATCCTGCTCCTCGTCGTGTGGGTGCTGCCACTCCAGCGTTTCCTGACGGCCGCGATCCTCGTCGTGCTCGCCGCAATCGGGTTCGAGGCGACTCGACGACAGGTCGCGCGGGAGATGGCCGAGGAAGGCCCGGCGGCCGGTGTGACTCTCGCGAAACCGCGCATTCCGTGGCGCCCGACGCCCGCCGGGCCGGGTGACGTCGAGGAGCTCGAACGCCTTGCAAAGCTCCGCGCAGACGACCTCCTCACCGAAGACGAGTACTCCGCGGCGAAGGCACGGGCGCTCGCGCGCGTCGGCGACTGACTCGGTTACGCCCCGGATTACGCCCGGCGACGAATGGATCCCTCGACCGAGGGACACGAGAATCTCCGCCATGACGAGGACGATCACCGCTCCCGACGCGCCGTTGACCGACCGCCAGCGTGAGGTTGTCGCGCTGATCGCGGCCGGGTGCTCGAACGACGAGGTGGGGCAATCCCTCGGGATCTCATCGCGTACCGCGAAGGCGCACAGCGACGTGCTGCGGGTGAAGCTCGGCGTTGCGCGGCGAAGACAGATTCCCGCCGCGTACCGCCTGCTTACCGGTGAGGACCCATACGTCCCCGCCCTCGTCAGGCTCCGCCCCCGACGGAGCCACTGACGGCAGACGCCCGCGGCCCGCCCACGCCGGCCGCGGGCGTTTCTTTTCACGAAGTGGAGGAGTACGCTCACGAGCCATCCCGATGGCAGGCCAGCCACGGAAGCCGAGGATTCGCGCCCGCCGGATCATCGAGCGCCCTCGCCTCATTCGCGCGCTCGACCGGTCGGACGCGCGCGTGCGAACACTGGTCGCACCATCGGGATACGGGAAAACGACCCTCGCCGAGCAGTGGGCCTCGACCGACGGCAGAGTCGCCGCGTGGTATCGGGCCCGCAGGTCCGCCGCCGACGTGTCGGTCGTGGCGCGAGCGCTCGTGGCCGCCGCGGACGCCGTCGTGCCCGGGGCCGGCCGTCGCCTCCTGCAGCGCCTCGCGGTGACAGATGACCCGGAGCGTGAGGCGACACTGCTTGCCGAGATGCTCGCCGAAGATCTCGCCGATTGGCCGGCCGAAGGTTGGATCGTCATCGACGACTACGAGTACCTCGCTGCCTCCGTGGCGTCCGAGGCGTTCGTCGAGACCGTCGTCTCGGGGTCTCCCGTGCGCCTCTTCGTGGCAGGCAGGGCCCCACCATCGTGGGTTGCTCCTCGGGACGTGCTCGCCGGCCGCACGCTCGAGCTCGCGGAGGGCGCGCTCGCCATGACGAACGACGAGGCGGCCGACGTTCTCGAAGGCTCCCATGACGAGCTCGCCTCGGGGCTCGTTGCGCTCACCGGTGGCTGGCCTGCCGTGATCGGTGTCGCTGCGATGACACAGGATGCGGGCGTCCCCGAGGCTGAGCTGCCCGAGTCGCTGTACGACTTCTTCGCTGAAGAGCTCTACCGAAGTCTCGACCCGGCCATGCGCGGGGCCTTGGCGATCCTCGCCGAGATGCCGCTGATCGATCGAGAGCTCGCGGCCGCGGTCCTCAGCGACGAGCGCGCCGCGATCGTGTGCGACGAGGCTCTGCGCCTCGGACTCTTCGACGAGCGCGACCGCTACCTGGACTTCCATCCGCTGCTTCGCTCGTATTTCGAGCGGCGCGCCGGTTGGGTGAGCACGGCGCGTGAGCGCTCCGTCTTGACTGACGCCTGGACGCATTACCGGGGCCGAGGGGAGCTCGATGCCGCGTTCGACCTCACCAAGAGAGTCGGAACACCTGTGGACGTCGACCGTCTTGTTGCTGAGTCAATGGGTGAGCTGCTTGACGGTGCGCGCCTGCCAACGCTCCAGCTCTGGGTGTCGCACGCATCGGATCGCGTGGGCGAGACGCCTTCGGTTCTGCTTGCCCAGGCTGAGATCGCACTCCGTCAGGGCCGGCACCTTGCGGCGCAGGCGATCGCTGAACGGGCCAGCCGTGGCCGAGACCAATCGGTTGCCTATCGGGCTCTGATGGTCGGTGGCAACGCCGCCCACGTCGGGTCACGTGAGGACGATGCGCTCAAGCTCTTCGGTGCAGCCGAACGCGCGGCAGCTAGCGGCGAAGAACGACGTCAGGCCAGATGGGGACAGTTGGCGGCGGCGATCGACCTTGAGCTTGAACAATCCCAAGGGCGTCTAGAGGAACTTCTAGGATCGGCCCAAGAAGGTCTCGACGCCGCCGAAGCAGTTCAACAAGCCAACAAGCGCTTGTTGCTCGGGTTCAGATTCGGAGCCGTCAAAGGTCTGAGCGACGCGAAGAAAGTCGCGGAGCTCCTCCCTGAAGTCTCGGACCCATTTCTCCGGTGTTCGTTCGGCTCGATGTTCTCGTGTGCGCTGAACCTTGAGGTTGAGTACCACCAAGCGCTCGAGGTTGCCACAGCGATGACCAACGAAGCACTTGAGTACCGAGTCGAGTTCGCCACACCGTACGGGAACCTGATGCGAGGAGCGGCGCTGGCGGGTTTGCGACGGTTCGGTGAGGCTCACGAGGCGCTCGCAAATGCCCACGCGGAGGCCGTTCGGTGCACGGATCTGTTCGGCCAGCAAGGGGTCTATGCCGGCCGGATCCGTGCGCTGCTGCACGAAGGGAAAGTCGCCGAGGCATGCTCACTCGAGCCGCCGGATCTAAGTGAATCGTTACCCGCGATGCGCGGTGAAGTCTGGGCATCGCGAGGACTCGCGCTTGCATGTATGGGGCGGCTTGATGAGGCAGTTGCTTGCGCGCTCGATGTCCGTGGAACTACGAGGGCAGTCGAGCCAAGTGTCCTCATTCTCTGTGTCGAGGCGGTTCGGATGCTCAAGAGCTGTCATCCCGATACCAGCCAAGCGTTGCGACATCTCGTGGATGGTGCTTTCGCAGCCGGGGCCGTCGACTTCATTGTCACGAGCTATCGGGCGAGTCCGGACCTGCTTGCCGCCTTGCTTCGCGATTCGGGCACCGCTGAGGAGACTGGATACATCGTTGCTCGCGCGTCGGACAAGGCACTAGCCGAATCCCTGGGCGTTGACGTGTTGGGAGCACTAGATCCTGTCGCTAGCCTCTCTGTTCGAGAACGCGAGGTCTATGACCTGATCTGTGTGGGCCTGCGAAACGATGAGATCGCGCGCAGGCTTTTCATTTCACCAGCGACGGTGAAGGTCCACGTTCGCCACGTGTACGACAAGCTGGGAATCAGATCTCGCACTGCTATCGCGCTGAACGCGGCGAGTCGTCGTGGTCACGCCGCCCCGACCGCTGCGGCAGGCGACTCGGCGTCATCGAGCGCAGACGGCTGACCCGGCCGGAAGTCCTCTCGTTGAGCGGTTCTGTACATGCTGTCGCTTGTAGCGAGGATTGCTTCAAACGCCGCGACGACGCTCGTGTCGAACTGGTTTTCGACGGCCTGAGCGAGGCGAAGCCGTGCAACGCGAGATGGCATTCCATCGCGGTACGGCCGGTCGGACGTCATCGCGTTGTAAGCGTCCGCCACAGCAATGATCCGAGACAGGAGTGGAATGCTCTCGCCCTCAATGCGGTCCGGGTAACCCTCGCCGTCGATGCGCTCATGATGATGGCGAACAATGGTCGCGACGTCGTCGTACGTGTCGACCTCCCGGAGAATCCGTTCGCCGATCTCCGAGTGATCCTGCATTACCCTCCGCTCTTCGAGCGTAAGCGGCCCCTCCTTGCCGAGAAGGCTCGCTGGTAGCCCGACCTTGCCAATGTCATGGACGAGTCCACAGAGATATGCCCGGTCACAAACGTCCTTCGACAAGCCCATGCGTTCCGCGATGTCTCTTGAATAGATAGCAACAGCTCTCGAGTGTCCTGCCGTATACGCATCGCTCGCCTCAAGCGCCGTCACCAGCGCGACCGCGAACGAGACGTTCGCGGCCTCAAGCTTCTCCGCGAGTGTTCGTTGTGCCTGATACATGCCGAATAGCCGCTGCGCTGCGAGTGCGGGCGCGAGGAAGAGGAAAGCAGACCAGGGCGATAGATCGTGGTAAGCGAGCGCGAGTGCTGCGACTACCGGGGCGTAGAAGCAGATCGCAGTCGCCATCAGAGGACCGATCATTCTGAGAATTGCGGTTGGCTTGCCTCGCACGCGAAGCGTGATCGACGCGAAGGTGATCTCAAGAAGCTCGCCGACCGCCGACGCGGCAACGGTTGCGACTACAAGTCCCGCTGTCCCATCAAACCGTCCCCGGACTGCTTCGGCCGTCAGACCCATTGCAGCGCCAGTCAGGAAGCGGGTACTGGTGTACGTCAGCCACTTGAGGTGTGGCGAACGCCCGCGTTCGTGACGGTTGAACAGTTCGGCGTCCCCGAGTTCTGAGGCAGCGCCGACCAGACCGCCAGCAAGCGGACCGAACAGCACGGCGGCGAACAGCGTGAGGACGGGTGAAATAGACAGTTCGAGCGCCTCACTGACGCGAACGGAGGCCCGATCCGCGATTGCTGCGGTGATGCAGATCGCGATGAGAACCCAAACGTTGCCCACTCGGTAGTTGAGCAGAGCAAGTGTGGCGCCCAGGCCGACGGCAGTTGCGGTAAGAGCCAGCACATAGCCCTGCAGACGGCGGGCTGAGGGCTGGGTTGTCTCAAGTTCCATTTGCTCAATCCCCCGAACGGGGTATACGATGCGGGCTGCCGTCAGTTCCCAAAACTCAGGAGTTCGCGATGCGAAAGGCCTTCGTGCGCAACTTCCTTCGCGCTGCTATGGCTGGCGTGAGGGGCTGGTAACGCCGTCAAATCCTCTGTTCCGCGGACAGGTCGGGCATCCCTCCTACGGGGGATCCGCTTGTTGACCGCGGAGTCGGTGAGGACTGACGGTGCGGTTAGGCAATGAGCCCACGCCGGAAGCCAACGGCTACGGCGTGGGCTCTACTTCGCGCCTGAAGCTTCGCGAGCAGATGGCGGACATGGGACTTCACCGTCTCCTCGGAGAGGAACAGGTGCTGTCCGATCTCACGATTCACGAGCCCGTCGGCGACGAGCTGGAGGACCTCGATCTCGCGGGCGGTCGGTTCCTGTTCGAGCTCTCTGAGGGCCGGCGGGGGGGTGAAGGGGATGACCGAGCCGGTCGGCTTCGCGCTACGGCGCGCCGCAGCCGCCTCGAAGCGGCGGCTGTGGTCTCGGTACCGGTTGAGGATCTCCCTCCGCTCCGCGGCGTCCACGAATTCCGTATCGGCCTCTCGGGGGGCGCGCTTTAGACGGGGGGTGCCGACGTCGCTCGTTCGAGGGATACCTCCAGGTCCCCTTCGCCGACGCTTGAACGCCGCGTGCGGCGCCCGTAGTGTGTGCGTCGCTTTGTGGGCAGGCCCGTCGTTTCGAACCGTCGAACTTCCTCGAGCGCGCAGACCAACACGGCGAGTTCGACGTCCTATGTTCAGGGACGGACAGTCCACGAGCTCAATCACGCACGGAAAAGGAGAAAGGGGAACTCATGAGTCGAATCGAACGGCGATGGCGCCTCGGCGTGGTCGCCGGCCTGATGGCGCTCCTCACGGCGGCCATCGTGGCGGGTGCCGGTCAGTCGGCGCCGTCCGCCCAGGGCGGGACGATCGTCGCGGGTACCACCGACACGGTGACGAACATCGACCCGGCCGGGGCGTACGACTACGGGTCGTTCACGCTGGCCGAGAACATCTACAACAACCTCTACCAGGCCAGCAACGGCGTGAAGGTCGTTCCGTCGCTCGCGACGAGATGCGCACCGACCGGAACCGTCAAGACGTGGCGCTGCACGCTTCGCCGCGGTGTGAAGTTCAGTGACGGCTCCGGCTTCGACTCGGCCGACGTGAAGGCGTCGTTCGACCGCGTGGTCAAGATCAACGACCCCTCCGGGATCTCCTCGCTCCTCTCGAACCTGAAGAGCGTCAAGACCAACGGGCCAGTACGCGGTCACGTTCAACCTGAAGTCGCCGCAGTCGACGTGGCCGTACATCCTCGCGACGAGCGCTGGTTTCATCGTCCCGTCGTCCTATCCGGCCGACAAGCTCCAGGCGAACGACCAGCCGCAGATCGGCACGGGCCCGTACACGCTGGAGAAGTACACGCCGGGCCAGCAGGCCGTGCTCGCGCGAAACGACGACTACTGGGGCCCGAAGGCCAAGAACGAGGGTCTCATCATGCGCTACTACTCGAAGTCGTCGACGATGAAGCTCGGCCTCGAACGGGGCGAGATCGACATGGCGTACCAGACGTTCACGCCGACCGAGCTCGGCTCGCTCGCCGAGAACAAGAACGTCAAGGTCTACCAGGGTCAGGGTGCGGCGATCCGCTACCTCGTGATGAACGTCCAGCGGCCGCCGTTCAACAACGTGGCCGTCCGCCGCGCGATGGCGTACCTGATGCCGCGTCAGTCGATCTCGTCGCGCGTGTACCGCGGCACGGTCAAGCCGCTCTACTCGATGCCGCCGGCGGGTCTACCGGGCCATGTCGACGCGTTCGCGTCGCTGTACGGCCGCGTGCCCAGCGTGGCGAAGGCGAAGGCGGCAGCTGACGAAGGCCGGAATCGCGATGCCGATGCCGATCGAGGTCTGGTGGACGCCGACGCACTACGGTGACGCCTCGGCCGACGAGTATGCGGAGATCAAGCGCGGCCTCGAGCGGGGCGGCGTGTTCAAGGTCACGCTGAAGTCGGCGGAGTGGGCGCAGTACTCGGACGCGCTGGGCAAGAACTACAACGCGTTCCAGCTCGGCTGGTTCCCGGACTATCCGGACCCCGAGAACTACGTCCTCTCCTTCTACCAGGACGGGAACTTCACCTCGAACGGGTACGCCACGCCGAAGATGACGGCGCTGCTCAAGGCGGAGCAGGCGGCGAAGACGACTGCGCGGCGCGTCAACGTCATCAAGCAGATCCAGCGGGTGGCGGCGGTCGACGTGCCGATCATCCCCGTCTGGCAGGGCAACATGATCGCGGCCGCTCGGCCGAACGTGCACGGCATCCCGAGCACGCTCGACGCCGCGTTCATCATGCGGTACTGGAAGCTGAGCAAGTCGTAGACCCGAAGCACCGCGGGGGCGCCCGAGAGGGCGCCCCCGGCCTTTCAGCGGCGGGCTAGGGTAAGGCGTTCGCGCCGGCTGCGCCGGTGCACGAAGGACACGAGGCGTCCATGGCTGGTAGCAGAGGGACTTCGCTCAGACGGTATGCACTGACGCGGCTCGCGCTCGTGGTGCCGATGATCTTCATCGTGCTCACGCTCGTCTTCCTGCTCATGCGGGTGGCGCCGGGAGACCCGATCACCGCATCGCTCGGCGGACACGTGCCGCCACAGGTCGTCAACCAGATCAAGGATCAGCTCGGCTACGACAAGCCGATCCTCGTCCAGTACCGCGAATACCTGTGGAACATCGCGCAAGGGGACTTCGGCACCACGATCACCGACCGGCGCTCGGTCGGGGACATCATCGTCGAGAACGGCGCGGCGACACTCGAGCTGACCTTCTACGCGATGATCGTCGCGATCGTCGTCGGAGTGACGTTCGGGATGGTCGCGGGGCGATACCGGGACACGTGGATCGACGGCGGAAGCCGGCTGTTCGGGATCCTCATCTACGCGACCCCGGTGTTCTTCCTCGGGCTGATGGCGCAACTCTTCTTCGGCGCGTACCTCGGCTGGCTGCCGACCTCGGACCGCGCCAGCCCGCTCGTCGACGCGACGCTGCAGACGCACACCCACATCTACACGATCGACACGCTCTGGAACGGCGACTGGGACGCGTTCGTCGACGTGGTCAAGCACCTGATCCTGCCTGCGGTCACGCTCGGGCTCGTCACGGCGGGCGTGTTCATCCGACTCGTCCGAGTGAACGTGATCCGCACGATGAAGGACGACTACATCGAGGCGGCGAGGGCGCGTGGGATCGACGAGCGCTCGGTCGTCTACCACCACGCGTTCCGGAACGCGCTCGTCCCGGTGATCACTGTCGTGGGTCTCACCGTCGCGCTCCTGCTGTCCGGCGCCGTCCTCACCGAGACGACGTTCAACTGGCCCGGCATCGGGCACACGCTGATCGTCTACCTGCAGAACCGCGACTACGCCGCCGTCCAGGGGATCATCGTCGTCTTCGCGCTCGTCGTCGTCCTCGCGAGCCTGATCATCGACTTCGTCAACGCCTACATCGACCCGAGGATCAGGTACTGACGTGTCGGTCCGGGCGGATGCTCGCGGCAACGTCTCGGCCGGAGTGACACGGCGGCTCACCGGGCCACGGCGCGCCTTCGCGCCGATCGCCGAGGCACGCGGCATGGCCCGGTCGATGCTCTGGATCGGCGCCGGCATCACCCTCGCGTTCGTGCTCATCGCGCTCCTCGCGCCGGTGATCGCGCCGTACGACTTCGACACGTTCCAGGCGAACGGCCACCGCTTCCCGCAGCTCGCGTCGCCGTCATGGGATCACCTCATGGGCACCAATGTGCAGTCGACCGACGTCCTCTCACGGATCATCTGGGGCACCCAGACCGAGCTCAAGGTCGTGATCGTGTCGATGTTCTTCTCGATCGGGGTCGGCGTTCCACTGGGGCTGCTCTCCGGTTACTTCGGTGGCTGGCTCGACCGGCTCCTCGTGCTGATCATGGACGCGCTCCTGGTGTTCCCGTTCCTCCTGCTCGCGATCGTGATCGCGTTCCTGCTCGCCGACAAGGTTGGTCAGGGGATCCTTTCCGCGGCGATCGCGATCACGGTCGTCTACATCCCTCTCTACTTCCGCGTGGTCAGAAACCACACGATCTCGATCCGGGAGGAGCCGTTCGTCGAGGCTGCGCGCGCGCTCGGCGCCAGACCGTTCACGGTGATCCGCAAGTACGTGTTCTTCAACGTGATCCAGAACGTCCCGCCGCTCGCGACACTGAACGCTGCCGACGCGATCCTCACCCTCGCCGCGCTCGGGTTCCTCGGCTACGGGATCCAGCCGACGCAGGGCGCGGAATGGGGCTACGACGTCAGCCGGGCCGTGTCGGACGCGGCCTCGGGGATCTGGTGGACCGGGCTGTTCCCCGGCCTCGCGATCGTCCTGCTCGTAACCGGCCTCACGCTTCTCGGCGAGGGCTTGAACGAGACGATCAATCCGGTGCTTCGCAAGCGGCCCCGCGTCAAGGTCGACATGAGCCAGCCGCCCGAGACAACGCAGCCGGAGCCGGGGCCCCGTTGAGCTCGACACCCGTCGTCTCCGTGCGCGACCTCCGCGTGTACTACGGCACGCCCCGTGGCACGGTCAGGGCCGTCGACCGCGTCTCGCTCGACATCGGCGAGGGCGAGGTGCTGGGTCTCGTCGGCGAGTCGGGCTGCGGCAAGTCGACGCTTGGCCGTGGGATCCTCGGTCTGCTGCCCGATGGTGCCGTCGCCGACGGCGAGGTGGTCTACGGCGGTAGGAACCTCGTGGGCATGGGGGCGAAGGAGCTCCGGCGCTTGCGGGGCCCCGACCTCGGCCTGATCTTCCAGGAGCCGATGACGCGCCTCAACCCGCTGATGAGGATCGAGGATCACTTCCGCGAGACCCTCGAGCAGCACGAGTCCAAGCTGACCGACCGAGAGGTGCGCACGCGGTCGCTCGAGACCCTCGGACGGATGGGGATCCCGCCGACGCGGTTCCGGCAGTACCCGCACGAGTTCTCCGGCGGGATGCGACAGCGGATCATGATCGCGCTCGCGCTCGTCCTGCGACCGAAGCTCCTGGTCGCCGACGAGCCGACGACGTCGCTCGACGTCATCGTGGAGGCGCAGATCCTCGCGATTCTCTCCGACTTGCGTCGCAACTTCGGCACCGCCCTCCTGCTGATCACGCACAACCTCGGCATCGTCGCCGAGGCCTGCGACCGCGTCGCGGTGATGTACGCCGGGAAGATCGCCGAGGAGGGCGACGCGCGCGACGTGTTCGGCGATCCCGCGCACCCCTACACCCGTGAGCTGCTGCGCTCGACCATCTCCCTCGAGACGGAGGAGCTCCACTCGATCCCCGGTGCGCCCCCGAACCTGATCGATCCGCCGCGAGGGTGCCGGTTTCATCCGCGGTGTCCGAGCGCGATGGGCGTGTGCGCCGTGCGGGACCCGATCGAACAGCGGCTCGACGGGGAGCGGCGAGTCCTCTGCTGGCTCCACGGTCCCGACGAGCTGATCCCGGACGGCGGGCACGACCCGCTCGAGCGCGAAGAGATCGCGATCGCGGAGGAGGCCTGAGATAACCGACGTCCTCGTCTCGATCCGCGGCCTGAAGACGTACTACGCGATCCGCGGGAGCTTTGCCTCGCGGATCCTCGGTCGCGAGGCCGGGCACGTACGCGCCGTGGACGACGTCACGGTCGACCTGCGGCGCGGCGAGGTCCTGGGGCTCGTCGGCGAGTCGGGCAGCGGGAAGACGACGCTCGGCCGGACGATCCTCGGGCTCGTCTCGGCGACGGAAGGCAGCGTCGAGTTCGAGGGGCGCGAGATCACGAAGATGAACGAGCGCCAGCTGCGCGCGCTCCGGCGCGAGATGCAGATCATCTTCCAGGATCCGCACGCCTCGCTGAACCCGGCGATGACGGTCCAGCAGCTCGTCGAGCACCCGCTCCAGATCCACAAGCTCGGAACCCGCGCGGAGCGTCGGAGCCGCGTGGCGGAGACGCTGTCGATCGTCGGGCTCGACCCCCCCGAGCAGTTCATGGAGAAGTACCCCTCCGACCTGTCCGGCGGCCAGAAGCAGCGTGTCGTGATCGCGCGCGCGATCATCCTCAACCCGGTGCTCCTCGTCGCCGACGAGCCGGTCTCGATGCTCGACATGAGCGTGCGGGCGAAGATCCTCGAGCTGATGCTGTACCTCAAGCGTCAGCTCAACCTGACGTACCTGTACATCACGCACGATCTCGCGACAGCGAAATTCTTCTGCGACCGGATCGCGATCCTCTACCTCGGGCGGATCGTGGAGATAGGCCCCTCAACGGCGATCTACGCCGATCCGAAGCACCCGTACACGAGGGCGCTGCTGCGCGCGATCCCCGACCCCGACCCGCGCCGCACTGTGCCACGCGATCTCCCGCCGGGGGAAGTCCCGGACGCCGCGCGCCCGCCTCTCGGCTGCTCGTTCCATCCCCGCTGTCCGCTCGCATTCGAGGTGTGCGGCTGGGAGAGTCGGGACCTCCGCGACCTCCTCGAGGCACGGTGGGCGACGCAGGCGCAGGACGCGTACGAGGCCGAGCAGGCGGTCATGGGCGACCTCGCCCTGCTCGACGAGCCGACGACCGACGTTCGCCTCAAGGCCGGAACGGGAAAGACGGGCGCCGAGATCGTCGCGCTGCTCGAGTCGATCCGCGACGAGACTCCGGACGCCCCGTTCTGGAAGGGCCTCCGGCGGATGGCGGCGGACGGCCAGTTCGCACACGTCGAGTGGCACGAGCCGATCGCCCCGCGCCCGCTCGACCAGGGCGACGCGACCGTGGAGTGCCACCTCTACGACGAGGACGCGCTCGCAGAGGCCGAGCGACGGCGCGCAGAGACGACTGCCGTCGGCGTCCAGACGGGCTAGCTACGCGGCGAGCGAGGCGAGCTCGCGCAGGGCTGCGAGCCGCGAAAGCGCCTGGCCCTCGAGCTGCCGGACGCGCTCGCGCGTGAGCTCGAGCTCGTTGCCGATCGCCTCGAGCGTCCAGGGCTCGCCCTCGAAGCCGAAGCGCAGCTCGAGGATCCGCCGCTCGCGCTCCGGAAGCGCGTCGAGCGCACGCCGGACGCCCTGCCGGCGCAGCGACTCCTCGGCCTCGTCGAACGGGTCGGCGGCCTCGCGATCGGCGAACAGGTCCCCGAGCTCGCCTTCGTCGTCGGCACCGACAGACTGGTTCAGCGAGACCGACGCGTGCGCCGCGCTCATCGCCTCCTCGACATGCTGGATCGGCAGCCCCGTCGCCTCCGCGAGCTCCTCCTTCGTCGCCTCGCGGCCCAGCTCCACCTCGAGCCGGCGCGCGGCGCGCGAGAGCTTCTGCTGACGCTCGACGACGTGGACGGGCACCCGGATCGTGCGCGCATGGTTCGCGACCGCGCGCTGCACCGACTGGCGGATCCACCACGTCGCGTACGTCGAGAACTTGAAGCCGCGTCGCCAGTCGAACTTCTCGACCGCACGGTTGAGCCCGAGCGTCCCCTCCTGGATCAGGTCGAGGAACGGCACGCCGAGCCCGCGGTAGCCCTTCGCGATGGACACGACCAGGCGCAGGTTCGACTCGATCATGTGGCGCTTGGCGACGGGGTCGCCGCGCTCGATCCGCTTCGCGAGCTGCACCTCCTGCGCCGCGTTGAGCAGCTTGTGGCGCCCGACGTCCGCGAGGAACAGCTGCAGCGAGTCCGCGGCCCCCGAGAGCGCCTCGCTCGCCCAGACAGCCGCCTCGGCGGCCTCCTTCGCCTTCTCCTCCTCCTCGTTCGGCGCGGGCGCCCCGACCTCGAGGCCCATGGCCTCGAGCTCACGCGTGACCTGCTCGATCTCCTCGGACCCGAGCTCCTGCTCGGTCACGAAGCTCGCGAGCTCGGCCGCGTCAACCCAGCCGCGCTCTTCCGAGCGCTCCAAAATCGCCTTCAGCTGGTCGGTCTCGAACAGTTCGATGAGCTGGTTCTGCGTCAACCCGAGCGTCAGTCCTTTCGCGTTGCTCCGCGGAGCACAATCTCTCTGACTCTATGCGCGATCCTTTGGTCTTTCCACGGGATCGAGACGGCAAACCGTGCCACAAACCCGCAACGTGTGCCTCGCTCAACGTATTCCGTGCTTTGGCACGCGACGCGCGGCGCGGCACACGTCTCGTTCAATGGTACGACGCCACGCGGACGCCCGGGTTAGGGAACCGTTTAACGGCGCGCCCGGCTGGTCTTGCGGGGCTGCGAGGGGCCCTTTGCGCGGCGCTCTGCGAGCAGCTCGAGGGCCCGTTCGAGCGTCAGCCCCTCGACCTCGTCGCCCCGCCGGAGGCTCGCGTTTGTCTCGCCGTCCGTAACGTAGGGGCCGAAGCGGCCGTCCTTGACGACAAGCGGCTTTCCGGTGCCTGGGTCGGCCCCGAGCTCCTTGAGCGGCGGCTTCGGCGTGCCCCGGCCGCGTCGCTGCTTCGGGGTCGCCAGGATCGCCTCGGCCTCCTCGACCGTCAGCGTCAGGAGCTGCTCCTCGGCGTCGAGCGAGCGCGTCTCGGAGCCTTTCTTCACAAATGGCCCGTAGCGGCCGTTCGAGACGAGGATCTCCTCGCCGTCGGCGGACTTCAGCGTGCGCGGCAGCGTCAAGAGCCGCATCGCGTCGTCGAGCGTGAGGGTCTCGAGGCTCATCGAGGAGAAGAGCGATGCGGTTCGCGGCTTGCCGTCTTCGCCTTCGGGCGAGCACCTCGGTGACGTACGGCCCGTAGCGCCCGTCCCGCGCGACGATCTCCCGGCCCGTTTCCGGATGCGTCCCGAGCGAGCGCTCGCCGCCGGCGGGACGCGAGAGGAGCTCCTCGACTCGTTCCGCCGTGAGCTCGTCCGGCGCCGTGTCCTCCGGGACGCTGGCGCGCTGCTCGCCCCGCTCGAGGTATGGGCCGTAGCGCCCGACGCGGACGACGACATCGCTGCCTGGAATGCGGATCGAGTTGACCTCGCGCGCGTCGATCCCCTCGAGCTGATCGGTCACGAGCGAGTGCAGGCCGGGGTCCCCGTCGCCGAAGTAGAAGCGCCCGAGCCACTTCACCCGCTCTTCGTCTCCTGCGGCGATCCTGTCGAGATCGTCCTCGAGCCGGGCCGTGAAGTCGTAGTCGACGAGCTGATCGAAATGGCGCTCGAGGAGCTGGATCACCGCGAACGCGAGGAAGGTCGGCACGAGAGCGGTGCCCTTCTTGAAGACATAGCCCCGGTCGAGGATCGTGCCCATGATCGAGGCGTACGTCGACGGTCGTCCGATACCGCGGTCTTCGAGCGCCTTCACGAGGCTCGCCTCGGTGTAGCGGGCGGGCGGGCTCGTCTCGTGACCGACCGGCTCGAGCGCCGACGCCGAAAGCTCCTGACCGACCGTGACCGCGGGCAGCAGGCGTTCCTCGTCGTCCTCCGCGGGCTCGTCGCGGCCGGACTCGTAGGCGAGCAGGAAGCCCTTGAAGGTGATCACCGTGCCGCTTGCGCGGAACGTCGTCTTCGTCCCGTCGGCGGTCGCGGCCCCGAGCTCGATCGAGACCGTCTGGCCGCTCGCGTCCTTCATCTGCGACGCGACCGTGCGCTTGAAGATCAGGTCGTAGAGGGCGTGCTCGTCGCGCGAGAGCTCGCCGCGCAGCTCGTCCGGTGCGCGGAAGACGTCTCCGGCGGGGCGGATCGCCTCGTGCGCCTCCTGCGCGTTCGCGACGGCGCGCTCGTATCGGCGCGGCGCCTCGGGCACCGTCTCGGGCCCGTAGACCCGTGCGGCGTGCGCTCTCGCCGCCGCAGCGCGGTGTCGGACAGCGTCACCGAGTCGGTGCGCATGTACGTGATGTGGCCGTTCTCGTAGAGCCGCTGGGCAAGGCGCATCGTGGTCTGCGAGGAGAAGCGGAGCTTGCGGCTGGCCTCCTGCTGGAGCGTCGACGTGCGGAACGGCGCAGCCGGTCGCCGCGTGTAGGGCTTCTCGTCGACGGCCTCGACCGTGAACGTCCGACCCTCGAGGCCGGTCGCGAGCTCTCGCGCTCGCGTCTCGTCGAGGACGACGACGTCGCGTGACCCCGGCGTCCCGTCCGAGCGGAAGTCGCGTCCCTGGGCGACCCGGCTGCCGTCGACCCCGACGAGCCGCGCCTCGAGGAGCTGCCCTGGCAGCCCGCCCGGCTCGAACGTGCCGACGACGTCCCAGTAGTGGGCGACGACGAACTCCATCCGCTCGCGCTCGCGGTCGACGACGAGCCTCGTCGCGACCGACTGCACGCGGCCGGCGGACAGGCGGGGCATGACCTTCTTCCAGAGCACCGGGGAGACCTCGAACCCGTAGAGGCGGTCGAGGATCCGTCTCGTCTCCTGCGCGTCGACGAGCCGCTCGTCGATGTCCCTGGTCTCGGTGAGCGCACGCTGGATCGCGTCCTTCTGCGATCTCGTGGAACACCATCGGCGGACGGGGACCTTGGGCTTCAGCACCTCGCGCAGATGCCAGGCGATCGCCTCTCCCTCGCGGTCCTCGTCCGTCGCGAGCAGGAGCTCGTCCGACGCGGCGAGCTTCTTCCTCAGGTCGGAGACGACGTGCTTCTTGTCCGCGTCGAGGACATACAGCGGCTCGAACCCGTGCTCGACGTCGACCCCGAGGGTGCCAAAGCGCAGCCGATCTCGTTCTTGTACGTCGGACGCCCGCTTCGGAAGGTCGCGGATGCGCCCCACGCTGGACTCCACGACGAAGTCCCGGCCCAGGTAGCCGGCGATGGCGCGCGCCTTGGCGGGCGATTCGACTATGACGAGTCGCGGCATTGGACGGGACAGCGTAACGGCCGCCGCTTCGCTCCTGCGGCCACGCTATCCTGCGCGCGATGCCCGCGCCCGCCGAGGCCCAGCATGCTCTACCTCGTCATCGGCGCGGTCAGCTGGCCCGTGCTGAGACTCGCGTTCAGGCTGCGCGTGACGGGGCGTGAGCACGTCCCCCACGGCGGGTGCGTCCTCGCCGCGAACCACTGGCTCGACTTTCTCGATCCGTGGCCACTCGGGATCCCGCTCTTCCCAAGTCGCTTCCTCCGCTTCATGGCGAAGAAGGAGCTCTTCTGGCCGCCGCTCGGGTGGATCATCCGGGCAGGAGGCGCCTTTCCCGTCGACCGGGGCACGGCAGACCTCCAGGCGCTGCAGACCGCCGCCGAGCTCTGCCGCTCCGGTCACGCGGTCGTGATGTTCCCCGAGGGCACACGCCGGTCGAAGGGCATCCGCAAGCGCCACGCTCCGCGCTGGCACACCGGCGCGGCGCGGATCGCGCTCGACGCGGGCGTGCCGCTCGTCCCCGCGGCGATTTGGGCACCGACAGGCTGCGCAGGCTGGGCTCGCTTCGCGTCGCGTACGGGGAGCGAATCGAGACGGGCGACCTCGGCGACCAGGACAGAGGTGAGGGCTCGCGGATCGCGACCGAGCGTCTGCGC
>CAVOSU010000014.1:0-32460 GCA_963698935.1 uncultured Actinomycetes bacterium
GAGCGGCGGGATCGTCTCCACCGTCCGCGACGTCGCCGACTTCGGTCGGGCGCTCCTCGCTGGCCGACTGCTCGAGCCGGCCCAGATGCGCGCGATGAAGACGACGGTGTCGGAGCGCACCGGCAAGCTCGTGTCCTCCGGCCAAGGACAGGGGCTCGGCATCGGCCGCGCTGGTACCCACTGCGTGGGCTGGGGCCACTCTGGCGAGCTCCCCGGCTACGACGTGCAGACCGTCTTCAGTGAGGACGGCCGACGCCAAGCAGTGCTGATGATCAATCAGAACGCGACCACGCTTCCGAAGCCCGCCCTCCCGCTCTATTTCAAATTGATCGGAAAGGCCTTCTGCGGCTAAGTAGGCCACGCAGACGAACGCGATGAAAACCATGACGAGCAACGAATGCTCCGACCGATGACTGAGGCGATCGCATCCCACCTGACTCCGCTCCACCAGCGAGTCGCGGACATCGTTCGACGTGAACGGGTTCTCGTCCTGATCGGCTGCAGTCTGGTTGGCCTGCATCTCGTCGATGACAACTTCCTCCAACCGCAGCCCGGCACCTCCGCCGGTGACCATCTCGTCAGCGGCCTCGTACCGCTCGCTCTCGTGGCCGGCGCGACACTCGCCTACGGTCGCGTCCGCCCCGGAGCGCGCGCGGCGCTCGCACTCCTCCTCGGATACTTCGGCGTCCTGATCGGTACCGAGGCCGCCTACTACACCGTCGCCGGCGGCCGTTCCGGCGACGACTACACCGGGCTCCTCTCGCTTCTCACCGGCGTACTGCTCCTCGGCGCCGGTACCGTGATGCTCTGGCGTAGCCGGCGGAGGAACGACCGCCTCGTCCATCGCTACCTACGGCGCAGCCTCATCGGCGTCGGCGTGCTCGCTCTCATCGCGATCGTCCTCTTCCCAACCGCTCTCGCCTACGTCGTCACCCACACGCTTCGAGGCGCAGTTCCCGCAGCGAATCTCGGTGCCGACTACGAGGACGTCGCGTTCCAGACGAGCGACGGCTTGCGGCTCGAGGGCTGGTTCGTGCCGTCCCGCAACGGCGCGACCGTGATCGTCTTCCCCGGACGCGCAGGCCCGCAGAAGCAAGCCCGGATGCTGATCCGCCACGGATACGGCGTCCTTCTCTTCGACCGTCGCGGCGAAGCAGCGAGCGAGGGTGACCCCAACATCTTCGGGTGGGTGGGCGATCGCGACCTCCATGCGGCGGCGGCCTATCTGCGCAGCCGCGCCGACGTGATTCGGAGCGGATCGGCGGGATCGGGATGTCGGTCGGCGGAGAGATGTTGATCCACGCCGCCGCGCACTCGAACGCGTTCAAGGCAATCGTCTCGGAGGGGGCGAGCGGCCAATCCGTGCGAGACGGGCTAGCCAACGGGGATACGCTCGATGCCTTTCTCGGAGGCGGCGCGAACACGCTTGCAACGGCGGTCTTCACGAATACCCTGCCGCCGCCGAGCCTGAAGAGCGAGATCCCGAAGATCGCCCCGACCGCCCTGTTCCTCATCTACGGCGAAAAAGGGCAGAACGGCAGCGAGACGAAGCCGAACAAGCTGTTCTACGCGGCGGCTGGCGAGCCCAAGCAGATCTGGGAGGTTCCAAACGGGCAGCACATCGCCGGGATCACCACGGCGCCGGCGGAGTACGAGCGGCGCGTGATCGGGTTCTTCGACGAGCACCTCCGTGCGGAAGGGTGACTTCGAGCACGGAGTGGATGTTGGTGGGTGGCCCGCGTAGGTGATGCCAAGCGACGAGCTCTCGGCGTGCGTCGAACAGTCGTTCGACATTCGCCGTCACTTGTTTGAACCGAGGGGCCCACGACAGCCTCCATCCCATCCTGGGACGCAAACAGGGGGTCGCCTGCCCTCGACGTCGAAGTACGATCGACGTTTCGTAGCGACCCGCGCTTGAGGAGAGATCGATGAGCGACAACCCGAACTGGCAGGTGGCACGCCTCGAAGACATCGAGAGGCGCGACAGGGACATCCCGGTGCGCGAGCACCTCGGGATCCGCGCGTTCGGAATCAACGCTTACACGCCCGGCGAGGACGGGACTCTGATCAGCGAGCATGACGAGTCGGGGTCGGGCCAGGAGGAGCTGTACCTCGTGCTCGACGGGAATGCGACCTTCGAGATCGACGGCGAGACGCTCGACGCGCCCGCTGGGACGTTCGTGTTCGTCCGGCCGGACTCTCGGCGGAAGGCGACAGGGAACGGAACCGTCCTTGCCCTCGGCGCCACCCCCGGCGAGGCATACCAGGCGCTCGACTGGGGTGATGCGTGGCTGTTCCACAGAGACTCGATGACCGCCTACGGGGAGCAGCGCTATGCCGACGCGCTTCAAGCTGTCCGCGGTGGCCTCGAGCAGATGCCGGATCACCCTGGCCTCCACTACAACTACGCGTGCTTCGCAACGCTCGCGGGCGACACCGGCGACGAAATGTTCGGCCACCTGCGGCGCTCTGTCCAGCTGCACCCGTCCTTTCGGGAACAGGCGCGCAGGGACGAGGATTTGGCTGCCGTACGCGACGATCCGCGGTTCGAGCAGGCCCTTCGCTAGGTGGCAGGGTTCGAGGTGGACGGCCTGGTCGAGGACAGAGAATCGTTGCGTGCGGTCGGGAAGTCCTCGGGGCCCGCATCGGTCGTGGCCGTGCGCGCTCGGCGGCTGCGGGTGCGGCCGCGGTGTGGGGTGACACATGCGTGATCCATCCGGCAGGATTGCGCTCGTCACGGGCGGTTCGAGCGGTATCGGCGCTGCGACCACCCGCCTGCTTTCCGCGCGCGGAACGCGGGTCGCCACACTTGACCTGTCCGGCGGCGCCGGCGAGAGCGCGCTCTCCATCGTCGGGGACGTCGCCGACTCCGCGGATGTCGATGCGTCCGTTGTGCGGGTCGAGCGTGAGCTCGGTCCGATCGACATTCTCGTCTGCGCCGCGGGCGTTCCCGGCGCTTCGCTGCCGACCGTCGACGTGACGGACGAGGAGTGGAAAAGGACCATGGCCATCAACGCGGACGGCGTCTTCTACTGCAACCGCGCGGTATTGCCCGGAATGACCGCCCGAGGCTATGGGCGCATCGTGAACGTCGCGTCGATCGCGGGCAAAGAGGGGAATCCGATGGCCGCCGCTTATTCCGCCTCGAAGGCAGCAGTCATCGCTCTCACCAAGGCGATCGGCAAGGACGTTGCCCGAACGGGCGTCCTCGTCAACTGCGTCGCGCCCGCGGTCATCTCGACACCGATCCTCGATGGCCTCTCTCAGGAACACATCGACTACATGGTCGAACGGATCCCAATGGGACGGATGGGATCGGCCGACGAGGTTGCTGCTCTCATCGCCTGGCTTGCGAGCGACGAGTGCTCCTTCTCCACCGGCGCGACCTATGACATCTCGGGCGGTCGAGCCGTCTACTGACGGGGCCCCCGACCAGGCCGACCGTGAGCCTGCGGAGTGCAGTGGGGTGCTCAGTCAGCGGCTGAGCAAGCTCCGTGTAGGGCGTAACGCCGCAGCGGCGGCTTCGTCCAATGTCCTGAGCCCGCGAGCAAGCTCCTCCGTCGTGGGCCAGGCGAAGCCGAGGCGGAAGAAACGCCGGTCCTGGTCGAACCAGTGGCCTCCGCCTACGTACGTGCCGTGCTCCTCGAACAGCACCCGGTAGAAGCGATCGATGTCGACGTCGGTTCGAATGCGCAGGAAGCAGACAGCTCCCGCCTGCGGCTCGACCCATTCGAATGTCGCGTTCGGTTCGATCCACTCGCGGACGATCGCCAGCTGCGACGCAACCCGCTCGTGGATCGACGGCAGGATGACGTGACGGCGTTCGAGCACGCGAGCGGTGAGCTCTTCGTCGATCACGGCCCCGGTGATGAAGATCTGCTCCTTGGCGGCGAGGAACGTCTCCATCAGCGCTTCGTCGCGGCAGGTCAGCCAGCCGACGCGGAGGCCGGGAAGTCCGTACGTCTTCGACATCGACGAGACGCCGAGAGCGCGCGGCGAGAGGCTGGTCGCCATAGGGAGGGGCGTCTCGTCCGCGAGGTCTCGATACGTCTCGTCGACGAGCAGCCGGGCAACGGGATGGTTGTCGACGATTTCGACGAGAGCTCCGAGCTGATCAGCGCTGATCGTGCTGCCCGTCGGGTTGTGGGGATAGGTGACACTGACCAAGCGAGTATCGGCGCGCAACCGCTGGGCGAGGCGCTCGAGGTCGAGCTGCCAACCGTCCTCGAACCGAAGTTCCAGCCGCTCGACGTCTGCGCCGATCGCGAGCGGTGTCTCGAGGTTCGTCGCGTAGTTGGGCGAACACACCAATGCGTGCGTCCCTGGTTCGAGGAGCGCCGAATTGATGATGAACAGGGCCGCCGCGGCACCCGCGGTCACGAGAACATCCTCAGGCCGTAGGTTTCCGCTGCCGGCGCGACGAGCGCCCGCAGCCGTTCCGTCCCACGGTGATCGCCGTAGGGCAGCACAATCTGCCCGACGTCCGCCTCGATGTCGTAGTCGGCGAGACGCATGTCGGAGAACGAGCTCTCCGAGAGGTTGTTCGTGATCCTGTCGTAGCCCAGCTGCTCGGGCGACTCCAGCTCGATCGGTGTCCGCCGGTAATGCACGTCTGCCTCTTTCTTAGGGAGTACCCGCATTCAGATGAGCGTCCCATCCGCGCGCAGCCTGCCGCAGGGTCATCGCTGCGATCGCGGCGTCCTGGACGCCGACCCCTGTCAGATCGGCCACGGTGAGATCATCGTCGCCGGCGCGTCCCTCCGCGACTCCTTCCAGAAGCTCGCCGAGAGTGACCGTGTCCTCTTCGCGCCGCAAGCCGCCTTCGATCGCGTGATGGAGCTCGCCGGAGCGCGCTGCCTGGCCGCGGTCGTCGACCGCCACGACCGCCGCACGAGCGAGCACGTCGGCAGCCAGCTCCTGCTTCGCCGGGTCGTCCGCGCCGACGGCGGTGACGTGGGTTCCCGGATGCAGCCAGTCCGACTCGACGAGAGGAGCTCGCGAAGGGGTCGTCGTGATCACGATGTCGGCGCCGCGGACCGCATGCTGCACCGAGCTGCAGATCTGCACCGCGAGACCAAGGCCGACCTCGATCTCGTCCGCAAACGCCCGCACGCGTTCCGGCGATCGCGATGCGACCTGCACGCGATCGATCGACCGGACCCGCCGGAGCGCCTGGAGCTGGTGGCGCGCCTGACTTCCCGCGCCAACGATCGCCACGGAGGTCGCATCCGGGCGGGCGAGGAGATCCGCCGCGATCGCCCCCGCTGCTCCCGTACGCAGCTCCGTCAGATAGCCGTTGTCGAGGAGCAACCCGGCAAGGCTGCCGTCGAGAGCGCTCAGGACGAGCATCAACCCGCCGTGACGCACTGGGCCACCGTCGCCGGGGTCGAGATCGGCGGCGACCTTGACGGTCCAGACACCATCCTGGTGGAGATGGCCGGCCTTGATGTGCGCGAGGCCCTCCGGGTCGGCGAAATAGAGCGTGCTCACATTCGCAAGCGTGGCCTGCCCGCGATGAAGGGCACGAAAGGCATCGGCGACCGCCCGGCGGGCCGCATCCGCGTCGACGAGCTGACGAATCTGCGCCTCGTTCAGAATCACCATGTGTGCCCCAGCGGGTCAGCGAGAGACATCCCGTCTGGGCCTAGCCCGCTCACTTCGCGCGCGCGGACCCCATGGTCGCTGGTTCAGCGATGATACTCGCCCCCCGAATGAACGCGCGGCGGCTCTCCCATAGATCGCCAGACGGGTGGTCATCCATTGCGCGAGACTAGGCGCAGTACCCGAGAACCCGAACGATGCCACTGCCCGCACGCTTCGATTCACTCCGCGCCGCACTCACCGAGAGCGGACTCGCGCAGGTCGTCCTCTCACACCCGGAGACGTTGGCATCACTCGGCTGCTTCGAGACACCCGTCGAGGATTGGCCCGTCGCGAATCCGTTCGTCGCGTTGCCGGCACTCCTCTGCCTCGGGAACGACGCCGCCGTCCTCGTCTGCGCCGACTTCCACATCCCGGACGTCCGTGCCGACGACATCAAGACGGTCACGTACCGGTCGTACGACTTCCAAAGAGCGCCCGACCCGCCAGGCGAGCTGCGTACGACCCTCCTCGCCGCGCTCGACGAGGCGGGGATCGGCCCTGGGCCGACCGGCGTCGAGGCAGGTCACCTGCCGCACGCGGTCGCGGCGTGGTTGAGCGGGGCCGGGCGCGCACCCGTGGCGTGCGACGCGGCCGTGACGACGTCACGGCGCGTGGTCCCTACCCGCGATCTGGTCGCGATTCGCGAGGCTTGCAGGCTGGCGGATGTCGTCCAGCAGGCGGTCAAGGACCTCGCGGCACCGGGTCTCAGCGAGGCCGAGCTGGCGGGACTGGCCGCCGGGGCGATGAATCGGGAGGCCGGCAGGCGCGTGCCGGCGATTCTGACCGTCACGGCCGGCGCCGAGGCGACCGCCACCGGAGGGGGGGTCGCAACAGCTCGAGTCGTCGAAGCGAACGACCTCGTCCTCACCGACACGTCGCCCTGGATCGGCGGCGCGTGGTCCGACACAGCGAACGCAGTCTTCGTCGGGACGCCCGACCGGGAGACGAGGCGCCGCTTCGATGCCGTACGCCGCGCGCTCCACGAAGGCATCGCGCTCTGCCGCCCCGGAGCCGTGGCCATGGACGTCGATCGCAAGGTGCGCGGGCTGCTCGCCGAGCACGGCCCCACCTACCCGCACCACACGGGGCATGGGATCGGCGCCGCGTGGTCGGAGGAGCCGAGGATCACGCCGTACAACGAGATGCCAATCGAGGAGGGGATGGTGCTGGCACTCGAGCCGGCGATCTACCTGCCGGGCTGGGGCGGCATCCGACTGGAGCACGTCTTCGCCGTCGGTGCGACCGACAACGAGATCCTGACGCGATTCGAGCACACGCTGTGAGAGCACCGTGAAGATCGGGACCCTCGAGACGATCCCGGTCAGCGTGCCGTACCGCCACCGGGAGGTCAGCTCCATCGTCGCGCGAGACGGCGTCAGCGACGTACTCGTGAAGTTGACAACAGACGACGGGCTCGTGGGCTGGGGCGAGGCGTGCTGTGGTGCCGATACGGCCTCTGTCGAACTCGCGCTCCGGGCCATGGCGCCGTTCGTCGTCGGACGGGATCCATGGAATCGCGACGCGATGCGGCGCGACGCATTCACGTACGGGCTGTGGCAGTTCCGTTCTGGCACGGGAAACTTCGCGTGGGCCGGTATCGACATGGCTCTCTGGGATATCTGCGGCCGCGCCTGCAACGAACCGCTCTGGCGACTTCTCGGCGGGCTGCAGGAGAGGGAGGCGACGTACTTCTACTACCTCTCGCGCGGCGACCGGGAAGCACTCGAGGCGCAGGTGAGCGACGGCCTTGCTGCGGGCTTCGAGGTCTTCTACCTCAAGGTCGGGCTCGACGACGCCGACGACGCGGATGCCGTCTCAGCGGTGCGGACCGCACTCGGGCCGCAACCTCGGCTACGGCTGGACGCGAACGGATCCTGGACGGTTCCGCAGGCGCTCAGGAACCTCCGAACGCTCGCCGCCCACGACATCGACTTTGTCGAGCAGCCCGTTCGCGATCACCCCGTGGGCCAACTTGGCGAGATACGGGCCCGCGCCGCGACGCCGGTCTGCTCCAATGAGGGCCTGTGGTCGGAGGCCGAGGCGTACGCGCGCATCCGAGCGCGCGACGCCGACGTCTACTGCCTCTCGCCCTACTGGGTCGGGTCGATCGGCGGCTTCCAGCGGCTCTCGTGGCTCGCGCATTACGAAGGTCTCCAGATCTGCAAGCACACCCACGGCGAGCTGGGCCTCGCCGCCGCGGCGAGCCATCATGTCGTCCTGACCCTGCCAAACGGCGTCGAAGGGCATCAGCAAACGGCATACCTGATGGAGCACGACATCCTCACTGAACCGATTCCGATCTCGACGGGCCCCCGGTGGGGAACGATCGACCACTCCGGCCTCGGCGTGGACGTCGATGAGGACGCCGTCGCCGAGGCGGCGGCGCGGTACCACACCGAGGGCCAATACCTCCCGTGGCAGGACTTCCAGATCGCGCGGGAGGAACGATGACGAGCGGCCGACTGGCCGGCAAGGTGGCGCTCGTCGTCGGCGGCGGATCGGGTATGGGTCGAGCCGGCTCTGTCCTCATGGCCGCGGAGGGGGCGGCGGTGGTCGTCTCCGACATCGCGCTCGACCGCGCCCAGAGCGTGGCAGCTTCGATCGAAGACGCTGCCGGCACCGGCATAGCGATGCCGGTCGACGTCACGTCACCCGAGCAGGTCGAGCGCCTCGTCGCGGACACGGTGTCCCGCTTCGGCCGCCTGGACGTCCTCTATCACTGCGCGGCCGATGTCCACTTCGTCAACACGAAGGACAACCGGATCACGGAGCTCGACGACGACGTCTGGCGGCGAATGATCGACGTCCACCTGACGGGGACATTCCTCGTCCTCAAACACGTGGGGCGGCAGATGATCGCCCAGCGCTCAGGATCGATCATCGTCTCGAGCACCGTGGACGCACTCGTCGGCTGCGCCGGCCTCGACTCGTACACGGCCGCCAAGGGAGGCGTGACGTCGATGGTGCGCTCGTTTGCGGCGGGAATCGGGCGGGACGGGGTGCGTGTGAACGCGATCGCCCCGAGCTTCGTCTCGACCGAGCCGCAGAAGGTATGGCTCGACGACGCGGACGCGAACGCCACCATAGCCCGCCTCCATATCCTGCCCGTGCCGACTCCCGAACAGATTGCACCCTTCGTCGTGTACCTCGCGAGCGACGAGTCCGCGGCCGTTACCGGCACCGTCTTTCCCGTCGACGCCGGCTACATGGCGTTCAAGGCGCAGATCGACGTCATGGGCACGATGCAGGCCGGGTATTAGTCGTCCGACGATGGCCGGGATCGAGCTCGAGCACGTCACCAAGTCGTTCGCCGGCGGAGTCGTCGCCGTCGACGATGTCAGTCTCTCGATCGCCGACGGGGAGTTCATGGTCCTCGTCGGCCCGTCCGGCTGCGGCAAGTCGACGCTGCTGCGGATGATCGCGGGGCTCGAGGAGATCACCGACGGGACGATCTCGATCGGGGACGTGGACATCACCGCGCTGCAACCAGCCCAGCGCGACATCGCGATGGTGTTCCAGAACTATGCGCTCTATCCGCACATGAGTGTGCGCGAGAACCTCGGTTTCGGGCTCAGCGTCCGCCGCACGCCGAAGCGGGAGATCGCGCGGCGCGTGGACGACGTGGCGGCCCTGCTCGGCCTCGAGGGGCTCCTCGAACGCAAGCCGGCGAAGCTCTCCGGCGGCCAGCGCCAGCGGGTCGCGATGGGCCGCGCGATCATCCGCGAGCCCAAGGCCTATCTCATGGACGAGCCGCTCTCGAATCTCGACGCCAAGCTCCGCGTAGGGATGCGCGCCTCGCTCGCGGAGCTGCACGCCCGCCTTGCCGTCACGAGCATCTATGTCACCCACGACCAGACGGAGGCGATGACGCTTGGCCAGCGCGTCGCCGTCATGCGGGACGGCCGGATTGTCCAGGTCGACGCGCCGCAGCGTCTCTACCAGGATCCGGCCGACCTCTTCGTGGCGTCGTTCATCGGCTCGCCCTCGATGAACCTCGTCGATGCGGGTGTCGAGGGAGACGAGATCGTCTTCGGACAGTTCCGTGTCCGCCTCGACCCGGCGCGCCGGCCACCGCCCGGTGTCGAGCGCGTAACCCTGGGAGTCCGTCCCGAGGCCTTCGAGAGCGGGGAGCTCGCCGCCCCGGGCCTGCCTCGCATCGTCGTAGCGGTCGACGTGCTGGAGGAGCTCGGCTCGGACGCATTCGTTGTCTTCCGCGTCGGGGCGCCACGCATCAGCGTCGAGACGCGCGACACCCCTGATGACGAGGAGATCCTCCTCGCGGAGGACGACTCCCGGTTCACAGCGCGCGTCAACCCGACGACGGTCGGGCGCGTCGGAGCCCCGCTCGAGCTCGCGGTCGATCCGGCGCACTTTCACTTCTTCGACCTCCGAACCGGAACGACGCTCCGCACGTAACCGGTCGTGCGAGGGCCGAATGGAACCGGGGCCAAGCCGCCGTCATTTGCCGATGCCGGCGGTCAGGCCGCGCACGAAGAAGCGCTGGCCCGAGAGGTAGAGCAGCACGATGGGCGCGATCGAGATGAGCGCGCCGGCGAGTACGAGCGGCTGGTTGGTCGCATAGCGTCCCTGGAACTGGGCGAGACCCGACATCAGAGTACGAGCCTCGTCGTTCTGCAAGAAGACGAGTGCGATCAGCAGTTCGTTCCACACCCAGATCGCCTGGACGACGACGAGCGTGAAGGCTGCCGCCCCGGACAGCGGCAGCACGACCCGCCGTAGGATCGTGAAGGGCCCCGCCCCCTCCACCGAGGCCGCCTCGATCAGCTCCTCGGGCACCGTGCGGAAGAAGCTCGCCAGGAAGAACACGCCGAAGGGGACGAGAAGACCCGTGTAGAAGACGATCACCGATTGCAGGTGGTTCACCCAGCCCGTGTCGACCATGAACACGAACATCGGCACGAGCAGCGTGACGGGCGGCACGACCATCAGGGCGACGCTGGTGGAGAGGAAGATCTTGTGGCCGCGGAAACGCCCGAACACGGCCGCATAGGCCGCGAGCAGCGCGAAGAGCGTCGAGACGGCGACGGACGAGATGGTGACGAGAAAGCTGTTCCACATCCACCGAGGCAACGGCTCGTCGGTCACCATGGTTCGCAGCGAGTCGAGCGTCGGATGGGAAGGAAAACCCGTGGGGTCGAGTTGGTAGTCGGCGTTCGACTTGAGAGCTGTCGAGACGATGAACCAGAGCGGGTAGAGGGCCGCGAGGCAGATGACGATCAGAAAGGCGTGGCGCCCCACCAACCCCACGAGACGACCGCCGGCGCCGGCTCTCACGCGGCGACCGCCCTCCGCCGCACCCACAGCGAAAGCCCGATCAGCACACTCGCCATTCCGAGCAGCATCACGGCAACGCTCGCGGCGGTGCCGTTTGCCCCGTTCGAGAAAGCTCCGCCAGATGTAGAGCTCCATCACGCTGGACGCATAGCCCGGGCCGCCCGAGGTGAGGATGTACACGTAGGTGAACACCCAGGTGAGCATCGTGATCACCATGATCACCGTCACCAACTCGATGACCGGCCGGATCTGCGGCACCAGCACTCGAAGCTGCAGGCTCCACCAGCCAGCACCGTCGATGCGCGCGGCCTCGGCAGTCTCTGGTGGAAGCGCGAGCAGCGCGGCTGTGAACACGACCACGGCAAAGCCCAGCTGCTGCCAGATGACGAGTCCGCCCACCGACACGATCGCGAGACGAGAGCTACCGAGCCAGTCCTGCGCCAGCGGGCCCAGGTGGGCTTGGCGCAGCGCCGTGTTGAGGACGCCGTTCTGCTGGAGCAGGAACGAGAACGCGATCCCGATCGCCGCCGCCGGGAGCACGTACGGGAGGAAGACGATCGCCTGGTACTGGCGCCCACCGCGAATGCGGTCGTTGAGCACGAGGGCGACGGCGAGACCGAGCACGAGCAGCACGGGAACCGCAAGGAGCAGCTTCAGGTTGTTCTCCAGCGATTGGTGGAACGCAGGGTCCTGGATGACGCCGCGGTAGTTGTCGAGACCGACCCAGATCGGGGAGGCGAAGTTGCCCGCGTAGAAGCTGTCGCGTATGACCTGGACGAGCGGGTAGCCGAACGCGAATGCCATCGCGGCCACGGCGGGCAGAACGTAGAGATAGGGCCAGAGCACCCGCCGCCGGTGACGGCGGGGGGCACCTATGCGAGCCTCCCGGTTCAGCCTCCTGCCACCCACTTCGAGTAGGCGCGGAACTCGTCCGGATGCTGGCTCTTCCACTTCGCGATCTCCCGCTCCCAGAGCTGCACTGCGTCCGCGGGCGAGCCCGAGCCGGATGTGATCAGCTCACCGGCGGGGAGATCGGCGTTCCCGTCGACCTGCGGTGGAACGAAGTTCTCGGGCCACACCGAGACCGGCGAGAGGTCGAGCTTGAGCCGTTGCTTGGCGAGGGGGTCGGTGACGAGTGAGGCCGGGAACCGCTTGTCAGCCGGGAACACCCCGGTCGCCTTGTACCACGCTCTGAGCGCCTGCTGGGAGTGGAGGAACGTGAGGAACTGCGCCGCCGCCTTCGGGTGCTTCGACCACTTTGTGATGAACGCCGACGACGACTGGGTGGTGTCGTAGCTCCTCGCGAGCTTGCCCTTACCCCAGATCGGGATCGGCCCGACACCCATGCCTTTCGTCCCACCGAGCGTCTTCGCGGCGGCAGCGGCGAAGCCGTCTGTGATCCAGGACATGGCGACTTTCTTCTGGCCGAAGAGCTGCAGACCCTGGGTGAAGCTGATCGAGGCGACGTCCGAGTTGAGGTAGCCCTTCTTCTTCAGATCCGCGAGCGCCTGGTAGAACCCCGAATACTTCGGTTCGGAGAACTTGGCCTTACCGATCATCGCCGCCTTGAGCTCGTCGATCGAGTTGAGATTCTGCTTGCCGATGAGCGAGAAGAACCAGGCGCCGCCGTATCCATCTTTGTTGCCCATCCCAAAGGGCGTGATCCCCGCCGCCTTGAGCTTCTTGGCGTCGGCGAGGAACTGCGCCCAGGTCTTCGGGCCTTTGTTCGGATCGAGCCCCGCCTTCTTGAACATCGCCTTGTTCCAGACGAAGGGGATGCCGAGCAGGTACTGCGGCATCGCCCAGAGCTTGCCGCCAGACATGTTCTCGGGCGTGCCGATCCAGTTCTTGATCTCGGCTGCGGGCACGTAGTCGGAGATGGCGACCGAGGACCCGTTCCATGCGGGCGTCAACACGGGGAGCGTCGCCCACTGCGTCGCGATGTCAGGCCCGCTCTTCGTCTGCGCCGCGGTCGTGAAGGCCGACGTCAGCGTGTCGGTCGATTGCGTGACGACCGTGATCTTGACCTTGGGGTGCGCCTTCTCGTAGAGGGCGACCTGCTGCTTGAGCCAGCCGTTGGCGCCGGGTGCGTCGTCCTCGCCCCAGTACCAGTACGTCAGGCTGGCGTTGTTCGGATCGTCGGCTGCAGGCCGCGCGTTCTGCGAGGCCGCGGTCGACGCAAACGCTACGACGCCCACGGCGACGGCCGCCCCGATCGCTGCCACTACGCGAGTCCTCACCATCATGGCCCGCCCCTTCTTGTCAACGGATGAACATCGAGCTTTACGTCTTGCTTCTCGAGTGTCAAACAGGCGTCAGTCGTCGATCATCGCCTCGGGTGATTCGGGCAGCACCTGTCCCCCGTCGACGACGAGCGTCTGACCCGTGATGCGGCGGGCTTCGCGGGATGCGAGGAAGCGGACGGCCCAGCCGACGTCCTCGGGCTCGACGAGCTCGCCCATCGGGATGGCGGCCTCCATCCGGCGCGTGTGTTCCTCACCGAGAGCGCGCAACCCCTCCGTGAGCACGTTGCCCGGCAGGACGGCGTTGATCGTGATCCCGCGCGCGACGACCTCGAGCGCGATCGAGCGCATCATCCCGAGCATGGCAGCCTTCGACGCTCCGTAGTGCGCGAAACCCGGATACCCGGTGATCGGCCCCGTGACGGACGACGTAAGAGCGATCCGGCCGTAGCCGGTCTCGAGCATCGATGGCAAGCACGCCTGGATGGCGTGGAGAGCGCCCTTGACGTTGATGTCCATGACACGATCCCACGCGGCGTCGTCCATTTCACCCAGGCGGACGGGCGGGTAGATACCCGCGTTGGCGGCCAGGATGGTGACGGGGCCCAGTGTGTCGCACGCTGTGGCTGCCATCGTCCGGGTGCTCGTGGCGTCGGTCACGTCGACGGCCACGGCGAGTGCTGCGTGACCTTCCCGGGACAACTCGCCCGCGACAGTTTCGGCGGCTGCCAGGTCGATGTCGGCGATCGCGACGCGTGCACCCTCCCTGGCGAGGATCGAGGCGATGCCGCGACCGACCCCGTTGGCACCTCCTGTGACGACGGCGGTCTGTCCGGTCAACGACTCCATGTGTTCCTCCTCGTGCGCATCCCGATGCCGGCGAGATACCGGTCGACCGTGACAGGATCCCACCGATGAAACGGTTCCGCGCCGAGCACGCAAAGTACGCGTACAGCTCCGACCACGCGCCGCTCGGGACGGTGCAGCCCGGCGACCGGTTCGAGGTCGAATGCGTCGAAGGCTTCGGGAACTCGTTCTCGTCGCCTGACGACTTCACGCCCGAGAGATATGCGGTCGCGGAGACGCTCAAGTGGGCGGTCACCGGCCCGATCTCCGTCGCCGGCGCTCTCGCGGGAGGCGCCATCGCGGTGACGATCCATTCGGTCGAGGTGACGACGCCCGGCGTTGTCGTCTACGGCGCCTACATGGACGAAGATCCGTACGCGTGGTGGGACGACGAGAGCGCGTGCGCCGTCTACCCCGCGCAGGGTGGAACCGTGCGCTTCGACGAGCAGACGACGCTTCCGACCCGCCCCTTGATCGGCTGCCTTTCGGTGGCGCCCGAGACCGGAAGCCCGCACGCCATGCTCCAGGGACGTTACGGCGGGAACATGGACTGCCGCGAGATCCGCGCCGGGGCAACGGTCATGCTCCCCGTCTGGCACGACGGCGGCGGTCTCTACTTCGGCGACTGCAAGGCGCTGATGGGCGACGGCGAGATCGTGGGGCCACCCGAGGTCGGGGCCCTCGTGACTGCGAGCGCCGAGGCGCGCGAGCGACCCGCCTCGATGAGGTGGCCTCGGATCGAGACGGCCGAGAGCATGACGACGCTCGTTTCCGGCAAGCCCCTCGAGTGGAGCGCACGGCAGGCATACCGGGAGCTGCTCGAGTGGATCGTCGAGGACTATGAGATTGCACGCCACCAGGCGGCGCTCCTGATGGCCATGGTCGCGCAGGCGGGGATCTGCCAGATCAGCAACACGGACTACACGGCCTACTGTGTTGCGCCGCGCGGTGTCTGGCGGCCGTACGCGCGCTAGCGCCTCTAGCGGACGAGCCCGCGCGCGGAGACGTCGATCACGTGGTCGACGACACCATCCCGAATCGCCAGCAGCCCATCGTGCAGGTTCACGCATCCACACGCATGATTCGGGATCACCCGTAGGTGATCGCCCACTGCGGGCCGCGGATCCAGTGCGGAGACGTCGATGTAGCCGTGCTCCTCGTTGATCGTGTGCAGGTTGGCCTCCGGCCATCCCACGATCGCACCGTGACCGCCGCCAGGGTGATCGTCCGAGGTGAAGGTCTTCGAGCCCGCGTCGATCACGATCTGGCCGGGCACCGCGTCCGAGACGACTGTCACCTCGACCGTGAGCGCACAGGTGTCGAGGTCGCCGTCGACCCTGTCGAGCAGTGCGTACGTGCCCGAGCGAAGCTCGTTGACACACGTCTCGTGGGTGAGGTAGCGCGACGGCGTCGATCCGCCGGAGATCCGGTCACAGCGGATGCCCGCGGCGAGGAAGGCGTCCCGGGTCTCGCGGAGCAGCTCGTCCACCGCCATGACCCGCTCGCGCACCGTCGCTGCGTCCCCGCGGCAATGCCCCGGGTAGCAGCTGATCCCTGCGACCTCTACCGACGGTAGGTTCGAGAGCGCCTGCGCCACCGCGAGCGCTCCGGCCGCTGTGGTCTGGCCTGTTCGATGTAGACCGACGTCCAGTTCGACGAGCAAGGTCGCCCGCGTCCCGCTTCGAGCGAGCGCAGCCGAAAGACCCTCGGCGGGCGCGACGCCGTCCACTGCGACTGTCAGCTCGACATCGCCGGCAATGCGCGCGAGACGCTCCCACTTGTCGGTGCCGAAGGGTGGGTAGTGGACGAGGATCCTCGGGGCTCCCGCTTCCTGAAAGACCTCCGCCTCACCCGTCTTGGCGACCGTCAGCCCGCCGGCGCCGAGCTCGAGCTGCCGGAGACCGATCTCGGGGGACTTGTGCGTCTTCGTGTGAGGCCAGAGCCCGATCCCGTGCGCGTCCGCGTACGACTGCAGGTCGCGCAGGTTGGCGTCCAGCCGATCGAGGTCGACCACGGCGACTGGGGTCTCCACCTCGCTCAGCGAGCGGCCCACCTGACGGCCGAGCAACTCGAGCGTGCGGTCCGCTCCGGTGCGTATCGCCGCGGCGCTCATGACGAGCACACCTTGCCACAAGGGTGGGCAGACGCGGTCGACGAGGAGGCGCGACGCAGCTAGGGCGACGAATGCGGCTGCTCGCCCGGGGCTGGTGATCGGCGTGCGCGGGCGCTGCGGGCGGCTCGACTGTGTCGTGTGCGCGGTCGCGGCCGCGTCACGGCAGCTTCGCGACCGCCTCAATCTCGACCATGAGCCCCGGAGCGAGCGCGGCGCCGACGGTCGTGCGCGCGGGGTACGGCTGCGTGAAGAACTCCCGGTAGACCGCGTTGTACGTCTCGAAGTCGGCCATGTCCGCGAGGTACGCAGTGACCTTTACGACGTCCGCCAGCCCGCACCCCGCCGCCTCGAGGCACACCCGGACGTTCTCGAGCGTCTGGCGCGTCTGCGCCTCGACGCCCTCGGCCACCGCGCCGTCTCCGCCCGTGCCGGTCTGGCCCGACGTGTAGACCATCTCGCCCGCACGGACGACCGGCGAGTAGGGCGACGCCGGGATCGGAAGGCCCTGGGGCTGGATCGCGTCCGTCACACGACCACCCTATCGCCCGTGTACACCCGGAACACGTGGGCCTATGTGTACTCATCACGGTAATCGGAGTCGAGCGCCTAGCGGCTAGACGCCGCTCAGCGGCCGCGCTTCGACTCGACCGGGCTACGGCGTGGCGAAGCCACCGCGCGGTGAGCCGACGAACGCCCGCTCGGTCAGGATCGGCGGGCTGACACACACCGGGCGGAGGGATCGGCTACCTCGTCCGCAAGCACGTCTCACGATCGACGACCGACTCGCCGCAGAGATGGTGACCGCGGAGGGACAGCTCGTCCGCGCCGACGCCGAGTCGCACCCGGATTTGTTCTGGTGGCGGTCTGTCCATCGAGGTCACGGTCAGCCGATGCCTTCGCCAGCGAGCAGGTAGTGGTCGCGTAGGGCTGGGGCCGCTCGTGCCCGTCCACGTCACGAGGTCGACTACGGGGGCGACGCGTTTCTTCTACGCGTTCGCCTGGGGCGCGTCGCTGGTACCAACCAAGAAGGTCGGCGGATCCCAGGTGATCGTGGGACGCCGATAACGCCCGACCGCTGGCTCGAAAACGTCGCGCGCTCGGGCTTCAGAGACGACTGCGGCCGCTCCTCCTCAAGCGGAACGACCCCCGGCTGCCGGGGCTGACGGAGCGGCGCCCCTGCGCCGGACGCCGCGGACTGTTGCCGCGGTCGCGTCGCTGAGCGCCGGTAGCAGCCCGCGGGGGAAGAAGAGCATGATCGTCATCAGGATCAGCCCGAAGACGCCGAACGAGAACACGGTCGGAGCCGCGTCGGGCAGGTCCCAGCCGAACAGGTCGGGCCGCGTTCCCAGGTCGCGGAGCTTCTGCTCGAGGTAGAGGATCGCGACAGTCCCCGCGACCGCGCCGTAGACGTTGCCGAGACCGCCCACGGCGACCATGACGACGAACTCGATGCTGAGCACGATCGGGAACGCCTCGGGCGAGACGATGAGGAACGAGAAGGTGAACAGACCTCCGCCGAGGCCGGCCAGAGCGGCCGCGAAGACGAACAGCCGCAGCTTGTAGCTCGCGACGGGGATCCCCGACGCCGCCGCCGACGCCTCGTCGGTGGCGATCGCCTGCAACGCGCGCCCGACCCGGGAATGGACGAGGTTGGTTGCGAGGAGCAGCGCGCCCGCGACCACGCCCCAGACGACGGCTGCGTGCAGCGGGCCGCGGAGGTCGTGACCGAACACGGTGAGCGGCTTCGTGACCGAGATCCCGTACTGGCCGCCGGTGAACCGGTCCCAGGCCGAGAGAACCGAGAACGCGATGAGATGGAGCGCGAGCGTCGCGAACGCGAGGTAGTGGCCGTGGAGGCGGAGGAGCGGGACGCCGATCAGGGCGGCGAGCACTGCCGCCACCACGGGCGCGGCGAGCACGGCGAGCACCGGCGAGACGCCGGCATCGGGGTCGAGGAGCCGCGTGTCCGGATCGATGCCGACCGTGAGGATCGCCGACGTGTAGGCGCCGACGAGGAAGAACGCCCCCTGTCCGAGTGAGATCTGCCCTGCGTATCCCATGAGGAGCGTGAGACCGATCGTCACGAGCGCGTACAGGCCCATGCGGTCGTAGAGCGCCACGTCGAACGTCGAGAGCTGGTACGGAAGCCAGCAGGCGAATACGGCTCCGGCGAGGATCAAGCCGATCCGGACCGGGGCCGGCCACGGTACGCGGGCGCGCTGGATCGCAGCGTGCACCTCGTGCGTCCCGCTTGCGATCTCCGCCCGTGAGCGCCAGCCGATGAGGACGAGCATGACGATCAGGGCGATGGTCAAGCTGTACTGCGGATCCACATACCCGACCACGAGCTGCTCGAGGATCCCGAGCGCATAGCCGCCGAGCAACGCGAGGCGGATCGAGCCCAGTCCGCCGAACACGGCCGCGGCGAAGCCGTTGACGGTGATCGCGACGTCCGAGCTGTACGTCATCGGGTTGCTCGGCGCAAGGAGCGCGCCGCCGAGCGCGCAGAGCGCGCCTGCGCCGGCAAACGCGACGACCGCGAGCGAGCGGATGTTGAGGCCGACGAGCTCGGCGGCGCGGCGCGAGTCCGAGCACGCAACGAGCGCCTGTCCGACGATCGTTCGGCGGAGGAAGACGGTCAGCGCGACGGCGCAAAGGATCGCGACGGCTGCGATGAGCACGTACTGCGGCTGGACGAGGACGCCGCCGATGTTCCACGCCCGGTCGGAGATGCCCCGATAGCTGCGCGGGATGTCGCCGAACTTGAGCAGGAGCAGCGCCTGCGCCAGAAACGCCGCGCCGAGGGTGATGATCGTGCTCGCGAGGCTGGTCGTCCGGTCACGAAAGCCGACCGCGACCACGGCGAGGATCGACGACAGGAAGGCGGCGAGGAGGACCGAGACGAGCATCGCGAGCACGAGCGGCAGGTCGTCGGAGAGCTGGAACGTGAACAGCCCGCCGGTCACCGCGAAGACACCTTGCGCGAAGTTGACGATGCCGGTCGTCCGGAAGACGAGCACCAGGCTCATCCCGACGAGCGCGAACGCAGACCCCGTCGAGAAGCCCACGACGATGAGCTGCACGAACTCGGTCATCCGGGGCCGCCCCCCAGGTACGCGCTGTGGACCTCCGGGCGGTCGCGGATCTCCGCGCTCGCGCCCTCGAGCACGACCCGGCCCGTCTCCAGAACGTAGGCACGGTCGCAGAGATCGAAGGCGAGCAGTGCGTTCTGCTCGACGAGGAGGACGGGGAGCGTCCGATCGTGCCCGGGACGGAGCTCGAGCTCGCCGTCGACCCGGCGCGCTTCCACTTCTTCGATCCCCACACGGGCGCCGTGCTCGGGCGGGCCGCGGCGGCAGTCGGCGCGTAGATTCCCGGCGGCATGCCGGTCTGGCCTGTCGCGGGAGGAGCTCGAGCGCAGGCGCCCCATGCTGGACGAGCCGGCCGACTCCGACGAGGTGCGGGCGCGGAAGCTCGCCGAGACGTACCGAGCCGAGTCGCTCGCTCGAAGTCGCTCTGATGGTCAAGATCACCGCTACCGACCCAGGAGGTCGGCGGTCGAAATGGCTTGTGGGGTCGCAACCCGGCGGTCGGTTGGGCCATCTGTCTTCGTCGGGCGACGAACGTCTGGGGAGCAGTCGCCGCTACTCCGGATTAGTAAGCACGTCGCGGAAGTCGTCGATCGCCTCGGGCGACGCGAGTGCGAAGCTGGGGCCGCGACTCGGCTCCAGTCCGGTCAGCGTGTGTACGTGAACCCAGGCCTCGGTCGCCTTCAAGGTGACGGCCACCGAGTTCAGAACCGGAGCATGCCCGATGGTCAGGCCCTTTTCGTATCGAAGGAGCAGGGAGGGCAGGGCACCGGCAGGGACAATGACGTCCGCGCCGTCCTCGACGAGCGGCTGGACGAGTTCCCGGAACCGGTCGAGGAGGCGCTTGAGCGCCTGCTCGTCGCCGGCGAACGACGCGACGAAATCCTCCACGACGACGCCCATCCCGACGACATGGGAGAGGCGGTTCGAGAGGCCGTACCGGTCGGCCTGCTCGCGATGCCAATGCTCGAACACCGGATCGATGGAGACGAGCGCGATGTTTCGGCCCATCTGTGCGGCCCAGTGAAGAGATGTCTCGCCGAGTCCGACGACCGGGATCCGGAGCGCCGAGCGCGCCTCGTAGAGGCCCGAGTCCTGGAAGTGGCCCAGGACGAACGCGTCGTAGCCTCGGGTGCGCGCCTCGAGGGCGTTGTGGATTGCTTGTGCCGCACACCGGAATTCCGCGAGACGCCCGAAGTGGCGGTCGCCGGGCGCCATCCCGTGGACATCGACGGACGTCCCCGCGGCCGAGATCTCCGACAGATACTCGCCCAGGCGGTCGAGATATGGCGCGTTCTGCGCCGTGTCGACGAAGCTCTGCCACCAGATCCGCATCTGTCGTCCTCCCGAGGCGCGGCGGCCTCTGTCGTTGTCGGCGCTCACCTGCGAGCCCCTTTGGCCCCGCCGTGGGTCGATTCTCTGCTATAGCGCCCGTGCGAGCGCTTCCGCCTCGTGGATCACCGCCAGAGTCGGGCGGGGGGAGCGTGCGTCGCCGACGAGCCTCGTCTCCCGACCGGCGGCCCGGAGCTCGCCGAAGAGCGCATCCCGCGGCGCGCGCTGCCTCGCGAGGACGATCGCGTCCACGCTCTCGATCGGCTCGAGGCTGCCGCTCCAGACGTCCTCCAGGACGACGCGGCGTCCTTCGACGCTGTCGATGTCGCGCCAGACCATCAACTCGAGCCCGAGGCGGCGGAGGCGGGGCATCACATGCGGGAGCTCAAGCTCGGCGCCGGCATCTGCCCCGACGGCCGGGGCAGGTGTGACGAAATGGACGTGTGTCCCGGCGGCGGCAAGCACCTCGGCGAGCCCGAGGGGTGCGTAGGAGCCGGTCTCGTCCAGGATGAGGACGCGTTGCCCCAGGGAACGTGGATCCGACCAGGCACGGTCGAGCGCGCGTCCGAGACCGAGGACAACCGTACCGTCGAGTCCCGGAATCGCGGCCCTCTCGGGACGGCGGGCGGTTGCTCCGGATTCGTCCCAGGTCGCCCCGGTTGCGACGATGAAGACGTCCGCCGGCAAGCCGAGTGCGTCCTCGGACTCGAGCGCAGCGCGGGTCTCGAGCCGGCCGCCGTGTCGGTCGATCGCTGTGACGAGGTCGTCCACGGCGCGCGTCCAGCTCCCGCGAGTCGGGAGCCACGCGATCTCACGCAGGTGGCCTCCCGGCTCGCTCTCCTGCTCGAACACCGTGACGTCGTGGCCTCGCGCGGCGCTCGTCGCGGCGACGCGCAGCCCTGCCGGGCCGGCGCCGATGACGGCGATCCTGAGCGCAACGTCGGCCGGGGCGAGCGAGCCCGAGCCCCATTCTTCCTCGCGGCCCGTGGAAGGGTTCACGACGCATGCGACCTCGACTCCGCGCAAAGCCCGGCCGACACAGACGTTCGCGCCGACGCACCGGGTTGTCTCGTTCGACCGTCCCGCTCTGGCCTTGCGGATCAGATGTGGGTCGGCAAGGTGCGCTCTGGTCATCGCGACGACGTCCGTATCGCCGGCGGCCACCGCTCGGGCGGCCATCCTGAGATCGGTCACGCGTCCAGCGACGAAGACGGCGGCACGACCGTCCAGGATGCGCCGTGCGGCCGCCGCGGCCTCGAACGCATAGTTCTCGGGAACGGCCATGGACGAGATCGTGAGGTGCCCGGAGTGCGGTGCGCCGATCGAGAGGTCGAAGAAGTCGTAGATCCCGGCGTCGGCGAGAACCTCGAGTTGCGCGAGAGTCTCGTCCAACGTGATCCCTGCGGGGCCGATGCACTCGTCGTACGTCAACGACAGCCCGACCGGGAGTTCGTCGCCCACCTCTTGCCGGATGGCCGCGCCGATCTCGAGGGCCAATCGGCAGCGCGCCTCGACTGTTCCCCCGTACCCGTCGTCACGGCGGTTGTAGAACGGGCTGAGGAACTGCCCGACGAGCCATCCGTGCGCGCCGTGCACCTCGATGCCGTGCACCCCGCCGTCCTGCAGGTTGCGCGCGGAACGGGCGAAATCCCGAACGAGCTGCGCGATCTCGTCCGGCTCGAGCGGCTGCGGGGTCTCGCCGTCGGGCGACAGGACGCGCGAAGGCGCCCGAACCGGCCCCCACCCGTTGAGTCCGAGAGTGCTGGAGCCCTTTCCTCCGCCTGCCACGAGCTGGGCGAAGAGTCGCGTGGGATATTCCTCGAGGGCGCCGATGAGCTCTGCGAACCGCGTGACGTTGTGCGTGTCGTAGGCCGCGATAGCGGTCGAGAAGGCGGTCTTGCTCAGCGGACTCGCTGTGAGCTGTTCCGTGAAGAGCAGCCCGACTCCGCCGAGGGCGCGCTCGCGGTAGAAGGCCTCGTGGCGGTCGCCGAGGAGCCCGTTGTTGCCGTACTGGAGCGTCGTGGCGGAGCACATCACCCGATTCGGCAGGGTCGTGGCGCGGAGCTCGAGCGGCTGCCAGAGGGGATTCAGCTCGTCGTTCGACAACGGCTCCGTCACGATGGACATATTCAGGGAACGGCGGTTTCGGTGAAACGTCGGACTGACGCGCCGGGGACGCGTGTGAGAGGCTAACGCGCTGAGCAGATTGACCTGTAGGCCCCGTGTGTCGACCATCCGTGCGTCCCTCTGTCTCGACGGGTGGCGATGAGCCATATGGCGTCCATCACGGGCGCGGCGGAGACGGCGTACCGTCGGCACCCGGACGACGACGCCACGACCCAGGGCGTCCTCGCCGAGGCGGCGCGCGATGTGCTCGCCGACGCCGGCGTATCTCGTGATGACGTCGATGGCCTCGCGGTCTCGTCGCTCACGCTGACCCCGGACAGAGCGATCGACGTCGGGGTGCGGCTTGGTCTCCGGCTTCGCTGGATCATGGACGCCGGGACGGCAGGGGCCTCAGGCGTCGACGTGCTGCAGCACGCAGTCCGTGCCGTGGAGGCGGGCGACGCCACCCACATTCTCGTGCTGGCAGGGGACGTCTTCGAGCCCGGGCGCTTTCAGGCAGTCGTCGAGAACTACAACCGTGTGACGCGCGACCACCTCGCCGGCATCCCGAGCGGCGGGCCGAACGGAGCGTTCGCCCTGGTGACCCGTCGTCATATGGAGCGTCACGGCCTCACTCGTTCGGACTACGGCCGGCTCGTCATCGCGCAGCGAGCACGCGCTTCGAAAAACCCGAACGCCGCCTACCGCAGCCCTCTCACGATGAAGGAGTACCTCGAGGCTCCGATGGTCGCCGATCCGCTGTGTCTGTTCGACTGCGTGCCCGTCGTGTCGGGCGCGAACGCGGTCGTCGTCTCGGCCGGAGGCGCAGGAGTGAAAGTGCGTTCCCTCGAAGCTCTGCACAACGCCGACCGACACGAGGGCGACGGACTGCGAACGGGGCTGGCCGACGTGGCGTCGCGGCTTTGGGAAGTCGCCGGGGCGGGGCCGACCGAGATGGACGTCGTCGCGGTCTACGACGACTACCCGTGCGTCGTACTCGTTCAGCTCGAAGATCTCGGTTTCGGGATGCCGCACGCTGTCCTCGACTCGATCGCCGAAGGCGAGCTGGAGCTCAACACGAGCGGCGGCCAGCTCTCCGCGGGCCAGGCCGGTGCCGCCGGAGGACTCCATGGCCTCGTCGAGGCCGTCGAGCAGCTTCGGGGCCGGGGCGGCGCGCGGCAGATCGCGGGCGCGCGGCTCGCTCTCGTCACCGGGTACGGGATGGTCGCCTACCGTCACGGCGCCTGTGCGAACGCTGTCGTCCTGGAGGCGCCATGAGCGAGGGTGCCACCGTGTCCCACTGTCGAAATTGCGACTGGACCGGCATGCCTCCGCGCGACTGGTGTCCCGTGTGCGCGAGAGACTGCGTCGAGGACGCACGGGTTCTGTTCGGCCGGGTCGAGCAAGCGACGATCGTCCGCAAGGGCGTCGGGCCCCCGGGCACGACGGTCAGGCTCGGCTCGGTCAGGCTCGAGGGCGGAGGTGTGGTCCTGGCCCGTCTCGACCCAGATGTGAACGAGGGTCAGCGCGCACGTCTCGCGGACGACGACGGCGTCGTGGTCGCGCGCACCGTCTGACCTGCGTCGGTGTTCCACGGGTCGGTTAACGTCACGCCGTGGCCGCGATCGGACGAGGCGCGCCGCCCCCGAAGGGCGCAAGGAACGGGAGATGACCGACCGGCGGCAGCGAGGGATTGCTGCGTATGCGAGTCAGTTCGACATCCCGGAGGACGCGGTCTGGGATCACATGTGCGCGCTCGTGGGCGAGCGCATGGCGGAGGAGGCGATCATGACGGCGGGCGCTGCGTGGGTCGACGACTGCCTGACCCTTCGCGACCGGAGTTTGATCACGATTGCCGCGCTCATCGCGCAGGGGGGCGTCGAGGGACGTCTGCGACCGCACGTGCGCTGGGCCCTGGAACACGGCGCCACGCGAGACGAACTCGAGGCGCTTGCGACGCTGCTCGCCGTGTATGCAGGGTTTCCACGGGCATCTGTCGGGATCGAGCTGATCCGCGACGAGCTCGCCCGGATCGATGTCGACAACGATTGACCGAGGAGGCCATCCGTGTCAGAGAACGTCGCCGCCCCGCCGTCCCCCGTCATCTCCGCGGATCCCGTCGAGATCGCGGACGGCGTGTACGTCATCCCGGACGGTCGGGTGCCGCTCGTCCCCAACGTCGGCATCGTGCTCGGCGCGCGCGCCGCGCTGGTCGTCGACACGGGGATGGGCCCTGCGAACGGCGAGCGCGTGCTCGAGCACGCCCGTGCGCTCGCAGGCGACCGGTCGCTGATCCTCACGTTGACCCACTTCCATCCCGAGCACGGGTTCGGCGCCCAGGTGTTCGAGGAGGATGCGTTGATCGTCTACAACGCCGCGCAACGGGACGAGCTCGCCGAGAAGGGAGAGGCTTACATCAGGATGTTCCGTGGCTTCGGCGAATCAGTCGCCGAGCAGCTGCAGGACGTCCGGCTCGTCGGCCCCCACATTGCGTATGACGGGCCGTCCGCCGAGATCGATCTGGGCGGACGGATCGTGCGCCTGCTGACATGGGGTCTCGCGCACACGAAGGGCGATCAGGTCGTGCATCTCCCTGACGAGTCGATCGTGTTCGGTGGTGATCTCTTCGAAACGCGGATGTTCCCGATCGTTCCGTATTTCCCGCCGGACGACTCCGACGTGGACGGCGACCTCTGGGCCGAGGTCCTCGGACGGGTCGTCGACCTCTCGCCGGCAACAGTGGTTCCGGGCCACGGCGAAGTGACCGACGTGGGGCTGGTCGAGGCGGTTCGCGACTACCTCGTCACCGTGCGCGCGGAGACCGCCGGCTTGAAGGGCGAGGGGCTCGCGGCCGATGAGGTGGTCGAGAAGCTGACACCGATCGTGCGGGAGCGCCACGCCGATTGGGACAACCCGGAGTGGATCGACTTCGCGATCCGCTGCTTCTACGACGGAGCCGCCTAGTCGCGCCCTGCGTCCGTCGCGCGCAGCGGAGCGTGGGGGCGACGATCGATCTCGAGCCTGAGCACGTCGAAGCGGTTGTAGTGGCCGACGATGTCGTGGAAGAGGCGGCCGTTCAGGATGGCGTTCAGGTCGCAATCGGCGTACGCGATGCCGGGCTCGTCGATCAGCGGCGGGCTGACCCATTCGCCGTTCGGCCCGATCACGCCGGAGATGCAGTTGTAGGTGCCCTCGGGGATCTCGAACGGGAGCCCGAGTTCGGCCGAGACCTCCGGCGTCCCGTACTCGGAGGAGCAGAGCGAGAAGACCTTCCCCTCGTACGCGTGGGGAGCGACGTGGAGAAACAGTTCCTCGCGAGAGTGACGGGCACCTGCGACAGCGGCGGAGGGGAAGTTGGCGACGTGGATCCGCTCGCCCTGCGCGAGCAGCGCGTAGCGCGCAAGCGAGTTCAGGTTCTCGCCGCAGTTGAGCGTCCCGAGCGGACCGTACGGCGTGGGGAAGACGCTCAGCGTGGATCCGTCGCCTCCCGTCCAGACGACACGCTCTCCCCAGGTCGCGACGAGCTTGCGGTGCTTTCCGAGCAGCCCGTCGGGGCCGACGACCACGTTCGTGTTGTAGAGCGTCCCCATCGAGCCCGGCTCCCGCTCGGTGACGCCGACGACCGCGACCACGCCGGCGCGTCCGGCTGCTGCGACCAGCGCATCGACCTCCGGCCCCGGCACCTCGACTGCCTGCTGATGGAGCCGGGCATGCCAGTCGCCCGTCTCTCCCAAGGGCTTCACGAACACCCAGTAGGGAAACCCGGGGACGAAGCTCTCGGGGAGCGCGACGATGTCGGCCCCGCCGGCCCCGGCAGCCTCGATCAAGGCGCACGCCTTCTCCGTCGACGCGGCCCTGTCGAGCCAGACCGACGCCTCCTGCACCGCCGCTGCACGGAACGTCGTCGGGGCGTCATCGCTCATCGCCTGCTCCTTGTGGTGTCATGGGTTCTGGTCAAATAGTGCGTTGTGACCGAGGACCTGCGTGTCTCACTCGACGCACACCCCGTGCACGAAGCGACGCACCGGGGCACGATGGCCGCCAGTGCGACCGAAACGCTCCGCGAGCTGATCGTGATCGGGGAGATCCCGCCCGGGACGCCTCTCCGCCTCGAGGAGATCGCAGACCGTCTCGGAATGAGCATCTCCCCGGTCAGGGAGGCCGTGCGGCAACTCGCGGCTCTCGGCCTGGCCGAGCACACGCCCTACAGGGGTGCGCGCGTCACGCCGATCGACGCGGCCGAGATGCGGGACGTCTACGAGGCACGCCTCGCGCTGGAACCGACGGGCGTCCGACGCACTGCGCTCGGCTGGAACCAGGAGGCAGCCAGGCTCCTCGAGTCCGCTCTCGAGCGGCTCTCCGGCGCCTACCGCCGCGGCCAGCGTGCCGAGATCATTCGGGGGAACACGAGCTTCCACCTCGCCCTCGCCGAAGCCTCGGGATCGAGCTGGATCCCGCGGCTGCTGCGACCGATGCTCGAGACCACCGAGCGATTCAGTGCGTTCGTGATCGGTGACGATCAGGACGACGTCTACGAGGTCGAGGAGTGGGGTCACAGCGCGATCGTCTCGGCGTGCCGGGCCGGCGATCCGGACGAGGCCGAGCGGATGCTGCGCGAGCACATCGCGGCGTTCACGGACATCTTCGTGCGGGACCTCGCTGCCGGCCCGACCGGCTAACGGGGTCTCGGGGCTCCATCTTTCTCACGGTCCCAGGCAGTCTCGGACACCCCGCGTTCGCGCAGGACGTACTTGCGGACCTTGCCGTTCTCGGTGAGTGGCAGCTCTGCGAGGTACTCGAGGTATCTCGGAACGGCAAAGTACGGCAGCCGCTCGTCCGCCCAGGCCGTCAGCGCGTCGGGTGAGGGCGGCGGATCGTCGCAGACCACGAACGCCATGACGTCGTCTTCCCCGAGCGGCGAGGGGACGGGCACGGCCGCCGCGCCGACCACCTGGGGGTGGGACGTGAGGACCTGCTCGACCTCCCAGGCAGACACGTTCTCGCCGCGACGCCGGATCGCGTCCTTGATGCGGTCGAGGAAGCGGAACCAGCCGTCGTCGTCGGCGACGACGCGGTCGCCCGTGTGGAACCACAGGTTCCTCCAGCTCTCGACCGTCGCCTCCGGCAGGCGCCAGTAGCCACTTGCGAAGGCGAACGGCTCGTCGGCCCGGACGACGAGCTCGCCGGGCGCTCCCGGCGGAACCTCGACGTCGTCGTCGTCGACGACCTTGGCCTGGAAGCCGGGCATCGCGCGCCCCATCCAGCCCGGGCGCTGCTCTCCGTCGCGGGGGCCGACCGCCAGGTTCGTCTCCGTCATCCCGTGGCCTTCGACGATCTCGACGCCGAAGCGATCGCGGAACACCTCCCACAAGGGCGGCGACGTCGCAGGGGAGAGGGCGACCCGGACGCGGTGCGCGCGGTCGAGGGGACCGGGGTCGTGGGCGGCGAGGATCGAGGCCATCGCACCGAGGATGTAGGTGACGGACGCGTCCGCGTCGACGAGCGTCTGCCAGAACCGCGACGCGGAGAACCTGTCCCCGACCACGAGGCGGGCGGAATGGACGAGCGCCTGCACGACGGTGTTGAGGGCGTTCGTGTGAAAGAGCGGCAGGCACGTGAAGAGCACGTCGCCCCCAGTGATCCCGAGTGCCGTTCCCGTGTTCTGGCCCCACCACCAGAACTGGCCGTGAGGGCAGACCACGCCCTTCGGCGGCCCGGTGGTGCCGGACGTGTAGAGAATCGCCAGCGGGTCGCTCGGTCGCGCGTCGCGGATCGGCAACCCCGCACCGGTCGACGGGACGGCGTTTGCGGCAGACGCGGCGCCATCGATCCAGATGGGGATCGAGCCGCTCGCGACTGTGTCGAGGTGCGCGATCTCCTCGGCGAACGTCTCGTGGGCGACGACGAGCCGTGGTTCTGAGTCCCCGACGATGTGCGCGAGCTGGGGGCCGCGACTCGCCGTGTTGACCGGAACGAGCACCGCCCCGGACCAGGCGCAGGCGAGCAGCAGCTCGATCAGCAGCCCGCTGTTCGGCAGCACCGCGACCACACGATCGCCGGGACCGACGCCGACCGCTTCGAGCGAGGCGGCGCGGCAGGCTGCCCGCTCTGCGGCGTCCCCGAACGACCACGCCTCGCCTCCCGCGACGAGAAACGGGGCGTCGCCCAGGGCTGCCGCGCGGTCGCGCAGCAGCGCGCTCACCGTGCGTTCCGACGGGGAGACAAGAACGGCTTCACCCCGCTCGGACACGGCGAGCACCGTACCAACCTTTGATATTTGATCAAAACGCTTGACGCCGTGCGGACTCTGTGATCGGATCGTCGCACTCGCGAAGGCGGCGGTCGCTGCACGTACAGGGCGGGCAGGGCGCACGCCAGATGAAAGGAGAGATCCATGCGGAGACCTTCATTGGTCACGACCGCCATCTGGGCGGCAGCCGCAGCGCTCGTCGTCTCGGTCGGAGCGGCCCTCGCAGCGGGTATCCCTGGCTATACCGGCAAGGAGGGTTCCGCGCCGTCGACGTTCGGAAACGTTCGCGCCAAGGCAGGGGTCAGCTGCAAGATCGGCCTTCAGAACCCGTTGGCCGCGAACGAGAGCCTGCAGTACATGCAGAAAGGCGCTGTCGCGCAGGCGAAGGCGCTCGGCTGCAAGATCATCACGCTGGACGACGCGCTCAGCGTCGACAAGCAGGTGAGCAACATGCAGCAGCTGCTCGCTCAGAAAGTCGACGCGATCATCTTCTACCCGCTCGATCCCAAGGCTGTGAACCCGGTGCTCGCACAGGCGAAGAAGCAGGGGGTCCCGGTCGTGGCCGAGGACGCCGGTTTTGGCAACCCGAAGGCGAAGGGGATCCCGGGTGTCTCGGCCGGGGTGTGGCAGGCGCGCGACATCCAGGCGTTCCTCCAGGTTCAGGCGCTCGCCAAGGCCAAGCCCGGCGCGAAGGTGGGCCTGATCGGCATCGGCGCACCGGTTCCGGCGCTGAAGTACCTGACGTCGCGCGAGGCCTTCTACGCCAAGAAGGCCGGGCTCACGGTCGTCGGCGTGCAGGACAACGCGACCGACGACGTCACCGGCGGGCAGAAGGCGGGGAATGCGCTCGTCCAGCGGTTCTCCGACATGGACGCCGTCATCGGCTACAACGACCCGAGCGCCATCGGCGCGGTCATCGCTGCTCGCTCGGCCGGCAAGAAGCTCGTGGTCGTTGGGCTGAACGGGACCAGCGACGGTCTGGCCGCAGTGAAGGACGGCCGTCTCGTCGCGACCGTGCGCAGCGAATCCGTCTCGATCGGGCAAGAGCTCGTGAGGGGCGCCTATCTCCTCGCGACGAAGCAGAAGCTGCCGGCGACGGTCGTCGTCGTACGCCCCAACCTCGTCACGAAGGCGAACGTGAACAAGCTGCGGAGCTGGGATGCGCAGCTGAAGGGCATCAAGTAGGAGCTCCTCATCGCCGGAGGGTCGCCGGACGAGAATCCGGCACCCTCCGGCCGCCCTGCTGATGCCCGAGGTCCGCGTCCCACGGCACGAGCCCTCGGCCTGCGAGTGGCTCGCTCGCTTAGGACGCCGAGAGCTTTCCTCGGTCGAGCTGACGCGCCTCGTCCTTGAGCGGATCGACGGGGTGATGCAGCTGAATGCGGTCGTGACATGCGACCCGGACGCGGCGCTCGAACAGGCGAGCCGCGCGGACGCTCGTCGAGCCGCCGCGGACGGCGGGGGACTGCTCGGGCTCCCGGTCACCGTCAAGGACTCGCTCGAGGCGAGGGGTCTCCCGTCGCTCAGCGGCTCGCTCGCGCGCGTGGGGCACGTGCCAAGACGCGACGCGACCGTCGTCCGCCGCCTGCGCGAGGCGGGTGCAGTCATCGTCGCGAAGACCAACGTGCCCGAGTACACCTGGTCGTACGAGACCGACAACGTCGTCACCGGGAGGACGCTGCACCCGCTCGATCCGGCGAGGACCCCGGGCGGGTCGAGCGGGGGCGAGGCTGCGCTGCTGGGCGCCGACGCCTCGATCGTGGGGGTCGGAACGGACGGGGGCGGCTCCATCCGCGTGCCGTCGCACTACTGCGGCACCGTCGGCCTCCGACCGACGGCGGGTCTCGTGCCGGAGACGGGCTGCTGGCCGCCTACTCGTGACACGGGCATGATCGACATGAGCACGGTCGGGCCGATGGCGCGCTACGTCGAGGATCTCGAGCTCCTGCTCCCCGTCCTCGCGGGCCCGGACGGGATCGATCCCTTCGTCGACCCGACGCCGCTTGTCGACGCCCGCGTCGCAACGACCCCGCTTCGCGTCGGGTACTACCTGCGTGACGGCCTGGCGAACCCCGGGTCCGCGACGTGTGACGCACTCGTGGCGGCAGCCCGCGCGCTCGAAGCGAGCGGATGCCGGGTCGAGGAGGCCGAGCCTCCGGACGTCTCCTCGGCGACGTCGATCTTCTTCGGGATGATGGCGGCGGACGGAGGCGCGCGAGCGCGCGATGACCTCGCCGCGGCGAAGGGCTCCCATACCGACCAGATGCGCGAACTGCTCGCCGCGCTCGAGAACGAGCACCTGGACACGCCTGGGTACTTCGCCCTCTTCCGACGCTGGGCGGCCCTGCGTGCCCTCGTGCGCGGCTTTCTGGCGTCCTACGATGTCGTCCTCGCGCCCGTGACCGTCGGGCCCGCCCCGCTGCACGGCTGCACGCCAGGTACCGATGTGCCACTCGAGAGCTACGACGTCTTCAACCTCACCCACACGTACAGCGTTGCCGGCCTTCCCGTCGCCGTCGTCCCGGTCGGGATTGACGAAGCTCTGCCGATCGGGATTCAGATCGTCGCGAACCCATTTCACGATCGGGTTGCACTGGCCGTCGCGGCGATGCTCGAAGGCCGCCGCGGAGGACTGTCGTGACGCCCGACATGCATGAGGCTCCGCCAATCCTGCTCGCGGAGGGCATGCACAAGCGATACGGCGGCGTGCACGCACTGCGCGGCGCAACGCTGTGCGTCAACCGCGCAGAGGTGCACGCGCTGATGGGCGAGAACGGCTCGGGCAAGTCCACGTTGCTGCGGATCCTCTCGGGCCAGATCCAACCCGACGCCGGATCCATCCAGTTCGCCGGCCGACCGACCTCGTTCCGGGCTCCGACGGATGCGCTGCGCCAGGGCATCGCGACGGTCACTCAGGAGACGACGCTCGCACCCGACCTCTCGGTCGCAGAGAACATCTTCCTCGGGCATCGCATGGCGCTGCGCGGCGGCCTCGTCGACTGGAAGACGACGCGCGCGCGGGCGCGCGCGGCGATCGCGCGGCTCGGGCTGGAGCTCGACCCGTCGCTCCCGGTCCGCCGACTGCGGCCCGACCGGCAGCAGATGGTCGAGATCGCGCGTGCCCTCTCGATCGACGCGCGCCTGTTGATCCTCGACGAGCCCACGAGCTCCCTCACCGACGACGAGGTGGAGTCGCTCTTCGCAGTGGTACGGAAACTTCGGGACGACGGTGTCTCGACGATCTTCGTCTCGCATCGGATCGACGAGGTCTTCGAGCTCGCCGATCGCATCTCCGTATTGCGGGACGGCCGGAGCGTTGGCGAGGCCGCGACGGGGGAGCTGACCCGGGGAGCGCTCATCCACATGATGGTCGGCCGCGAACTCGAGGAGGAGACGCGCGCCGAGGAGGGGAGGGCATCGACGATCACCGATGGCCGTCCTGCCATTTCCGCGCGCGGACTCTCCGCTCCGGGCCTCTTCGCAGACATCGACCTCGACGTCGGTGCCGGCGAGATCGTTGGGCTCGCAGGGCTGGTGGGAGCG
>CAVOSU010000015.1:0-222698 GCA_963698935.1 uncultured Actinomycetes bacterium
TAATGAAGGGGTCCCCGGTTCGAGTCCGGGCGTCGGCTCTAGGCTTCAAGCGGGGTGCGGCCTCTTCGGCAGCTGGGGAGCAGGGGTAGCAACGGCTTGTGGCAACGAGACCCTCAGGGGTGCTGGGTGCTCGTCAGGCTCGTCGCCCGAGGAGGGCGCTTCTTCTCGTGGTCACGACGCGCGAGGCGCGCCCGTGTCCTACTTGGCCTGGCAGGCCTTCCGAACCGGCTAGAGCGTGGCGTCGCTGTGGCGTCCGAGCGGAGACAGATCACGGATGGCCGCGACATTTCCAGCAGAATCAGGAACCTGAGCCCACGCCATCTCAGCTTGAGTCCTCAAGATCTCAACCTGGGCGAGGATCACAGCGATTGCTGTCTCGGGGTCAATCCCCTGTGGGGCTGCGGTTTCCTGCACGCTTTCAGGGACTGACGTTCGCTCCGCCATCGGCTGCCTCCTCTCCAAGGTTGAAGCCCGCGAGTTGGGTCGTCAAGGCATCTCCTGTCGATGCACCGCCGTCGAACACGCACAAACGCGAAAGCCAGGGCCGTCGCCCGCACTCACACCGACAGCTGGCGTGGGGAGGCGGGTCTGCGCGCTCTCTCGGAGGGAGCGGCTGGTTCGCCGAGTCGCCCTTGAGGGTAGGAGGTCACCGGATGAACGACGACTATAAGGCCGACGAGATTTTTGGCGAGGACTGGGTCGACCCGCGGCATCTGCTTCTCCTGAAGGCTATCGAGGCGCATCCTGCGCGCGAACTGATCGGGGAACTGCAACAGGAGACTGATGAGAAGGGGAAGCGCCGCTGGTCGCTCTGCCGCCAACTCGACGATGACGGCTGGGTCGAGGTCTGGCTTCGCCCGTGGCCGCTCGACCGGCCCGACGAGCGCCCCCCGATCAAGGTCGGCAGGTGGCCCATGAAGGAAGGCGAAGTCGAGCCGCTCGCCCGCGCTGAGGCGATCATCGAGGAACACGACGACCCCCGGCGCTGATCCTCGCGTCCAATCCAATCGGGGCCCACCCGGTCACTGAGAGTGCTCAAGACATGATCGCGGGCATGACTCTGGGCGATGTCGTCGATCGTCTGGATGGCCTCGACGACGACCACACGATCTATGCACTGTCGACGAAGGCCCGCCCGCCGACAGGTCGCGAGCGCAGGCGATCATCGGCACGACGACCCGCCCCGTCGGGTCTGACAGTTCAGCCGCGCGTGACGTCAGCTGCGAACGGAGTCGAGACGCCGGATGTCGCTCGGCTTAGTTTGGAAGCGGGTGCGTGGGGTAGGAACTAAATAGGTTCGAGGGTCTGTGCTCCGAGTGCGTGGGAGTGCGCGTCGGGGCTTCTAGGAGGCAGTGATTGCTTCCGTAGAGGGGGTCGTCGCCCATGGGGCTGTGGGGACCAATGGGACTCGGAGCACTGACTCTCGACTTGGTAACCGCCGAAGACACTGGTGTCAGCGGCAGACGAAAAAGGAGCAACTCATGCAGCAGGTGACGACAAACGTGTGGACATATCGCGAGGGGATCCTGACGCCGAGCGTCTCGCCCCGCAACGTAGTCGGGTATGGGGTCGAAGCCCGGGACGGGTCGATCGGCAAGGTCGACGATGCGACCTATGAGGTCGGTTCGTCGTACCTCGTCGTCGATACCGGCCCGTGGATCTTCGGCAAGAAGGTCATGCTTCCGGCCGGCGTCATCCAGAGCGTCGACCACGAGAACGAGAAGATCTTCGTCGACCGGACAAAGGACGAGATCAAGAACGCCCCCGAGTTCGAGGACTCATTCGTCCATGACGAGGACTACCGGGCAAGGCTCGGCTCGTACTACGGTGCATAAGGCCAGCGTCCACTAGTTCGACGAGCACGTCCCACTGTGAGAAAGGCCCGCGCGCGCGGGCCTTTCTCGTAGCCGAGGCGGCTGGCCGTGTCCGTCGGCGGGCGCTTGTAACGGTCACCGATCGTCTGGACTGGCTGAAGCTCTGGTGTGTTTGTCCCGCAGGGCATCGGCGGCTGCTTCGACCAGATCGTCACGGACTTCGTCGACCGCGGCACCACAAAGGGACTTGACACAACACGCTGCTCCGGCGCAGTCGTGGTGCCACCGTTCCCGCTTACCGACTGAACGCACGGCCGAGAGACGTCGGCGCGAGGCACTACCGGTTTGCAGCATTCAGGACGGGCCTCGGATCGTCTGATACACGACAGCCCCGACCAGCGCCCCGGCAATCGGTGCGGTCAGGTAGATCCAGAGATCGGTCCACGCCGCCGCGACGAGCGCCGGACCGATCGAACGCGCGGGGTTCATGGACGCTCCGGTGACGGGCCCTCCGAACAGGGCATCGAGGGCAACCGTCCCCCCGATCGCGATCGCCGCCGCGGCGCCGACCGCCCGGGTGTCGGTGGCCACCGCCATGATCACGAACATCAGGAAGGCCGTCAGCACGAGCTCGTACGTGAAGGCTGCGGCGGTGCCCACGGTCGGCACGGTCGCACCGAGCGCCGCCGGCGTCCCGCTCCACGTCATGCGGAGCAGCGCAGCGCCGACGATCGCGCCGGTCAGTTGCGCGGGCACGTAAGCGAACGCCTCGCGTGCCGGGAAGTGGCGGCTCGCAACGAAGGCGATCGTTACGGCCGGATTGATGTGCGCGCCCGAGACGTGTCCCACCGCGTAGACCATCACCATGATCACGAGCCCGAAGGCGACCGCGATCCCGTTCGAGCCGATGCCTCCGCGTTCCGCGTTCGCCACGATCGCCCCGCACCCGGCGAACACGAGCGCGAACGTCGCGAATGCCTCGGCGCCGCAGCGTCGCGCGAGGGAGGGCTTAGGCAAGGAGCTCGCTGATCAGCGTCTCGACGCGCGCGTCGATCTCGTCGCGGATGCGCCGGACGGTCTCGAGGTCCTGGCCGGCGGGGTCGTCCAGCGTCCAGTCCTCGTACTTCTTGCCCGGGTAGACCGGGCAGGCGTCCCCGCACCCCATCGTGATCACGACGTCGGCTGCGCGGACGACCTCGTCGGTGAGCGGCTTCGGGAACTCCTCGCTCACGTCAGCGCCGACCTCTTCCATCGCCTCGACCACGGCGGGATTGATCTCCTCGCCGGGGTCGCTTCCTGCGGAGCGGACGTGGATACGACCGTCCGAACGGAGCTTCACGAGAGCGGCGGCCATCTGGCTGCGGCCGGCGTTGTGGACGCACACGAACAACACCCCAGGCGTCTCTTCAGGCACGAGCCTCACCTCCCCGGATATCGACCGCGATCTATACGGCGAGTGTTGCGCGGTCATCGATGCGTGTCAATATCCGGGTGGTGAAGACGATCGCCACGGTTACCGCGAGCTGCCCGCCGCTCCTGGCGGGCGCGCTCGATGCTGACGACGCCGAGAACCTCGCGCGAGCTCTCCGGGTGCTCGCCGATCCCACTCGGCTACGAATCCTCAGCCTCATCCAGGCGCAGCCGGCCGGTGAGGCGTGTGTGTGTCACCTGACCGAGCCCCTCGGTCTGACCCAGCCGACTGTCAGCCATCACATGCGCGTGCTGCTCGACGCAGGTCTCGTTCAGCGCGAGCAACGGGGTAGCTGGGCCTACTTCCGCGTGCTCGGCGAGCAGCTCGCATCGCTTCGCGAGCTCCTGACCTAGACGGCAGCCAGGGCTGACGCGGCGAAGGCATCGCGCAGCCGTCCGACCGCTTCGGGCACGAGCTTGTAATACGCCCACGTCCCGCGGCCCTCGGATTCGACGAGCCCCGCTTCGCGCAGGACCTTCAGATGATGCGAGACCGTCGGCTGCGAGAGGTCGAAGGCCGCGGTCAGATCGCACACGCAGACCTCGGGCGCAGCGCTGAGTCGGTTGACGATCGCAACGCGCGTCGGATCGCTGAGCGCCTTGAACGCCTTGGCGAGCTCTGAAGCGGCCTGGTGATCCATCACGGCGACGTCGGGCCCGCAGCAGAGGGGTTGGAGAACCGGCAGCACCTTCATTGACGTCCATCAATATAACAGCTAACGTCTTCATCCACCATCTTCGATGAAGGGAGGTTCCCATGGCGCTCGATCTTCCGTCCTGTTGCGACGGCGGCGACTGCTGCGGCGACGACTGCTGCTGACCAGGTACACCGGCGGCCGACTGCAGCGGCCGCCGACCGCGCCTACGTCCGGCCGACGAGTGCGTAGTCCTGCGGGCCGAACACCACCTCGTTCAGCCGGGCGACGTTCGCCTCGAGAGCAAGTCGAGCGTCGTCGAAGGCGGGCTCCGCCGGGAGCGCGACAGGGCGGAGTCGCTCCTCGTCGGGAGGTGCGTTCAGGAAGCGCACCTCGGTCGACTTGAAGCCCGCCTGACGCGCGAGCATGACGAGCGTCTCCGGCACGAGCGGCTGCGCGTGCGTCAGGTCGGCGAAGTAGTTCTTGAGCGCGACGAACGAGAGCGGGTTCATCGTCTCGGCGACGAAGACGCCGCCGGGACGGAGTTTTGCGCTGACCAGCTCGAGCAACCGGACGAGCGGGCCGGGAGGCAGGTGCTCCACAACCTGGGCGGCGAAGACTCCTCCGAGCGATCCGTCCTGGAGTCGCGCCAGAAAGGCAAGCGCATCGTCTCGCTCGACGGAAAGGTCCTGCGAGAGGCAGACGTCGACCATGTCGGGGTCGCTGTCCACTCCCATGGCGTCGATTCCCGCCTCGCGGAGCAGCGAGAGGAACTCGCCGCGCCCGCAACCGACGTCGAGCACGGGCGCGGCGTCGGCGAAGTCGCCGACATAGCGCTGCTGGCGGTGGCGAATCTCGGCTCGTGAGCCGCGCATGCGCGCTTCGAACGCGAAGTAGTCGACGGGCGGGGCCGGCGAGACGCCGACCGGGGCAGCGGCTCCGCCTCGGCTCTCCGGCGCCGGGGCGGAGCCGGCCGCGGAGCGCGAGGCACGTTCGAGGCGGAGCACACGCTCTTCGAGCTCCTGGAGGAGCCGTTCCTCGGTGCGCGCATCGAGCTGCTCGTAGAGGTCGTCGATCAGCTTGAGCGTCACGTCGTTGAAGTCGCGCTGGGCGTCGACGAGCGGCGCGACGTACCACCTGAGGAACGGCCGGACAACGGCCTTCGCCGGAGCGGTCAAGAGGCCTCGGACGCCGCGACGCCGGGGGTGCGCTCGATCGACGCTGACAGGCCAGAGGCGCTCGGCGCGCTCCCGGTCGCGGAGCCCGCGGGCGGCTCGCCCGGCGTCCGCTCGCCCGCTCGCGCCGTCCCCCGTGTCCGGCACAGACATCGCGGCAGTCTAGGAGGTCCGGCTCGTGGGCGGCCCGTCTCGGATCGTCTCGACGCGCTGGAGGGTCATCGGGGGCACTGGCGCATCGAACACGGACGGAGCTACGGCCCGCGCCGCCTGCCTCCCTGGCCCGACTTGCGTACCCTCCATCTCCTGGATCGCCTTGGATGGCTGGCTGGGTCGGAGCTCCGCGTCGGTCTCGGCTGCATGCGCCTCTCGACGGACGAGGGGCGTGACGAGGATCGCGCGCTCGCGACGATCGCGGCCGCCGCACGGGAAGGCGTCACGGTCTTCGATACGGCGCACGCGTACGGGTGGGGCGAGGCCGAGCTCGGGCACAACGAGCGGCTCCTCGCTCGCGGGCTTCGCGCGTGCGGGGCGGAGGTCGGCGCGCGGGTGGTGACCAAGGGCGGCATGGCCCGTACGGAGCGAGCGTGGGTGCCGGACGGCCGGGCGAGGACGATCCGTACCGACTGCGAGGCGAGCCTCGAGGCGCTCGACGGGCTGCCGATCGACCTGTACCTCGTTCATGCGCCCGACCCGCGCACGGCCTGGCGGACGACCCTGCGTGCGCTCTCCCGGCTCGTCGACGACGGGCTCGTCCGCCATGTCGGCATCGCGAACGTGAGCCGCCCTCAACTCGACGAAGCGCTCATCCATGTACCGCTCACCGCCGTCCAGGTCGGTCTCAGCGCGTTCGACGACTCCGCCCTTCGAGGCGGCGTCGTGGAGCGATGTCTCGAGACGGGGGTGGCCGTGATCGCGCACTCCCCGCTCGGCGGCCCGCGACGGAAGCGCGCGCTCGCACGGCAGCGGGCGCTGGCCGACGTTGCGAGCGCGCTCGGGGCGACCCCTGCCGAGGTCGCGCTCGCGTGGCTCCTCGATCTCGCGCCGGCCGTCGTCGCGATTCCGGGCGCGAGGACTCCGGAGGCGGCGCGCTCCGCGGTCCGCTCGGCGGGGCTCGTCCTGCGCGACGTGGACCGCACCGCGCTCGCCGCCCTCGGCGGAGCCTCTCCACGTCGGCCGCGCGCTCGTGGCGCAGCCCGAGCCGAGGTGGTGCTCGTGATGGGCATCCCCGGCGCCGGCAAGACGCGCGTCGCGTCGGAGTACGTCGAGCGAGGCTATGCTCGCCTCAATCGAGACGAGCGGGGAGGGTCGCTTCGCGACCTCGCCGACGCGCTCGACGAGAGCCTCACGGCGGGCATGCACGCGGTGGTGCTCGACAACACGTACCTCACCCGCGCGTCGCGCAGCCACGTGGTCGAGGTCGCCGCGCGCCGCGGCGCGTCGGTCGAGTGCGTCTGGCTCGACATCCCGCTCGCTCAGGCACAGGTCAATCTCGTCGAGCGGCTGCTCGCCCGCTTCGGCGCCCTGCCCGAACCGGAGGAGCTCCGCCGGCTCTCGAAGACCGAGCCGGGGGTGCTCGCGCCGACGTCGCAGATGCGCGCTTGGCGCGAGCTCGAGCCGCCGTCGGCGGACGAGGGATTCACGGTCGTGCGGCGCGTGCCGTTCGAGCGCGAACAGTCGGCGGGAGGCACTCCCGGCCTGTTCGTCGCGCGCGCCGCGCTCCGAGGGGAGGCCTGGGAGGTGGCGATCGCGCCGCTCGGAGCGTCGGCGGCGCCGGCGCTGCTCTTCGACTGGAGCCCGGACGGCCGGGCGCACGATCTCGCCGCCGACGGCGCCCGACTGGCCGCGGAGCTGAGCGGCCCGGTCGAGACCGCACTGTGTCCGCACGGCGGAGGCCCGCCGATCTGCTGGTGCCGACCTCCGCTGCCCGGGCTCCTGCTCGCCTTCGTGCGCGAGCGCGACATCGACCCGGCCGCCTCGATCCTGGTCGGAGCAAGCCCCGCCCACCGGGCGCTCGCCGAGACGCTCGGGGCACGCTACGTGTCGGCCTGAGCGACGATCACCCGAATCAGCGATGCCGTCGTCGCGCGCCCCGGCCGACACCGACCGAAGTGGCCCGGGCCTTGCCATGGGCAAATCGACGGAGGGGGGATCACATGGCCTTGGTGAGGAACGAGCTGACGTGGGGTGAGGAGCACGCCGCGCCGGAGGCGCCGGACGTGCGCGCGTGGAGGGTCGAGCTCGAGAGCGAGCCGCTCGGTCCGCTCGTCGAGACGGCGTTAGCGCGCTTCTGCCATGACGCGCGACATCGGGCGCAGTCGGAGCCGAGCTGCACGCTGTCGAGCGGACGGTTCGGGATGGTCCTGACCGTCGATGCGGACGGGCCCGGCGATGCGGCAAAGCAGGGCGGCCAGGTGTTCATGAGTGCGCTCGAGGCCGCGCTCTGGCCCCGCTCGGAGCTCGCGAGCGACGCGCACTTCGACGTGTCGGTCGCCCCCTCGGACGTGGCGGACCTCGACTAGCCGAAGCCGCCGCTGCTCGGCCCGACCAGCAGCAGGCGGTTCCGTCCCTATCGACCGCTCGGAGCTTGCCGCGACCGCACCCAGGCCGCGAATGCCTCGATCCCGTCGACGAGGATCTCGAAGCGGATCGAGTGGAAGAGGTCGAAGTTGTGCGGCCCGCCCGGGAGCTCGGCGTACACAACGGGGCTCGTGGAGACGTCGCGGAGCCGCTCGGCGAGCGCGCGTGCCTGCTCGACCGGGACGAGCATGTCCTGGTCGCCGTGCGCGATGAGGATCGGCGGAGCTTCGGGCTGGATGTAGTCGAACGGCGACGACGGGAGCACCTGACGCGCCCGGTCGACCGGGCCGTAGTAGCCGAACAGGCAGACGGCGCCCGCGACCGTGGTGTCGGCGTGCTCGAAGCGTGGCTGGAAGGCGCTGTCGTTCGGCGTGAGCGCCGCGGTCGCGGCGAGGTGGGCGCCCGCGGAGCTTCCGGCGACCAACACCACCGAGGAGTCGGCGCCGTACTCGGCTGCATGACGGCGCGCCCAGGCGATCGCCTTCTTCGCGTCGACGAGGTAGTCGGGGAAGACGGCCCTCGGCCTGAGCCGGTAGCTGGCGCTGACGCAGACCCAGCCGTGCCTGGCGAGCTCGACGAGGAGCGCCCGCGAGTAGAGGCTCTTGCGGCCCATGAAGAAGCCGCCGCCGTGCAGGTGGATCAGGACCGGCCCGCCCGAGGGACGTGCGGGGTGGCAGTACACGTCGAGCCTGTTGCGACGGCCGGCGTCGCCGTACGACAGGTTCCGGGTGCGCTCGACGCCACGGTGGAGGAACGGCAGCGGGGCGACGAGGATTCGCACCCACGGGAGGCGACGGCGGAGCTGTGAGGCGAGCGCCGGATCGATCGCCTCGCGCCACCCCGGGCCGAGTCCGTCGGCGAGGGCTTCCTCCACCGCCGGACGAGCCGCGAGGCTTCGTCGGACGAGAATGGGCGTCCCGAGGAACGTGACACCGGCGATGCCGAGAGCGACCCATCCGACCGGCGTGGCGAGGTCATCCTGTGCGAGCGCGAGCAGCGTGGCGGCGAGGATCCAGTAGAACGCGACGAACGGAGACTCGGCGACGACGGAGCCAAGGGTCCAGCTCGCAGTGCGAAGCGGTGCCGGCCGTGGGAGCGGCCAGAGAGCGAGGAGCATGCCGACCGCGACCACCGCGACCGTGATGACGTAGCCGATCGGCATCGACGACCGAGGCTATCGTCGGGTCTCGGGTGAAAGTCGGCGCGCCGCGGTCAGACCAGGCCGCCGCCGTAGCGCCACGGCCCCGGCTCGAAGCGGATCCCGCGCTTGCGGCAGAACTCGCGCACCGAGTCGAGCAGCACGCCGCCCTCGCCAGCGACTCGCCGAGCGAGCAGGTCGAGCACCGCGCACCCGGACGGGGCGTCGTCCGAGGCGTCGAGGGTGAGGACGACCGTCTCTCCGTCGCCAGCCGGGACGGCCGCGCCTTTGCCGATGCTCTCGACGAACAGCACACGGCCTGGGCTCTCGGCGCCCGTCAGCTCGAACCCGTGCATGCCTTCTCCGAGCTGAGTGGTCTCGATGCCGGAGAGGCGAAGGAGCTCCTCGAGCTCGTCCACGATCATCCTCGCGCGCTCGACCTGACGCACCCGCGACGGAGCACGGCTGGCATGGCCGATCGCCCGTGCCGGGACACCGCCCACGAGCGTCCCCTCGTGGACGTCGTTCACGACGTACGAGTTCGAGACGACGATCGACTCGCGCCCGATGCGGCAGCCGGCGTAGACGACTGCGCCGACGCCAATCTGGGCCCGGTCCTCGAGCACGACCCCGGCGAAGCGGTTCTCGAAGCCTTCGAGCACGGAGTGGCCGATGTTGTGGGTCAGGATGACCGAGCGCATCGTGAGGAACGCCTCGCGCCCGATCACGACGGGCCGGCAGACGTTCACGAACGCCTCTCCCCCCATGAAGCCGAGCTCGCCGATGACGAACGTCGCCCACGGGTCGCGGTGGCCCCCGCCACCGACCTGCACGTTGGCTGCGATCCAGGTGCCTGCGCCGATGAAGGCCCGGCGGCACGTAATCCGCTGTGACTCGCCGAACCACGCGATCTCGCCGGCGGCGAACACCTCCTCGCAACGGACGATGCTGTGGGCCCCGATCTCGACGCCGTCCTCGAGCACGATCCGCGGCGCCACGATCGCGGTTCCCGCACCGAGCACCACGCCCTCGCCGACCGACGCCCCGTGGCTTCTGTATGCCTCGCAACGCTCCTCGGAGGAGAGCGCGCCGAACGCGGCCGGATCGGCCCTGAGGCCGGCGAGAAACTCCTCGTCGAGCACGCCCACGTCCTCGGCGACCGAGAAGATCGCGGGCAGGGTCACGTTCTCCATGGAGAGGCCGTCGAGCACGACGTCGGCCTCGGCCGGGCCGGTCGCGGCGCGCGTGGCGGCGGCCGCGAACGCGTCGACATCCTCCGCCGTGACGAAGCCCGCCTTGTCGATCAGGCTGACGTCGACGCCCAGCTCCGCGGCACGCTGGGCCGCCTTCCGCGTCACGTTGCGTGGCCCCGCGTCCGACTCCCGCGCGGGCACACCGCGCTCACGGCGGGCCGTCGCCGTCTCGAGGTCCGCGGCGGACTGCGCGATGAGCCCGATCGACGAGCCGAGCTCGACCTCGGTGTCGGCGGCGGCGAGCTGGACGAGGGTGCCGTCCCCTGCAGCCTCGATCTCGATCGACGCCTTCGACGTCTCCACGACGCAGAGCGCCTGGCCCTTGCGCACCTCGGCGCGGTCGTCGACGAGCCACTCGGCGAGCAGCGCCGACTCGCTGTTCGCGTCCTCGCGGGTGAGAACCACCTCGAGCAGCGGCGTCAGCCTCCCACGCGCTCGAGAGCAGTGACGGCGGCGACGACGTCCCCGACGCCGGGGAGCGCCTCGTCCTCGAGGCTGCGGGCCGAGGGCACGATGCCGTCCCGCGTGGCGACGCGCGTGACCGGCCCGTTCAGGTCGCCCCATGCCTCGGCCTGGACGCGCGCCGCGATCTCGGCGCCGACTCCGCCGGTGAGCGTTCCCTCCTCGAGGGTGACGAGCGAGCCCGTCCGGCCCAGCGACTCGAGCACCGGCTCGAGGTCGAGCGGGAGGATGCGGCCGAGCGCGACCACCTCGGTGAAGACCTCGTGCTCGAGGATCAGCTCGGTCGCGGCGTCGAGCGCGACCGGGAGCATTCCGCCGTACGTGACGATCGTCGCGTCCGCCCGGCCGAAGCCGTTGCCCGAGAAGGTCAGCGCCGGATAGCGGCCCTCGCTCTCCAGGCATGCGAGCTCGCCGACGCGTCCTCCCTCGGGCCGCCGGTTGAGGCGGCCGTACATGACCTTGTTCTCCACGAAGAAGACCGGCTCGTCGTCCGCGACGGCCTCCGAGAGGAGGGCGCCGAGGTCGTGGCACTCGCTTGGAGTGACGACGGTGATCCCGGGGACGCCGACGAGGAGCTTTTCGAGCGACTGGCTGTGCGTCGGCCCGTAGCCCCGCCGCGCGCCCATCGGGGTGCGGACGACGAGCGGGACTGTGACCCTGTCGTCGAACATCGCCCGGAACTTCGCGATGCCGTTCACGACCTGATCGAGGCCGAGCGTGACGAAGTCGCCGAACATGATCTCGAGGATCGGGCGGTACCCGCGCAGCGCCAGACCCGCGGTGATGCCGAAGATCGACGCCTCGCTGACCGGCGTGGGGAGCACCCGGTCGGGCCACCTGGTCGAGAGCCCCTGGCTGATCTTGAACGCGCCGCCGTAGGGGTCGAGCAGGTCCTCGCCGAGGAGATAGACGCGCTCGTCGCGCTCGAAGATCTCGTGCAGCGCCGCGTTCAGCGCCTGCCCGCAGCGCACGCTCATCGGGCGGCCGCCTCCGTCGCCGCGACGGGGGCGGCGAGCGCGTCCTGCACCGCCTCTGCGACCCGATGCTCTACGTCCTCCGCGATCTCCTCGCGCTCCGCGTCGCCGACGAGGCCGGCTGACACGGTCAGCGGGTCGCGCAGCCGCCGCGCGGCGATCTCCTCGGGGTCGCGGAAGTCGTCGCCCTTCGAGTGTGGACTGAAGCGGTACGTGTCGAGCACGAGAAAGTACGGCGTGCCCGTCGAGCGGACGTGGTCGACCGCCTCGCTCGCCGCCGCGCGCACCTCGAGGACGTCGGTCGTGTCGTGCCGTGACGTCGCGACCCCGAACGCGCGGGCGCGCGCCTCGACGTCGCCGGCCAGCTGCAGGCTGGACGGCGTCGACTGCGCATAGCCGTTGTGCTCGACGACGAGGAGGAGCGGGAGCCCCCAGAGCGAGGCGATGTTGAGGCTTTCGTAGACGACGCCCTGGCCGAGGGTGCCGTCCCCGACGAAGACCGTTGCGACCGCGCCGCGGCCCTTCTCGCGCTCTGCGAGGGCGATTCCCGCCGCGAGCGGCACCGTGCTGCCTAGCACGCCGTTCGAATAGAAGTTGCCCGCGAAGAGGTGCTGGCTGCCACCCTTGCCGCCGCAGACCCCGCCGACGCGGCCCATCACCTCGCGGAGCAGGCCGTCGACGTCGTCGGTGAAGGCCAGGTAGTGGCCGTGGCAGCGGTGGTTCGAGACGACGACGTCCCGCTCGGGCTCGAGGCACGAGATCACGCCGACCGCGTCAGCCTCCTGGCCGATGCACGTGTGGGTCGTGCCGTGCAGCTCTCCTGCTGCGAAGAGCTCGAGCAGCGTCTCCTCGAACCGCCGGATCAGCGCCATCCGTTCATACAGGGCGCGCTCGTCTGTGCCGGCGCGCGCCGGCGCCGTCTCCGCCTGCTCCTGCCTGCCCATCACCGCCGGAGGCTACAGATAGCCGAGATCGGTCAGACGCGACGTGACCGCGGCCTCTTCCTCCGCCGTCAGCTCGGGCTGCTCGAGCCCTTCGAGCTCCTCGTAGAGCCGTTCGCGGACCTCTCCCGGGACCTCGTCGGGGACGCTGTCGCGCTCACGCGGGTCGCGGTCGAGCCTGTACGCCTCCTCCTCGCCGGACTCCACATGGACCGTCAATTTCCACGGCGGACGGCGCAGCGCGACCTGCGAGACGCGGCCGCCATCGGTCGCCACGATCCAGGCGTCCCGGTCCTCGGTCGCCTCACCGCGGAGAGCGGGCACGAGCGAGACGCCGTCCACGCCGTCGAGAGGCGCGCCCGCCAGGTCGAGGAGCGTCGGCGCGAGGTCGACGAGGTTGACCTGCGAGCTCACCACTCCGGGTTGGATGCGTCCGGGGGCCGAGACGATCAGCGGCACCTCGACGATCTCGTCGTACACCGTCGCTCCGTGCATGTGGTAGGTGCCCTTCACCGCGTGCTTGTCGGCGAACCGCTCGCCCCACGACTCACCGTGGTCGGACGTGAACGCGAGCGCCGTCTCCTCGCGCAGCCCGAGCGAGTCGAGTGCCTCGAGGAAGCCGGCGAGGAAGGTCTCGGAGGAGCGCTCGACGGAGCGCGCGTACCCCTCGCGGAGCTCCGCAAGCGCCGCGGCGTCGCCCGACTGGATGCCCGCGATGATCGCGTCCTTCGCGGCGAGCCACTCCCCTCGCTCGGCGTGGAGGATGTCGTACGGCATGTGCGTCGCCCAGCTGTGGAACCAGAGCACGAAAGGCTCCGACCGGTGTGCCCGCAGCCACTCGACCACGCCGTCGAGCGTCTCGCTCGTCCCCGCGACGTTCGCGTCCGCAAAGCCCTTGAAGAGGTAGCTCTCGTCGAAGACGAAGCTCCCCGTCGTGTACCCGTTGGCGGCGGCGACGGTGAACAACGTCGGCAGCGCCGGGTCGAGCGTCGCGTCCCAGTGGAGGTAGCCGTGGTGGTGGGGGTAGAGCCCGGTGACCATCGACGTCGTCGAGGGGCACGTCCACGGTGCGGCGGCGATCGCCTGGTCGAAGCGGACGCCGTCACCCGCGAGCTCGTCGATCGTGGGCGTGCGCACCCGGCGCGCGCCGTAGCAGCCGACGTGGTCGGTGCGGAGCGCGTCCGAGACGTAGACGACGAGGTTCACGCCGCCTCCCGGAGCCGCGGGGCGAGGTTGTGTCCGCGCATGTCGCCCGGCACCGGCAGGCCGAGCAGCTCGAGGACGGTCGGCGCGACGTCGAGAAGGTGCGCGTCGAGCGTCCCACGCGCCGTGACGCCCGCGCCGGCGGCGATCAGCAGGCCGTCCTGCGCATGGTTGGCGTCGTCGGGGCCGGTGTCGTTCTCGACGGTGTGGACGCCCTCCGCACCGCCGATCGTCCCGACCGAACGCCAGAGCAGGTCGCCGAAGATCACGATCAGGTCGGGCGCGACGCCGGCGACCTCCGGGTAGACCTCCTCGGGCTTGTACACGTGCGTCGCCAGCGGTCGTCCCGCGTCGTCAGGGATCGCGGCGAGCCGCTCTGCCAGATCGTCGCGGACCGCCTCGTAGTCGGCAGGCGAGACGACGCCCTCCGGCTCGCGGCCCTCGACGTTGAGGAAGACGCGCGCGTAGTAGCCGCCCTCGCCCCACGCGGTCGTCCCCGACCAGTCGATCCCGACCTCGCGCGGCGACGAGACGCCGTTCGGCTCGGCGCGAAGCGAGAGGAGGCCCTCCGTGCGGAGCCATTCGTTCACGCGGATCCCGCCGTCCAGCCGCTTCGCGCCGTGATCGGAGACGACGAGCACGAGCGTCTCGTCGTCCGCGTGGTCGAGCAGTCCGCCGACGAGCCCGTCGACGTGCACGTAGTAGTCGCGGATCACGTGCTCGTACGGCCCGCCCGGCTCGTGCTTGCGGTGCTCGGGGTCCATGTACTTCCAGAAGCCGTGATGGATCCGGTCGGTGCCCATCTCGACGAAGGCGAAGAGCTGCCACGGCTTCGTCGCGAGGAGGTGGTCCGCGAGCCGGAACCGCTTGTCGGTCATCTCGTAGACCTGCCGCAGCAGGTCGTCCTTGTCCTCCGTGCGGAAGTTCGTGCAGTCGAAGAGGTACTCCCCGACGACGTGCTCGACCTCGGCCTTGAGCCCCGGCGGGTACGTGAACCGGCTCTCCGCCGAGGGGGTGAGGAAGCAGCTGACGAGCGCGCCGCGCAACGGGCGAGGGGGATACGTGCCCGGGACGCCGACCACGATCGAGCTTCCGCCCGCGCGGCCGACGAGATCCCACAGCCGTGGCGCCTTGATCGCGTTCCCGTCGGCGATGAACGCGCCGTCGTACGTGTGGTCGGCGCGGTTCCGGAAGCCGTACACGCCGAGGTCGCCGGGCGTTCGGCTCGCCATCATGCACGACCACGCCGGAACCGTGATCGGCGGCACGATCGAGGTGAGCCGGCCCGACACCCCGCGCTGCATCAGCCCCGACAGAACCGGCAGCCGGTCGCGCCAGCGGTCGAGCACGAGCGACGGCTCGGCGCAGTCGAGCCCGATGATCATCACCTTCTTCGCGACCGCCTCCGCCACGGACGGCATGGTAGTGGCGGATCCGCCGTCTTCCCGCGGTCAGCAGGTGGCCCGTCCAGACCGCGAGGCGATCCCGGCGGTGGTCGTCAAAACGACTCCTCGACAGGCTCGAGGTACGGCTCGCCGACGAGCAGACCTTGTGACACTGTGTTGCAAGGTCTCCTGATACCGGGGCGGGGTATGCTTGGGCCGAAATGCACGGCTCGCTGAACCGCACCGCGCTGAGCGCGACGCTGCACTGCCTCACCGGCTGCGCGATCGGCGAGGTGCTCGGGATGGTGATCGGCACGGCGCTCGGCTGGGGGAACTGGCCGACCGTCGCGCTCTCGGTCGTCCTCGCCTTTGCGTTCGGCTACACGCTGACGATGATGCCGCTGCTCCGGGCAGGGCTCACGTTCGGCGCGGCCGCCCCGCTCGCGCTCGCCTCGGACACGCTCTCGATCGGCGTGATGGAGATCGTCGACAACGCCGTGATGCTGCTCGTCCCGGGCGCGCTCGCTGCGGGCCTCGGAGACCTGCTCTTCTGGGCGAGCCTGGCGTTCTCGCTCGTCGTCGCGTTCTGGGCCGCGTTCCCCGTCAACCGATGGCTGATCGCCCGTGGCAAGGGCCACGCCGTCGTGCACGCCTACCACGGGCACCACGAGCACGCCCACTGATTCGGCGCCCGTCGCGGATACGCTCGGCGGGGTGAGCGCAGCCCCCTACCGGCAGACGTTCGGCCGGCTCCTTCGCTTCCTCGGCCCGTATCGGCGGTCGCTCGTCGTCTCGACCGTCCTCGCCGTGCTCTCGCAGGCGGCGGCGATCGGCATCGTCGTGCTCACCTCCGTCGCGATCGACGGGATCGAGGCGCAGCGCGGCACCCGCTTCCTCGCCTGGATCGTCGCCGCGATCCTCGCCGTCGGGGTCGCGAAGGCGGTGCTCATGTACGGGCGGCGCATCATCTCCGGCCGCCAGGCACTCGACATCGAGCGCGACATGAGGGAGGACCTCTACGGCCACCTGCTCGGGCTGTCGTTCGGGTTCTACGACCGCTACCAGACCGGCCAGCTGATGTCGCGCGCGACCGTCGACCTGCAGGCGGTGAGGTTCTTCCTCGGCTTCGGGCTCATCTTCTTCTTCCAGCATGTGATCACGGTCGTGTCGGTCACCGTCGTGCTCCTGTTCGTCGACTGGCGGCTCGCGCTGATCGTGCTCGCGATCACGCCGATCCTCGTCCTCGTCGCCTACCGCTACAGCCACGTTTCGCACCCGATCCTGCGGGACGTCCAGCAGCGGCTCGGGGAGGTCGCCACGGTCGCCGAGGAGTCGATCGTCGGCGTGCACGTCGTCAAGGCGTTCGCGCAGGAGGAACGGCGGCAGACGCAGTTCGAGGACGCTTCGGGGTCCGTCTTCGACGCGACCGTGCTCGCGTTCCGGCAGCGCGCGCTCTACGTCCCGCTCCTCTCGTTCCTGCCGATGCTGGCTCAGGCTGCCGTCCTGCTCGCGGCCGGCCGCCTCGTGGTCTCGGGCTCGCTGTCGCTCGGCCAGTTCTTCCTCTTCAACCTGCTCCTCGCAATGTTGATCGTCCCGCTGCGCAGCCTCGGGATGTGGATCGGACAGGCCCAGCGCGCGACAGCGTCGGGCGAGCGCATCTTCGACGTGCTCGACGAGCCGGAGGGCGTCGAAGACCGTCCGGGCGCCACGCCGATCCAGCCAGGGCCAGGGGAGATCCGCTTCGAGGGGGTCTCCTTCGGCTACGACCCGGAGAGGCTCGTCCTCGAGGACGTCGACCTGACCATCGCGCCCGGACGGACGGTCGCGCTGATCGGGCACACCGGCTCCGGCAAGACGACGCTCGCAGCGCTCGTGCCGCGCTTCTACGACGCGACCGCGGGCCGCATCCTCATCGACGGCGTCGACGTGCGGGACGTGACCCGCCGGTCGGTCCGGCGAGAGGTCGGCGTGATCTCGCAGGATCCGTTCCTCTTCTCCGCGACCGTTCGCGAGAACATCGCCTTCGGCGCGGCCGACGCGACCGACGAGCAGGTCGAGGAGGCGGCGCGCGCGGCGCAGGCGCACGACTTCGTCCAGGCGCTGCCCGACGGCTACGAGACCGTGATCGGCGAGCGCGGCATCACGCTCTCCGGCGGCCAGCGCCAGCGGCTGGCGATCGCCCGCGCGATCCTCATCGACCCGCGGATCCTCGTCCTCGACGACGCGACGGCGTCCGTCGACGCGACGACCGAGGCGCGTATCCGCGAGGGGCTCGCCGAGGTGATGGAGGGCCGGACGACGATCATCATCGCCCACCGCCTCTCGACCATCCAGCTCGCCGACGAGGTGGTCGTGCTCGAGCATGGACGGGTCGCCGCCCGCGGGACGCAGGCGGAGCTCCTCGAGGGGAACGCGGTGTACCGGGAGCTCCACCAGCACGGGCTGCTCGAGGGTCTCTTCGAGGAGAAGATCGCGTGAAGGTCTGGCAGCCCGGTGGGCACCTGAGCGAGGACCGTGGCGGCAGCGTCGGAGACTGGTCCTGGCGCCGCACCCGGCGCAGGATCGCTCTGCTGATCGGGCTCGCGCTGCCGTACCGCGCACGCACGGCTGGCTCGCTGGTAACGCTCCTCGCCTACACCCTCGTCGCGCTCGCGCCTCCGTACCTGGCGAAGCTCGCGATCGACGACGGCATCTCGCAGGGCGACCTCTCACGGCTCAACGAGCTCGTTGCGTTGTTCCTCGTCGCCGCGCTCGCCGCGCTCGTGCTCTCGGCGGCGAACACGTACCTCACCGGCTGGGTCGGCGAGCGGATGCTCGCCGACCTGCGGAACCGCCTGTTCCGCCATCTCGAGCGCCTCTCGATGGGCTACTACGAGCGCAACCGCACCGGGGTGATCGTCAGCCGGATCACGAACGACGTCGAGGCGCTCGACCAGCTCGTCACGGACGGGGTCACGAGCCTCGTCCAGAACACGCTGCTCCTGGTCGGCACCGCCGTGGTGCTCTTCCTGCTCGACTGGCGTCTCGCCCTGGCGTCGCTGCTCGTGCTCCCGGTGATGGGGCTCGTGACCGCGTGGTTCAGGAGCCGCTCGAACCGCGCGTACCGCAACGTGCGGGAGCGGCTGGCGCTCGTCACCGCGACCCTGGCGGAGGACGTCGCGGGCATGCGGGTCGTCCAGTCGTTCACGCGCGAGCCGGAGCAGGAGCGCGCGTTCCGCGGCGTCAACGAGCGCTACCGCTCCGCGAACTACCGCACCGTCGTCCTCAACGGGATCTACTTCCCCGCCGTCGACCTGCTCTCGTCGGTCGCGATCGCGATCGTGTTCGGCTACGGGGGCTGGCTCGTCTACCACGGCGACATGACCGCCGGCACCCTGTTCGCATTCGCGCTCTACCTCTCGAACTTCTTCGACCCGATCCAGCAGCTCTCGCAGCTCTACAACACCTTCCTCTCGGCCGTCGCCGCGCTCGACAAGATCGTCGGCGTCCTCGACGAGAAGCCGCAGGTGGTAGACGCGCCCGGCGCCGCCGACCTCGCGCGGATCGAAGGTCGTGTCCGCTTCGACGATGTCCGCTTCCGCTACGCGCCGGAGCTCCCGGAGGTGCTGCACGGGCTCGAGCTCGAGGTGCCGGCGGGCACCACCGTGGCGCTGGTCGGCCACACCGGCGCAGGCAAGTCGACGATCGCCAAGCTCCTCGCGCGCTTCTACGACCCGACCGAGGGGAGGATCACCGTCGACGGGCACGACCTGCGCACGGTCACCCAGCGGTCGCTGCGCTCGCAGCTCGGGATCGTCCCGCAGGAGGGCTTCCTCTTCGGTGGGACGGTTGCCGAGAACATCGCGTTCGGCAACCCGGACGCATCGCGCGAGGAGATCGAGGGCGCCGCGCGCGCCGTGGGAGTGCATTTGTTCGTCGAGGGGCTGCCCGAGGGCTACGACACGCACCTCGGCGAGCGGGGCACGCGGCTCTCGCTCGGGCAGCGCCAGCTCGTCGCGTTCGCACGCGCGCTCCTCGCCGACCCGCGCATCCTGATCCTCGACGAGGCGACCTCGTCGGTCGACATCGGCACCGAGCGCCGGATCGAGCGGGCGCTGCGAGAGCTGCTCGCCGGCCGCACCGCGTTCGTGATCGCGCACCGCCTGTCCACGATCCGCGACGCCGACCTGATCGTCGTGCTGGAGCATGGCGTTGTCGTGGAGCAGGGGACGCACGACGAGCTGCTCGCGCGCCGCGGCCTCTACACGAGCCTCTACGGCGACTGGGCCGCGGACGTCGCGTGAAGCCCGCTCGCGCCGAGTCTGCAAATCTACGCTGGATGAAGCGCTGGGATCTCCGTTCGCTCGCTCCCTCGTCGGAGAAGGAGACGCCCAGGGCGCCGGGGCCGCACGCCCCGCGCGTGCCGAGGACGGGCGCGCAGATGCCGCGGGTGCTCTTCTCGTCGCCCGAGTGCCGTGTAGTCGTGATCGACCTGGAGCGAGGCGGGGAGATCGGCGAGCACCAGGTCCGCGAGCGCGCCGTGGTCGAGGTCGTGGACGGCACCGTCACGATCGAGTCTGCGGGCGAGCGCGTGGACTGCCCGGCCGGCACGCTCGTCACATTCGATCCTGGCGAGAGCCATGCCGTGCGAGCGCTCGACGACGCGCGTCTACTCCTCGTGCTCGCCCCGTGGCCGGCGGCCGGTCACGACCTGTCGTCGGAGGAGGGTCGGGACGCGCGCTTGCCGGCGAATGCGGTCGTCGAGCCGCTGCCGCCGTCCTGAGCGCCGCTCGCGGGCCATCCGGGTGGGGCGGATGCTGCGTAGGGTGAGCGCCCGGTGAAGGCGCTAGTGAAGAGCCGGGCCGAGCCGGGGCTCTGGCTGGAGGACGTCCCCGAGCCCGAGCTCGGGATCAACGACGTCAAGATCCGCGTCCACGAGACGGGGATCTGCGGCACGGATGTCCACATCCACCGCTGGGACGGTTGGGCGCAGCGCACGATCCCGGTGCCGCTCGTCGTCGGCCACGAGTTCGTCGGAGCGGTCGCGGACGTGGGGTCGAACGTGAGCGACTTCCGGCCCGGAGACCTCGTCGGCGGCGAGGGCCACGTGGTCTGCGGCCGCTGCCGCAACTGCATGGCCGGCCGCCGTCAGCTCTGCGCGCACTCGATCGGGCTCGGCGTCCAGCGAGCCGGCGCCTTCGCCGAGTACGTCGTGCTCCCGATGACGAACGTCTGGCACCACTGGCCCGGGGTGAGCGAGGACGTCGCCTCGATCTTCGACCCCTTCGGAAACGCCGTGCACACGGCGCTCGCGTTCCCGGTGCTCGGCGAGGACGTGCTCGTCACCGGGGCCGGCCCGATCGGCTGCATGGCCGTCGCGGTCGTGCGGCACGCGGGGGCGAGGCACGTCGTCGCGACAGACCTCAACCCGTACCGGCTCGACCTCGCGCGGCGGATGGGGGCAACGCTCGCGGTCGATCCGCGGGAGCGCGCCCTCGACGACGTGCAGCGCGAGCTCGGGATGACGGAGGGCTTCGACGTCATGCTCGAAATGTCCGGGAACGCGGATGCACTTCGCTCCGGCGTCGCGAACATGGCGCACGGGGGGCGGATCGCGATCCTCGGCATCCCGACCGGCGCGGTCGAGCTCGACCTCGACCCCGTGATCTTCAACATGCTGACCCTGAGGGGCATCTACGGCCGCGAGATGTACGAGACCTGGTACCAGATGAGCGTGATGCTCGACTCGGGTCTCGACATCTCGCCGGTGATCACGCACCGATTCCCGTACTCGGAGTTCGAGCAGGCCTTCGAGGTCGCGGCCTCGGGCGAGTCCGGCAAGGTGCTCCTCGACTGGAAGGGGGCATAGATGATTGCTCGGCAATTCGCGCAAGCCGGATGGCGCCGCAGACGCGGCGCCGGATCGCCCCGTCCGGGCACGATCCGTAGAGTCCGCTACGAACCGCGCCCGGCCGGTGCGCCCGGCTTGGTCTGGGACGCCTCCGGACGTCACGCCAATCACCGATCAATCATCTGATGTACGGCGCCGTTCGCGACGATCTGACCACCCGCCTCGAGGAGCTCCGCGACCAGGGGCTGTACAAGCACGAGCTGACGATGACGACGCCGCAGGGCGCGCACGTCGACGTCCAGGGCCGCGGCGAGCTGCTCAACCTCTGCGCGAACAACTACCTCGGCCTCGCGAACCACCCGGAGATGGTCGCGGCAGCCCATGAGGCCCTCGATCGCTGGGGCTACGGGATGGCGTCCGTGCGGTTCATCTGCGGGACGCAGTCGCTCCACCGCCAGCTGGAGGAACGGCTGTCCGCCTTCCTCGGGACGGAGGACACGATCCTGTTCTCGTCGTGCTTCGACGCCAACGGCGGTGTGTTCGAGGCGCTCCTCGACGAGCGCGATGCGGTGATCTCCGACCAGCTCAACCACGCCTCGATCATCGACGGGATCCGACTCTGCAAGGCGCGGCGGGAGCGGTACGCGAACGGCGACATGGAGGAGCTCGAGGCGCGGCTCGCAGACTGCGCGGATGCCCGGCATCGGCTCGTGGCGACCGACGGCGTCTTCTCGATGGACGGCTACCACGCGAAGCTCGACGAGATCTGCGAGCTCGCCGACCGCCACGACGCGCTCGTTCTGGTCGACGACTCGCACGCGGTCGGCTTCGTCGGGCCCGGCGGGCGCGGGACGCACGCACTGCACGACGTCGTCGCGCGGGTCGACGTCCTCACGGGCACGCTCGGCAAGGCCGTCGGCGGCGCGAGCGGCGGGTACGTCTCTGGGCGCAGGGAGATCGTCGAGCTGCTCCGCCAGCGCGCTCGCCCGTACCTCTTCTCGAACAGCCTCGCGCCGGCCGTCGTCGGTGCGAGCCTCAAGGCCCTGGATCTGATCGAGCGCTCCGACGACCTCCGCGGGCGCCTCGCGGCGAACACGCGCGAGTTCCGTCGGCGGATGACCGACCTCGGCTTCGACGTCCTGCCGGGCGAGCACCCGATCGTCCCGGTGATGGTGGGTGACGCGCAGCAGGCGGCGCGGCTCTCGGACGCGCTCGTCGGCCACGGCGTGTTCGCGGTCGCGTTCTCGTACCCGGTCGTGCCCATCGGCGCCGCCCGGATCCGCACGCAGATGTCCGCCGCGCACACCGAAGAGGACCTCGAGCAGGCCGTCGAGGCGTTCGTCGCGGCACGGGCCGAGACGGCGGACTGAGGCGCCTACGCCGCCAGCGCGAGCGCGACGAGGCCCGGCAGCACGATCCACTCATCAGCCGCCAGATCGTCGCGCCGAGGGGCAGGAGCAGGCCCGCGAGGACGAGCGACGGTACGCCGATCAAGCGAGCGCATGATCTCGACGAGCGCGTTCGCGTCGAAGCGGGCAGGTCGCCAACCGATCGGGGTGCGCGAGCGGCCCGCGACGCGCGAGCTCGGCCAGCATCTCGCGGGGCGAGCTGGACGTCGAGCTCGTCGAGGAACGAGGCGATCGCATCGTCGTCGCCGGCGAGGAGCCGGAGACGCTCGAGCGGGTTGTCGAACTTCTCGTCGACACGCCCGGGAACTGGCTGGGCATGCGACGTCTCGGAGATCAGTCGCGATCGTATGCCGTTGCTACCCTTCGCGCTGATGGGCAACTGGGGCCTCTACTTCATCTTTCTGATCCCGCCGCTGATCATCGGCTTCGTCGTCCAGCACTGGCTGAAGAAGACGGTGGCGGCGAATCTCGAGGTCCCCGTCGCCAACGGGCTCACGGGCGCCGACGTGGCACGGCAGATCCTCGACCAGAACGGGCTGCAGAACGTGCCCGTCGAGCCGTCACCAGGCGGCCCGCTGTCCGACCACTACGACCCGCGGAAGAAGTCGGTGCACCTCTCGGAGCCGGTGTACGGCGGCCGTGCAGTCGCGTCGACCGCGATCGCGGCCCATGAGGTCGGCCATGCGATCCAGCATGCGAAGGCGTACGCCCCGTTCCGCCTTCGCTCGGCGATGTGGCCGGCGGTCGCGTTTGCGTCGAACGCCTGGATCTTCCTGCTGATGATCGGTGCGTTCGCCCAGCTCTTCGGGCTCGTCACCTTCGCGATCATCCTCTATGCCGTCGTCGTGCTCTTCCAGCTCGTCACGCTCCCGGTCGAGTTCGACGCGTCGCGGCGCGCGCTGACGCAGCTCAACGACATGGGCCTCGTCACGACGGGTGAGTCGCAGGGCGCCCGCAAGGTGCTCACCGCGGCCGCCATGACCTACGTCGCCGCCGCGCTCGCCGCGCTGACGCAGCTCGCGTACTACGCGCTCGTCTTCCTCGGCAACCGGAACTAGGCTCCCTCCGTGCGCGGGATCGCGCTCATCGTGCGCGCGGGCGCAGTCGTCTGTGCGTTCGCTTTCGTCCTCTCGCTGCTCGTCCACGGCGCGCCCAAGCCCGCCGTCGCCTCGCGCGAGGCCGTCTCTGCGTCGACGAGCCCAACGAGCCCGACCGAGCGCGCGACGCAGGCGAAGAAGACGTCGCAGAAGCACGCGACGAAGAAGGTCCCCGCGGGGGTCGTCGCGATCGTCGCGACGGGCGACATCGTGATGGGGTCGACGCCGAACCTGCCGCCCGACGGGGGCCGGTCGTTCTTCTCCGACGTCCAGACCGACCTCGCGGGCGACGTGGTGCTCGGAAACCTCGAGGGCACGCTCTCGTCGGGCGGGAGATCGAAGTGCGGCCCGGCGAGCACGAGCTGCTTCGCGTTCCACACGCCACCGTCGTACGCCAGGTGGCTCGCGCGCGCGGGGTTCACCGTGATGAACCTCGCGAACAACCACGCGTTCGACTACGGGGAAACGGGCCTGCAGCAGACGATCGCCGCGCTCGAGCGAGCCGATCTCCTCTACACCGGCCGGCCGAACCAGATCACCGTCCAGAAGGTCGGGGACATCCGCGTTGCGACGGTCGGGTTCGCTCCGTATCCGTGGGCCGCCTCGTTGACGGACATCGCCGCCGCGAAACTCCTCGTGCGCGCTGCCGATCGCGTCTCCGACGTCGTCGTCGTGACGATGCACGCGGGCGCAGAGGGCCGCGACCACCAGCACGTCCGTCCGGGGACCGAGCGCTTTCTCGGCGAGAACCGCGGCAATTCGGTGCGCTTCGCGCATGCCGTCGTCGACGCGGGTGCCGACCTCGTCGTCGGTTCGGGCCCGCACGTCCTGCGCGGGATGGAGTGGTACAAGGGCCGTCTGATCGCCTACTCGCTCGGGAACTTCGCGGGCTACGACGTGTTCTCGCTCGGAGGACCGCTGTCGACCAGCGGGATCCTCCGCGTGACGCTCGACGGCGCCGGTCGCTACGAGACCGGCCGGCTCGTGCCGACGCACATGGTCGGCCCGGGCCTGCCTGCGCTCGACCCCTCGGAGGCCGCGCACGGCCTCGTCCGCACGCTCTCGCGCGCCGACTTCGGCCCACGCGGTGTCAAGATCAGCTCGGACGGCATCATCTCGCGCTAGTCCGCCCTCCGGCGACATCACCCGTTTGCGCAGGGAGTGGCGCCCATGCCAGACTGACCCGCGGAGACAGATCAGTCGTGAACGAGCTCGTCACCTCTCGCGCCAAGGCTGCGGTCCGCTCGCGGGCATCGCGCAGCGGGTTCCGCGTGCTTGCCGTGGAGGCGCTCGGGCCGATCACCGTGCTCGGCGGGATCATGTGGGCCTTCGCCCAGCCGTACCGCGTCACGTTCTTCTATCCGGAGGGAAAGGGCTTCTGGGACTGGGCGGTTCAGCCGCCGCTGCTCGTCGTGCTCGTCGGGCTGCTGTTCGCGCTCGTCGTCGCTCCGGGCATCGTCGACGACCTCGAGTCCGGCGAGCGTGGAGATGCTCCCGAGGGCTGAGATCGCCCACTGGCTCTTCGGGGCCGGCTTCCTCTTCTTCGGGCTCGTCGTCCTGGCCGAGGCGATCGTCGGCCCCGCGGTGTTCCGGCAGCGCCGCTGGCGCGCCTACCTGTGGCCCTCCCTCGCGCTGACAGCCGGGTTCTGGCTCTGGTTGATCGCGATCTTCTCGACGTTCTCGACGCTCCACCTCGTCGCGCACTCGGTCTGGGCCCAGGCGGCAACGGCCGCCGGCGCGGTCCAGCTCGCGGTGATCCGCGGACGGCTGCACTCGTCCTACTGGTCGCTCGTCACCGCGGGCGCGCTGTTCGTCTCCGGGGCGTCGTTCCTCGTCCACGAGCAGAACGGGTGGCTGTTCGCCCGCTCGGCGTTCCTCCACCACCTCATCGGCTGGACGCTCGTGATCTCGGCGCTCTTCCCGATCGGCGCGGCGATTCTCCCCCGCCGGGCAGTCTGGGCGTACGGGTTCGCGCTCATGTGGATCGCCTTCGCGGTGATGCTGTTCGCCGACCGCGACATCGCGCCCATCTTCGGTCACCTCTCCGACCTCGCCGGTGGCGCCCGTTGATGACGCGGGCGCTCCTCGGCGCAGCTCTCGCAGCGCTCCTCGTCCCTGCGGGCGCGGCCGCCCACGCGTCGCTGACCGGGGCGCACCCGGGAGAGCAGAGCCGCATCGAGGCGCCGCCGACCGAGATCACGCTCCGGTACGACCAGTCGGTCACGGCGACGGCCGACTCGATCGTCGTCCTCGCCCCCGACGGCCGCCGCCTCTCGGGCAGGGTCAGCCAGGCGGCGGGCGGAACAGTGATCCGGGCGCCGCTGGATGGGCTCGTGCGCGGCCAGGCGTACACCGTCCGGTGGCACGAGATCTCGGCCGACGGGCACGTCGGCAACGGCGTCTTCACCTTCGGCGTCGGCGTCGAGGCACCGCCGCCGACAGAGGCGGTCGGCGCATCGGGCGTCACCTGGCGCGACGACGTCGCGCGCTGGGTGCTCTTCATCTCCCTCGCGCTCGTGATCGGCGTGGTCGGGATCCGCCTGTTGATCCTCCCTCGGCCCGTCGATCCCCGTGTGGAGCGCCGGATCCACCTCCTCGGGACGTTCGGCGCGGTCGTGGCGGTCAACGCCGGGATCATCGGCTTCGTGATCCGCTGCGCGAACGCGTTGCAGGTCTCCGGGGTCGACCTCCTCTACTCCGACCTCTCGCCGTTCGCGGAATCGACCCGCTTCGGCATCGCCTTCCTGCTGACGACGCTCGGCTACGGTGCCTGCCTGACGATCCTCGCGATCGCATGGGCGCTCGACCTGCCTGCGCTGCGGTGGCCGGCGTTCCTCCTCGCGATCGCCCTCGCGTGGGGCTACTCGCTCTCGAGCCACCAGGCGACGGAGCCCAACGCGTCGCTCCTCGGCGAGGTCGCCGACTGGGTCCATCTCGTCACGGCGATGCTCTGGGTAGGCGGCGTCCTCACGCTTGGGGTCGTCATCTGGCCGCTCGCTCCGCATATGCGGCGAGCGGCGTTCCTGCGGTTCTCGCGGGTCGCGATCGGCCTCGTCGGCGTGCTCGTGCTCGCGGGGACCGTGGTCGCGATCGAGCGGCTGGCGGAGCTCGACGATCTGTGGACGACGTCGTACGGCCAGACACTCCTGGTCAAGATCGGCCTCGTCCTGCTCGCGCTGTCGTGGGGCGGGATGCACCACATGATCGTCCGGCCGCGGCTCGAGCGAGGCGACCGCGTGCACGGCGTCGGCGCGAGCCTGCTCGCGGAGAGCAGCTTCGCGATCGTCGTGCTGCTGGCCGCCGCGGTGCTCGTCAACGGCGCACCGCCCCCCGTGGAGACGCCCGCCCAGAACGCCACGCCCGCAGCGTCGCCGTAGGCTCCCGACGTGCTCGTTGCGATCTCCGGCGGCGCGGGCTTCCTCGGCCTGCATCTCTCGCGGCGGCTCGTCGCCGACGGCCACGTAGTCCGCACGCTCGACGTCGCGCCGCTCGACGACGCAGGGCTCGAGGGGCGCGTCGAGGAGCTGCGAGGCGACGTTCGCTCGGCCGTCGACGCGCGACGCCTCCTGGCGGGCGCCGACGTGCTCGTCCACGCCGCGGCTGCGCTGCCGATCCAGGAGAGCCGCGCCGCGATCCGCTCCGTCAACGTCGACGGCGCCGCGGTGACCTTCGCCGCCGCGCTCGAAGCGGGCGTGCGGCGCGTGGTGCTGATCTCGTCGACGGCCGTCTACGGCGTGCCCGAGCGCCATCCCATCCACGAGGACGACCCGCTTGTCGGTGTCGGGCACTACGGCGAGTCGAAGATCGAGGCGGAGAGGCTCTGCGATGCCTTTGCCAGCCGGGGCCTCGAGACCGTGATCGTGCGCCCGAAGACGTTTCTCGGGCCTGAACGGCTCGGCGTCTTCGAGATCCTGTTCGACTGGATCCGGGAAGGACGCCGGATCCCGATCCTCGGCGAAGGGACGAACCACTACCAGCTCCTCGCGGTCGAGGACCTCTGCGACGCGGTCGTGCGCTGCCTCGACGCCGACGTGGCCGGGGAGGCGCTGAACGTCGGCGCGGCGCGCTTCGGCACCGTGCGCGAGGATCTCGAGGCGCTCATCGCCCATGCGGGCTCGGGCTCGCGCCTGCGACCCGTTCCCGCACGCCCGGCCGAGCTCGCGCTCCGAGGGCTGGAGCTCGCGCGCCTCTCGCCACTCGCGGAGTGGCATTACCGGACGGCGCACCGCGACTCGTTCGTCTCGATCGAGAAGACGCGCAGCCTGCTCGGCTGGGAGCCCCGGCTCTCGAACGCGGAGACGCTCTGCGAGACGTACGACTGGTACCTCGCGCACCGCGGGACGATGCGCGCGGCGGGAGTCACGCACCGCGTCCCCTGGGACCAGCGCGCGCTCGCGCTGATCAGGCGCATGTCGTAGCGGTCAGGGGACGAGGACGAGCGCGCCGCGCACGGCACCCGCGCGCAGTCGGGCGAGCGCCCCGTTCGCCTCGGCGAGCGGCACCGTCTCGACCTCGGTCCGCACAGGCACTTCGGGCGCGACGGCGAGGAACTCCTCGCCGTCTGCGCGCGTGAGGTTCGCCACGGAACGGACAACACGCTCGCCCCAGAGAAGCTCGTAGGGGAACGACGGGATGTCGCTCATGTGGATCCCGGCGCAGACGACCGCGCCGCCCTTCCCGACGTGACCGAGCGCCAGCGGGACGAGCTCCCCGGCCGGCGCGAACAGAATCGCCGCGTCGAGCTCCTCGGGCGGGCCCGCGGCGGTGTCGCCCGCCCACGTGGCGCCGAGCGAGCGCGCGAACGCCTGCGCGCCGTCGTCTCCAGGCCGGGTCAGCGCATACACCGCCCGGCCCTGCGCGACAGCGACCTGGCAGACGATATGTGCGGCAGCGCCGAACCCGTACAGTCCGAGGCGCGTCGCGTCACCTGCGAGCCGTAGCGAGCGGAACCCGATCAACCCGGCACAGAGGAGCGGCGCGGCCTCGGCGTCGTCGTACGTCGCCGGCAGGGGGAAGCAGAACCGCTCGTCGACGACGCAGAGCTCCGCGTAGCCGCCGTCCAGGTCGTAGCCCGTGAACCGGGCCGCGTCGCAGAGGTTCTCGCGGCCGGTGAGGCAGTGCCCGCACCGCCCACATGTCCAGCCGAGCCACGGCACGCCGACGCGTTCGCCGGGCATGAACCGTCCAGCGCTCGTCACGACCTCGGCGACGATCTCGTGGCCGAGGACGAGCGGCAGCTTCGGGTGCCGCAGCTCGCCGTCGGCAACATGCAGGTCGGTACGGCACACACCGCACGCGAGCACACGGAGGAGCGCCTGCCCGGCCGTCGGCGAAGGGTCGGGCACCTCGGCTGCTTCGAGCGGCTCGCCCGCCAGGCGCAGCAACATGGCCTTCATCGCTCGGGGCGGCGGCGGAGGGGCGGAGGGGTGTCAGACACCGTTCTTCGTCAAGCGCGAGCGTGTGCCGATTTCGATCCAATCGTTCCACAGGGAGGCTAGGCTGCCGCGCATGCGGGAGCTGCTCGACTATCGCGCCGAGTTCCCGATCCTCGAGCACACGACGTACCTCATCAACCACTCGCTCGCTGCGATGCCGCGTCGCGTGGAAGAGCGTCTCGCTGAGTACGCCCGCATGTGGGGCGAGCGTGGGATCCGGAGCTGGGGCGAGGGCTGGTGGACCACGCCGATGGACGTGGGCGATCAGGTCGGGCGGATCGTCGGCGCTCCGGCCGGCTCCACGGTGATGCACCAGAACGTCGCGATCGCCGAGGCGGTGGTCCTCAGCTGCTTCCTCCCGCCGGACGCTCGCCGCAACCGCATCGTCTACGAGCGCGCGAACTTCCCGTCGGTGCGCTACCTCTACCAGGCGCAGCCGGAGCTCGAGGTCGTGGTCTGCGAGGACGACGAGGCGATCGTCGACGCGATCGACGAGCGGACGCTTCTTGTCCCGATCAGCCACGTCCTCTTCAAGATCGCCGAGATCCAGGACGTCGAGCCGATCGTCCGCCGCGCGCACGAGGTCGGCGCCTACGTGATCCTCGACTGCTACCAGTCGGCCGGGATCGTCCCGCTCGACCTGACCGTGCTCGACGTCGACTTCGCGGTCGGCGGCTCGGTCAAGTGGCTCTGCGGCGGCCCTGGGAACGGCTGGCTCTACGTGCGCCCCGATCTCGCCGAGCGCCTCACGCCGACGTACACCGGCTGGCAGGCGCACGAGACGCCGTTCGCCTTCGAGGAACAGATGCGTTTCGCGACCGGCGCGGCGCGGTTCCTCACGGGGACGCCGAACGTCCCCGCGCACTTCGCGGCAACCCCGGGCTACGACCTGATCGAGGAAATCGGGGTCGACCGCATCCGCGCGAACTCGCTCCGCCAGACGCAGCTCCTGATCGACCTCGCGGACCGCGCCGGCTTCGAGGTGCGCAGCCCCAGGGTGCCGGAGCGCCGCGGCGGCACCGTCACGATCGACGTCCCCGACTTCCCGGCCGTGCACCGCGAGCTGACCGAGCGGCAGATCCTCTGCGACTTCCGGCCCGACGCCGGGATCCGCCTCGGACCGCACTACTACACGTCCGACGACGAGCTCCGGCACGTGGTCGAGCAGGTCGAGGAAATCCTCGCGACCGGCGCCCACGAGCGCCACCTCGGCGTCCTCGCGCAGCACTGAGCCCGCCGCGCGGTACAAATCCGCCTCGACACGACGCGAACCCGACCGAAAGGATCGACACCGACGATGCGCTCGAGCCTCGAGATCGCGCAGGCCGCAACACTCCGCCCCATCGCCGACGTCGCAGAGGAAGCCGGAATCGAGCGCGACGAGCTCGAGCTGTACGGCCGCTACAAGGCCAAGGTCGACCTCTCGATTCTCGACCGCCTCGCAGACCGTTCGGACGGGAAGATCGTCAACGTCACCGCGATCACGCCAACGCCGCCGGGAGAGGGGAAAACGACGACGTCCGTCTCGCTCGTGCAGGGGCTCGGCATCCTTGGCCGGAAGCCGGTGCTGGCGATCCGCGAGGCGTCGATCGGCCCGATCTTCGGGATCAAGGGCGGCGCGGCGGGCGGTGGCTACGCACAGGTCGTGCCGATGGAGGACCTGAACCTCCATTTTACCGGCGATATCCACGCGATCACGGCCGCCAACAACCTCCTCGCGGCGCTGATCGACGCCCATCGCCTGCACGGCAACCGGCTCCGCGTCGACCCCTTGACGGTCTCCTGGCGCCGTTGCCTGGACATGAACGACCGCTCGCTGCGCGACGTCGTGACCGGTCTCGGCGGGCGGGTGAACGGCTATCCGCGCCAAACAGGTTTCGACATCACGGCCGCGAGCGAGGTGATGGCGGTCGTGGCCGTGGCGCGCGACCTCCACGACCTGCGGGAGCGGCTCGGGCGGATCACGATCGGCGAGACATACGACGGAGAGCCGATCTCCGCCGAGCAGATCGGCGCGGCGGGTGCGATGACGGTCCTCCTCAAGGACGCGATCAAGCCGAACCTCGTGCAGACGCTGGAGGGCCAGCCCGCCTTCGTCCACTGCGGGCCCTTCGCGAACATCGCGCATGGGAACAACTCGCTCGTGGCCGACCGCGTCGGGCTCAAGCTCGGGGACTACCTCGTGACCGAGTCGGGGTTCGCCTCGGACATGGGGATGGAGAAGTTTTTCGACATCACTTGCCGGATCGGCGACATCCGCCCGAGCGCGGTCGTCCTGGTCGCGACCGTGCGCGCGCTCAAGCACCACGGCGGCGACGTCGACGGCGGTCTCGCCGAGATCGAGCGCGGCGCCGCCAACATGGCGCGCCACATCGGCATCGTCCGCCGGTTCGGGCTCGAGGCAGTCGTCGCGGTGAACAAGTTCCCCGGAGACATGCCGGAGGAGCTCGAGCTCGTGCAACGCCTCGCGGTCGAAGGCGGCGCGTACGGCGCCGAGGTGAACACGGCCTTCGAGCAGGGCGGGGAGGGCGCGACTGCGCTCGCCGAGGCCGTCGTCGCCGCAGCGGACGAGCCGAGCGACTTCCACTACGCGTACCCGCTCGACTCGCCGATCGAGGAGAAGGTCCGCGCGATCGCCACGCGTGTCTACGGCGCGGACGACGTGTTCCTCCTCAAGACCGCCCGCGACAAGGCGGCCACCCTCGAGGCGGCGGGCCTCGGCAACCTCCCGATCTGCATGGCGAAGACGCATCTCTCGCTCTCGCACGACGCCTCGCTCCTGAACGCGCCGACCGGGTTCACGGTCACCGTCCGAGATCTGCGGCCGTACACCGGCGCGGGCTGGATCGTCGCGCTCTGCGGCGACATGCAGACGATGCCCGGGCTCGGGACGAGGCCCGCTGCCTTCGACATCGACATCGACCGGAACGGAGCCACGGTCGGGCTGTTCTAGAGGCCGCCGACCGCGTCCTATTCCCAGTCGGTGAGGACGCGGTCGACCAGTCCTTCGCGCTCGAGCCGCTCCCGGAGCGCTGCGTAGTCGCGGGTCAGCTCGGGGATGTGGCGATCGTGCAGCTCGACGAGCACGGTCTCCGTCCGCTCGATCGCGCCCGTGTCGATGAGCCCGTTGACGATCGGGCACTCGGCGCCTTCGACGTCGATCTTCACGACCTTCACCGGTCGCGGGAGCCCCAGCACGAACTCGGACAGGTCGATCGCATCGACCTCGACGTACCGCTCGTCGTCGACGTTCCCCTTGAAGGGCAGGACGCTCGACCCGACCGACGCCCCCACCGGATCGTTGGCCGCTCCGACGTGGAGGTAGAGGCGAACCCTCCCGGCACGATCGAGGACGGCCTGCTTCCGGAGCTCGACGTTCGAGGCGTCGCCGAACCGCTCGGCGAGGACCGCGAACGCATCGGGATTGGGCTCGAAGGCGTGGACGAACGCGCCGCGGCGCACGAGTGCCGCCGTCACGTCCCCGATGTTCGCCCCGCAGTCGATCGCGACGTCGCCGGGTGCAATGCGAAGCGCGGCGACACGCCGCTCGAGCTCGGTTGGGCGAAGCCCCCGGCGAACACGTCCGGCAAGACCTCGCAGAGCCGACGAGCGCCCGCTCATCGGAAGACCGTACGCCAATCCGCGTGATCCGAGCCCTCCGGCGAGTTTTGGGGGCCGGGAAAACGCGCCGGGCCGGTTGGTACCGTCCGTCGCGTGGAGCAATACGTCGACCTCCTGCGACGCGTCCTCGACGAGGGCGTCCGCAAGGACGACCGAACGGGCACCGGGACGCTGAGCGTCTTCGGACATCAGCTGCGGTTCGACCTCGAGGACGGCTTCCCGCTCGTGACCACGAAGAAGGTGCACGTCCGGTCGGTGATCGGCGAGCTGCTCTGGTTCATCCGGGGCGATTCCAACGTCCGGTGGCTCCAGGAGCACGGGATCACGATCTGGGACGAGTGGGCGGACGCCAACGGCGATCTCGGCCCGGTCTACGGCGTCCAGTGGCGCTCCTGGCCCGCGCCGGACGGACGGGCGATCGATCAGCTCCAGGCCGTGATCGCCGGCATCCGTGACGATCCCGATTCGCGCCGGCACATCGTCAGCGCGTGGAACGTCGCCGAGCTGCCGCGCATGGCGCTCGCGCCATGCCATGCGCTCTTCCAGTTCTACGTCGCGGGCGACCGGCTCTCGTGCCAGCTGTACCAGCGGTCCGCCGACCTCTTCCTCGGCGTGCCGTTCAACATCGCCTCGTACGCGCTGCTGACCCACATGGTCGCCCAGGTGACGGGTCTCCGCGCAGGCGACTTCGTCCACACGCTCGGCGACGCGCACCTCTACCTCAATCACCTCGACCAGGCGCGCGAGCAGCTCGGCCGAGAGCCGCGTGCTCTGCCGAGGCTGGAGCTTGACCCCGCGTGTCGCGAGATCGACGACTTCGGCTTCGAGTCGATCCGGGTTGTCGACTACGACCCGCACCCGGCGATCCGGGCGCCGATCGCCGTCTAGCCGCGTGAGCGTCACGATCGTCGCCGCCGTCGCGCGGAACGGCGTGATCGGTGCCGACGGCGGCTTGCCGTGGCACCTGCCGGACGAGCTTCGGCTGTTCAAGGAGACGACGCTGGCCCACGTGCTCGTGATGGGTAGGAGGACGTACGAGTCGATCGGCCGGCCGCTGCCCGGCCGGACGACGGTCGTCGTCACACGGAGGCAGGACTGGTCTCCGGAGGCGGCCGAGGTGGTCGTCGCCCGGGGGATCGACGAAGCCCTCGAGCGCGCGTCGGCGATCGACGACGCGGTGTTCGTCGTCGGCGGCGGCGAGCTCTATGCGGCCGCGTTGCCGCACGCCGAGCGGCTCCTGCTGACGCTCGTCGACCAGGAGCCCGACGGCGACACGACGTTCCCCCACGTCGATTGGGCCGAGTGGCGCGAGGCCGCACGCGTGACCGGCGACGGCTGGGTGCGCGTGACGTACGAGCGCGACCCGGGCTGACGAGCGGTAGCCTGCCCCGCATGTCCGAGCAACGAGAGGTGCTCACGCAGGAGCAGAAGGACGCGCTCGAGGCCGAGCTGCAGGAGCTCGAGGGCCCTCGCCGCGCCCGCGCCATCGAGGAGATCGCGACGGCGCGCTCGTTCGGCGACCTCTCCGAGAACTTCGAGTACCACGCGGCGAAGAACGAGCAGGGCCTCCTCGAGGCGCGCATTGCGAAGCTTCGCGAACGCCTGCACAACGCTGTGGTCGTCGAGCACGACACCGACGAGCACGTCGGCCCTGGCTCGATCGTCGAGGTCGCGGACGAGGACGGCGAGCCGATGGAGGTGACGATCTCCTCCGTCGGCGGCGGCGTCTCGACCGACTCGCCGCTCGGCGCGGCGCTGATGGGCGCCGCCGTCGGCGATGTGGTCGATGTGCCGGCGCCACGCGGCGCGTGGAAGGCGCGCGTGCTCTCGATTCGCAGGGCGTAGAGCTCACGCCAGAAAGCCGCAAATTGCGAGAACGTTGGCGGCGCGTGCCCTTGCGTCGGCGGGGTGCCGGACCCTAGAGTCTCGCCATCTGAGCCGGCGTGCCTTCGGGTTTGCCGGCTCAGTGTTTTCTCCGAGACGTTCGCGGCCGTCGCAGGCCCCGTCTAGCGTGTCGGCGGGTGGTGCAGCGCCTCCTCACCGTCGTCGTGCCGGCCGCCGCGCTGACCGTGGTGGCCTGGTGGAGCGGCGGGTACTTCCCCCGGAGCTGGGGCGCGCTTTTGCTGGTGGGGGCGATCGGGCTCGCCGCCGTCGGGATCGTCGCCGAGCAGGTCGAGGTCGGGCGCCGTACGGCTGCCCTCGCAGGCGGGCTCTTCGCCCTCGCCGCGTGGCAGGTCGTGACGACCGCCTGGGCGGTCGCGCCGGACGCGCCTCTGCTCGAAGCCGAGCGCACGCTCGTCTATGCGTCGTCGGTGCTGCTCGCGCTTCTCGTCGTGCCCTCGCGTCGCGCGGGCGATCTCGTCCTCGCCGTCCTCGTCGGCGCGGGGGCCGCCACGGTCACAGGGCTGCTCGCGCACGCGCTCGGTGCCGGGGCGCCTGACGGGCGCCTCGAGCTTCCGGTGGGCTATCCGAACGCGTCGGGGATCATGGCAGCGACCGCGCTCGTCCTCGGCCTCGGTCTCGCAACGGGGAGAGAGCGTCTCGGTCGTGCGCTCGGCGGCGGCCTCACGGCACCCGCCGCCGCGGCGCTCGCGCTTTCGTTGTCCCGCGGCGCGATCCTCGCCGCGGTGCTCGGCATCCTCGTCCTCGGCCTGGCGACCGCCTCGCGACATGCGCTCGCAACCGTCGCGATCGTCGGCGCTCCGGCGCTGCTCGCCGTCGCCGTGGTGTCGCTAGCCGGCCGTCTGCAGGACGACGGCGCTTCGCCGCGGGAATCGCTGGGGCTCGGCGTGATCGCGGCCCTCGGCGTCGCAGGCGGATGGCTCGCGGCTCGGCGAGAGCCTCGCGAGGTGTTGGCGGGTGATGCGGGCTTTCGCTGGCGGCGCGTGGTCGTCGCGGGCTGTGTGATCGTCGCCGTCGGAGTCGTCGGCGTGGGCGCGTTCGAGATGCGACAGTCACGGTCGACGCCGTCCACGCTGGAGGGCGCCGGCGCGCCCAACCGATTGCTGAGCACCTCGACGAGCTCACGCGGCGACTACTGGGACGTCGCAGCTCGGATGGTCGAGCACCATCCGCTAGGAGGGGAGGGAGCGGGCGGCTTCACGCGCGTGTGGCTCCATGACCGCCCTGCGCTCCTGTTCGTCCGCGACGCCCACAGCCTCTACCTCGAGACGCTCGCAGAGCTCGGCCCCGTGGGTTTCGCGCTCCTACTGCTCGCACTCGGGACACCGCTCGTCACCGCGCGCCGGGCCGCGGCCGGGGCGGACGGGCGCGCGGCCGTCGCCGCATACTCCGCGCTGGTCGCGCACGCGGCGCTGGACTGGGATTGGGAGCTGCCGGCGGTCACGCTCTGCACCCTGCTGCTCGCCGTCGCCCTGGTCCGACTCGGCCGGCCCGAGCCGATTCGCTCGTTGACTGTCCGGACACGGGCTCTCGTGCTGGGTGGTGCGACCCTGCTCGCTGCGATGTCGCTCGCGGTCCACGTCGGGAACGGCGAGACTGCGGACGCAAACGACCTCCTCGACCGTGGCGAGGCGGCCGCGGCCCAACGTGCAGCCCAGCGCGCGCGCCGGTTCCGGCCATGGGCGGCCGAGCCATGGGAGCTCGTCGGCGAGGCAGAGCTCGCGCTTGGACGCACGACTGCTGCTCGCGCGGACTTGCGCCACGCGATCCGCATGGATCCTCGCTCGTGGAGTGCCTGGCTCTCGCTCGGTGCCGCGTCGAGCGGGCGTGAGCACGCCGCCGCGGTCGCTCAGGCACGGATGCTCAACCCCCTCGCGCCGGAAGTCGAGGCGCTGGCCGGTGCCGACAATCCCTAGATCGGGGGATGGGACTCGCGGCCGCCCCGACACGATCCGATACCGTATTGGTCGTCCACAGAGAGGGGACACGCATGAGAGAACGAAAGTTCGGTAGGCGTGTCGGTATCACCTCGCTCGTGGCCCTGTGCGCAGTCGCCGCGTTTGCGGTGATAGGTGGCACCGGGCTCGCAGGGGAGCTGGCAAATCCCGGAAACGCCCAGTACGGGGCCGGTGGGCAGTATCACGGCAAGGTCACCATCTGCCACAAGAACCACGTGACGATCAGGATCGCGATGGTCGCGTGGCTCCGGGCGCACCAGCGACACGGTGACACCATGGGCCCCTGCTCCGCCGCTGCCGTCAAGGCTGCGAAGGTCAAGGCTGCGAAGCTCAAGACCGCGAAGGTCAAGGCGAAGCAGTCGCAGGTGACCACGGAGGGCACCGCGACGACCTCGGCGAGCTCGAATGGCTCGAAGGGCAAGTCGCGCGGTCCCAAGGGGCCGAAGCAGACACCGTCGACGGTCGGCGAGGCGCAGGGCGCCGCGGCGGCCGCGACGCATGGCCCGCCGCCCGGGCACGGCAACGGGCACGGCAAGAACGGCTAGGACGTGAGGGTGTGCCGGGCCTAACGGCCCGGCACGCGCCTCAGGTGGTCAGCACCGGCTGCGTCATGCCGGCGGGCACCACGACCCAGCCGTCGAACGAGCGGAGCTTGTACGGCGCGTTCAGCGGGACCCTCGTCTCGCCGGAGGCCACCGCGAAGGTGCCGCACGGCTCGGCGAGCCTGCCGTTCCGCGTCAGCCAGAGGGCGTAGCGGCCCTCGGCGAGCCCGGCCACGCGCAACTGCATCGGCCAGTTGCCGGCGCCGTCCTTCTCGTAGATCTCGAGCTTTCCCGAGGCGCCGCCCGCGCCGTTCATCGCGACGGTGAACTCGGTGCTCGGGCCGCTCGAGCCGACAACGTAGCCCACGGCGAACAGCACCGCCGCCGCGGCGACGGCGGCGACGGCCGCAAGTGGCCGATACCGGCGCGGGAACGAGATGACCTTGGCCCCCGGGGCCGGCGGGCGCGCCAAGCCGGGAGGGAGAGACGGGGGCGGGCCGGCCTCCTCCAGGAGCGTGTGGACGCGCTGCAGCCGGTCGAGCTCCTCGGGGTCGACATCGCCGACGAGATCGCGCACGTCACTCATCGCAGCTCGTCTCCCAGCTCGTTCGCGAGCCTGCTTAGGGCGGAGCGCGTCCGGGTCTTGACCGTCCCGAGCGGAAGGTCGAGGCGGTCGGCGATCTCCGACTGCGAGAGGCCGCTCCAGTAGGCGAGCTCGACAAGGGTGCGCTCCTGGTCGGGGAGGGTCTCGAGCGCGCGGTGCACGCGCCACGACACCCACTCGCTCTCGGCCGCGTCGTCGGGGCCGGGCCCTGGCTCCGGCACGTCGGGCGGCGCTTCCACGGTCGCCTCGGGCCGGCGGCGGAGGCCGTCGACGATCGCGTTCCGCGCGACGGTGAAGAGCCACGAGGTCGCCTTTCCGCGAGTCGGGTCGAACCGCCCGGCGGAGCGCCACAGGCTGGCGAAGGTGTCCTGCGTCGCATCCTCTGCGCGACCCCTGTCGCCGATCCTGCGCAGGGCGATCCCGAGGACGGGCCTCGCGTATCGCCGGTGAAGCTCCTCGAACGCGCGGTGGTCGCCGGCGGCGACCAGGCCGATCAGCTCGGCGTCCGTGCGGGAGTCCGCGCTCACCTCGGAGATGCTGGCCACTCTTGGAGCCCGCGACAAGTCGAGCCGCACGGGGATCGCCGCTTCCATGACTGGAATACGTGCGGATCGGACCGCCGGATTCGACCCGGCTACCCCGACCGCGCCGCGTCGAGCTTCGCCGCGACCGCGTCCCAGTTGACGACGTTCCACCAGGCGGCGAGGTAGTCCGGGCGGCGGTTCTGGTAGTTGAGGTAGTAGGCGTGCTCCCAGACGTCGACGCCGAGGATCGGTGTCTTGCCCTCCATCACGGGCGAGTCCTGATTCGGTGTCGAGAGCACCGCGAGGCCGGTGCCGTCCCACACGAGCCAGCTCCAGCCGGAGCCGAACCGCTTGACGCCCGCGTCGTTGACCTGGGCCTGGAGGTCGGAGAAGGAGCCGAACGTGTCGGCGATCGCCGCGCCGAGCTCGCCCGAGGGCTCCCCGCCGCCGTCCGGGCCCATGATCTCCCAGAAGAGGGTGTGGTTCGCGTGCCCGCCGCCGTTGTTGCGGACGGCGGCTTGCTTGTCCGCCGGGAGAATCTCGAGGTTCGTGATGACCGCGTCGATCGGCCGGTCCATCCACTCGGTGCCCTCGAGTGCGGCGTTCAGGTTCGTGACGTAGGCGGCGTGGTGCTTGTCGTGGTGGATCTCCATCGTGCGCGCGTCGATGTGCGGCTCGAGCGCGTCGAAGGGATATGCGAGGTCGGGCACGGAGTACGCCATCGGTCTCTCTCCTTCGGTCGTCGTCTGTCGACCCAAGGATATGCTGCCGCCGGTCCCGTCCTGCCGCACGAGGAGCCGCGATGCCGACGTTCGAGGAGATCTCCGCCCGCCCGCTCGACCCCCGGCTGCTCCAGCTCTCGGGCATTTCCCGCGCGTCCGTCGAGGCCCACTACCGTCTCTACCAGGGGTACGTCGCGAAGCGGAACGAGATTCTCGGCCTGCTCTCGGGCGTCGACCTCGGCAAGGCGAACCAGGTCTACTCGGAGGTCAGGACGCTCAAGGTCGACCTCACCTTCGCGATTGGCGGGATCAAGAACCACGAGCTCTACTTCGCGCACCTCGGTGGCGAGGGGGGCAATCCCGACGGCGCGTTCGAGGCGCTCGCCGAGCGGGACTTCGGCTCCGTCGACGCGTGGAGAACCGATCTGAAGGCGACCGCGATGGCCGCGCGGGGCTGGGCGTGGACGGCCTTCGACCGCGACGAGGCGCGGCTGTTCAACTACATCGGCGACGCGCAGAACACCTTCCCCGTCTGGAACGCGACCCCGCTCGTCGCGCTGGACGTGTACGAGCACGCGTACTTCCTCGACTACCAGACCGATCGGGCTTCGTACGTGGACGCGTTCTTCGAGAACCTCGACTGGGACGTCGTCAACGGATGGATCGCCGCGTACCACGTCTCCACCTGACGCACCGGCCGGGCACGTCTCCCGCCGGGCGGAGCCCGGCTCCGCCGCGCCCTGACGCCGCTGAGCGCACCGGTCCATCCGGGGCCGTATTCCTCATACTGTCCCCTCCGGCCCGGCACGCTCAGCGGCGCCCCGAAGCGCCAGGAGACGCGTCATGTGGGATGTGCTGATCGTCCTCGGCGCGTACCTCGTCGGCTCGATCCCGTTCGGGTACGTGCTGCCGCGTCTCCTGCGCGGAGACGACATCCGCCGCCACGGCAGCGGGAACGTGGGCGCGACGAACGTCTGGCGGGTCTACGGGCGGTCGCTGGGGCTGCCGGTCGCCGTGCTCGATGTCCTCAAGGGCCTCGTTCCGGCGGCGCTCGGGCTCCGGCTCGGCGGCGACTGGGTGGGCGTCCTCGCGGGGGCAGCGGCGATGCTCGGCCACGCGCGTCCGGTGTTTCTCGGCTTTTCCAAGGGCGGGAAGATGGTCGCCACGGCCGGCGGGGTGGCGCTCGCACTCGCCCCGTTCGCCGCCCTCGGGTGCGGGGCGATCTGGCTCGTGGTCTTCGCGCTCACGCGGTACGCCTCGCTGTCGTCGATGGTGGCCGCAATCGCGCTTCCTGTGCTGTCGATCGCGTTCGGGGCGTCGTGGCCGGTGGTCGGGTTCACCGCGCTCGCCGCGCTCGCCGTCCTCGCGCTGCACCGCCAGAACGTCCGCCGACTGCTCGCAGGCACGGAACCGCGCTTTGCGCGCGGCGCTCCCTCGCGGTCGTAGGCGCTAGCCCGAGAGCCAGTCCTCGAGCGTGGTCTGACGGTCCGCCGGGGCGCCGCTGGAAAGCTCGGCGCGGATCTCGCCGACGGTGCCCCACCGCTCGGCGACGACGTCGTGGTCGTGGATCGTCTCGAGGTTCACCTGGCGTGACAGCACGAAGTCGTCGTCCTCGAGCTCGGACTCGATCCCGAGGAGCTCTGCGAGTGCGATGCGCACCGAGTCCTCGACGAAACGCGGGCGGAGATGAGCGTGCTCCACGACGAACAGCTCGTCCGGCCGCTTGAGGAGCTCGAACACGGGCGCGCTCATCGAGCGCTCGACGACGCCCATCAGATCCTCTGCGTCGAGCTCGCGCTCCGTGCCGACGAGCAAGGTGCCCCTGCCACGCTGGTTGTGCGTCGCGAGCGGGACGAGCTCGAGGATGCGGTCGACGTCGTCCCCGAAGCCCGCCTCGACGAGCCGCTCCGCGGCGTGGTCGCGGACGAGGCCCTGCGCACACGGGCAGGCGTTGATCCCGGTCGCCTCGACCCCGACGACGCGGCGCGTGCGCTCCGGGGTCGACGCGGCGATCCCGATCAGCGAGACGATCTCCTGGGTCGCGAGACCCGTGACCGGAGTCGTGCGGCGTAGCGGCCAGCGCGCGACGATGCGCACCTCCGCCCGCAACGCCTGCTGGCGTTCCACGATCTGCGACGCGATCCGGTCGGCGAGCGCCTCGACGAGCAGCCCCTCGCCGAGCACGACCTCGTCGATCGCTTCGTCGAACAGCTCCGGGAACCGCGACATGTGAACGCCCTTCTGGTCCCGCGAGAGGTCGACCGTGCAGTCGATCTCGGCCGACATCAGGATCTCCTGCGCGCCACGGCGGATGCGGATCGCCTTGTGCACGCCGGTCACGCCGGCGCGCGACAGCGCGAGCCCGACGGGCGGCGCCGAGGCCTGCATGTCCGTCACGGTGCGGGCGTCGCTCACTCGAGTCACGCTACCTCAGCGAAGCAGCCTGGACAGGCGGCGGTCCTTGAGGATCCGCCCGCCCGTCTGCTCGGCCGGGCAGTACGTGATCGTGTGCTCCTCGAAGTCCACCCTGCGCAATGTCTCGCCGCACCGTGGGCACGGCTCCCCGAAGCGGCCGTGAACGCGGTAGACGACATCGTCGCCTTTGCCCGCGATCCGCAGCTCGAGCGCGCGCGTGAGGTTCTCGCGGACGGTCGTCGCCAGGATCTCGACCTCCTCGTCGCCGAGGTCGGTCGAGAGGCGAAACGGCGAAAGTCGCGCCTCCCAGAGGATCTCGTTCGCGTGGGCGCGCCCGACGCCCGCGAGCGCGCGCTGGTCGCGGAGGAGCGGATGGAGCTGGCGGCGCTCGCGGGCCAGGATCGCGGCGAGCGTCTGCGCGTCGATCTCGAGCGCGTCCGGCCCGAGGTGTCCGAGGTCTTCGTTCAGCTGAGCCGGGCTGACGATCCAGACGCCCGCGCGCTTCTTCTTGCCTGCCTCGGTGAGGACGAGCTCGCCGCCGTCCACGAAACGCAGCTGGAACATCGGTCGCGTGGGGCCTTTCTTCCCGGCCGCGATGTAGCGAAGGCGCCCGGCGCTCATCAGGTGGACGCGGAGCACGAGCTCGCCGTCCTCGGTCGGGAACACGAGGTTCTTCCCCCGGCGCTCGGCGGCCGCGAACCGCCGGCCCTCGAGGGTATCGGGCCGAGGATCGAACGTCTTCAGCGTCGCAACGTGGCCGGGCCGCGCCGACTCGACGGGCGCACGCGTCACGTCGGGCTCGAGCTCGCGCACCCAGGCCTCGACCTCGGGCAGCTCCGGCATGGCCCCAGCGTACTTCGCGCGGCCCCGCCGGCGGCTTGTGCCCTGTGGACGAACCGGCACGGAACCGGCACTCGTTCGCCCTTGACTAAAAATGGTGTCTGACACCGTCCGAGCGGCTGCGCGGTCGCGTAGGCTCGGCGCCGTGGAGCCGATCGTGGTCGAGGTGACGCGGGGGCCTGTTGTCGAGGCCCGACACGTCGTCCATGCGGTCGTGCTGCACGACGGGAAGCTCGAGCTCGCGATGGGCGATCCCGGCCTGGAAACCTTCCTCCGCTCGTCGTCGAAGCCTCTCCAGGCGCTGCCGGTTGTTCGGGCCAGACCGGATCTGGACGACGAGGAGATCACGCTCATGTGTGCATCGCACCTCGCTGCGCCCGAGCAACTCGCGGTCGTCCGCCGGCTCCTCGCGGACGCTCCCGCCCGCGAGGACGAGCTCGAGTGTGGGGTCGACGACACGCGGATCGAGCACAACTGCTCGGGGAAGCACGCGGGCCTGCTCGCGCTCTGCCGCGCGCACGGCTGGCCGTCGGAGGGGTACCGCCTCGCCGGGCATCCGTGCCAGGACGCGATGCTCGCCGAGGTTTCGGCGGCGGCCGAGCTCGATCCGGCCGGGATCCCGACCGCGATCGACGGCTGCGGGGTCCTCACCTTCGGGCTCACCCTCGAGCGTGCCGCGACCGCCTTTGGTCGGCTCCCGCAGCTCGAGGGCGGGGAGCGGGTCGTCAGCGCGATGCGCGCGAACCCCGACCTCCTGCGCGGCCCGGTCTCGCTCGACGTGCAGCTCATCCGGTCACTCGACGGCTGGTTCGCGAAGGGCGGCGCCGAAGGTCTCTTGTGCGCCGCCTCCGCCGACGGACTGGCGCTCGGCCTCAAGGTGGTGGACGGCTCGTTCCGGGCTCTCGCACCTGCCGCGGCACACCTGCTCGCGCGGCTTGGCGTCGAGGGCGAGGGGCTCGGAGGTCTCGAGGTGACCAACATCCATGGCGAACACGTGGGCGAATTGCGTGTTGTCGCATAGGACACCGCTTGTGACGGACCGCTGTCGACGGGCGGCTATGGATTTCTTTCCAAACTCCGAAGCCGTGTATACGATCCCCCGCCGAAGGGTCTGAGCCGGAGCGTCGAGGTCCGGCTCGCTGCGTTCGAGGGTCTGTTTCTCAAGCTGGGTTCGTTCGCTGGTTTCGAAGATCTGTCTCCGTCAACCGCCTGGCAGAAAGAGGGGTTCATGCTCTCCGTCGATATCGCCCTTCCGGACGTCGAGGAGCTCCACCGGCTCGTCGAGCAAGGCCAGGAAAAGGGGTTCCTGACCTACGACGAGATCGTGAAGTCGCTGGAGGACGTCGACCTCACGAAAGAGCAGCTCGAGGACTTCACGACGTACCTCATCGACCACTCGATCGAGCTGGTCGAAGGCGAGCAGCACAAGGCTCTCCCGCACGAGCAGCCGATCGTCCCGCCCGAGGAGGCGACTGGACCGAAGCTCGACCTCACCGTCGAGCCCTCGCTCGACTCACTGCGGCTGTATCTCCGCGAGATCGGCAAGGTGCCCCTCCTGACCGCGGATCAAGAAGTCTCTCTCGCGAAGAGGATCGAGCGCGGCGACGAGTCCGCGAAGCAGCACATGATCGAGGCGAATCTGCGGCTCGTCGTGTCGATCGCCAAGGGCTACCTGGGGCGCGGCCTCTCGTTCCTCGACCTCATCCAGGAAGGGTCGCTCGGCCTCATCCGCGCGGTCGAGAAGTTCGACTACCGCAAGGGGTTCAAGTTCTCCACCTACGCGACGTGGTGGATCCGTCAGGCGGTGACGCGCGCGATCGCCGACAAGGCGCGCACGATCCGCATCCCCGTGCACATGGTCGAGAAGCTCAACAAGGTCGTCCACATCGAGCGCCAGCTCGTCCAGCGCCTCGGCCGCGAGCCGAACCCGGAGGAGATCGCGGAGGAGCTCGAGATGACGACCGAGGAGGTGCGGGAGATCCTGCGGATGGCGCAGCTCCCCGTCTCGCTCGAGAAGCCGATCGGCGAGGAGGAGGACTCCTCGCTCGGGGACTTCGTCCCCGACGACCAGGCGGAGTCGCCCTTCGACACCGCGTCGCTCTCGCTGCGGCGCGAGGACATCGAGGCCGCGCTCGGATCGCTCCCGGACCGGGAGCGGCGGGTCATCGAGCTGCGCTTCGGGCTGCTCGGCGAGGCGCCGTGCACACTCGAGGAGGTCGGGCGCGCCTTCGGGGTGACCAGGGAGCGCATCCGCCAGATCGAGAACAACACGCTCAAGCGACTGGAAACCCTCCCGGAGGCACAACCACTCCGAGATTGCGTATGACGACGTGGGGGAAACCATGTTTCCCCCACGAGCCCCCTTCCTTTTGCGTCGTGCTGACGCGACGCCGGGTTGGCCTCTCGGGCGAGTGAATCGCCCTCCGGCCGCCGCAGCGACTTGTTCCTCGCCGGTCTACGCCTGCTTCACGGTCTTGCTCATCACGCAGTGGTTCTTGCCCTTCGGGCGGTCGTAGCTGAAGCCCGCCTGCTCGAAGAGGCTCCGGGTGGCGCTGTAGAGGAAGGAGGCCGAGATCTTCTTGCCGCCGGTGTCCTGCGGGTACGCCTCCACGATGCCACCGCCCGCCTGCGCGATCAGGGCCAGGGCTCCGCGCAGGGCGACCGCCGCCACGCCGTCGCGCCGATGTTTCTTGTCCACGAAGAAGCAGGTGATGCGGTAGTCGGGCAACCGGTCGAGACCAGCTTCGTACTCCTTGCGGTGTTTGATGTTCGGCAGCTCGTCGGGGGCGCCGTACTGGCACCACGCCACGGCAACGTCACCGTCGAACACGAGCGCGGCATGGGCCCGACCCTCGTCGACCAGCCGCTGCTTGAGGGCGCGGTTGTCCTCGGCGCTGTACGTCTTCTCGCCGTGTGGGGTGTGGAACCACGTGCACCAGCAGCCGCCCCACACGCCGTTGTGCCGCTCGGCGAGCGCGGCGAAGGCGTCCCACGTGTCGGGTCCGAGCGGTTTGACGGTGTACTCGTTCGCCGTCGGCTGGACTCTGGTCATGGCGACAGGCTAGCGCCGCCGGGACGGGCTTCACGCCGCGAGCGCGTCTGCCTTCGCGAGCGCGTCGAGCACCGTCGCGCGCATGTCGGAGCCGAGCTGCGCGACGTCCGCGTCGAGCGGCGCCGACGCGGTCACGGTGAGCCACACGGCGCCGCCCTTCACGTCGCCGACCAGGACGCGCGTCTCGCCGTGGCGTACACCTGCGAGCCCGTCGACGGCGCCGAGAACCGTTTCCCGCGCGCCCTCCAGCGAGGCGCCGAGGCGGACCGGGAACTCGGCGGAGATGACCCGCCGCGGGTCGCGGATCGTCCGGTTGACGATCATCGTCGAGGTGAGCTGGCTGTTCGGGATGAACACGCGGCGGGCCTCGTCCGTGACGAGCGTCGTGTAGAGCAGGTCCATCTCCTCGACGAACCCGGTGTGCTCACCGACCGTGACCCGGTCGCCGAGGCGGAGCGGCTGCGCGAAGGCGACGAGCATCCCTGAGCCGAGGTTCGAGAGTGGGGTGTTGAAGGCAAGGCCGACGAAGATCGCGACGACGGCGCTCGAGGCGAGGAGCGCGTTCACGATCTGGTCGGTCTCGGGATACAGGGAGAGGACGTTCCAGGCGGCGATCACCGCGACGAGCGCGACGACGACGCGTCGGAGGAAGAGGAGCGTCGTGCGGCGCCGCGCCGCCTCTGCCGGGTCGCGGGAGGCGAGCCGGCGCTCGTACCGGTCGACCGCGAGACCGAGCCCCCAGCGCACGCCGAGCACGATCACGAGGCCGACCACGGCCGTGATGATCGCCTCGACGGTGCGCCCGCTCATGCTCGGCACATTCGGCACGCGGGACGCCGAGCCTGCACATCCCGAGGCGTCACCGAGGCAGTCGCGACCGCGACAGCGGGCGCCTTCAGGGGTCTGCCCCCGCCGCAGGCGGGGGATGAAGCGGCAGGATTCCGCTCCTGCGGAATCCTGCTTCGCGAGCAAGCCTCAGATCGTCGGCTCTCGTTCCGGCTCGCGCTCGAGGTGGAAGGCGGCGTGGAGGCCGCGCACTGCCTCCGGGATGCGGTCGCGGCCGATCATGCAGGAGATCTTGATCGGAGAGGTCGAGATCATCTCGAGGTTGATCCCGAGGTCGGCGAGCGTCCGGAACATCGTCGCCGCGACGCCCGGGTGCGAGCGCATCCCCGCCCCGATCAGCGACACCTTGCCGAGCTCGTGGTTCTCGCCCACGTCGAACGAGCCGAGCTCCGCCTGGGCGGCCTCGAGCGCGGCGCGCGTCGCGTGGACGTCCTCGTTCGGGACCGAGAACGACATCTCCGCGCGGCCGTGGACGACGTTCTGGATGATCGTGTCGACGTTGACCTGAGCGCTCGCGACTGCGTCGAAGATCATCGCCGCGACGCCTGGCCGGTCGGGGATGCCGGTCAAGGTGAACACGACGTCGGTCTCCGAATGGGTGACGGCGGAGACGATCGGCTGCTCCATTCCCTCTGCCTCTTGCACCCAGGTTCCCTCCTCCTCCGAGAACGTGGAGCGCGCATGGATGCGCACCCCGTGGCTTCGTGCGAGCTCGACCGAGCGGAGCATCAGCACCTTCGCGCCGGATGCCGCCATCTCGAGCATCTCGTCATACGAGACCACCTCGAGCTTCCGTGCGTCCGGGACGATCCGCGGGTCCGCGGTGAATACCCCCGGCACATCCGAGTAGATCTCGCACGCGCCTCCCAACGCGGCCGCGAGCGCGACCGCCGTCGCGTCCGTGCCGCCGCGGCCGAGGGTCGTCACGTCCATCGTGTCGCGCGAGAAGCCCTGGAAGCCGGCCACGAGCGCGATCTTCCCCTGCTCGAGCGCGGCCCGGATCCGGTCGCCCCGGATCTCGCGGATCTTCGCTCGCGTGTGGACGGAGTCGGTGAGGATCCCCGCCTGCGACCCGGTGAACGAGACCGCCTCCTCGCCGAGGTCGTGGATCGCCATCGCGACGAGGGCGCACGCGATCCGCTCGCCCGTCGAGAGCAGCATGTCGAGCTCCCGCGGGTTGGGGGACGGCGAGACGTCGCTCGCCAGCGCGAGCAGCGAGTCGGTCGTCTTCCCCATCGCCGAGACGGTCCCGACGACGTCGAGGCCCCGGCGCTTGGCGTCGACGAATCGCCTCGCGACCAGCTTGACCTTCTCCGGGTCCGCGACGGAACTGCCACCGAACTTCATCACGATCGTGTCGGCCGCCGGCTGCGCCATCTCGCTGAGGGTAACGGCGCCTATGGGACGAGCCCCGGCCGCCGGTACGGCGACAGGCCGGGCGGCACCGGGATCCCGGGTCGCAGCGACGGGTCGGGCACCGGCGCGAGCGCCTGCACGACGAGAGGCAGGTGGCCGGCCCAGACGTCGAGCGCGGCGTCCGGCGTGTCGCCGTCCTCCGGCCCGCCGTCGCGGATCTTTGCGGACGCCTCGTCCACGGGAAGGCGGAGCACCGAGGTCGCCTTCAGCTCCTTCCGGGTGGGCGGCCTCGCCTCCGCCCAGCGGCCGGGCAGGAGCTTCTCGGTGAACGACTGCAGCGCGACGAGCTTCTCGTCGGGCTCGTCGACGATCACGGCGGTGCCGAGGACGACCACGGAGCGGTAGTTCATCGAGTGCTCGAACACGGAGCGCGCGAGGACGATGCCGTCGAGCAGCGTGACCGTGAGACAGACAGGAATGTCCCCGGACAGCGCGCGGAGCGTCCGGCTGGCGGCAGAGCCGTGCACGTAGACCTGGTCGTCCACACGCGCCTGCAGGGTCGGGATGACGTAGGGCTGGCCGTCCGACACGAGGCCCAGGTGGGCGACGAGACCAGCGTCGAGAACGGCGTCGATCGCATCGCGGTCGTACCGGCCGCGCTCGGGGAGGCGGCGCACCCGGACGCGGGGCGAGACGGACGGGTGCGCGCGGCGTCGCATGCGTCAAGCCTACGGGCAGGCGCGGATCGGTTCCCCGTCGCCAGGGGTCGACCTGCAGGCATAGTGAGGCGCGTTGTCTAGCGCCCGCCTCCGTGGGACGGCCCGCGCAGACGAGGTCCAATCCCAGGAGGGACTGATGAGAAACAGATGGGTGGCGGTTTCGGCCGTCGTCGCGTGCTTCGCGCTGGCGGCGCCCCTCACGGCCCTCGCCGTGGGCACCGGCACGACCGCCGCGAAGGCGACGACCATCACGGTCACCGCCGGCACGCCGACGGAGTTCCACTTCACGTTGTCGAAGAAGTCCGTCGCGAAGGGGTCCGTGACGTTCAAGATCACGAACAAGGGCAAGCTCGCGCACGACTTCAAGATCGCCGGTAAGAAGTCGCCGATGGTCCAGCCGGGCAAGTCGACGACTCTCAAGGTCACGCTGAAGTCGGGCAAGCTGAAGTACCAGTGCACCGTGCCGGGCCACGCGGCCGCCGGCATGCGCGGCACGCTGACCGTCAAGTAGCGGCCGATCTGCTTTCCGCGGACGGGGGTGCCCTGCGCGCCCCCGTCGCGGGTTTCCGGCTGGCGACCACCCGGGCGACGCGGTACAACCTTTCCCGTGATGGTCGAACCCGACTCCTGGCTCGACACGATCGCGCGCATCTTCGACGCGATTCCCGACCTCGCGACGCCCGCGCAGGTGCAGGGCTCCCTGCGTGAGATCCTCGAGGACCCGAGGCTGCGCGTCTACTGGTGGGACTGGGAGCGCGACTGCTACGTCGGGAGCGACGGCGACCCGCAGGCGCCACAGCCGGGCGAGGGGGAGATCGCCACGCCGATCGCGTACGAGACGCGCCGGATCGGGCTGCTGATCCATGCGCCACGGCTGCTCGAGTCGCCGGAGTTCACGGCGTCGTTCGTCCCGATGCTGCGGATCGCGATGGAGCGGGACCGGCTTCACCGCGATCTCGTCGCGAAGCTCGAGCAGCTCCAGGCGTCACGGCTCCGACTCGTGCGAGCGGGCGACAGCGAGCGGCGCCGGCTCGAGCGCAACCTCCACGACGGCGCACAGCAGCGGCTCACGACGGCGCTGCTCACCCTGCGCGCGCTGGAGGCCGAGGTCGCGGGGGACCGCGGGCTGACGGCGCTCGTCGAGCGCACGTTCGACGAGCTCCAGGGTGCGATCGACGACCTGCGTGAGATCGCGCGGGGCCTCCATCCACCGCTCCTGGCGCGGGAGGGCCTCGAAGCGGCGTTGCGTGCCGGCGCAGCGCGTGCGACCGTCCCGGTCGAGGTCGACGTGCGCATCCCGGGGCGGCTCCCGCCTGCGGTCGAGGCTGCCGCGTACTACGTCGCCGCTGAGGCGGTCACGAACACCGTGAAGCACGCACAGGCCTCGCGGGTCTGGCTCAGCGCCGTCCAGGAGCCCGAGACACTCGCGGTCGTCGTCCGCGACGACGGCATCGGCGGGGCATGCGTCGAGTGCGGCACACAGGAGGCGACCGGGCTCGGCGGTCTCAAGGACAGGGTCGAGGCGCTCGGAGGCACCCTCTACGTCGTGAGCCCCGACGGGGAGGGGACCTGCCTCACGGCGAGCTTCCCGCTGTCGCTCGGCCACGAGGCCCAGGAGCCGCTCGCGAGCAGAACACACTCCTAACGAGGCCGTCACCAGTCTCGCCTAGTGTTTCGTGATGGACCGGATGCTTCGCTTCCGGCTCGGGGTCGTGTTCGCGCTTCTCGTGCTCGCCGCGTCGGTCGCGGCGGCGCCGGATGCGCGTGCCGCCCGGGCCACGCAGCCCGTGCCGTCGCTCGCGCCGCGCGACACGGCCGCGCAATGGACGGGTCTCGTGCATGGGCACGACCTGCGGCCGCTCTCCACCACCGCCGGCTGCCGACCGTTGCACGCCGTGTTCTACGCGGCCACGGACTGGCTGCGGCTCGCGACGAAGCTCGCGGCGCAGGCGTCGCCCTGCGCACAGTACTCGGTCTCGATCCCGCCGCTCGTCGCGGACAAGACGAGGCCCCGGCCCGACCAGGCCTGGCGGATCCGCGCGCTCGGGCCGAGCTTCCATGCCCTCGCCGAGATCCACCTGACCGCCTGGCAGAAGTGGGTCAACGCCGGGAACGGGTCCTGGTATCAGGCCGGGGTCGAGGCGCGGCGCCGCATGGCCGCGGCGGGCTACGACGTGGGCGCGGGGGACACGTGGGCGCTCAACGAGCTCTCGTCGGCGGTCCGCCGCGGTGACGGCACGTGGCGAACCGACGTGCGCGAGCTCGTGCGCGGGCTCTTCGACGCCGGCGGCGAGCAACCCCCGGCCCCCGGCGTGGTCTTCGTGGTCGGTGTCGGCCAGCGCGTCACATCGGTGGCGACGTACAAGGCGCGGCTGCAGGAGTGGCTGCAGGACAGCGCGTTCTGGGTCGACATGAACGCGTACGTCGGCGACTGGGCGCAGGAGGTGTACGGCGACGTCCGCAGCTACGCGGCGCCGGGCAGTTCGGTCAGCCAACGACGCGACGCGCTCACCGACTACCTCGACCACTCGGATCTCCTCGCACGCGCCGGCGGCGCGGTCTCCGGGACGGCGAGCGCGTTCTTCTCGCGCACCGCGAGCCCGCTCGGGAGCGCCGCGTGGCAGTGGGACGGCTCCTTCGGCTGGACGCTCGTCGACGCGCCTCTGATGCAGCAGTTCGTCTCGACGCAGGTCTACGCGATGCGCAGCCACGACGCCTCGTTGGGCCGGCCCGACGACCGCTGGGGCTTCGCGTGGGCGCCGCGGAACCCCGGCAGCGTGCCGAAGAACGAGTTCGCTTCCGCGGCCGGCGCGGTGCTCGACCGGCTCGCCGCGGCGATCCGCGACTCCGGCGGCGATTCTCCCTCCGATCCGGGCGTGCTCGCCTGTGGGCCGCCCGGCAAGAACCTCTGGTGCGGCGGCGACCTGGCCGGCGCCGCCCTCACGCCGAGCTGGGCGACGTTCCGCACGTGGTCGCCGACCACGCTCACCTTCGTCACGCCCCCGCCGACCGTCGTCGCCGGCGCCGTCTCGACCCCGATCACGATCCAGCCACAGGTGGCGGGGGTGGCAGCGCGGCCGCAGGCGCCGCTCGCGATGACGATCACCACCTCGTCGCCGACGGGCACGCTCGCGACGAACGCGGCGGGCCCGTTCACCCCGAGCGTGACCGTGCAGCTCGTCCCGGGGGCCTTCTCGACGCGTGCAGGTCTACTACGAGGACACGACCTCGGGAACGGCCACGCTCACCGCGAGCGCGCCCGGCGCCGTGGCCGGGACGCTGGCGCTGACCGTCTCGGGCGCTGCTGCCGTCTCGCTGCAGATCGAGCCCGTCTCCGCGACGCTGACCCTCGGGGCGACCGCGTCGTTCAGCGCGGTGGGCATCGACGGGTTCGGAAACCCGATTCCCTCGCTGTCCGCCGCCTGGACGCTCGCGCCGGGCACGCCTGGCGCACTTGCTCCGACGAGCGGGCCGTCGACGACGTACACGGCGTCCGGTCGGATCGGGAAGGGGCAGGTGATCGCGACCGTCACGACCCCGACAGGCCCCCTCACCGCAACCGCGCCCGTCGTCGTCACGCCGCCGCCGGTCGTCCGGGTCGCGGCGATTCGCTACGGCGTCCGGCACAAGACGCTCAACGTCTACGTGACCGTGGTCGACGCGCGCGGGCGCCGCGTGCCCAACGCCGGCGTGACTGTGTTCCTCTACCGGAACGGCAAGCTCTACGGCCGCGCCGGCGCGCGCACCGTCGCGGGGCGGATGACGTTCACCCGGCCCGCCTCGTGGGGGACGTACAGGGCGGTGGTCAGGAAGGTGACCGCGACCGGGCTCCGCTGGAACGGGAAGACGCCGCCGAACCGCTTCGTCCGCGCGCAACGGAAGTAGCCCCACGGATTCGCGTTCTCAGGCTACGCGGCCTCGGCGCAGCGTCCACGCCAGAGCCTCGCCCGGCGGCTAATGCTTCAATTATGGAAGGATTGACCGGCGCGGTCGGATTGGCATGATCCGCGCCGGATTTCGAGCTCAAGGAGGCTGGGGATGAATTTGAAGCTTGGAGACACTGCGCCGGATTTCGAGGCGGAGACGACCGAGGGCCCGATCGCGTTCCACGACTGGATCGGCGACTCGTGGGCCGTGCTCTTCTCGCACCCGAAGGACTTCACGCCGGTCTGCACGACCGAGCTCGGGTACATGGCGAGCATCAAGCCGGAGTTCGACCGGCGGAACACCAAGATCATCGGCCTCTCGGTCGACCCCGTCGACCGGCACACGGCGTGGGCGTCGGACATCGCTGAAACGCAGGGCACCGCCCCGAACTACCCGATCATCAGTGACGGGGACTTCGCCGTCTCCAAGCTCTACGGCATGCTCCCCGCGGACGTCTCGGGTGACCCGACCGAGCGCACGCCCGCGGACAACCAGACCGTGCGCAACGTGTTCGTCGTCGGCCCGGACAAGAAGGTCAAGCTGATCCTCGTGTACCCGATGTCGACGGGGCGGAACTTCGACGAGGTGCTGCGGGTGATCGACTCGCTCCAGCTGACCGCGAAGCACAGCGTCTCGACACCCGCCAACTGGCGGGACGGCGACCCGGTGATCATCTCGGGCTCTGTCTCGAACGACCAGGCGAAGGAGATCTGGCCCGAGGGTTGGGAGGAGCCGAAGCCCTACATTCGCATCGTTCCCCAGCCGGACAAGGCCGCGTAGCTCGCGCGAGGGGCCGGCCCCGAATCCCTCGCGCCGGCTCGGTACGGGTTTCCGCACCCTGCGCCCCGGGGGGCGTGCGTAGCATGGGTGGCGATGGCGGACGCATCGCTCACCGTCAAGCCCGCCGCCGAAGAGCTCGAGGGTCTGCTCGAGAGCTACCGGCGAGAGTTGACGGGGTACTGCTACCGGATGCTGGGCTCGGCCTTCGACGCCGAGGATGCCGTGCAGGAGACGTTCGTCCGTGCGTGGCGGAGCTTCGACCGGTTCGAGGGCCGCTCGTCGCTCCGCTCGTGGCTGTACCGGATCGCGACGAACGTCTCGCTCGACATGCTCAACGGGCGCGAGCGCCGGGCCCGTCCGATGGACCTCGGCCCGTCCCGCGAGCCGATCGTGGAGAACCTCAACGTGTTGCCCGAGGTCACCTGGATCGAGCCGATCCCGGACGGCCGGGTGGCCCCCGAGGGCGATCCGGCGGACGTCGCGATCGCGCACGACACGATCAGGCTGGCGTTCGTCGCAGCGCTCCAGCACCTCCCGCCGCGGCAGCGCGCAGTGCTGATCCTCTGCGAGGTGCTCCGCTGGCAGGCGTCCGAGGTCGCGGAGCTCCTGGAGACGAGCGTCGCGTCGGTGAACAGCGCGCTCCAGCGGGCGCGGGCGACGCTCGAGGCGACCGACCTGACGACGGATGCGCCTCTCTCGGTCGAGGCCGCGGACGCCGAGCTGCTCGAGCGCTACGTGCAGGCCTTCGAGCGCTACGACATGGAGGCGCTGACCGCGCTGATCCACGAGGACGCCACCCAGTCGATGCCGCCGTACGACATGTGGCTGACCGGCCGCGACGACATCTTCCGCTGGTGGTGGGGCCCGGGGATCGGCTGTGCGGGCTCGCGTGTGATCCCGACGGTGGCCGCGAACGGCGCGCCCGCGTTCGGCCAGTACAAGCCGGCCGAGGGCGGGGGCTACGAGCCGTGGGCGCTCCAGGTGCTCGAGATCCACGACGGCAAGATCGGGGAGCTGACGTTCTTCCTCGACACCGAACGGATCTTCCCGCTGTTCGGGCTGCCGCCGCGGCTCGACTGACCTGTCGGGCGGCTCGCCCCGCTATCCGGGACGGTCGGCTCCCGCGGCCTGGGTCACGAGGCTGGTGTCGTCGAGTGCACTTCCCTCCGCGAGGAGGCGCGCGAGCGTCTCGGCGCCGAGCGTCTGGTGGAGCGCGGTACTGACGCGCTCGTGGAGCCGATGCTCGTACGGCTTGAACGACGCCCCCATGTTGCCGAGCAAACGGTCGGCGGCGCCGAGCAGTAGCGCTGCGCGCTCCGGTTCTCCGCGGCGCTCGACGAGTGCGGCGAGCCCGACGAGGGACCATGCCTCGTCCTCGCGGTCGCCGAGCGCGACGCACACGCTGAGCGCCTCGTGGAATCGAGCGAGCGCCTCGCGGTCCTTGCCTCCCTCGAGGGCCGCCGCACCGAGGTTGACGAGCGACCGGGCGACGTTGACCGAGTCACCGAGCTCGCGCAGGAGCCCGAGGCTCTCCTCGAACAGCTCCGCCGCGGTACGCCATTCACCGGCGATCAGAGCGACGTCCCCACGGTTGTTCAGTGCAAGCGCATGCACGCGACGATCGGCCAGATCGCGCGAACGCCAGACCGCCTCGTCCAGCACGGCTCCGGCGCGCTCGAGCTCGCCCGACGAGACGAGGATCGCGCCGAGGTTGCTCAGCGACCGAGCCTCTCCTTCCGCGTCCCCGCACTCCTGGTACAGCGTCAAGCCCTGCTCGGCGAGACGGCGGGCGCTCGCGTAGTCGCCCTGGAGGACTGCCAGCGCGGAGGCGACGCGGCACGCCTTCGCGCGCAGCGTCGGGAGCTCCTCTTGACCGCGCGCGAGGGCGCCCTCGAGCGCCATCCGCCCCTCCGTCAGGTAGCCGCGCACGTAGCGGAAGCGGCCGAGCGCCGCGGCCAGACGGAGCTCGAGAGCCGCCTCGCCGGCGTCGGCCAGCCAGGCGAGCGCCGCGCGGGCATTGTCGTGCTCCCGCTCCAGATGCTCGAGCGCCGCCGCCTGCCCGGGTCCGCCGAGCTCGCCCTCGGAACGCTCCGTCAGCTCGGTGAAGAACATCGCGTGCTTTCGGGCGACCGACTCGGCCTCGGCTGCGGGAATGAGGCCGCGAGCGTGCTCCCGCACGGTCTCGAGCATCGAGAAGCGGGGCGCGGACGGCGACGCGTCGCGCTGCAGCAAGCTTTGGTCGACCAGCGCCGCGAGGCGATCGAGCTCGGCGCCGCAGATCGTCTCGGCCGCCTCGAGCGTGGAGCCACCCGCGAAGACGGAGAGCGCCGCAAGGTCGCGGCGCTCCAACGGGCGCAGGAGATCCGTGCTCCACTCGAGGGTCGCGCGAAGCGTCTGCTGCCGTCGCGGCAGGTCTCTCGGCCCGACCCCCAGCACCGGGAGTCGTCGCTCCAGACGCTCGCGGAGGCTCGACGCCGACAGCATCCGGGCGCGCGCGGCGGCGAGCTCGACGGCGAGCGGGAGCCCGTCGAGGTCGCGGCACACGGCCCGTAGCGCCTCTTCGTCACCGTCCGCCGTCCCGAACCGGGGGTCGAGCGCCCGCGCGCGTTCCACGAACAGCGCGAGCGCGTCGTCCTCCCGAAGCGGCTGGACGGGGTACACCTGCTCGCCGGACAGATGGAGCACGGCCCTGCTCGTCACGACCAGCCGCAGCCGAGGCGCCCCTGCGAGCAGCCGAACGACCGACGGACCCGCGGGCAGGAGGTGCTCGAAGTTGTCGAGCACGAGCATCAGCTCGCGTGGCCGTAGCCATTCGGCGATGCTGTCCACCGGCGGCTCGCCGGCCCGCTCTGCGATTCCCAGCGTCTGCATCAGCGCGGGCAGGACGAGCTCATGGTCGGCGAGCGGAGCGAGGTCGACGAGCACGGTCCCGTTCGCAAAGTCGTCGGCCACGGCCCGCGCGAGCGCGAGCGCGAGACGGGACTTCCCGCTTCCTCCGGCCCCCGCCAGGGTCAGGAGACGAGCATCCTGGGTCACGAGCCGAGTCAACTCGTCGAGCTCCCGGTCCCGCCCGATCAGGCGATTCGGCGGGACGGGCAGCTGCGGCAGGGGCGGCTGGGTGCTTGCGGCCAGCACGGGGTCGTGGCGGAGGATCGCCCGTTCCAGCTCACGAAGCTCCGCGCCGGGCTCCAGGCCGAGCTCCTCCTGGAGCAGCCGGCGCCCGTCGCGGTAGATGTCCAGCGCGTCTGCCTGCTGTCCGTTCCGGTAGAGCGCCAGCATGAGCTGCGCCCGAAGCCGCTCGCGAAGCGGGTGGGTCGCGAGCAGGGCACGCAGCTCGGGGAGAGCCAGCTCGTGCCGACCGACCGCGACGTCCGCGGCCAGTTGCTCCTCCTGCGCGACGAGTCGGAGCTCCTCCAGGCGCAGGGCCTCGTCCCGCGCGAAGCCCTCGTCGGCGACGTCCGCGAGCGCGGAGCCACGCCACAGGGCAAGCGCTCGTCGGAAGAGCGCGGATGCAAGTGGCGCGTTCCCGGCGGACAGCGCCGTGCGGCCTTCCTCGAGCAGGCGCTCGAACCGCGTCGCGTCGAGCTCTCCGTCCAGTACCCGGAGCACGTAGCCGGGCGCCACGGTGTCGATCCGCGGCTCGGGCAAGAGCTTGCGCAGCTGCGAGACGTAGACATGGACCAGCCTGTTGGCGCTCGCCGGCGGACGGCCGGGCCACAGGGCGTCCACGAGGAGATCGGCGGAGACGACCTCGTTCGCGCGCAGCAGCAGCGCCGCGAGCAGCGCTCGACGCTTCGCCGCACCGAGCTGCACGGAACCGCCGTGGGCGACCACCTCGACCGGGCCGAGAATGCCGAATCGCATGCCGGTCGCTCCCTCCGACTAAACCGATCCTAAGGCGCCGTCGGCAAGCCTGGGGCCGACAACGAAAGAGGAGGCAGTGATGAAGCTCGTCGCGCTGGTGGTCTCGGTAGGGGCCGCAGCCATGCTCGTGGGCACGGCCGGCGCCGCCCAGCCCGCCAAGGGCACGGAGTTCGTCGGTGTGGTCAAGTCGTCACCATTCGAGATGAAGATCCTGCTCGGGGTCGCGCCGAACGGCAAGAGCGCACGGTTCACGTACCTGTGCGGGACGGGTCGCGCACCCACCGTCGTGTTCGGCGTGCCGATCGATGCGACGGGGCGGTTTGCCTGGAAGAAGGCGACCGGGACGGTCGTCGTCTGGAAGATGGCCGGCCGATTCGTCTCGCCGACCAGTGCCCGGGTCTCGCTGAACTCGATCGCGTGCGGAGGCTCGAAGGGCTCGACGACGTTGACTCCCAAGCAGTGAGGAGACGAGGCGCGTGGCACACGCATATGTCACCGACGTCCCCGCGAGCTGGGAGAACTACGAGCGCGTCTCCGTCACGCTCGACAGCCTCCGCGCAGAGGGCCTGATTCTCCACGCGGCCGGACGGACGGACGAGGGCTTCCGGATCATCGAGGTGTGGGAGTCGCGTGAGGCGTGGGGGCGCGCCCGCGACCGGGCGCCGGAGTGGTGGGCCGGCGACCGCACAGGCGAACGGCCGGCGACGGAGCCGGTCGTTCGCGAGCTGACCGTCGAGCGTCTGCTCAGGCGGTAGCGCCGGACCGGCAGGCCGGCCGGGGGGACCGGCCTGCCGGCGTCCGCTGGCTTACTCGACGAGGACGTCGGCGAGGCCCATGAACCCGACGAGGGAACGGAGCTCGTCCGAGGCGCCGCGCAACCGCATGGGGCACGCGTAGCGGCGGGCCGCGAGCTGGAGCCGCGCGAGCGCGTCGACGGTGACGGCGTCGGGCTCGACCCCGCCGACCTCGCAGAAGGCGACCTCCGGTCGCCCTTCTCGGAGGAGTGCGCAGACCCGGTCGCACAGGCCGGGGAGGTCGGCGCGCGCGATCGGCCCGTGGATCTCGAATGCGATCGCGCGCGGCTCGGTGGCTGACATCTCTCCAGATAGACCGGTGTCCGATCGGGGACTCATCGGTAGTGCGCCGATGAGTTCGCGTCCCTCGTGTCGTCTACCCGACCAGAACCGACGCGAAAGGACTCCGATGAGCGCACTCGACTCCCGCACCCGCTGGCTCGCACTGTTCGTCCTCTGCCTGGGCGACCTGATGATCGTGCTCGACACGACGATCGTGAACGTGGCGCTGCCGTCGATCCGCGAGGACCTGGGCTTTACCGAGACGTCGCTCGCGTGGGTCGTGAACGCGTACCTCCTCACGTTCGGCGGCTTCCTGCTCCTCGGCGGCCGGCTCGGCGACCTGTTCGGCCACCGGCGAATGTTCGTCGGCGGGGTGACGCTGTTCACGCTCGCCTCGGTCTCGTGCGGGCTCGCCACGAGCCAGGGCATGCTCGTTGCCGCCCGCGCCGTGCAGGGGCTCGGCGGCGCGGTGGTCTCCGCCGTCGCGCTCTCGCTGATCATGGGCCTGTTCACCGAGCCCGCGGAGCGCGCCAAGGCGATGGGCGTGTTCGGTTTCGTGATGGCGGGCGGCGGGAGCCTCGGCGTGCTGCTCGGCGGGGTCCTCACCGACACGCTCGACTGGCATTGGATCTTCCTCGTCAACGTTCCGATCGGCATCGCGGTGATCGTGCTCTCGCTGAGGCTGGTGCCCGCACCGCGCAGTGCGGCACAGACCGGCCGGGTCGACGTCGCCGGGGCGATCACCGTCACCGCGGCGCTGATGCTCGCGGTCTACGCGATCGTGAACGGCAACGAGGCCGGGTGGACGTCCACGCAGACGCTCGGCCTCCTCAGCCTCTCGGCAGCGCTGTTCGCCGGGTTCGTCGTGCTCGAGGCCAGGGTCGCGCAGCCGCTCGTCCCGCTCGGCCTCTTCCGGCTGCGCAACGTCGCCACCGCGAACGTCGTCGGGGTCCTCTGGGCCGCGGCGATGTTCGCGTGGTTCTTCGTCTCGGCGCTCTACCTCCAGCTCGTGCTGGGCTACAGCCCGCTCCAGGTCGGCCTTGCGTTCCTCCCTGCGAACCTGATCATGGGTGCGTTCTCGCTCGGCCTCTCCGCGAAGCTCGTGATGCGCTACGGGATCCGCGTCCCGCTCTCCACCGGGCTGCTGCTGGCGGCCGTCGGCCTCGTGTTGTTCGCGCGGGCGCCGGTCGACGGAAGCTTTGGCGCAGACATCCTGCCGGGAATGATTTTGCTCGGCATCGGGGCCGGGATGGCGTTCAACCCCGTGCTGCTCGCCGCGATGAGCGACGTCGCGCCGGAGGAGTCGGGGCTCGCGTCCGGCGTCGTCAACACCTCGTTCATGATGGGCGGCGCGCTCGGCCTTGCGGTGCTCGCGAGCCTCGCCGCGTCGCGCACGGAGTCGCTCGACGCCTCTGGTGTAGGACCGCTCGAGGCGCTCAACGGCGGCTACCACGCCGCGCTGCTGGTCGGGGCGCTCTTCGCGGTCGTCGCGGCGGTCGTCGGCGCGGTGTTCCTGCGGGTGGGCCAGACGGTGGCGCACGAGGAGTCGGAGCGGGGCGGAGTGCCGGCGCTCGCCGAGCGCGAATGAGGCTACGAGTTCTAAGCCGGCCGTGGCGCTGTTCGGAGCGCGGGCACGGCGAGGCGCAGCGTGACGGCGGCGGCGCAGCACGCGGCCAGCGCGGCGCCGACGAGGAGCAGGGCGCCGAGGAGCGTGAGCGTCTCGGCGCCCCCCGAGCGCGTCGGCCACCGTACCGCCGCCGTTGGCGTGCGGCGTCGGGTCTGCGCACGCGACGGGATGCGGGAAACTACGGACGCAGGAGCGATGGCAGCGCGAGCTACGCGGCCGGGCGCGGCGGGAGCTGCTGCACCGCCCAGCCGTTCCCGTCGGGGTCTTCGAAGAACACGAACGACCCCCACGGGAAGTCCTGCACCTCGCTCGCCTCGACCCCCCGCTCAACGAGCTCTGCGTGGGCCGCCTGGATGTCCGCGACGACCATCTGCATGCCTTTCACCGAGCCCGGCTCCGCGTCGACGAAGCCTGTTCCGATCGCGATCGAGCACGCCGAGCCGGGTGGGGTGAGCTGGACGAAGCGCACCTCGTCGCTCACGCGGTGGTCGTGGTCGACGGCGAATCCCGCCTTGTCCGCGTAGAAGGCCTTGGCGCGATCCACGTCCGACACGGGAATGGCGACGAGCTCGAGCTTCCAGTCCATGCTCCGTCCTTTCGGCTGACGACCGAGCGCCTCGACGCGCGAGGCGTGGTGACCCGACTGGGAGGCTACAACTCGAATCGTGGACGGCAACGGCGGTTCGGAGCTGGAGCGCTCGACGGTAGAGGAGCTTCGCTCGCTCCTCGACTGGAAGCGGCGGGTCTCTCGACGTCTACCGGGCAGCCCGTGACGAGGCCGTTCCCGAGCGCGGCTGGCGCCTGTGGCGCGACGGACGGGACGCGCTGTTCCGCGACCACCCGCAGTCCCCGCTGACGCCGAATGCGCGAGCACGTTTCTCGGGGCTCCGCCACTTCCCGTACGACCCGAGCCTGCGCCTCCTCGCAGACGTCGAGCCGGCCGAGCGCGTGCGCGTCGAGATCGGCGCGAGCGCCGGCGAGCCTGTCGCGTTCGAGCGGTTCGCGCGGGCGCGGTTCACCGTGTCCGGGGCCGAGCACGGTCTCGACCTGTTCTGGCTCGAGGCGTACGGCGGCGGCCTCTTCCTACCATTCGCGGACGCCACGAGCGGGGCCGAAACCTACGGCGCGGGGCGCTACCTGCTCGACACGGTGAAGGGCGCCGACCTCGGGTCGGACGGCGAACGGCTCGTGCTCGACCTCAACTTCGCCTACAACCCGTCCTGCGCCTACGACGCGCGCTGGGCGTGCCCGCTCGCACCGCCGGCGAACCGGCTGCCTCTGCCGCTGCGCGCAGGCGAGCTGGCGTACCGCAGCAGCTAGAGACTCGTGGCCGCGAGCGCGAGCAGGCTCTCGTGCTCCTCGCGGCAGGCGGGGCAGCCGGCGAGGTGCGCGCGCAGGCCGGGGATCGCCGCATCGGCGTTCTCTCCGGCGAGCTCCAGCTCGACGAAGCGGTCGAGCTCGGCGAAGCACGTGTCGCAGCCGACCTCCGGGCCGGCCGGCCCGAGCAGCCCGCGCAGGATCGTCGTCGGGTCACGTGGTTCCATCAGCTCTCCTCCAGGTGGGGCTCGAGCGCGAGGCCGCGCTCGTCGAGGTGGGCGCGAAGCTTGCGCCGCGCGTCGTGAAGGGTCTTGTAGAGGGCACCCCGCGTCGAGCCGAGCCGGTCGGCGAGGACGTCGATCGGGACGCCGTCGACCGCGAGCGCGAGGAGCACGCGTCGCTGGTGGGCCGTGAGCGCGTTCGCGATGCCTTCGCGGACGGCCTCGAGCAGCGCGGACAGCTCGGCCTGATCGGCCGGCCCGGGGCTCGCACTGGCGAAGAGGTTCCACGTCTCCGGCTCGAGCGGGATCTCGCGGCCCTGCCAGGCGCGCTTGCGCAGCTTCACCGCCGCCTCGAGCAGCGCAAACTTGTACGCCCAGGTCGAGAAACGGCTGAGGCCACGGAAGTCGTCCAACCGCCGTAGCACGCTGAGCAGCGCGTCGTCGGCGGCCTCGAACGCGATGTCGTCGAGCTCCTCGCCGCGCAGGTAGGGCATCGCGCCGCGGCGTCGGGCAATCTCGAACCGGGCGGCCCGCACGAGCAGCTCGCGGAGACGCGCGATCGCCTCGTCCTGGGATGCGCCGTCGGAGCGGAGGTCGCGGAGCCACGCACGCGATTCGTCGTCCAGGGACGGTCGCAGCGCAGTCGCGGCGGCGTCGGATGTGCGAGGCTCCACGCCGCGAAGGGTAACCGTGCTCACGCGGCCAGCTCCTCGTCCAGAGGCGCGAGGATCCTGACCGCGAGCGCAGGCGGACAGCCGCTGTCGACAAGCTCGAGGAGCGCGTGGAGGTCGTAGCGCCCGTCCCGGGCGAGGCGCTTGGCGACGGGGAGCGAGAAGCCGGCCTGCGCGAGTTGCGCCCGCCGCCACGAGATCACCTCTTGTCCGGTCTCTTCGTGTACGTGGGTCGTCATGTTCCGTTTGTTGCGCGCGGGACCGATTTCTTACCTCGCCCGAGTCGCCCCGGGACGAGCAGGACGCTCGCCCCGGGGCGGTGCCTCTAGACGAACCGCGAGGGGAACTGCGCGACGAGCCCGTCCGAGAGCATCTCCGACATGTGGAGGATCTCGCGCTCGACGCGGTCGTAGGCCTTGACGTCGCCGGCCCAGTCGCCCTTCAGGCGTGCGACGACCTCGTCCGTGGTCAGGCGGAGGTGCTCGTGCATCATCGCCTTCATCGCACCGAGCTTCCAGAAGCGCGGGTTCGCGCTCGAGAGCAGGGCGGCGATCTCGTCGGCGTTCTTCGTCCAGCGGGCCTGCTGCGCCGAGACGCCCGCGCCGTCGCCCTTCTGCGCCACCGCGATCAGGTCCGCCGCGATCAGGATGTGCTCGCGCAGGAGCGCGGTCAGCTGCTTGCCCGCGGCCGCGCCGTAGAAGGGCTTCACGGCGTTGCCGATGTCGGTCTGGTTCTGGAGCAGCCGGGCGACGGTCGCCTTCGTGTCGGGCGTGTTCGCGTGAGGCTGATGATCGCGAGCCGCGTCCAGGCCACGTGCTCTTCCCAGAGGCGGTCCATCGTCCTGCGGAGCGCGAGCTCCTGCGACGAGATGGCCGCGTGGTCGTGCGTCATGGCGGCGACGGCGTGGTGGTGAGCGGGACCGGTCGCCGCGTCGGTTCCGCCCGAGTGGGCGAGGGCCACGGCGGCGGTCGCGGTGGCGATGAGCGCCGCGATCGCGAGCGGAATCAGGCGTCGGGTCGACGTCATGTCGGGGGTCCTTTCGTTGAATGCGAGCCGCTGCGCGGACGCGCTGCGGTGTTGACCCTCTTGGTGCGGGCCGCGCGCGAGTCCTTACCTCGGCCGGTCGAATCCGGATCCTCGGGTCGCCCCGGGCGGGCGCTCAGTCGAGCCGCTCGACGAGCATGGCCATGCCCTGGCCGCCGCCGACGCACATCGTCTCGAGACCGATGGTCTTGTCCAGCGTCTCGAGGTCGTTGAGCAGCGTGTTCATGATCCGTGCGCCGGTCATGCCGTACGGGTGGCCGAGCGCGATCGCGCCGCCGTTCGGGTTCAGCGTCTCGCCGAACGGGTCGACGCCCAGCTCACGGCAGACGGGGAGCACCTGGGCGGCGAACGCCTCGTTGAGCTCCATCACCTCGACGTCGTCGATCGTCAGCTCCGCTCGCGCGAGCACGCGCCGGACGGCCTCGATCGGGCCGACGCCCATGATCTCGGGTGCGACGCCGGAGACCGAGGAGGCGAGGATCCGTGCTCTCGGCTGCACGCCAAGCTCTCGCGCGCGCGTGTCGGACATGACCAGCACCGCGGCGGCGCCGTCGTTGAGCGGGCAGGCGTTCCCTGCGGTCACCTTGCCGCCCGGCAGAAACGCGGGCTCCAGCGCCGCGAGCTTCTCGAGCGTCGAGCTCGGGCGCGGGCCGTCGTCCGCAGCCACCACCGTCCCGTCCTCCTTGGTGTACGGCGTCAGCTCGCGCTCGGAGAATCCTGATGCCTGAGCCGCGACCGCGCGCTCCTGCGAGCGCTGCGCGAACGCGTCCATGTCCTCGCGCGAGACGTCCCAGCGCTCGGCGACGTTCTCGGCGGTGAGCCCCATCGGGATGTAGACGTTCGCGATCTCCGCGTCGTCGCCGAAGAGCTTCGGGTGCAGCTCTTCAGTGCTCTTCGGGTAGCCGGAGACCTGCGAGATCGACTCGACGCCCGCGGCCACGAAGCAGTCGCCCTCGCCGGCGCGAATCGCGTGGAACGCCATCCGGATCGTCTGGAGCGATGAGGCGCAGAAGCGGTTCACGGTCGTTCCGGGGACGGTGTCGGGCAGCCCGGCGAGCAGCGCCGCGCGTCGGCCGAGGTTCATGCCCTGCTGCTCCTGCGGGAAGCCGCAGCCGACCATCACGTCGACGACCTCGTCCCGGGAGACGGCCGGCGCCTTGTGCAGCACGTCGTCGATCACGAACGCGAGCAGGTCGTCGGGCCGCACGTCGGCGAGCGACCCCTTCCCGGCGCGCCCGATCGGCGTGCGGGACGCGGCGACGATTACTGCTTCGGGCACTGCGACCTCCTTCTCGACGGGACGCGACGCCTGCATTCAACACTCAGTCGGGGAGGAGCGGCATCTCGACGCCTGCCGGCCGGTGGAGCAGCACGGCGCGGCCGACCGCCCGCGGGCCGTAGCGGTCGCGAATCTCGTCCACCGCCGTGTCGAGCGCGCCGCCCGCCCACGGATCGAGTGGAAGGCCGAGTTGCAGCGGCGCGTCGTCGTCGAGGTTCGCGACGGCGACGCCGACGAGCGTGAGACCGCGCCGCCGGACGACGGGCTCGAGCGACGCGAGGAGGCCGCGTGCCACGGCGAGGATGCGCTCGGTCTCCGCGGTCGGGTGCGAAAGCGTGTGCGAGCGGGTCGCCCGCGCGAAGTCGTCGAAGCGAACGCGGAGCACGACCGTCCGGCCGACGCGATGCGCCTTCCGCATGCGGCCGGTGACGCGCTCGACGAGCCCGATCAGGATCGCGTCGACCTCCGCGCGTGAGCGGCGGGATCGGCCGAGGGCGCATTGCGACCCGACGGAGCCGCGCCTCCGGCCTGGATGCACGCGACGCGGGTCGCGGTTGTGCGCGAGCGCGTGCAGGTGGCGACCGACGGCTTGCCCGAGCATCGCGACGAGCGCCGGCTCGGGTACCTCCGCGACCCGTCCGACGGTGACCAGGCCGCGCTCCCGCAGCTTCCGGGATGTGATCGGCCCGACGCCCCACAGCCGCTCCACGGGCAAGGGGTGGAGGAAGGCCTGCTCCTCGCCCGGCGGGACGACGAGCAGCCCGTCGGGCTTCGCGACGCCGCTCGCGACCTTCGCGAGGAACTTCGTGCACGCGACGCCGACCGTGAGCGGCAGCCCGACGCGCGTGTGCACCTCGTGCCGGAGCCGTGCTGCGATCTCGGCGGGGCTGCCGGTGATCCGCTCGAGACCGCGCACGTCGAGGAATGCCTCGTCGATGGAGAGCCCCTCGACAACCGGCGACGCGTCTCCGAAGAGGCGGTAGACCTCCTTGCTCGCCTCCGAGTACGCGGACATCCGCGGGCGAACGACGATTGCATGCGGGCACAGCCGACGCGCGCGCGAGCCGCTCATCGCCGAGTGAATGCCGTACGCGCGGGCCTCGTAGCTGGCGGCGAGGACGACTCCCATGCCGACGATGACGGGTCGTCCGCGCAGCTCCGGCCGGTCCCGCTGCTCGACCGACGCGAAGAACGCGTCGAGGTCGGCGTGGAGGATCGTCGCTTCTCTCATGCGAACATATGTTCGCACACACATGGGAGTGGCTTGTCACAGGCCGCGCGACACGAGCGGTCGAACCTCCGCGATCCGCTCGTAGTCGGCGTCGACGTGCACGACGGCGAGGCCGTGATGGAGCGCGGTCTCCGCGATCAGGAGGTCGTGGATCGAGGTGCGATGCCAGAGCCCGTGGTGATGGGGGCGAGGTCGTGCTGGAGCGTGAGCCCCCGTTCGAAGATGTCGGGCGGCCTCGGCCCGCTGGACGTGCCCCGGAGCTCGTCGGCGACCTGGTCGACGGCGCGCCGCAGGGCCTCCTCGACCGTCGCCCGCATGGTTTCGACGCCCAGGGCGGTCCTGGCCCGCTCGAGCAGGTAGAGGCATACATACGATCAGAGAGCGCTTGGCTGCGCGACGGCGTCCGGGCTGTCGAGGAAGAAGACGGTGACCTCCTCGTACGGCACGCCGCCGACGTTGATACCGCGATGGATGCGGTCGCTCGGCTCGTCCCAACCCACCTGCCCCGGCGTCACCGCGAAGCGGGCGAGCTCGGACCCGTCGCGGGCTTCGATCGCGAGGACGTCGCCGGCGAGCACGACCGTGACGCGGTGGAACGGGTCGCGGTGCCAGTGCATCGCCTCGCCGGGCTCGAGCCGCAGCCGGCGGACGAGAGTGGTGCCGCGCCGGATCAGCTCCTCGTCCGTCATCGGTCGGAGTCTGGCAGGCTCAGCCCGACCGCAGCGAGCCGGCGACGGAGATCAGCTCCGCGCGGCTCAGGTCGCCCGCGACGGTGACGACGAGGCCGTTCGCAATCGCCCAGACGTGGGGCACGCCGTGCGGGGAGAGGACGAGCTGTGCCTCGCTTCCGCGAAGCGGACGTCACCCGGGCGACGGCGCTCATCGTCGGGTTGGACGGCGGCCGGGCGAGATTCCTTCACGGCCCTGCTCACCCTGCCTACGCTGTCGAGATGGGGCGCCTGTTCGCTGCGACCGGGGACGCGATCGTCCGTCTGGAGGAGACGGGCGGCGCGTGGGTTGCGTCGCGGTCGCTCGCCGGAAGCGGCGCGCAATGCCTCGCGGTCGACCCGCACACGCCCGACTCTGTCTTCGCCGGGCTCCGCGAGGGCGGAGTACGGCGGAGCGACGACGGCGCCGGGACATGGGTCGACTGCGAGCTGCCCGAGTCGGGTGTGTTCTCGCTCGCGGTGAGCGCGGCGGACGGCACGGTCTACGCAGGCACCGAGCCGAGCCGTCTGTTCGCGAGCCGCGACCGGGGCGGCACGTGGGAGGCGCTCGACGCGCTCCTCGAGCTTCCGTCTCGGCCGACCTGGAGCTTCCCGCCGCGACCGTGGACATCGCACGTCCGCTGGATCGCGCCGAGCCCGCACGAGGCGAGCCTGCTGCTCGTGGGGATCGAGCTCGGTGGGCTGATGCGCTCCGCCGACGGCGGCAGCACCTGGGAGGACCACCGGCCCGGCGCGCAGCGCGACGTTCACTGCCTCGCGTGGCATCCCACGGTGCAAGGTCGCGGCTACGAGGCAGGCGGGGGTGGCGCCGCGTTCAGCGTGGACGGAGGCCGGACGTGGAGCCCCGCCGACGAGGGCCGCGACCGCAACTACACCTGGGCGCTCGCGGTCGATCCGGCCGACCCGGACCGCTGGTACGTGTCGGCCAGCACCGGGCCCTTCGCCGCGCACGGCCGCGGCGAGCCACGTGCGCACATCTACGGGCGGCAGGACGGCGAGCCGTGGGTCGCGCTCTCCGGCGGGCTGCCCGAGCCGCTCACCGCGATGCCGTACGCGCTCCTCGCGACGGACGACCGCCTCTTCGCGGGTCTGGCGGACGGGCAGCTCTGGGAGAGCCGCGACCACGGCGACAGCTGGCACGCGTGCACGGTCGTGGGCGAGGAGCTCGGCGCCCTGGTTGCGCTGGCGCTCGGCTGACCTGCTTGCATCGACCCGCGGGCGCGCGCATGCTACGCGCCGATGCCGAGCGCGCGCCCGATCGTCTTTCTCAGCGACTTCGGTCTCGGGAACGAGTGGGTCGGGCTCTGCCACGCGGTGATGAGCGGGATCGCGCCGCAGTGCCCGATCGTCGACCTCTCGCATCTCGTCAGGCCCCTCGAGGTCGTCTCGGGCGCGATCCTGCTCGCAGACGCGATGCCCTACATCTCCGAGGACGCGGTGGTGCTCGGAGTTGTCGACCCGACCGTCGGGCAAGGACCGCGAGATCGCGATCGAGACGGGCAGCGGACGGCACCTCGTCGGCCCCGACAACGGCCTCCTCTCGCTCGCGTGGGAGGCGGCCGGCGGGATTCGCGCCGCCGTCGAGCTGACCGCGCCCGACGTCGTGCGCCGGCCGCACGCCCAGTCGTTCCGCGCCCCGGACACGCTCTGCCCGGCGACCGCGCAGCTCGCGGCGGGGCTCCCGATCGGTGAGCTCGGCGCGAAGCTCGACCCAGCGACACTCGCGGTGGTGACGATGGCCGAGCCGGAGATCGAGCCCGGGAAGATCGCCTGCGAGGTGATCGACTTCAACCGCTTCGGCAACGTGCACCTCAACGTGCGTCCCGCCGACCTCGCCGCTGCTGAGCTGGACGACGTCGAGACGATCGCGATCGAGGCGGTGTCGGGTTCGGCCGAGGCAAAGCGCGGCAGCACGTACGCGGACTTCGCGGCGGGCGACTACGGCATGCTCTGGGACCCGCGCGGCTGGCTCACGATCGTCCGCGGAAACCCTGCAAGCGCGCTCGACGGGCTCGGGCTGAGCCTCGCCGCACCGGTCTGGCTGACGCGCGCCGGCGGCGGAGCTGACGGCTAGGAGTGGCCGTTCCCGAAGCGGGGGTCGTGGTACACCGCGAGGCGGTGCAGGAGCGTGTGGAGTGCAGCTCGCTCGTCCGCGCTGAGCGGCGCGAAGAAGTCGTCGTCGATCGTCGCCTGCAGCGCGCGTAGCTTCGCGAGCGTCTTCTTCCCCGCGGGCGTCAGCCTGACGATGTGCCGGCGACGGTCGGCGGGATCGCGGTTCCGCTCGATCAGGGCGCGCTCCTCGAGCTCGTCGAGCAGCCCGACGAGGTAGCTGCGGTCGTAGCCGAGCGCGTCGGCGATCGTCGCCTGCGTCTCGCGCGCGCCCTCGTCGAGCACCGCGAGGACGGTGAAGTGGAACGGGCTCGCGCCGGCGGCCTCGAAGCCGTCGTGCACGCGGTCCTTGACCTCGAAGCCGAGCCGCTTGAGCAGGAAGGAGGGGCTGGAGACGAGCTCACGCGGCGGCCGGACAGCCGGTTTCACACGTATGGGCGGCTCTGCAGTGGACATGAAAGAAGTGTAGCCGATTCCAGAGTGGAGATTTGCTATCGTGGAGTTAGTCCGATGATTGGAGGAACTGATCAATGACTCTTTCCGCGATAACGCCTACGCACTCTTCGGGCCGGTGGGCCGCACTCGCACTCATCGTCGCGGCGCAGTTCATGGTGATCCTCGACGTCGCGATCGTGAACGTCGCGCTGCCGTCGATCGAGGTCGACCTCGGCTTCTCGCAGTCGAGCCTCGAGTGGGTGGTGACCGCCTACGCGATCGTGTTCGGCGGTTTTCTGCTGCTCGGGGGCCGGCTCGCCGACCTCGTCGGGAGACGGCGGACGTTCATGGCGGGGATCGGCCTGTTCACCCTCGCCTCGGTGCTCTGTGCGCTCTCGTGGTCTGCGGGCTCACTCGTCGCATTCCGCGGGCTCCAGGGGCTCGGCGGAGCGCTGCTCGCGCCCGCGGGCCTGTCGCTCCTGATGACCACCTTCGCCGAGGGACGTGACCGCAACCTCGCGTTGGGCATCTGGGGCGCAGCGTCCGGAAGCGGCGGAGCCGTAGGCGTCTTGCTCGGCGGCGTGCTGACCTCGTACCTCAGCTGGCCGTGGATCTTCCTCATCAACGCCCCCGTAGGCGCGCTGCTGCTCGTGTTGACGCCGCGCATCCTCCGCACCCGGGACGTGCGCGGCGGTCTCCGCCACTTCGACCTCGCGGGCGCGCTCTCGGCGACCGGTGCGGTCATGGTGCTCGTCTACGGCTTGACGGTCGCGACCGACCGCGGCTTCGGCAGCGCGCCGGCGCTGGCGCTGTTCGCCACATCGGCGGCGCTCGCGGCGGCGTTCGTCGCGATCGAGGCGCGTGCCGCCCTGCCGCTTCTCCCGCTGCGGATGTTCCGCATCCGGACGTTCGCGGTCGGAAACGCGATCACGACGATCGTCGCGTCGATCGCCTTCTCGGAGTTCTTCCTGCTGACGCTGTACATGCAGGACGTCCTCCACTACTCGGCCGTCGAGACGGGCCTGGCGTTCGCCGCCGTCGCGGTGACCATCGCGGTGGTCTCGAACGGGGCACAGGCGCTCGTCACCCGGTTCGGCCCCCGACGCGTGCTGACCGCTGGTCTCGTCCTCCTCACCGTCTCCCTCGCGCTCATCGCCCGGCTGCCCGTGCCGGCCCGGTACGACGTCGACCTGCTCGGCCCGTTCGTGCTGAACGGAATCGGCCTCTCGCTGTGCTTCATCCCGATGACGATCGCCGGCCTTCAAGGCGTGATGCCGGCGGACGCCGGTGTCGCCTCCGGGCTGCTCAACACGAGTCGCCAGGTGGGCGGCGCGGTCGGCCTGGCGGTCGTGAACGCGATCGCCGCCGGGTTCGTCGTCGACGGCGTCTCGGGCTCGGCGACCGACGAGTCGCTCGCCCACGGCTACCGCGTCGCGCTGCTCGTGCTCGCGATGCTCGCGCTCGCCGGTGCGGTTCTCTCCTCCACCCTGCTCGCCCCGCCGCGGCCGGCGGAGGTCGCCGAGGAGTCCTTCGACGAGCCGGTGCGTGAGGCCGCATGACCGAGCGCGCCGGAGCGATCCACCCCGGCGGTCGTGACCCGCCGGTCCGCCGGTGACCTGTGTGGGGTAGCGCGGACACCCTTGCCCGTAGCCCGTCCCGACGCCACGTTCTCCTCATCGCCGTCACCTATTTGCCCGCGGATCGGCGAGCGTTTGTTTAGCGATGGCTGAGCAGCCGCCTATGATCGGCGATATGCAGCAGCCGGGTCCCCGGGGTCGCCCGAGCTCCTCCGGCGCTGCTCGCAGCCGAGCCCGCGAGCAGCCGGCCGACGACTGGCTCGGCGACATCTCGGACTACGACTGGAGCGAGCACGCCGCTGAGCACGACGAGCGTGACGACGCGACAACCTCCCGCGAGGGCCTCGTCGCGGTCGCCGACGACACAGGCCGGCCGACGTCCGGGGCGGTCGACGCCGCAGAGGCACGACGTGCGGTCGTCGAGCGGCGGCGGATCGTCGCCGGGCTCGTGATCGCGGCGGTGCTCGGCGTCGTGATCGTGGTCGCGCTGGTGCTTCTGCGCGGCGGGAGCGAGACAGCTGTCACCGCCGGCCCGGCCACGACGACCACTCCCGCGACGACCACTCCGTCGACGACGACGACGACGCCGACGACGACCCAGGAGACGCCGACGCAACAGACGCCGAACACCACGCCCTCGACGACGACCCCGGCGACCGGCGCCTCGTCCTTCACGCTGCCCGAGGGGACGAAGCTCCGGCTCGGCGAGGGTGACCCCGGGCTGGTCCGCCAGCTTCAGCAGTCCCTGGTCACCGCCGGGTACGACCCCGGTTCCGCCGACGGCACCTTTGGGCCCGCCACGGAGGCGGCCGTGACCGCGTTCCAGCAGGACAACGGCCTCTCCGCCGACGGCGTCGTCGGCCCCGAGACGGCGGCCGCGCTGAACAGCGCCATCGCTGCCGGCTGATCGGCAACGGTGAGGTGGTCTACGCCCGCGTTGGCCTCGAGTCAGCGACTGGAAGGACCGCCCGTGCGGCGACGGCGCGCCTCGCGCTCGAGCTGTGGCCGCGCGTCGTCCGCCCAGGCGAGCGTCGCCCGAGCCTGCGCGACCCCGTGCGCGAGCGCGATCCGGTCGTACACCGTCTGGGCCTCGGACCGCTCACGCTCCATCGCCTCGAACGCGGCGAGACGTCGCTCGAGACGGCGTCGGTACGCCTCGAGCTGCCGCAGCCCGGCCTGGGGCGGCGCGGCGCCGGCGAGGAGCAGCTTCAGGAGGAAGACGGTGCCTCCGGCCTGGGGCGCTTCGGCGTCGTCGTCGAGCCACGCACGGAGGGTCGCCCGGCCGGCCCGGGTGATGCGGTACACGGCCTTGTCGGGGCGCCCGCGCTGCTCCACCTCACGGCTCGTGGCGAGGCCCGACGCGACCAACCGGGGAAGCGCCTTGTAGATCTGGCTGCGCGAAGGCGCCCACATGTACGCGATGCTCCGGTCGGCGGCGCGCGCGAGGTCGTAGCCGGAGCTCTCGCCGGATGCGAGGAGCCCGAGCATCGCGTACTCGGTCGTCGTCAGGCGCCGCGGCGTCTCCATGAGGGCTCGAAGCATAGGACGCGAAAACAACAACGTATCGCACATGTAATAGTCTCTATGAGACTAATCTTCGTGCGACTTTCGGAAGGGCATCGTGATGAACCTCGACCGCATAGCCCCGCTCCTCGGCCTTCTCGTCACCTCCGCGCTCCTCCAGGCTGGCGTCGGCGCTGCGGCGCCGACCGAAACAGACCAGTGCCTCCAGGCGGGCGACACTCCGGTGCACATGAAGACGAGGGACGGTGTGACGATCTACGGCCTCGAGGTCGGGACCGGCACGACCGGCGTCGTGTTGGGGCACCAGTACTTCAGCGACCACTGCGAGTTCATGGCACTGGCGCGCGAGCTCGCCGGCCTCGGCTATCGAGCCGTGTCGATCGACTTCCGCGGGAACGGCCTCTCGTCGACCGGCCGCTCGAATCGGCTCGACCTCGATATCGCAGCAGCGGTGGCGAGGCTCCGGGCCGAAGGCGCCACGCGGGTGAAGCTCGTCGGCGCATCGATGGGCGGGACGGCTGCGCTCGTCGCCGGCTCGTGGATCCGGCCAGCCGTGGCCGGGATCGTCAGCCTTTCGGGGCCGTACTACTTCCGCGGCCTCGACGCTCTCCGCGCGGTCCGGCGCTCGAAGGTCCCGGTTCGCTTCCTCGTCTCGCGCGACGACCGGCCGTTCGCCGCGAACGCGACCGAGCTGATGAGGAGCTCTACTTCGCGAGACAAGGCGATTCTCCGCTACACGGCTGCGGGACACGGCTCATCGATCCTGAGCGTCCCCTCGGCACACTCGTACGTGCTCGCCTTCCTCACGCGCTGAGCCAAGGCCTCACGCTGGAGCGAGCCCCGCGGGACCGCGATGCTGTACGGGTGCGCGCCGACCTCCCGAGTGGCCGTCACGTTCCTCCACGAATCTCCCGCTCCCGCCGAGCTCGCTCGTGGGTCGAGAGCGAGAGCTCGCCGACGTGACTACGCGAACGTCCGTCACTCGCGGACGGAGGCCGGCGCGGAGTGACATGCTTCCGGATGTCCCGCCGGGGAGCGCCGAGGAGGGGCGGGCGCTCTCGCTGGACGACGCGCTCGAGTACGCCGTGACGGGAAGACGTGCAGCGCTGACACGATGAGTCTTGGGCGCGCCGCCCGTCTACCTCTCGACTGCTCACCGAAGGAGGCGACGCATGGACAGGATCACGCCGTGCCTGTGGTTCGACACGGAGGCCGAGGAGGCCGCGCAGTTCTACACGTCGGTGTTCCCCAACTCGAGGATCGTGCGCGTGACCCACTACGGCTCGGCCGGGCCACGGCCCGAGGGCATGGTGATGGAGGTCGAGTTCGAGCTCGACGGCCGCAGCGTCCTCGCGCTCAACGGCGGGCCCGAGTTCCGCTTCACCGAGGCGATCTCGCTCCAGGCCGACTGCAAGGACCAGGACGAGGTCGACCGTCTCTGGGAGACGCTCTCCGACGGAGGGGAGGAGGGTCCGTGCGGCTGGCTCAAGGACCGCTACGGCGTCTCGTGGCAGATCGTGCCGAGCGTCCTCTACGAGCTGATCGCCGACCCCGACGCCGAGCGCGCGCAGCGCGCGATCGCCGCGATGCTGCAGATGAGGAAGATCGTGATCGACGAGCTCGAGCGCGCCGCCGACGGCGTGCCGCGCGGGTGACGGGCATGTCGAAGCTCAGGATCCACATCACATGTCGCTCGACGGGTACGTCGCCGGGGCCGACCAGAGCATCGACGATCCGCTGGGCAAGGGTGGCGAGGCGCTCCACGAATGGATCTGTCGCGACACGGAGCTGGCGTCGAGCAGCACGACCTGGAGGGCGGAGAGGCGACCTTCGACGACCGGCATGCCGCGGGGTCGAGCGAGAACGTCGGCGCGACGATCATGGGGCGCAACATGTTCGGGCCGGTCCGCGGCCCGTGGCAGGACGAGGAGTGGCGGGGCTGGTGGGGCGAGGACCCGCCGTTCCACACACCGGTGTTCGTCCTCACCCACCACGAGCGCGCGCCGCTCGAGATGGAGGGCGGGACGACCTTCCACTTCGTCACCGACGGCATCGAGAGCGCGCTCGAGCAGGCCGTCGCCGCGGCGAACGGCAAGGACGTCACGATCGGCGGCGGCGCCTCGACGGCGCAGCAGTACCTGCGCGCCGGACTCGTCGACGAGCTCACCGTCCACGTCGTGCCCGTCCTCCTCGGTCGCGGGGAGCGGCTCTTCGACCACCTCGGCGCGGTCCGGTCGGGCTCGAGCCCGTCGAGCTCGTGGCGTCGCCTGCGGTCGCGCACTTCCGCTACGCGCGCACGGGCTAGATTGGAGCGTGGCCTTCCGCGTCGTCCGCCCGCAGGAGCTCGACTGGCTGACGCGCGACCACGGGCCGGACGAGGCGGCGAGGCACACCGCCGAGCTGAGCGAGCGGCTGGGCCTCGCCAGGGGTCGGGCGAACTTCTGGCGGTACGAGCCGGGTGCGAAGGGCCGGCGGCACCGTCACCACGAGCAGGAGGAGACGTTCGTCGTGCTCGCCGGGACGCTCTCGATGTATCTCGGCGACCCGCCGGAACGGATCGATGTCCCGACCGGCGGCGTCGTGCACGTCGAGCCCGGCACACCGCTCCAGACCGTGAACCACGGGAGGGTCGACCTCCTCGTGTACGCGCACGGCGCGCCGCCGGAGCCGGAGCGTGCCGAGCTGCTCGACTCGGCGCTGTAGAGCCGGCACTACCCTGGGCTCGTGGTCACGGTCGACGACGTGCGGTCGTTCGCGAGCACGCTCCCGCGCGCGTACGAGGTGGTCGTCCGGGGACGGCTCAAGTTCCGCGTGGGCCGCATCGTGTTCCTCTCGTTCTCCCACGACGAGACGCTGATGGGCTTCGGGTTCCCGAAGGAATGGCGGGAGGCGCTCGTCGCGTCCGAGCCCGAGAAGTTCTGCTGCCGCGCGCGTCCGACCTCCGCTACAACTGGGCCGTCGTCCGGCTCGACGCGATCGACGAGGCGGAGATGCGCGAGCTCGTGCTGGACGCCTGGGAGATGGTCGTTCCGCAGAAAGTCTCGGCGGCGTACCGCGAGCCGGCGTAGTCCGGTCGCTCGGTAGGGTTGGTTCGCGAACTTCCACCTCCACCCGCCGACCGAGCTCCATTTCAAGAACGGGGACCGGGCGCGCTCCTGATCGTCGGAGCCGAGAAGGACCACACCGTCCCGGCGTCCGTCTCGAAGGCCCAGTTCGAGAAGTACGAGAAAGGCACGGCACAGACCGAGTACCTCGAGTTCCCGGGCCGCCCGCACCTGTTCGTCGTCGGCGAGGGCTGGCAGGAGGTCGCCGAGTCGATCGACGGCTGGCCTGGGCGGGGTGCTCGCGGCGCCTGCGGCGATCGGCGGCGAGGCGGCCTAACGGACCCGCGTCTCGAGCTCGGAGCGGCGCTGCTCGAGAAAGCGCCGCTCGGGCTCGGCGTGGACGAGTTCGAGCGCACGGTCGTAGGCCGCGCGCGCCTCGTCCACGCGTCCCAGTCGCGTAAGGAGCTCCGCGCGCGTCGCGTGGAGGTAGTGGTAGCGGTCGAGGTCGAGCCGGTCGGCGATCGCCAGCGCGTCCTCGACGTCACCCGTCTCCGCGAGCGCGACGGCGCGATTGAGCTCCACCACGTCCGAGCCGGTGATCGCCGCGAGCTCCTCGTAGAGCGACGCGACCCGCGCCCAGTCGACCGGGTCCTCGACGTGCAGCGCGGCGATCGCCGCCTGGAGGACGTACGGCCCGCGACCACCGAGCGCGACTGCGACCTCGAGTGAGCGCCGGCCGGTCTCCAGCTGCTCCTCGTCCCAGAGCGTCCGGTTCTGGTCGCGGAGCAGGATGAGCTCACCGTCGGCGAAGCGCGCCTCGCGCCGCGCATCGTTGATCAGCATCAGCGCGACGAGCCCGTGCACCTCGGGCTCGTCGGGAAGGAGCTCCGCGAGGGCGCCGCCGAGCCTCAACGCCTCCGTCGCGAGGTCGCCCCGGCCGCCGTAGCCCTCGTTGAAGACGAGGTAGACGACGGCGAGGACCGCGGCGAGCCGGTCGGGCAGCTGATGCGGCGGTGGCACACGGAACGGGATGCCCGCGGCGCGGATCTTCTTCTTGGCGCGCACGAGGCGCTTGGCCATCGTCTCCTGCGGGACGAGGAACGCACGTGCGATCTCCTCCGTGCTCAGGCCGCCCAGCGTGCGCAGGGTCAGCGCGACCTGCGCATCGAGCTCGAGCGCGGGGTGGCAGCACGTGAAGACGAGCTCCAGGCGCTCGTCGGCAATCGTCGTCTCGTCCATCTCGTCCTCCGTCGCCTCCGGCACATCGAGCAGCCGCGTCTTGGCTGCGAGCGTTCGGTCCCGGCGGATGCGGTCGATCGCGCGGTTCCGTGCGGTTGTGGTCAGCCACGCGCGCGGGCTCTCCGGCGGACCGTCGCGGGGCCAGCGCTCGGCAGCGAGCGCGAACGCCTCCTGGGCGGCCTCCTCGGCGAGGTCGAAGTCGCCGAGAAAGCCGATCAGGAATGCGACGACGCGGCCCCATTCGTCGCGAAAGGCCTGCTCGAGGGTCATCGCGTCAGTACTCGACCGCCGGCCGGACCTCGACGGCGCCGCCGAGCCGCGCGGCGGGAACGCGCGACGCGAGCTCGATCGCCGCGTCGAGGTCGTCGGCCTCGAAGACGAAGTAGCCACCGAGCGCTTCCTTGACGGAGACGAACGGGCCGTCCGTCGTCAGGGTCTTCCCGTCCTGCACGCGTACCGTCGTCGCCAGCTCGGGCGGCTGCATCCAGACCCCCGGCGTGACACCCGGCGTCTGGTTGACCGCCTGGTAGTCGGCCGGGATCCGCTGTTGCTCTTCCGGCGACAGCGCGGCCCAGGCCTCCTGGTCGTCCGGCGTCGGGGTGTCGCCCTGGTGGATCAACATCACGTACTGCATCTGCTCCTCCTTTCGACGTGTCACCCATGAGACGAACGGGGGGCCGCGAGATGGACACCTCCGACTCGGACGGCAAGTTGCAGTCTGTAACTTGCGCCTCCGCGCACGCGACCGCCCGGCCGAGAATCTACGAGAGGCCGTGCGCGCGGAGCCATGCGCCGACGCGCGGGAACATGCCCCGCGCGTAGCGGTCGGAGCGAAGCATCTCCGAGGTGAGCCCCGTCCGCGTCTCGACGAGCGCGTGGTTCGCACGCGGGAACGTCCAGACCGTGAAGTCGCGGCCCGGCTCCGCCGCGAGCGGCGCCAGACGCTTCGTCGAGAGGCGCGGCGGGACGATCTGGTCGAGCGCGCCGTAGAGCCAGAGCGCGGGAACCCGCAGCTCCGCGATCCAGGGGATCGGGTCGACGCCGCCAGGACCGGCCCGCTCGACCTTCGCGTCGACCTGTGCGTCGCTCAGCCGCTGCGGACGGTCACCCTCGCCGGCGAGCGACTGATAGAGGTCGTTCTCGTCGGCCGTCACCGCGGGGCCGGAGAACGCGACAAGGAAGCGAATCGCCGGCTCGCGCGTGGCCGCAAGGGGCATGATCCAGCCCGCCTGGCTGTGCCCTGCGAGGCCGACCCGTGCTCGATCGACCTCGGGGCGCGCGGCGAGGAACCGCGCCGCGGCCGCGGCGTCGCGCGCGAGCTGGTCGATCGTCGACTCGGTGGGCGACTCGCCCGGGTACGTGCCGCCCGAGGCGCCGACGCCGCGCTTGTCGTAGGCGAGCACCGCGACGCCGTTGTGCAGGAGGAGCGCCTGCAGCTCGGGGAGGTACTCGCGGGTCGTCGGTCCCGAGCCCGTGACATACGCGACGGCCGCTCTCCGGCCGCTCCCGGGAGGGAGCAGGAGCGTGCCGGCGAGCGTCGCGCCGTCGCTGCGGAAGCGGACGGGGATGGAGCGGAGCGGGAGCAGCGGGACGCGTCGGCCGGCGATCGTCGCGCCCAGTGCGTCGAAGCGCGCACGGCCGCGCGAGGGCATCGGCGTCGCGAAACCCGAGCCGATCGAGAACGCCGTTCCGAACGGGTAGAGGGCGTGCACGCGACCGGCCGCCAGGTCGACGAGTCGAGACGGCCCGTACGGGTCGTCGACGACCGCGAGCGCGTCGCCGTAGAGACGCACCGAGCCCGCCGCTGGCTGGGCGACGACGAGCGCGAGAACGAGGATCAAGATAGCTCGAAACATGTTGCGTTGACGCAGCACTTTACTGCGTTGGCGCAGCATCTGCAACACTGCCCTCGTGCGGGACGACAGGCTCTTCCTCGAGGTGCCGGTGGCCAGTCGCTACGTCGTGCGGATCCTCGAGCACCGGCTCGGTCCCACCGGGATCCCGCCGTACCAGCTCGGGCTCGTCACGCACATCCGGCACGCGCAGCCCGTCACGCCGACCGCGATCGCGGCGGTCTCGGGCGTGCCGCTGACGACGCTGCGCGACAACATCCAGCGGCTCGTCGACGGCGGGCTCGTCCAACGGATCGCGCACCCGACCGACGGTCGCTCGTACGAGCTCGAGCTGACCGCGCAAGGCGAGGTGATGGCGCGTGCGGCGGATCCCGTGCTCGCCGAGGCATACGCGGCGCTCGAGCGGCTCCTGCCGAAGCCGCTCGACCATTATCAGGCGGCGGTCGGAGAGCTCAACGCTGCGTTGGAGCGGGTGCTCGAGGAGATCGACCTGGCCGAGGCGACCCCGGCGCGAACGCGGTCGCAGTCGCCCGAGGCCCGCCCGCGGCACTAGCATCGGTGGCGATGCCGCGAGTCGCAGCGATCTTCGTCAACACCACGTACGACGAGCGCGACGACGGCGAATTCGAGGGCAGCGCGCTCGCACGGATCCACATCACGCGCACGTTCAGCGGGGACGTCGACGGCAACAGCACCGCAGAGCTCATGACGGTCAGGTCGGCCGACGGGTCGGCCGCGTACGTCGCGTTCGACCGTGTCGCCGCCACGATCGGCGGGAAGGTGGGCGCGTTCGTCTTCCAGCACTGGGGCACGATCACCGCCGATGGCGGCCGCATCGCCGGAACGGTCGTCCCGGGCTCCGGAGCGGGCGAGCTGGCGGGCATCGAGGGGGAGGGGACGATCCGAGTCGACGACGAGGGGACGCACACGCTCGAGCTCGACTACCGGCTCCCCGGGTAGAGGCGCCACACGCGGTCGGTCTGAACCGACCGCTATACAGAATTGGATGCACGTCACCGTGACAACGACGAAGGGCACGCTCGGCCAGCCGATCGAGGTCGCGACGCTGGCCGGTGAGGCGATGCTTCCGTGGCTCGAGCAGATCGACGGATTCGAGGGTCTGCTGATGATGTCGAACGAGAGCGATGGGACGACGCTCGTCATCACGTTCTGGGAGAGCAAGGAGGTCGCCGACGAGCACCGCGAGGCACGTGCGGAGTTCCGCGATCGGATCACCGCGACGGTCGACGTCCGCGTCGAGAGCGTCGTCGGCTACGACCTGACGTTCGCCGACCTTGGCTCCTGGCCGAGGGACACGCCAGTCTGAGAGCGCGTCTCGTACCATCGCTCCGTGGCGTACGACGAGGCTCTCGCAGAGCGCATCCGCACGCTGGTCGGTGACGGGCACGACGTGAGCGAGCAGAAGATGTTCGGCGGGCTCGCGTTCCTCGTCGCCGGGAACATGGCGGTCGCAGCGAGCGGCCAGGGCGGGATCCTCGTCCGCGTCGACCCGGAGGCGTCGGACGAGCTCGTCGCCACGACGAGCGCGCAGATCATGGAGATGCGCGGCCGCGGGATGCCGGGGTGGCTGCGGGTCGCAGCAGCCGACGTCGACACTGAGCCCGACCTCGCAGCATGGGTCGAGCGCGGCGTGTCGTACGCGCGCTCGCTCCCCGCGAAGCGCTGACCAGACGCGATGCCCCAGGCGGACCGCTGGCTCGACGCGACGTGGCCCCGGGTCAGCGAGCGGCTGCCCGCCGCACCCGCCCGCGTCCTGGAGCTCGGCTGCGGCACGCTCGGCGGCCACGTGCCGAGGCTTCGCGCTGCGGGATACGACGCGATCGGCGTCGACCCGGCGGCCCCGGACGGCGCCGAGTACCGGCAGATCGAGCTCGAGCGGTACGAGACGGCGCACGCATTCGATGCAGTCGTCGCCTCGACGTCCCTCCACCACGTGGCCGATCCCGCCGAGGTGCTCGACCGCGTCGTCGAGATCCTCGCTCCCGGCGGGCGGGTGATCGTGATCGAGTGGGACTGGGAGGCCTTCGACGAGGCGACAGCCGAGTGGGCCTTCGGGCGGATCCACCCCGGCGACAGCGCGAACTGGCTCGCCCACCACCGAGATGCATGGGCCGCGTCGGGACTGGCCTGGAGCGCGTACCTCGGCGGGTGGGCGGACGAGCACGAGATCCATCGGGTTCGAGGGCTGCTCCGACTGCTCGAGGAGCGCTTCCGGCTCGAGTCGCCGGAGTACGGCCCGTACCTCTTCGCCGACTTGTCGGAGACGAGCGAGGCGGACGAGCAGCAGGCGATCGCCGCGGGCGCGATCAGCGCGACCCGCGTCGAGGTGACGGGCTTGCGCCGCTAGCCTGCCGCGCGATCGCGCGGGAGCGGGGAAGATGGAGGCGTGGAGCCCGGGACACTTCTCCTCCTCGTCGGCGGGATCCTGGCCATCAGCATGGCCGTCGCGATCGGTGCGGCACGAGTGGGCGTCCCCTCTCTCGTTGCGTTTCTGGCGCTCGGGGTGCTGCTCGGCTCCGACGGGCCGGGCGGGATCGACTTCGACGACGCCGAGCTCGCCCGGACGGTTGGAATCGCCGGGCTGGCGGCGATCCTCTACGAGGGCGGGCTCTCCACGTCGTGGCGGCGGCTCCGGCGGGTCGCCGTCCCGGCCGCCCTGCTGGCGACTGTCGGGGTCGTCGCGACCGCGGTGCTCGCGGGCGCCGCGGCGTACATGCTGTTCGACCTTTCGTGGCTCGAGTCGGTGCTCCTCGGCGCGGTCGTCGCATCGACCGACGCGGCCGCCGTCTTCGCAACGCTCCGGTTCACGCACATCCGGCAGCGGATCGCGAGGACGCTCGAGGCCGAGACGGGCCTGAACGACCCGGTTGCGATCGCGCTCACGATCGGCCTCATCTCCTGGATCGAGGATCCGACGTTCGGGTTTCCGGACCTCGTCTTCGCCGTCATGCGCCAGCTCGCCCTCGGCCTCGTGGTCGGCCTGGTGCTCGGCGCGGCCGCGACGTGGGCGTTTGCCCGGCTCCCCAACTCGATCGGGGCCTTCGCGCCGGTTGCCTCGGTCGCGACCGCGGCGTTCACGTTCGGGTTGGCGGACATCATCCACGGCAGCGGGTTCCTCGCGGTCTACCTCGTCGGTTTGGCCGTAGGCAGCACGCCGTCGCGCTATCGCAGCCAGCTCGTCGCCTTCCACGAGGGGCTTGCGTTCCTCGCGCAGGTCGCGATGTTCATCGTGCTCGGCCTGCTCGTGTTCCCGAGCGATCTGCCCCCGGTCGCCTTGCCAGGGCTCGCGCTCGCCCTGCTCCTCGTCGTCGTGATCCGGCCTGCAGCAGTGTGGATCTCCACTGCGTTCAGCAACTTCACGGCACGCGAGCGAGCGTTGCTCGGCTGGGCGGGACTGCGCGGCGCCGTCCCGATCGTCCTCGCGACATTCGTCCTCTCGGCCCAGGTGGGCGAGAGGGAGACGATCTTCAACGCGGTGTTCTTCGTCGTCGTCGTCTCGACGCTCGTGCAGGGCACTACTCTCGAATGGGTCGCCGAACGGCTCAAGCTCGTCGACCCGCGACCCACGGGGGTCACGGCACCCCTCGAGGTCGACGCACTCGGCTCACTCGAGCTCGTGGAGTTCAACGTCGCCGGCGATCATGCGATCTCCGGCGCCGTCGTCCGCGAGCTCGGTCTCCCGCGGACGGCGCTCGTCGCGGTCGTCGCGCGCGGGCACGAGACGATTCCGCCTCGGGGCAGCACGGTGATCGAGGCCGGCGACCGACTGTTCGTGCTCGCGCCGCGCGAGAATCGTCCGGAGCTCGAGGACGTGTTCGCCCGCTGGCGCCGACGTGTCTGAGCCGTACTCGAGCGAAAAGCGCGGAAAGGACGTGTCGGTGAGCCTGACCCAGTACTACACCGCGACCACGCTCGACGGCTTCATCGCCGATCCCGACAACTCGCTCGCCTGGCTGTTCACCCGGCAGCAGGAGCCCGGCGGCGCGTTGACGTACGACGCGTTCATCGCCGACGTCGGGGCGATTGCGATGGGCCGGACGACGTACGAGTGGATCGTCGACCACGAGTTCTCCGGCAAGGACCCGTCCGAGTGGCGCTGGCCATACGACGTCCCGTGCTGGGTCTTCACCAATCACGACCTGCAGGTCGTGCCGGATGCTCCGATCACGTTCACGCGCGGCGAGGTCGCCGCCGTCCACGGCGAGATGGTCGCAGCGGCGGGCGGCCGCAACGTCTGGATCGTCGGCGGAGGCGACCTCGCGGGTCAGTTCGCGGATTCGGGCCTGCTCGACGAGGTGATCGTCTGGATCGCGTCGGTCACGCTCGGCGCCGGCGCGCCGCTCCTGCCCCGCAGGCTCGAGCTCCGCGTCGAGGAGCAGCTGTGGAACGGCGACTTTCTCTGCGCGCGGTACTCGGTGGTCGGCCCACTTCCCTGAGTCACGCGCTCGTCGACCGGTCTTTCGCCGTGCACGACGGCGTGCGTGAGGCACGATGGGTGGGCCGGGACGCGTCGTGGAGCAGATGGAGCGAGATCACGTGCAGGAGATCCCGCCGGCCGATGCGCCGGAAACGGCGCCGGCCGGCCGGGTGCGCGCGTGGTCCACGACGATTCGCACCGAGCGGCAGCGGCTCGCGGACAGGGCAGACGAGGAGCGCGCCCGCCACCGGACGATCGACGCCGTCTACGCCATGGTCGACCGTGACGCAGAGGTCGGCGGGGGCATCATCTCGGCCGCGCTCGCGTATCGCCTCTTCATCTGGCTCTTGCCGCTCATGCTCGTCGTCGTCGCGGGGCTCGGGATCGCTGCCGACGCGTCGTCCGGCTCGCCGGAGGAAGCGGCGCGATCGCTCGGCTTCGAGGGCCTGGTCTCGAACTCGATCGCAAACGCGGCAGAGAGCCCGAACCGCTGGTACGCGCTCCTGATCGGGATCCCGATCCTGATCTGGGCGACCCGCACCCTCCTTCGCGCGCTCGTCGTGGCCAACCGACTCGTGTGGGGCGACGTCCGGAGGTCGGTGGCCAAGCCGACACTCGTGCGGTCGTTCGAGTTTCTCGCGCTCCTGATCGGCTTCTCCCTCGTCTCGACGCTCGCGAGCGCGGCCCGCGCATGGTCGCCGGGGCCAGGGGTGCTCGCGACGATCGTCGCCGTCGCCCCGTACGCCGGTCTGTGGCTGCTCATCTCGCTCCGCCTCCCGCACGGGACGGCCCCTTGGACTGTTCTCGTGCCTGGCGCCGTCCTGTTCGGCGCGGGCATAGAGGTCATGCACGCGGTGATCGCCTACGCCATCACGCCGTGGGCGCTCGCGAAGCAGGGGACCTACGGCGCGCTCGGTCTCGCCGCCGCGCTGCTCGTGTGCCTCTTCCTGATCAGCCGGCTCGTCGTCACATCCGCGGTCGTCAACGCGACGCTGTGGGAGCGGATGGGCACAACCGAGCCGTCCGAGCGTGCGAGGCTATGAGCGTGGCCGACCTCCGGGAGACACTCGAGCGTGAGGTGAAGCTCTCGACCGGCGAGCGCTTCGCGATGCCCGACCTCGGCGGTGAGGCGATCGTCTCGCGGGTCTTCGTCTCGACCTACCACGACACCCCCGACCATCGGCTCGCCCGCAGCGGCCTGACGCTCCGTTATCGCGTCGAGAACGGGCGAGGACGCTGGCAGCTCAAGCTGCCGAGCGGCGACGCGCGCCGCGAGCTCGAGGCGGACGGCCCGCCACGGCCGGTGCCCGCCCACATCGCCGACCTGTTGCCCGCCCTCGTCCACAACACGAAGCTCGTGCCGGTCGCGCGGCTGAGGACTCGCCGGGACGGTCTTCGGGTCGACGGCGCCGAGGTCGTGCATGACGTCGTCTCCGTGCTCGACGGACAGCGGATCTCGCGGACGTTCGACGAGCTCGAGGTCGAGCTGATCGAGGGCGACGAGCGGACGTTGCGTCGTCTCGAGAAGGCGCTGCGGCGTGCCGGCGCGCTCGACGGCGAGGCTCGACCGAAGGTCTTCCGGGCGCTCGATCTCGCCGATCCGCTCGACTCGCACGACGTGCCTGGCGGTGCGAGCGCCTCGGTGTACCTCGCCGGCGCGCTCGAGACGCAGTACCGGCGGCTGCTCGCACACGATCCCGGCACGCGGCTCGGCACCGAGCCCGAGAGCCTGCACCAGCTCCGGGTCGCGACCCGGCGGCTGCGGGCGTTCCTGCGAGCAGGCCGTCCGCTGCTCGACGAGGCGTGGGCCGACGAGCTTCGCGCCGAGCTCGGGTGGCTTGGCGCCGCGCTCGGGCCCGTGCGCGACCTCGACGTCCTGCTCGAGCGTCTGCGCGCCGAGGTCGCGGCGCTCGACGGCCCGGACGCCGCGGGCGCGACGACCGTGCTTCGCGTGCTCGGGCGCGAGCGAGCGACCGCACGCCGGCGCTTGCTCCGTGTCCTCTCGAGCGAGCGCTACCTGGCGCTGCTCGATCGGCTCGAGGCTGCCGCGGACCCGCCGCTCGCCACCCCCACACCAGAGCTGACCGTCGAGGACATCTGGCGAGCGGAGCACGCGCGGCTCCGGAAGGCTGTCGCCGGCCTGGGCTCCGAGGCCGGCGATGACGAGCTGCACGGTGCGCGGATCAGGGTGAAGCGGGCGCGCTACGCCGCGGAGCTCGCCGATCTGCAGGGCTATGTCGCCGTGGCGAAGAGGCTTCAGGACGTGCTCGGGGAGCACCAGGACTCGGTCGTCGCGGAGGAGCGGCTGCGTCGCGTCGCCGCCTCGAATCCAGACGCGGCGGTCGCCGCCGGCCGGCTCGTCGACCGCGAGCGGCGACGGCGCGCGCGCGGGACGGGGGACTGGAGGCCGCAGTGGAAGCTGCTCTCGAAGCAGGCGAAGAAGGTGTGAGCCTGGTCGTCCGTGCGGCGGGCGGCGTCGTCGTCCGCGACACGGAAGCGGGCCCACGCGTGCTTCTCGTGCACCGCGCGAAGTACGACGACTGGACGTTTCCCAAGGGAAAGGCCGAGGACGGCGAGACCGACGAGGAATGCGCGCTGCGGGAGGTCGAGGAGGAGACGACGCTCCGGTGCCGTCTCGCGCGGCCGCTCCCGACGACACGGTACGTCGACGCGAAGGGGCGGCCGAAGCTCGTCCGCTGGTGGGTGATGGAGCCGATCGGCGATCCTGACGCGGCTGGAGCCTCGAACGAGGTCGACGAGGTCCGGTGGCTGACGCCGGAGGAGGCGCGCGCGCTCCTCACGTACCGCCGCGACCACGACGTGCTCGACGCCGTCTGACCCTGCTGCCGCCAGCCGGCGATCGCCGAGTCGCTCGTGGAGACGATGCAGGCCCGCCTGGCCGCAGACGGAGCGGCAGAGCGCGAGCCAGTTAGGCCGCGCGCGCGGCCGACTCTCGGGCCAGCGTCAACGCGATGCCTTCACGCAGGCCGCCGCGGCCGAGGCGGAGGGGCATGTCGAGCCGCTTCGCAACTGCCGAGAGGATGATCGCCCCCGCCAGGACGGTCTCCGCCCGCGCGGCGTCGAACCCGAACACCCTGGCGAGCTTCGCCGGAGGCGTCCGCGATGTCAGCGTGATGACGTCCTCGAGATCCTTGCCACCGAGCTCGCGGCCGACGATCTTCGCGGCCGCCCTGGCGCTGCCGCCCACGGCGAGCGCAACGTCCACCTGCGGCGCGTCGAACGGCTCGAGCTCGTGCTCGACGATCTGTCGCGCACGGTCGACAGCTTTCTTCCCGGCGCGGTCGGCATTGAGACACAACCGTGTCAGCCTCAGCGACCCGATGTCCGCGGAGCGGACCCACGCAGGCCCGAGCAGGACCGTGCCGACGACCAGCTCGGTCGAGCCGCCGCCGACGTCGCAGACGCCGACGATGCCGCCGTCGGGCTCGATGCGAGCCGTCGCGCCGAGGAACGCGAACCTGCCCTCTTCGGCGGCGGACAGGACGGTGACCGGGTGTCCGACCGCCTTCGTCAGTGCCGCGACGAGCTCGGTCGACGCGCGACCCTGGCGGCCGGGCGCGGTGACGACGGCCGCGACCGCGTCGGCGTCGAGGCGCGCGGCCAACCGGGCGTACCGGCCGGCGACCGTCGCCGCGTCGTCGAGCTTGGTCGGAGAGACGGAGCCGTGGCGAAGGATGTCCGCCGCGAGCCCGAGGTACGTCCGCTCCTCGCGGACGGACTCGAGGGTCCCGTCGACGTCCGCCACGAGCAGCCTGGCGGTGTTCGACCCGACGTCGATCACGGCGACGCGCATCACGTTCATCATCGCGGCCGGCTCGGCCGGAGCCGTCTCAGAACTCGTTTCAGGATGACGCTTCGTTGCCGGGGCGCGATCGGCGAGTGCGATGCAAGGACGCAGGGAGCCCCGATCTGCGGGCATATCGGGGCGACCGAGGACGCCGCAGCGTGCCGCCCAGCGCGACACGGCGGCACAAGGCTTCATTCTGAAACGAGTTCTTAGCCTCCGGCTCGCTCTCTCGCCGCACGCAACCGCCGCCTCGTGCGCAGCCGCGCCCGGCGTGCGAGATTCAGCTGGTGATCGTGGGGGCGCTCGCCATCCGCCGGGCGACGGCGCTGCCACGTGCCGTCGGGCGCGAGCTCCCACGACGCGACGTTGTCCGCGAACACGCTGTCGAGGATCGTCACGAGCTCCTGCCGTTGCCGTGTGCCTTCGACCGGCACCAGCACCTCGATCCGGCGATCGAGGTTCCGGGTCATCAGATCGGCGCTGCCGAGGTAGAGCTGGTGCGCGTCCCCTGCCTCGAACGAGTAGAGCCGGCTGTGTTCGAGAAAGCGACCGGCAACCGAGCGAACCGTGAGATGACCGCCCTTGCGTCCCTTGTCCGGGCTGAGCGTGGAGATCGAGCGCGCCGTGATCTCGACGGTCGCGCCGAGCCGGGCTGCCGCGTAGAGCTCGTCCACGATCGCCGCGTCGGTGAGCGCGTTCACCTTGGCGCGGATGCGCGCGCGCTTGCCGTCCGCGGCCGCCTGTCCCACCGCGCGAATCTGCTCTACGAGCTGGGCGCGCAGGTTGAACGGCGCGACGAGGATCTTCTCGAAGCGCTGCGGCCGACCGAAGCCGGTCAGGTAGTTGAACAGCGCGGCGACGTCGCCGGCGATCGTCTCGTCCGACGTGAACAGGCCGATGTCCTCGTAGGAGCGGGCGGTCTCGGCGTGGTAGTTCCCGGTGCCGAGATGGACGTAGCGTCGAAGTCCGTCGTCCTCGCGACGGACGACGAGCGTCATCTTCGCGTGCACCTTCAGGTCGGGGAAGCCGTAGACGACGTGGACGCCTGCCTCCTCGAGCTTGCGTGACCATTCGATGTTGCGCTGCTCGTCGAAGCGCGCCTTGAGCTCGACGATGCAGACCGACTGCTTGCCCTCGTCTGCAGCCTCGATCAGCGCCGGTACGAGCGGGCTGTCCCCGCTCGTCCGGTAGACGGCGGTCTTGATCGCGACGACGTCCGGGTCCTCCGCCGCCGCGCGGACGAACGCCTCGAAGCTCCCCGCGAACGACTCGTAGGGCTGGTGCACGAGGACGTCGACCCGCCGGATCGCATCGAACAGGTCGCGCGGAGTCGCTGCCCGGGCGAACGCCGCCGGCGTGACCCCGGGGGCGGGCGGGTGCTTGAGCTCGGGGCGGTCGAGGTCGACGAGCTGATCGAGGTCGGCGAGGTCGAGCAGACCTCGCACCTTGTAGACCTGTTCCGGCGCCGCGCCGAGGCCCAGCTCGAGTCGGCGGAGCATTGCGTCCGACATGGAGCTCGCGACCTCGAGTCGGACGACGTCGCCGAAGCGTCGGCGCTGGAGCTCGAGCTCGACGGCCTCGAGCAGGTCGTCGGCCTCGTCCGAGACCTCGAAGTCCGCGTCGCGCGTCACGCGGAACGCCGCGCGCTCGACGATCTCCATCCCGGGGAAGAGCTCGGGGAGGAAGTGCGAGATCACGTCCTCGAGCGGGACGAATCGCTCCTCCGCCGCGAGCGGCACGAAGCGGGGGAGACGCTCCGGGACCTTGACGCGCGCGAACCGCTCCTCGCCCGTCTCCCCGTCGCGCGCGAGCACGCCGAGGGAGAGCGAGAGACCCGAGATGTACGGGAACGGCTGCCCCGGGCCGACGCCGAGCGGCGTGAGGACGGGGAACATCTCGCGCGCGAACCGCCGCTCGAGCTCCGACCGGTCCTTGCCCGAGAGCGCGTCGATGGTGGTGATCGAGATGCCCGCCTCGTCGAGCGCCGGACGGAGCTTCTTCCGCCAGAGCTGCGACTGGGCGTCGACGAGCTCGACGACCCGCTCTCTGATCGCCGCGAGCGCCTCGCGCGGGGTCAGGCCGTCGACGGAGCGGACGGCGAGCCCCGACGACGCCTGCCCGATGAGCCCGGCGACGCGGACCATGAAGAACTCGTCGAGGTTCGACGAGCAGAAGCGGCACATGCGCACCCGCTCGAGCAGGGGGAGCGCGTCGTCGGCCGCGAGCTCGAGCAGCCGTGCGTTGTACTCGACCGTCGAGAGCTCGCGGTTGAGCAGACGACCTGTCGTCTTCGGCTCGCGTGTCGTCGCCATCGTCTGATCTTCGCCGCCGACGCGCTGTCGGGGGGTTACGAGCTGGTTTCCATCTGGTGAACGATCCTCCTGCACCTTACGGGCGGCGAGCAAGCGATGCGTTTCGGCGCCCGGCCCGGTCCGATCGGACGACACCCCACGAGGAGGGAGAGCGGTGGCCGCCGACATGTCTCAGGTGAGGGCCGCACCCCGACGAGCCGACGATCCGACCGGCCGGCCACATCTACGTCGGCTCGAAGGCCCCCTGGTACGAGATCACCGACGACCTGCCGCAGTTCGAGGAGCGCGGCTGAGCACCGGCCGCTCCGCCCTGGATGATGGCGGGCGTGCTCGGCCGGAGGCAGCTCCGCAGGCTCGCTCGTCTCGACCCCTCCGCGATGGGCGTGCGGCTCGGCGGGTTCGTCTACGGCACGATCGTCGTCCTCTCCGTGCTCGTCGCGGGAGTCCGGGCGTACCCGAGCGACGCCGGCCGGATCGCGCTCCTCGTCGTCGTGACCTCGCTCGTCTTCTGGGTGGCGCACGTCTACGCCCACGGGATCTCGCAGAGCATCGCGGAAGAGGACCGCCTCTCCCTCGCCGAGCTGCGGGAGATCGCCCGTCACGAGGGCTCGATCGTCGAGGCCGCGTTCCCGCCACTCGTCGCGCTCCTCCTCGGGGCCTTCGGCGTCGTCTCGACGCAGACGGCGGTCTGGATCGCGTTCGCGCTCGGGCTCGTCGTGCTCTTCGCCGAGGGCCTCGTGATCGCTCGGGTCGAGCGCCTCGGTGCCCTCGGAACCGTCGCGATCGTCGCCGCGAACCTCGCGCTCGGTCTTGCGCTCGTCGGGCTGAAGCTCGTCCTCAACCACCACTGACGGGCCGAGCTCGCCGCCCACCCGGCGCCGGCTTTGCGTCCGTCGCGGCAGGAGTACGATCGCGCGACTCCACCCCTTCTGCGACAAAGGAGCGCGAGTTGGACACCATGCCCGGCATGGGCCCGGCGGGGAACGGGATCCCGTACACCTCGATCTCGCGCGAGGTAGGCGAGCCGCCACCCGCGGCCATCGTCTCATCCTGAGGATCGTGGCGCGGCGGTCTCGACGGCGTCCGTCAGGCGATCGTGCTCGGCGACGACGCGGATCCCCGTCGCCTTGAACGAGGCGTAGACGGCCTGGCCCGTCGCGAAGCCGAGGCGGTCGAGGGACTCCGCCGTGATCTCGGCCGTGACCGGGCCGATCGTCAGCCGGACGCGGTTGCCGAGCTCGACGATGGTGCGGATCGGCGCGTGGATCACGTTGAGGGCCGAGTCGTGGGGAGGCTCGGCGCCGAGCGTGATGTCCCACGGATAGACGGCAAGCGCGACCCACCCGTGCGCGGGGTCCGCGGTGGCGACGAGCGTGCCGTCGTCGAGCCGGACGCGCGACGAGCCGTTGGCTCCGGGCTCGGCGTGGCCGTACAGCAGGTTCGCACCGGTGAACGAGGCGACGAACGAGTCCGCCGGCGCGGCGACGAGCCGGGTCGGCGTCCCGGTCTGCCGGATCGTCCCGTCGACGATCACGCTGACCTCGTCGGCGAGCGCCGCGGCGTCCTCGAAGTCGTGCGTGACGAGCAGGACCGGGATGTCGAGGCCGGCGAGCAGCTCGTGGAGCTCCGCGCGGACCGCGGTCTTCGTGTGCGCGTCGAGCGCGGAGAGCGGCTCGTCGAGGAGCAGGACCTGCGGGTCGCGCGCGAGCGCCCGCGCGAGCGCGACACGCTGGCGCTCTCCGCCGGAGAGCTGATGCGGCCGGGCGCGCTCGAGGTGGCCGATCCGGAACCGCTCGAGGTACTCGTCCGCCGCGTGCTTGCGCGCGTACTCGACGTTCTGCCGAACGGTCATGTGCGGGAAGAGAGCGTACTCCTGGAAGACGAGCCCGACCCGCCGGTGCTCCGGTGCGAGCTCGAGACGACGCTCGGCGTCGAAGAAGACCTCGTCGTCGACGGCGATGCGACCCGACTCCGGGCGGACGAGCCCGGCGACGGCGCGGAGAACGGTGGTCTTGCCGGCGCCCGACGGCCCCACGAGAGCGAGCGTCGAGCCGACCTCGAGGCTCAGGTGGAGCCGGAAAGTCCGAAGAGGGACTGTGATCTGGTCGACTCTGAGCGTTGCCATGTGAGACCCGCGTGCAGGGCGGCGAGGAGGACGATGCTGAACAGTACGAGGACTGCGCTCATCGCGAGCGTCGCGTCGAAGTCCTGGTCGAACTGGGCATAGATGGCGAGAGGCACGGTCTGGGTGACGCCCTGGAGGCTGCCGGCGAACATGATCGTCGCGCCGAACTCGCCGAGCCCGCGCGCGAACGAGAGCGCGAGGCCCGCGATCAGGCCCGCTCGCGCGAGAGGCAGGATCACCCGGAAGAACGTGCGGATCGGGCTGGCGCCGAGCGTCCGCGACGCGGCGGCCAGGTCGGGGTTGGTCGCCTCGAAGGCGGCGATCGCCTGGCGGACGTAGAGCGGGCTGGCGACATAGGCGACGGCGACGGTGACCGCGCTCTGCGTGAACGGCAGGCTGATCCCGAACGCGTCGAGGCTCGACCCGAGCAGGCCGAGTCGCCCGAACGCGGCGAGCAGCCCGATCCCGGCGACCGCCGGCGGCAGCACCAGTGGCAGCTCGACGAGCGTGATCGCGAGCGCATGGCCCGGGAATCGCCGGCTCGCGAGCAGGAATGCCGCAGGCGTCCCGAACACGAGGATCAGCGCCTGTGCGATGAGGCTCGTCTTGATGCTGACGACGAACGCGTCGCGGACGACCGGGTTGCCGAGCTGCTCGACGAGCTCGGCCGGCGAGGTGTGGGCGAAGATCGCGACGATCGGCAGAAGCAGGAAGACCATCGCGACGACGGTCGCGCCGACGTACGCGACACCAAGCAGGGTTCGGCGGACGCTCCTCCTCGGCATGCCGGCTACTTCTTCGCCCGCTTGGGCTTCGCGCGCGGGAGGAACCCGGCCGCGACCAGCTTCGCCTGCCCGGCCTTGCTCAGCACCTTCGCGACGAACGTCTGGCCGCCCGCCCTGTTGCCGCTCGCGTTGACGACGCACATGCCGTACTGCACCTTCGGCTGCGCCCACGCCGGCACCTTGATCACGGTCACCCGGCCGGGCACCGTCTTCGCGTCCGTCGAGTAGACGAAGCCGGCGTCGGCCTCGCCGAGCGCGACCTTCGAAAGCACGTCGCGAACGTCCGTCTCCTGGCTGACGACGTTCTTCGTCACCGAGGCGGAGAGATTCATGTTCTTCAGGATCTGGAGCGTGTAGCTGCCGACCGGCACGCCCGGCCCCGCGACGTCCAGCTTGGTCCCGGGCTTCGCCAGGTCGTAGACGCTCTTGATCCCGGCCGGGTTCGCCTTGGGGACGACGATCACGAGGGTGTTCCGGGTGAGCACGACCGGCTTCGAGCAGAGCCCCTTCGCGTACAGCTGGTTCGGCAGCGTCATGTTGGCCGAGGCGAAGACGTCGGCCGGGGCACCCTGCTGGATCTGCGCGGAGAGCGTGTTCGACCCGCCGAACGAGTACCGCTGCGCGCCGTCGATCTTCGGGAACACATCCGTGAGGGACGCCGCCGCGTAGACGGTGATCTGCGTCTGCGAGGCCGCCTGCCCGCGAGCGGCCAGCACGGCGAACGCGAGGCACGATGTGGCGACGATGGAGAGGAGCGTCGAGCGGGTGCGGTGGCCAAGGCGCATCGGGTCGGAGTCTTTCGTCAGTGCTGCAGGATCACGTTCGTCGACTTGACGATCGCCGTCGCGGCCATTCCCTTCTCGAGACCGAGCTCCTCGACCGCGTCGCGCGTGACGACGGCAACGAGGCGAACGGGGTCGCTGACGACGAGCTCGACCTGCGCCATCAACCCGTCGACCTGGACGTCGGTGACGACTCCGTGAAAGCGATTGCGCGCGCTGATGTGCCCGCCGTCGCCGTCGCCACGCACGCGGTCGATCTCGGAGGCCGAAACGACCCGCCGGTTGCTACGGTCGCGCTCGACCTTGAGCCTGCCGGCCTTGTCCCAGCGACGGAGCGTGTCGAGGCTGATGCCGAGAGCGGCCGCCGCCTCGCTCGCCGAGTACGTCTGCTTCGGCATCGATCAGCTCTCGTACTCGTCGAGCGCGGCGGAGACGGAATCGATCGGGAGGGCTGCGGCAAACGCCCTCCCGATGGCAGGCCGACGGGCGAACGGCGCGAGCGCGCTGAGCTGCTGCGCCTCGTTCGCCGCGACCTGGGCAAGCGCCAGACGCGCGGCCGGGGTCTGGACGTTCTCGATCGCGCCGAGGTACGCGCCGAGGCTCAGCGTGGCGAGTGTCCAGCCGAGCTTCACGATCGAGTCCCGGGAGTCGAAGCTCCCGCGCGGGTACGAGAAGTCGATGTCGGCGGCGGTCGTCGGCGCCTGTGCGGCTCCGGTCAGCAACGAGGCGAGCCCGGTGTAGTGCGCCTTGTCGTCGGCCCGCATCCGCCGGAAGAGCCGCGCCGCGGAGGCGTCGAGCTGCCCGCTCGCGAGCGCCTGCGCCTGGAAATCGGCCTTGAGCAGCTCTGCCGCGGTCAGCAGCCGGAGGTACGAGAGGTCGACGTCGGGCACGGCGGCGGCTGCGGGAGCGACGAACGAGCCGAACGCGGCGCCCGAGACGACGAGCGCGGCGCCGCCGTCGAGCCCTCGTCGCAGCATGTCGACACGGCGGAGCGTCGCGGTCATGTTCGATCATTCATAGGCAATGCACAGGTGACCATGTGCATGAACGCGACACTATACACCCAGCCGAATCCCCTTGTCGCAGGTTGTTCCTAGGAAATGCCGAGGGACATCTACGGGCCGGCGAGCGGGCCGATGAGATAGACACGGCCGATCCCCGGTCGGTAGCCGAGGCTCGCATTGAGCCGGCGGATCGGCTCGTTCTGCTCCGCGTTACGGGTGCGGAGCTCCGTATAGCCGTGCGAGATCGCCCAGCGGATCTGCGCCGTCTTCAACGCCCGCGCGACGCCCCGTCCCCGCCACGCGCGCTTGACGCCGGAGACGTCGTGGAAGGCGACCGTCGGCTGCGCGGCGGTGAGCGCGAACTTCGCATAGCCGACCACCTCGTCGCCCGCGACCGCCACGAACGTCGCCTCGGGGGAGTCGCCCGAGCCCTGCATGTCGTGTGCGAGCCAGTCCTCGAACGACTCGAGCTCGTCGTCCTCGGATCCCGGAATGTCGGGATACGCCTCGAGCGAGACCTCGTACATCCCGTGCGCGAGCTCGGGCCGGTCTGCCCAGCTGACGATCTCGATCCCGTCCGGCGGGACGAGCTCGGGCGGGCTCGTCCCCGTGAGCTCCAGCACGACGCCGAGCTCGCGACGCTCCTCGACGAAGCCCCGCCGCGTCGCGAACGCGATGCTCTCCGCGTCGTCGTCCAGGGCAGGAACCTCGATCTCGTCGATCCCGTGCTCCCGAGTCCACGCGGAGAGCGCCCGGTACAGCGCGGTGCCGATGCCCCGGAGGCGGTGCTCCGCGAGCACGGTGACGACCGTGAGGACGCGGTCAGCGCGCTGAGGGAGGACGACGGTCAGCGCGGAGCCGGCTGCGATTCCGTCGAGCCGCGCGACGACGTCGTAGTGATCGCGCACGCTCTCCTTGAACGAGTGAACCTCCGCGAGCGTGAACGCCGCATGCGGCCACACTGCGTTGTAGACGTCGAGCGAGACCTGCTCGTCGCGCTCGTCGGCGCAGGGGATCACCTCCAGCATGCGGCCACGATACGGATGCGCGACCCGCCGCGACGGGCGCGATACGGTTGCGCCTCGATGCGGATTCGGCGCGAGCGCCCGACCCACGGATGAGCGCCCTCCTCGTCGGCGACTCCGCCCCCGCCGCGGTCACCTCGGGACAGCTGCGGTCGCTCGTCCTCGTCCTCACGGCGTCCGCCGCCGCCGCGTTCCTCGCTCGGATCGGCCCGCACCTGGTGCTCCCGACGGTCGTCGTCGAGATCGTGCTCGGGATCGTGATCGGCCCGGAGGTGCTCGGTTGGGCGTCGGACGGCATGTACATCCAGTTCCTCGCGAACTTCGGGCTCGCATTGCTGTTCTTCTTCGCGGGACTCGAGGTGGTCGAGAAGCACGTTCCGCGGCGCGCGATCGTGCGCGGCTCGCTCGGGTGGGCGATCTCGCTCGCCCTCGGGATCGCGATCGGCTACCTGCTCCAGCTCGCAGGTCTGGGGGCCGAGGGGTGGCTGCTCGGCATCGCGTTGAGCACGACCGCCCTCGGGACGCTCGTGCCGATCCTGAGCGACTCGGGGATTCTGCCCACGCCGCTCGGGACGGCCGTACTGGGCACAGGCGTCGCGGGGGAGTTCTGGCCGATCATCGTCATGTCGATCTTCCTCACCGGCGTCTACGGCGCGGCGGCCGAGATCGCGCTGCTCGTCGTGTTCGGCGCGATCACGATCGGCACGGCGTTCATCGCGATGCGGGCGAGGCCGCCCCGGATCGTCGCGACCCTTCGCGAGACGCTCCACTCGACCGGGCAGGCCGCCGTCCGCCTGTCGATCGCGCTGATCGCGGCGCTCGTGCTCCTCGCGCGAGACGTCGGGTTCGACTTCGTGCTCGGTGCGTTCGCCGCCGGGCTGATCGTCGGCCTCGTGCTGGACAACCCCGAGGGAGGGATCGTCCGTCTTCGCCTCGAGGGAATCGGCTTCGGGCTCCTGATCCCGATCTACTTCGTCGCGACCGGGCTGACATTCGACCTCGACAGCCTGCTGACCGCCCGCGGGCTCGGCCTCGCAGTGCTCTTCCTCGCCCTCCTGCTCGTCGTCCGCGGGACGCCCTCGCTCCTCTGGCTCCGGGATCTCGGACCGCGCGGCACGGCCAGCGTCGCGCTCTTCGGTGCGACGGCGCTCCCGCTCGTCGTGGCGATCGTCGGCATCGGCACGGACCGCGGGGCGATCACGGGCGATCTCGGCGCGTCGCTGATCGGCGCCGCGATGGTCTCGGTGCTCGTCTACCCGTTGCTCGCGGGCGCCATCTCCGGCGCGGAGGAGTGGTCGCCCGACACGGTCGCGTCGACCGAGGCCGAGTACTGACGCCTCACGCCGACGCCCGCCTCGTGGTGACGGCGGGCGTCGGTCGGACGGGGTGTCGGCTCAGCCCGCCGGGGGGATCAGCACGCGGTTGACGACGTGGATCACGCCGTTCGTGGCCATTACGTCGGGTTTCGTCACCTTCGCCGCGTTGACGAAGACGTTCATGCCGGAGACGCGGATGCGGACGGACTTGCCGCTCAGCGTCTTCGCCGAGGTGAGCTTCGTGACGTCGGCAGCCGTGACCTTGCCGGGAACGACGTGATAGAGGAGGACGGCCTTCAGCTTCGCCTTGTCGGCGAGCAGGCTGTCGAGCGTCTTCTTCGGCACCTTCGCGAATGCCGCGTCGGTCGGAGCGAAGACGGTGTACGGGCCGGGCTTCGCCAGCGCGCCGACGAGACCCGCCCGTGTCAGCAGCGCTGCGAGCGTCTTGAACTGGCCAGCCGCGACCGCCGTCTGGACGATGTCGCGGCTCTGACGCGGCTGTGCCGGTGCCGTCGCCGCGGTCGAGGCGACCAGGGCGGCCACGACGACGAGGAGCGAAACGAGCTTCTTCATTCTCAATTCCTTTCGGTCGGTTGGAAAGATCAGTGGCTATCTGCCGTCAGGGGGCGGTGGTGCGCCGTAGGCCGGCGCGCAACGACGAGCAGCGAGCCGATTCCGTAGACGGCCGCGAGGCCGACGAGGGAGTAGACGACTCGGCTGACGGCGTTCGTCTCGCCGAACTCCATGCCACCGCAGATCCAGGCGACTAGGTCGAACTTCGCGATGCCCACGAGGCCCCAGTTGACGCCGCCGACGAGCACGAGGGTGGCGGCGAGGAGATCGAGCTTACGCATCTTGTACACCTCCTGTAGAGATCATGTCCATGAGAGTACCCCGTGGAGTGAGCTCTTGTCAAATTACTGTCCAGATCCTGTATAGTCGAGAGATGGTCGAAAGCGGTTTGTTCCGGATCGGCGAGCTGAGCCGGCGCACGGGCGTCAGCCCCGAGCTCCTGCGCGCATGGGAACGCCGGTACGGCCTCCTCGAGCCGAGGCGCTCGCCGGGCGGACTGCGCCTCTACTCCCGACGCGACCTCGAACGCGTAGAGGGGATGCGGCACCACCTCGCCCGGGGACTGGCTGCGGCCGAGGCCGCCGCCCTGGTAACAGAGCCCGCGGCCGACGCGACCGAAGGGTCGCTCGGACCCGATGCCCGCGACGAGCTCGCCGCGGCGTTGGCGAGCTTCGACGAGGCGGCCGCGCACGCCGTCATCGACTCCTTTCTCGCCCGGCTGAGCCTCGATGCGGTGCTCCGCGATGTGATCGTCCCGTACCTTCACGAGCTAGGCGACCGCTGGGAGAGCGGCGAGGTCTCGGTGGCGCAGGAGCATTTCGCCTCGGGCGTCCTCCGCGGGCGACTGCTCGGCCTTGCGCGCGGATGGGGGCGCGGGCTCGGGCCGAGGGCCGTGCTGGCCTGCGCACCGGGCGAGCAGCACGACCTCGGCCTGATCGCCTTCGGGCTCGCGCTTCGCGCGCGCGGGTGGCGGATCGTCTACCTCGGCGCCGACACCCCGCTCGAAAGCGTGGCCGACGCCGCGCGCGCCTGCGACCCCGAGTTCGTGGTCGTCAGCGCCGTCGGGCCCTCCGCGTTCAGACGGCACCGCGCCGCCCTCGCGGAGCTCGCCGACAGGCAGCGTCTCTGCCTCGGGGGGGCCGGCGCCGTGGGCGCGAACCTGGGCGTCGACGTCGAGATCCTCGCGGGCGGCCCGGTGGAGGAAGCGGAGCGATTGACCCAGCTGGCGCGCGCGCTCGGATGAGGCGGGCGACCGTCCTCCTGTTCACGCGCGACCTGCGCGTCCACGACCAGCCCGCCCTACGCGCAGCGACGGCCGACGGAGGGGTGGTCGTGCCGCTCTTCGTCTTCGACGACGCGTTCATGGACGGTCGGGCGGGTGCGAACCGGCGGGCGTTCCTGGCGGAGGCGCTCACCGATCTGCGCGAGTCGCTCCGGGCGCTCGGCGGCGACCTGTTCGTCCGCCGCGGCGACCTGGTCGACGAGGCGCTGCGGGTCGCCCACGCGGCCGCCGCCGACAGGATCGTCGTCGGGGAGGACGCCAGCCCATACGCGCAGAGGCGCCGGCGGCGCCTCGAGCGCGCGTGTGCCCGCGAGCGCATCGAGCTCCGGGTCGAGGACACGATCGCCGCCGTCGCCCCCGGCGAGCTCGCACCCGCCGACCGCGACCACTATCGCGTGTTCACGCCGTACTGGCGGCGCTGGCGGGAAACGCCGCTGGCCGCCGCGGCCGAGCCGTTCCCCCGAATCGCGCTCCCGCCTGGGCTCGACAGCGGCGACCTGCTTCAGCGTGGCGAACGGCCGACGCCACTTGCCGACCTGGTGCGAGGCGGCGAGTCCGCGGCCAGGCGTCGGCTGGCCCGCTGGCTCCGCGACGGCATCCACGACTACGACGCGACGCGCGACCTCCTAGCCGTCGACGGAACCTCGCGCCTGAGCCCGTACCTCCACCTAGGCTGCCTCTCTGCGCGCGAGACGGTCGAGCGCGCGAGATCCTGCGGCCCCGTCGCGGAGGAGTTCGTGCGCCAGCTCTGCTGGCGCGACTTCTTCCTCCAGCTCCTCTCGGCGAACCCGGAGACGGCGACCGAGGACCTGCGCCCGGGACGAGTCGCGTGGCGCGACGACGCCCACGCTCTCGCCCGCTGGGCGGACGGACGGACGGGAGTGCCGATCGTGGATGCGGCGATGCGCCAGCTCCGGCGGGAGGGCTGGATGCACAATCGCGGTCGGCTCGTCGTGGGGTCGTTTCTGACGAAGACGCTCGGGATCGACTGGCGGCGCGGGGCGGAGGTATTCTTCGACCTCCTCGTCGACGGCGACGTTGCCAGCAACGTCGGGAACTGGCAATGGGTCGCCGGGACCGGGGCCGACATCCGGCCGAACCGGACGTTCAATCCCCTCCGCCAGGCGAAGCGGTTCGATCCTGACGGCACGTACGTCCGCCGCTACGTGCCGGAGCTCGGCGACGTCGAGGACGCGTTCGTGCACCAACCCTGGCACGCGCCGCGCCACGTGCAGCCCGACGGGTATCCCGCTCCCATCGTCGATGCCTCGACGCTCGGATCACGGTCGCACGAGAGGAGGCCGCGTCGTGCGGCGCGAGCTTGAGGGCTGGCGCTCTGCCCATCGCCGCGGGGCCGACGGGGGCGTGGACTCGGACGAGTGCGTGCGGGCGGCAAAACCCGTCGTCAAATGCTCGCGGGACGGGGCGCTCGAGCTCGGCCGACGCTACTGGTCGGAGGTCGAGCGGTCGAGTGGCGGCGTCCTCCGCCTGTGCGCCGTGGGCGACGGGACCGGGCTCCGTCTCGTGGGCGTCGGACCGGCGCTCCTGCGCTTCGGGCCGCCGGAGGTGGCCGTCGACGATGCAGGCGTCCGCTGCAGATACCCGATCCGGGGCGGAGCGCTGGCGCGTCGCCCAGTCGGCTCGATCACGCTCTCGCAGAGCGCCTCCGAGCCGCACGAGCTTTGCGCGGCGATCGTTGGGTTCGTTCCCCGACTCGGGCGCACTCCGTTCTACGACCAGCTCCAGCGTCGCGTACATGTCCGCATCAGCCGACGATACTTCCGCCGTCTGCTAGGGGAGGCGCGCCGGTGAGAGTCGCCGTTCTCGGCGCGACGGGGTTCATCGGACGATCGCTCGTCCCTGCGCTCGCGGAACGTGCCGATGTTGTCGCCGTGTCTCGCAGGGGCGACGCGGTGAAGGGCGCCAACGTCCGCTCGGTCGCCGCGGACGCGACGGACCCGGCCGCGACCCGCAGCGCGTTGGAAGGCGTCGACGTCGTCTACTACCTCGTGCACTCGCTCGGTTCGTCGGACTTCGACGAGGTCGACCGTCGTGCGGCCACGACCGTCGCGTCCGCCGCAGAGGACGCGGGTGTCTCGCAGATCGTCTTCCTCGGCGGCCTCGGCGACGACGCACCCGACCTCTCGCCACACCTCCGAAGTCGCGCGGAGACGGCGGCGGTGCTCGTCGCGGGCGTCGTCCCGGTGACGATCCTGCGCGCCGCGGTCGTCGTCGGGCACGGCAGCGCGGGGTTCGAGACGATCGTCGCGCTCGTCGACCGCCTGCCGGTGATGATCGCTCCCCGCTGGGTGAAGACCCCGACGCAGCCAATCGCGCTCGCGGATGTGGTCGGGTATCTCGCGGGCGTCGCTGGTCGGTCGGAAACGCTGGGCGAGACGTTCGACGTCGGTGGCCCCGAGGTGCTTACGTACCGCGAGATGATCGAGCGTGTCGGGCGGGTCAGGGGTCGGTCGCCGCGCATCGTCGAGGTGCCAGTACTGAGCCCGCGGCTCTCCTCCTACTGGCTCCACCTCGTCACCCCCGTGCGCGCGGGCGTCGCCCGCCCGCTCGTGGAGGGGCTTCGCAACCCGACCGTGGCGCGCGACGAACGGATCCGGGCACTCCTGCCGCGCGACCTGACCCCTTTCGACGTCGCCGCCCGAGAGGCGCTGGCCGGCGACTGACCGCCCGGCGCGGCGTGTCAGTCAGACTCGACGAGCCCGGTCTGGTGGGCGAGGACGACGACCTGGACCCGGTCGCGAAGATTGAGCTTCTGGAGGAGGTGGGTGACGTGCGTCTTCACCGTCGTCTCGCTGATGAAGAGCTCCTGTCCGATCTCCGCGTTCGACAGACCGCGGGCGACAAGCCGAAAGACGTCCCGCTCGCGGGCGCTGAGATCGTCGAGCTCGCTGGGCGGCGTCGGACGCGGGAGGCGCATGAACCGCTCGATCACACGCTTCGTGACGGTGGGCGAGAGGAGCGCATCGCCGGCGGCGACGGTGCGAATCGCCGCCAGCAGCTGCTCGGGCGGGTCGTCCTTGAGCACGAAGCCGCTCGCGCCGGCGCGCAGCGCTTCGTAGACGTACTCGTCGAGGTCGAACGTCGTCAGGACGAGGATCCGGGTCGTGCCCTCGGCGGCGAGGATCCGACGTGTCGCCTCGAGCCCGTCGAGCTCGGGCATGCGGATGTCCATCAGGGCGACGTCCGGAGCGAAGCGGTCGGCCTTCTCTATCGCCTCGAGCCCGTTGCTCGCTTCCGCAACGACGTCGATGTCCTCCTCGCCGGCAAGCAGCATGCGGAACCCGGCGCGAACCATCGACTGGTCGTCGGCGACGAGCACACGGATCGTCACGGACCTTCGCCGCCGAGCGGGAGGCAAGTGGTGAGCACGAACCCACCGTCCTCCGAGGTTCCCGCGCTCATCTGACCACCGTAGAGCTTGACGCGTTCGCGGACGCCGACGAGCCCGTGGCCGAGGCCGTCGCTCGCTGCGCTGCCGTGGCCGTTGTCCCGCACCTCGATCCCCAACTCGTCCGGCCGGTAGCGGACGATCACGTCCGCGTCGCTCGCGTGCGCGTGCCTCAGTGCGTTGGTCAGGCCCTCCTGGACGATCCGATACGCAGAGAGGTCGATTCCGCGAGGAAGCGGGAACGGCTGACCGTCGACGTGCAGCTCGACGGGCAGCCCGGCGCGGCCGATCTCGTCCAGCAGCGAGTCGAGGCCGTCCAGCCCGGGCTGCGGCACGAGCTCCACTTCCTCACCGTCGCGTCGCATCGCCGACAGGAGGCGTCGCATCTCGGCCAGGGCCATGCGCCCGGCGCTCTCGACGCCCTTGAGCGCATCGCGGTCCTCGTCGAGCGAATCGGGCAGCTTGTGCCTGACGGCGCCGACCTGGAGCACCATCACACTGACGGCGTGGGCGACGATGTCGTGGAGCTCGCGTGCGATCCGCGCGCGCTCCTCCGCGACCGCGACGCGCGCGGCTGCCTCACGCTCCCGCTCGGCCCGGATTGCGCGCTCTTCCGCCGCTTCGGCCTGCTCGGCGCGCTCACGCAGGGCGTAGCCGGCGAGCCAGGCCACCACGAAGCGTAGGGAGATGAAGACGAAGTTGCTGGTCGTGGTCGAGCCGGGGATGTTGTAGACGACGATGACGATGCCGACGGTGACGATCGCGAGGCCGATACCCGCCTTGAGGCCGCTACGCAGGTTCCCGAGCATGAACGCGGTTGCCAACCCGACGACGCCGAGGCTGCCGATGAACGGAATCAGCAGTCCGTCGTAGTACGTGATCGCAGCGGCAAGCACCCAGTAGGTCGCCGGCCCGCCGAAGGGAAACCGCCTGCGGGCGAAGATCGGCGCCACGAGGATCGCCAGCAGGAGGATGGAGAGCCACAGGCCCGTCGGCGGGTCGCTCTCCGAATTGCGTGCGACGACGAGCTCGAGCGCGCCGGCGACCGCCAGGAGCGCGATCAGCGCGTCGACCCAGTACTTCCTCGCGAGATCCTCGACCCGGGTCACGCGCTGAAGGTACTCCACGTCCCCGCGCGACGCCTCCTCCCTGAGTAGGAGCCCGATCGTCGGCGGGGAGGAGCCCGAATCGTCGCCGAGTGCGAGCGCGAATCGGGCCTGCCGACGATGGCACCGCGACGCCACCCTCCTAGCGTCGCGGCCATGGAGTTCGGATCACAAGGAGGAGCCATGAGCCCCGCAACGCAGACGCGCGAGCTCGCGGCGCGCGAGGGCGACGGGATCCAGGTCACGTTGCTCTGGCGCCCCGGCGACGACGCGCTCACCGTCTCCGTCGAGGACTCCCGCGGCGGACGCGGGTTCGATCTCGCGGTCGCTCCCGACCGCGCCCTCGATGCCTTCTACCACCCCTACGCCTACACGGCCTAGCAAGGAGGAACGAGCATGTCCCGCTCCACGCACACAGACCGCAATCTCGCGGCCCGCATGGGTCGCTGGAGCGCAAGTCACTGGAAAACCGCGACATTCGGTTGGCTCGCCTTCGTTCTCGTCGCCTTCGGGCTTGGCGGCATCGTCGGGACGAAGAACATCTCGAATTCGGCAGGGCCGGGCGAGTCCGGTCGCATGGACCGGATCCTCGAGGCGGGCTTCGAGCAGCCCGCGTCCGAGCGCGTCCTGATCCAGAGTCGGTCGCAACGTGTCGGCACGACCGCCTTCGATGCGGCGATCGCGGATGTGGTCGCGCGCGTCTCGAAAATCGCGGACGTCCGCAACATCCGCTCGCCGCTCCAGCCCGAAAACGCGACCTACCGCTCGAAGGACCGGCACTCCGCACTCGTCGAGTTCCAGATCCGCGGCGACAAGGAGAAGGCGGTCGACAAGATCGGTCCCGTCCTGGACACGCTTGCCGCCGCGCAGCGTGCCCATCCGGGCTTCACGATCGGCGAGTTCGGCGACGCGAGCGCAGAGAAGGGGGTCGTGGACTCCTACGACGAGGACCTCGGCAAGGCCGGCGCGCTCTCGCTTCCGATCACGCTGATCGTCCTCGTACTCACCTTCGGCTCGCTCGTCGCGGCCGGCATTCCGCTCTTGCTCGCGTTGACCGCGGTGTTCGCGACGTTCGGGCTGGTTGCGCTCTCGAGCGTTCTACTGCCGGTCGCGATGCAGGCCCCGGCGATGGTGCTCCTGATCGGGCTCGCCGTCGGCGTCGACTACTCGCTGTTCTACTTGAAGCGCGAGCGCCAAGAACGCGCGGCGGGGCGCAGCGAGCGGGCGGCGCTCGAGGTCGCGGCTGCGACCTCCGGACGCTCGGTGCTCATCTCCGGCCTGACCGTGATGGTGGCGATGGCGGGCATGTTCCTCACCGGCGACAAGACGTTCTCCTCCCTCGCTCTGGCCACGATCCTCGTGGTCGCCGTCGCGGTGCTCGGGTCGCTGACCGTGCTTCCCGCTGTGCTCTCGCGGCTCGGCGACAACGTCGATCGGGCACGCGTCCCGTTCGTGGGTCGCCTCCGCCGCGACGACGGCGAAGGGCGGATCTGGGGGGCGATCGTCGACCGCGTCCTTCGTCGGCCTGTCGTGTCGGCGATCGTCGCGGGTGGATTGCTGGTCGCGCTCGCCCTTCCGGCGCTACAGCTCCGTCTCGCCGCTGAGGGGCCCGGGTCGTTCCCCAAGTCGATCGAGGTGATCAAGACATACGACCGCATGCAGCAGGCGTTCCCGGGCTCCGCACTGCCCGCGAACGTCGTCGTCGAGGCATCGAGCGTGCAGACGCCGGCGATGCAGAAGGCGATCGGGCAGCTCAAGCAACGGGCGCTCGCAAGCGGGCGCGCGTTCGAGCCGATCACCGTCGACGTCAACGAGCGGGGCACGGTTGCGAACATCACCATCCCGATCGCGGGCAACGGGACCGACGCGGCCTCGAACGCGTCCTTCCGCATGCTGCGCGACGACGTCGTCCCCGAGACGGTCGGCGCGCTTCCGGACACGCAAGCCGGAGTCACCGGGCAGACGGCCGAGTGGAGAGACCAGGCGGACGCACTGAAGTCGAACCTGCTTCCCGTGGTCGCCTTCGTCCTCCTCTTCGCCTTCGGCCTGATGCTGGTCGCGTTCCGCTCGATCGTGGTCGCGGCCAAGGCGATCCTGCTCAACCTGCTCTCGGTCGCGGCAGCCTACGGGGTGCTCGTGCTCGTCTTCCAGCACGGCTTGGGCAAGGGTCTGCTCGGCGTGAGCTCCGCGGATGGGATCGACGCGGTGGTGCCGCTGCTCTTGTTCGTGATCCTGTTCGGCCTCTCGATGGACTACCACGTGTTCATCCTGAGTCGGATCAGGGAGACGTTCGACCGCGGCAAGAGCATGGACGAAGCGGTTGCGCACGGGATCAAGTCCACCGCCGGAGTGGTCACGAGCGCCGCGATCGTGATGGTTTGCGTCTTCGCGATCTTCGCGACGCTCTCCTGGCCCTTCTTCAAGCAGTTCGGCGTGGGGCTCGCAGCGGCGATTCTGATCGACGCCACGATCGTCCGGGCGGTGCTCCTGCCCGCGACGATGAAGCTCCTCGGCGAGTGGAACTGGTACCTGCCCTCGTGGCTCCAGTGGCTGCCCCGGCTCGAGCCGGAGTCGGAGCCCGCTCCCGAGCTGCCGGCTGCCCCCTCCGTCTGATCACGGGATGAAGCGAAAGGACTTGCAATGACCACTCGAGCGGAACAGGAGAAAGGCGGGCGGGCGTTCACGCCCGCCCGCATCGCCGCCCTCGTCGTGATCGGGCTCGTCGTGGTCGCGCTTGGCTACCTCCACGTGAGCTCCGGCGAGGACTCGGTCTCGGTGCCTTCCGGCGCCAAGGCCGGCGACTTGACGCTGCACGACTGCGACTACGCGACCGATGACGGCGGTTACGCCGCCGACTGCGGCACGCTCGTCGTCCCGGAGAACAGGCACAAGGCGGACTCACGCCTGATCGCGCTGCCCGTCACTCGCATCCGCGCACGCTCGGCGGATCCCGCCGAACCGATCTTCCGCCTGCAGGGCGGGCCGGGCATCACGAACATGACGTTTCCCGCCGCGAGCCGGTTCGCCGACAAGCACGACGTCGTGCTCGTCGGCTACCGCGGCGTCGATGGTTCGTCGACGCTCGACTGTCCCGAGGTGACCTCGGCGCGCGAGCAGGCGCGCGGCTTCCTGACCGAGAAGGCGATGCGGGCCGACGCGTCCGCCCTGAAGAACTGCGCGAAGCGCCTCCAGGACGACGGTGTCGACCTCGCCGGGTACACGCTTCCCCAGCGTGTCGACGATCTCGACGCCGTTCGGCGCGCGCTCGGCTACGAGCGCGTCGATCTGCTCAGCGAGAGCGCGGGGACGCGGACGGCGATGATCTACGCCTGGCGCTACCCGAAGCGGATTCACCGCTCGGTGATGATCGGCGTCAACCCGCCCGGCCACTTCCTCTGGGACGCCCAGACGACGGGCGAGCAGATCGAGCGGTACGCCGTGCTCTGTGCCAATGACGCCTCATGCCGGAAACGGACTCCGGACCTCGCTGCGTCGATCCACTCGGCGTACGCTCACGTGCCAGGCCACTGGTGGTTCCTGCCGATTCGCAAGGGCAACGTCAGGCTCGCCGCATTCTTCGGGCTCATGCATGCGACCACCGACGGCGCGGGACCGCTGAACGGGCCGTGGACGATCGACACGCTGCTCGCCGCCGACGACGGCGACGGGGCCGGTGCGTGGCTGCTGTCTCTGATGGCGCAGGCGATCTTCCCGCGCGCCCAGGTATGGGGCGACGTCGCCGCGGTCGGCCGGGCAGACACCGCCCACGCCCGAGCCTTCTTCGCGTCGCGTGCCGACCGCGGGTCGGTGATCGGCAGCCCCGGCACCGAGTTCATCACGGCCGGCGGCGGTCTCTTCGACTCGTGGCCGGCGAGCCCGGACGAGAATCTGTACACCCGCGTCCGGAGCTCGAACGTCGAGACGCTCCTGATCGGCGGCAGGCTCGACGTCGCGACGCCGCCGCAGAACGCGACGCGTGAGCTCCTGCCGCAGTTGCCGAACGGCCACGAGGTCGTCCTGTCGGACATCGGCCACACGGACGACTTCTGGACGTACCAGACGCCGGCCGGCAACCGGCTGATCAACACGTTCCTCGACAGCGGCCGCGTCGACACGTCGCTCTACAGGCGAACGCCGGTCGACTTCACGCCCGCGCTCGGCCACGGCGCGATCGCGGAGATCGTCCTCGGCGCGATGCTGGCGTTCGCCGCGCTGACCGTGCTCTCGCTCATGTGGATGGCGACCCGCGTGCGGTGGCGCGGTCCCTTCGGACGCAAGAGCAGTGTCGTGCTCCGCGCCGTCTTTCCGCTCGTGCTCGGGTTGGGCGGCTTGTTTCTCGGCGTTCTGATCGTGCTGACGACGAACGCCGGGATTGCTCTCACCGACGAGCTCGTCGTCGCTCTCTCCGTGGGGGTGCCGATCGGGCTCGGGGTCTACCTCGCCTGGGTGAACCGCCACTCGTCCACACCGACGAATACCGGGCTCGCCGTCGCGGCGGGCGGCGCCCTCATCGGAGCGTGGCTCGGGCTCAACGTCACGGACGCAGGCTTCGGGTTCCTCGCACCGTTCGTCTCGATCGTGGGAGCGACGGCCGGTGCGAACCTGGCCCTCCTGTTGCTCGACATCGCCTGGGACCACCAGGCTCGCGAGCGTTCCGAGGCAGCCGGCACCACCGAGGCGAAGCCGACCGCCGTCTCCACCTAGGCCGGGACAGTCGCTCCCGGGCCCTCGGGGCCCGGGAGCGACTGCGCGGCGGCCGCTTCGTCGCGCGCATGGTACGAGGCTCGCAGCTCCTCCTCGCGCTCTTTCTTCGGGTAGAAGAAGAAGACGAGCGCCATCCCCGCGACGACTGCCACGATCGCGCCGATGTACGCCCAGTTGTCGCCGTCCAGGAACGAGCTCTTCGCCGCGGCCGTGATCTGGCTCGCGTACTGAGGGTTCTGCTGTGCGAGGTTCTCGGCGCTCGCGAAGGAGAGCTGAAGCTGCGCCTGGGTCGCGTCGGTGACGTTCTTGCCGGACTGGTCGATCGCCTGGCCCATCGCCGAGGCGAAGCCGAGGGTGAGGAGCGCGCCGAGCACCGACGTCATCACGGCGCCCCCGAGGTCGCGCTGCAGGTCGGCGGTTCCCGAGGCCATGCCGACGCGCCGCACCGGCACCGAGCCCGTCAGCGAGTTCGACGACGGCGTCCCGGCGAGACCGACGCCTGCGCCGAGGAAGCAGAGCGGGAGCGCGACCTTCCAGTAGGCGATGCCGTCCTTCCAGAGCACCAGCATCAGGACGAACGCAATCAGGAGCATCAGCTGCCCGGTCATGAGTGTCTGGCGCGAGCCGTTCGCCTGCACGAGCTTCGCCGAGCGCGGGGCGACGAGGACCATGAAGACGACCGCGGGCAGGATCGAGGCGCCCGCCTCGAGCGTCGAGTAGCCGAGGACGTTCTGGAGGAACTGCTGGTTCACGAAGGCCGCGGCCATCAGCGAGCCGAAGACGATGATCCCGGCGCAGCCCGCCACCCAGAAGGTCGGGCGCGCCGCGATCCCGAGGTCGTAGAGCGGGTTCTCGGCCCGGCGCTGCCGCAGGAAGAACAGGACGCCGGTGACGAGTGCGACGACGAGGAGGCTCAGCGCGATCGTCGTCTCGCCCGGGACCGGGAGGAAGTTGATCGCGACGACGAGGCCGCCGACCAGCACCGCCGAGAGGAGGCCGCCGAGGTTGTCGACCGGCTCGGTCGACTCGTTGACATGGCCCGGGACGAGCACGATCGCCATCACGAGAGCGACGACCGCGAGGGGCAGCGTCACGAGGAAGACGGATCCCCAGTCGAAGTGCTCGAGCAACGCGCCCGAGACGAGCGGGCCGAGCGCGGCGAAGCCGCCCCCGAGCGCCGACCAGAGGGCGATTGCTTTCGTTCTGGCCTGCCCCGACCAGAGTGCGGTGACGAGCGCGAGCGTCGTCGGGTAGGCCATGCCCGCGCACAGCCCACCCGCCACGCGCGCAAGGAAGAGCACGACGTCCGTGGGCGCGAAGCCGGCGACGATCGAGACCGGAATGGACAGCCCCATCCCGAGCACGATCATGAGCTTCCGCCCATAGCGGTCGCCGAGCGCCCCGAACCAGAGCACGGATGCCGCGAGGCCGAGCGAGTATCCGACGGCGATGAGGTTGAGCGTCGTCTGCGACGAGTCGAAGTCTTCGCCGATGTCGGGCAGCGCGACATTTGCCACCGACAGGTTCAGGTTGGCGACCGCCGCCACGACGATGAGCGCGGCGAGGACCAGCCCCGCTCGTGCAGGCGCCGCAGAAGGTGTCGCGGCCATGGCGGTCATTCTCTCCCACCTGCACCGCGCCGGTTTCACCCAGGTTGGACGAAGTGCAGGTCGCTCCCCGGCTCAGGGGCCGGCCGCGGGCGGGAGCGCCATTGACGCCCGCAGCGTCACGAGAGGCGTCGACGGGACCGTGATCAGGCCCCGCACGGGTCTGTCGAGGTCGAACGTCACGAGAAGCAGCATCGTCACGAGCGCCCCCGCGAGCAGCATCGGCGTCGGGCCGCGGCCGAGCACGGACAGGTACAGGGCGAGCAGTCCGAGCGCGATGGCTGCGCCGATCACCTCGAGTCCCAGCACCGCGCCCGGCACGCGGTTGTTGAGACCCGAGACGCGAACTGTCTGCATGTCGATCATCGAGTTGAGGGTGTCGACGTAGAGCCGAGGGCCGCTCGCGACGGGCGCCTTGTGCAGCGCCTCGCCCGCGAGAGCCCACAGGCGCCGCTGGACGACGCTTTCCTTCGCAGCGGTGCGCTTCATGTCGGAGCTGTTGGGCACGTCGTGCGAGAGGCGGATCGCCAGGTCTGTGTACTCGCGGAGGAGGGCGAGCGAGCGGCTGCGCTCGGGCTCCGCGAGGAGTTGTGCCCGCAGGTACGTGGTCCCGATCGCGTTCGCCTCGGCGACCACCGCCGCCCGACGGTCCTCGTAGCGGCCGACCGCGAGCGAGAGCCCGAAGGCGAGGATCAGGCCGACGACGCCGAGCAGCGCCCCCTGCAGCACGCCGAACGGCTCGCGCAGCGTGTCCGAGTGCTTCCGCAGGTAGCGGCCGAGCAGGACGCCCGCCGTGATGGCGCCGCCGATGATGGCGACGAGGAGCAAGGTGAGCGTCAGGCTGCTGATCGAGAAGAACACGGCGGCAGTCTCTCAAGCGCGCGCAGCCTGTGCGAGAGTCCCGTCCGTCTGCCGAACCGATGGGCGGTGCGCGCACGGCCGCAATCTAGGTGTATAGGCTCCCTTGAAAGAGGGACGGCGACTGCGCTTAGCTGTCAGTGGTCATTCGGCGCGTGGCGGGGGTCGGCCGCGTCGAATGGCGGATCGGCTCAAAATGGCAACTCGTCAGACATCATCGCCGCGGAGGCGACCTGCCCGTCCGGACCTTGTCGAGGTCGATCTGCGGCCGCCTCCGCAGCGAGTGGAAAGCGTTCCCCGAACGCCGCTGGTCAACAGGCTCCGCGCCTCGGGCGCGCCGCTCGTCACGGTCAGCGCTCCCGCCGGGTACGGGAAGACGACGCTCCTCGCGCAATGGGCCGCCCGCGACGAGAGGCCCTGCGCCTGGCTGACGCTCGTCGACGCCGACAACGATCCGCGGGTGCTCCTGGCGTCTCTCGGCCAAGTGCTCGGGCCGCGCTCCCCGGGAGCCGGGCCCTCGACGCTGCTGGCGCGAAAACGCCCGGTCCTGCTCGTCCTCGACGACGCGCACCTGCTGCGCTCGCGCGGCTCGGTCGCCATCGTCGCCGCTCTCGCCGAGCACGTGCCGGAGGGCTCGACGGTCGTGCTCGGAGGGCGGACCGTCCGCTTAGGGGTCGCCCGCGCACGCGCCGCGGGCCGTCTCTTCGAGCTGGGGGCCGCCGATCTTGCGCTCAGCCACCGCGAGGAGGAGCTTCTGCTGCGGAACCTCGGGATCGATGCACGGTCGGCCGGCCTCCCGACCCTGAGGCGGCAAATGGAGGGCTGGCCGGCGGGTACGTGCCTCGCAGCCCTCGCGCTCGACGGGAGGTCCGCACGGAGGAGCGGGGGCGGGGAGGACAGGTTCGTCGCGGAGTACTTCGAATCCGAGTGCATCGCTGGCCTGCCTGCGAAGGACGTCCGGTTCCTCACGCGGACGGCGGTGCTCGACCGAATGTGCGCGCCGCTCTGCGACGACCTCCTCCGAGCCGACGACTCCGGCCGTCGGCTCGACGCGCTTGCGAGGGCGAATCTTTTCATCGTCCCGCTCGACCGCGAGCGTCGCTGGTTCCGCTACCACACAGCGTTCCGCGAGTACCTCCTCGGCGAGCTCCGGCGCAGGGAGCCCAGGGCGCTTCGGGGGCTCCAACGCCGCGCCGCGGCGTGGTGTGAATCCGTCGGAGACCTAGCGGCCGCGACCCGGTACGCCCACGAGGCCGGCGACGTCGCTCACATCGTCCGGCTGGTGACACGCGGCGGCCTGGCCTCGTCGGCGAACGGCTCGTCGATCGGAGTGCTCTGGCTCGAGTGGTTCGACGACGTGGAGCTTCTCCGCCGACACGACGGGGTGGCTGCCCTCGGGGCGTGGCTACATCTCTTCCAGGGACGCCCCGCCGCGGCACGCCGATGGCGCGACGCCGCAGCCTCGGCGGCAGTGGAACGCCCGGAGCCGGCGAGAGAGGGTTCGCCCGAGGGGATCGTCGCCGTTCTCGACGCGGCGATGTGCGCGAGCGGTGTGGAGCAGATGCGCGCGGACGCGCAGCGCGCGGTGGATGGGGTCGCGCGTCTCAGTCCGTGGCGGCCGGTCGCGCTTCTCCTCCGCGGCGTCGCCGAGCTCCTCGGCGAGGACGGTGGGACGGAGGAGACGCTGTACGAGGCGGCCGAGGCCGCCGAGGCGGCCGGCGCCACGGAGATCCGGATCGCGGCGCTCGCGGAGCTGGCGCTCGACGCCGCCGCCCGCGGGGACGAGGCCCGCACAGAGCACCTCACCTTCGAGGCGTGCCGCCTCGTCGACCAGCAGCGAGAGCCCCGCGACTCGTCGACGGCGCTCGCGTTCGCCGCCTCGGCGCGCGTCCACCTCCGCGCCGACCCGATCCGCGCGCGCGCCGATCTGGAGCGCGCCGAGACACTCGTCCCTCGTCTCACCTATGCGCTCCCGTGGTACGCGGTGCAGACCGACCTCGAGCTGGCGCGCGTGCATCTTGCGCTCGCCGCCCCCGGCGCCGCCCAGGCCGCGCTCGACCGTGCGTCGGCAGTCCTGCGGCGGCGCCCTCGGCTCGGAACACTGGCTGCGGAAGCTGCGGCGGTGCAGGACGACGTGCGCCGGCTTGGCGAACACCGCGATGCCGACCGGTCGGGACTGACGACCGCGGAGCTGCGTCTCCTGCCCCTCCTGACCACACATCTCTCGTTCCGCGAGATCGCCGAGCAGCTGTCCGTCTCCCGCAACACCGTGAAGACCCAGGCGATCTCGGTCTACCGCAAGCTCAACGTCTCGAGCCGGAGCGAGGCGATCGCCTACGCACGCGGGCTTGGTCTCGTCGACCAGTCGCCGAGAGGGGAGTTCACCCACTCCGGATGATGATCGAGCCGGCGGTTGGCCTTTGGATAACAGTGCGACGCCGTGCTCGACTACAAGACCACTCTGCGCAAGCTCGCGCTTCGCGATGACCGCTACGTCGGAGCGCTGCTCGCACGCGAGGACGCGAGCGCAGTCGAGTCCAATCTCGACGCGCGCACCCGGGCGCTCGTCCAGATCGGGGCGCTCGTCGCGGTCGACGCCGCGCCGCCCTCGTACATGAGCGTCGCGGAGGCGGCGCTCGACGCCGGTGTCACCCACGAGGAGTTGGTCGGCGCCCTGCTCGTCGTCCTGCCCGTCGTCGGGATCCCACGCCTCGTCTCGGCGGCACCGAACCTCGGCCTCGCGCTCGGGTACGACGTCGGCCACGCCCTGGAGGCGCACCGTCACGATCACGACACCTGAGACGCGGCGGGCATCCACCTCGCGCGGGACATCATCCCCTCCGGACGATGGAGCCGCGCTGCGCGGATGCCATAAATCGCGCGTGGGCGGCGCGCGCATCGGATCCGGAACGAGCGGAGGGCGGGCGTAGTGGCCGGCTCGCACGACGCGTCGGCGCGCCCGCGCGTCCTGGTGCTCGGCGGCGGCTTCGCCGGTATCGGCGCTGCCCATGCTCTGAAGAAGGCCGACGCGGACGTCGTGCTGATCGACCGGCACGACTACCACACGTTCCAGCCGTTGCTCTACCAGCTCGCGACCGGGCTCCTCGAGACCAGCGCGGTCGGGCATTCGCTCCGCGACCTCGTTCAGGATCAGGACAACGCCACGATCCACAAGACGTCGGTCACGGCGATCGACCTCGACGCGCGGGAGGTGCAGCTCGAGGAGATGGCGCCGCTCACGTACGACTACCTCGTCCTCGCGATCGGAGCGGAGGTCAACTTCTTCGGCACCGACGGCGCGGCAGAGCACGCCTTCCCGATGTACACGCTCACCGACGCGGTTCGGCTCAAGGAGCACGTCCTCGAGCGCTGGGAGGCCGCCGACAAGCACCCGAGCCTGGTCGAGGACGGCGCGCTGAACATCGTCGTCGTCGGCGGTGGGCCGACGGGCGTCGAGAGCGCCGGCGCGATCGCCGAGCTCTACCGGGGCGATTTCGCGAAGGACTACCCCGGCGTCTCGCAGGAGAGCGCGCGCGTCGTGCTCGTCGAGGCGGGCGCGGAGATCTTCTCGATGTTCAAGCCGAACCTCCGCGCCTACACCGAAGAAGCGCTGCGGAAGCGCACCGTCGAGGTGATCACCGGCGAGGTCGTCGCGTCGGTCAGGCCGACCCGGGTCACGTTGAAGTCGGGCACGGAGATCGCCGCGCACACGCTCGTGTGGGGCGCGGGCCTCCAGGGCAACCAGCTCGTCCAGTCGCTCGGGCTGGAGCTCGAGCGCGGGAACCGGATCGGCGTCGGGCCGGACCTCGCCGTCCCCGGTCATCCCGAGGTGTACGCGGTCGGCGACATCGCCGCGATCACGGACGCGAGGACGGAGCACCTGCTGCCCCAGCTCGGCTCGGTCGCGCTCCAGTCGGGAGAACACGCCGGCGAGACGATCGCCAGGCGCCTCGGGGGCAAGGAGGCGAAGCCCTTCAAGTACCGGGACAAGGGGACTATGGCGACGATCGGACGCGGCGCCGCGGTCGTGCAGATGCTCGGCGGAAGGACGATGAAGGGGATGAAGGCGCAGGTCGCCTGGGGCACCGTGCACCTTGCGTTGCTGCCGACGAACGAGGATCGCGCGAAGGCGGTCGTCGACTGGGCCGGCGCAGCGCTCACCCACCAGCGCAGCGGCCGGATCACCGTGGAGACGGACGACGCGTGACGCGAGACTGCCTCGCCCCGCCGCTGAGCGTGCCGGCGCAGCAGGCCGGGGTAGGACGCCGCCTCGCGCGGCGACGGCGAGATCATCCGATGTGGGTGATCGGTCTCGCGCGGAACGCGTTAACGTCGCCTCCGTGGCCGACGCATCCAGCAAGGCGGACGTGCTCGTCGTCTTCGGCATCACCGGCGACCTCGCGAAGGTGATGACCTTCCGTTCGCTGTACCGGCTCGAGCGCCGCGGCCTCCTCGACTGCCCGATCGTCGGCGTCGCCGTCGACGACTGGTCCGTCGACCAGCTGATCCAACGCGCGCGGGACTCGATCGTCGGCACCGGGGAGCAGCTCGACGAGGCGGTGTTCGAGCGGCTCGCGAAGCGCTTCTCGTACGTCCAGGGCGACTTCGGGGACGAGGCGACGTACGGGCGCGTCAAAGCGGCCATCGGCCAAGCGGCGAGCCCGGTCTTCTACCTCGAGATCCCTCCGTTCCTCTTCGGCCGGGTCGTCGCAGGTCTCGCCGGGGCGGGGCTTACGACGAACGCTCGCGTGGTCGTCGAGAAGCCGTTCGGCCACGATCGCGACTCCGCCCGCGCGCTCGCCGACGAGCTGCACCAGTCGATCGACGAGTCCCAGCTGTACCGGATCGACCACTACCTCGGGAAGATGGGCCTCGAGGAGATCCTCTTCCTCCGGTTCGCCAACACCTTGTTCGAGCCGGTCTGGGACCGCGACCACGTCGCGTGCGTCCAGATCACGATGGCCGAGGACTTCGGCGTCGAGGACCGCGGGCATTTCTACGACCCGGTCGGCGCGCTCCGCGACGTCGTGGTCAACCACCTGATGCAGGTCGTCGCTGCGACCGCGATGGAGGCTCCCTCGCGCGGCGAGCCGGGAACGATCAAGGACGCCCAGGTTGCGCTCTTCCGTTCGGTCGTGGAGGCGGACGCGGCGCACTACGTGCGCGGCCAGTACGACGGCTACCTCTCGATCGACGGCGTTGCCGACGGGTCCGACGACCGAGACGTACGCCGCGATGCGGCTCGAGATCCAGAACTGGCGTTGGTCGGGCGTCCCGTTCTTCATCCGCACCGGCAAGCGCCTGCCGACGACGCAGACCGAGGTGCGGGTCGTGTTCAAGCATCCGCCAAAGCTCGGCTTCGGAGTGACGTCGCCCGAGCCGAACCAGGTCGTCGTCAAGCTCGACCCCTCCACGGGGATCCGGATCCTCATCGGCGCCCACCGCGCCGACGCGAGAGGAACCGTCTCGCCGATCCACCTCGACATGGAGTTCGCAGAGGAGGGCGGCGAGGGCCCGACCCCGTACGAGGTGCTGCTCCACGCCGCGATGGTCGGCGACAGCACGCGCTTCACCCGCCAGGACGGGGTCGAGGAGCAATGGCGGATCATGCAGCCGCTGCTCGACGCTCCGCCGCCGGTGCACGCCTACGCGCCGGGTAGCTGGGGGCCGAAGGAGGCCGACAGCGCTCGTCGAGGGTCACGGCCGCTGGCACGAGCCCTGGATCGTGGCGTGAGCGACGGGCAGTCCGCGGACGCCGGCGCCGGAGCGCCACAGAGCGCGGCCGCTCCGTCGCCGTTCCCGCCGATCGCGGACTACGCGTTCCTCTCCGACTGCCACACCGGCGCGCTCGTCGCGGCCGACGGGGCGATCGGCTGGCTCTGCGTGCCCTCGTTCGACTCACCGAGCGCGTTCGGGAGCCTGCTCGACCGTCAGGCCGGGTACTTCCGGGTCGCGCCGTACGGGATCAACCACCCCGCCGCGCGGGTGTACGAGCCGGGCACGAACGTCCTCCTGACGACATGGAAGACGCCCCAGGGCTGGATCGAGGTGCGAGACGCGCTGACGATGGGTCCGTACGCGGGTGAGGACGAGATCACGCCGCACACCCGGCCACCCGCGGACGACGACGGCGACCACATGCTCGTCCGCACGGTGGAGTGCTTGGAGGGCCGCGTCGAGGTCGAGCTCGTCTGCGAGCCGGTCTTCGACTACGGGCGAACCCCAGCCGAGTGGACCCTCGTCGGGGACGACCGGCATGCAGCAGATGCGAGCGGTGCGGCGGTGCCGATCCGCCTCCGCTCCGATCTCCTGCTCGGGATCGAGGGCAACCGCATCCGCGGTCGGCACGTGCTCGAGCAGGGCGAGCGCGCCTACTGCTGCCTCACCTGGGCCGAGGGACTCACGGCGCCGGAGAATGCCGACGAGGCGTACGCGAGGATCGCCGCGACACGGCGCTTCTGGCGCGGCTGGCTCGGCCGCGCGCGGATCCCGGATCACCGCTGGCGCGACCCGATCCAGCGCTCGGCGCTCGCGATCAAGGGGCTGACCTATATGCCGACCGGCGCGACCGTGGCGGCGCTCACGACCTCGTTGCCCGAGACGCCGGGAGGCGAGCGCAACTGGGACTACCGCTACACGTGGATGCGCGACACGACGTTCACACTCCAGGCCCTTCACTGGCTCAACCTCGACTGGGAGGCGGACGAGTTCATGCAGTTCGTCGCCGACCTCGAGGCGAACGACGACGGAGCGCTGCAGATCATGTACGGGATCGACGGGCGGCGCGACCTCACCGAGTCCACGCTCGACCACCTCTCGGGGTACGCGGGGGCCCGCCCCGTGCGCATCGGGAACGGCGCGTTCGACCAGCGACAGAACGATGTCTTCGGCGCGGTCCTCGACTCGATCTTCCTCCACACCCGCAGAAGCCAGCGACTCCCGCGCAGCCTCTGGCCGATCGTGCAGTCGCAGGCCGAGTGCGCCTCCAAGGTCTGGCAGAACCCCGACCAGGGAATCTGGGAGGCCCGCGGGGCGCCGCAGCAGTACGTCTCGTCCAAGCTGATGTGCTGGGTCGCGTTCGACCGCGCCGCGAAGCTCGCGGAGATGCGCGGGGACGCGAGCCTCCAGGCCGACTGGGCGGCGACCGCGGAGGCGATCAAGACGGAGATCCTCGAGCGCGGCGTCAGCGAGAGCGGCGTCCTCCGCCAGCACTACGAGACCGACTCGCTCGACGCGTCGGTGCTGCTCGCCGCGATCTTCGGCTTCCTCCCCGCCGACGACGAGCGCCTGCGGGCGACCGTCGACGCGATCGCGACCGACCTCACGGAGAACGGCTTCGTCCTTCGCTACCGAACCGACGAGACCGACGACGGACTCTCGGGCAAGGAGGGCACGTTCCTGATCTGCTCGTTCTGGCTCGTCTCGGCGCTCGCGATCGTCGGCGAGCTCCAGCGCGCGCGGGACCTGATGGAGAAGCTCCTGCGGATCGCCTCGCCGCTCGGGCTCTACGCCGAGGAGTTCGACGCCGATACCGGCCGGCACCTCGGCAACTTCCCGCAGGCGTTCTCCCACCTCGCACTGATGGAGGCGGCGGCACGGATCATCGTCCCCGAGATGTTGGCGCAGTACTGACGCTCTAGGAGGACGCATGAGCACCGCCGACGTGGCGAGTAAGGCGATCCGGAGCACGATCCCCGCGCGGCTCGACCGCCTGAGCTGGTCGCCGTTCCACACGCGGATGGTCTGCGGACTCGGGGCAGCGTGGATCCTCGACGGGCTCCAGATCACGATCTCGAGCTCGGTGACGGGCGTGCTCACACAGCCCGACACGCTCGACATGAGCTCGACCGAGATCGGGTTGATCGCGTCCATCTACCTGCTCGGAGAAGTGGTCGGGGCGCTGTACTTCGGGAAGAAGTCGGACGCGCTCGGGCGCAAGAGGCTGCTGATGGTGACGCTCCTCCTGTACCTGTTCGGCACCGGGCTCGCTGCGTTCACGGTGAACGACGGCGGCTGGTTCTGGCTCGCCTGGTTCTACGGGACGCGGTTCATCGCGGGGATGGGAATCGGCGGCCAGTACGCGGCGATCAACTCCGCGATCGACGAGATGATGCCTGCGAAGTACCGAGGGAGCGTCGACATCCGGATCAACGGCTCGTACTGGGCGGGCGCAATCCTCGGATCGTTTGCGTCCCTCATCTTCCTCAACGCATTCGCGCCCAACGTCGGCTGGCGGCTGGCGTTCCTTCTTGGTCCCGTGCTCGCGCTCGTCGTCATCGTCGTCGCCCGCACTCTGCCGGAGAGCCCCCGCTGGCTCATGACCCACGGCCGGATGGAAGAGGCAGAGCAGGAGATGGCGAAGATCGAGGAGGCGGTGCGAAAGTCAGGCCAGGAGATCGAGCCCGTCGACGACTCACAGGCGCTCGAGCTCGTTCCCGAAAAGCAGTACGGCTACGTCACGTTCCTGCGGCTCGTCTTCCGTGAGTACCCGAAACGGGCGATTCTCGGGGCGACGCTGATGATCACGCAGTCCTTCCTGTACAACGCCATCTACTTCACCTACGGGCTCGTGCTGGTCAAGTTCTACGGCGTGAGCGCGGACATGGTGCCGCTGTACGGGCTCGCCTTCGCGGTCGGAAACCTGTGCGGCCCGCATGCTGCTCGGCCCGCTCTTCGACAGCGTCGGTCGGAAGCCGATGATCTCGGGCACATACATCATCTCGGGCGCCTTACTCGCGGCCAGCGGCTGGCTCTTCGACCAGGGCTCCCTCGACGCGAAGTCGCAGACCTTCTGCTGGATCGTGATCTTCTTCTTCGCCTCCGCGGGCGCCAGCGCTGCGTATCTGACCGTCAGCGAGACCTGGCCGATCGAGATCCGCGCCGAGGCGATCGCCGTGTTCTTCGCGATCGCCCAGCTCTTCGGCGCGCTCGGCCCGGCCTTCTACGGTTGGCTGATCGGCGACGGCTCGAGTCCCACGGGGCTCTACATCGGCTACCTCGTCGGGGGCGGGATCATGATCTTCGGGGGGATCATCGAGCTGATCTTCGGGATCAAAGCGGAAGGGAAGTCACTCGAGGACATCACGAAACCGATCACGGCGACCGACCAGGCGCCCGCGGCGGTGCCCGAGCCTGCGTAGCCCGTCGGACGAGGAGGAGACATGGACGCCTACGACGTGATCATCATCGGCACGGGCGCCGGCGGCGGCACGCTCGCCCGGCACCTCGCGCCCTCCGGCAAGCGGATCCTCCTGCTCGAGCGTGGCGACTGGCTCACGCGCGAGCCGCAGAACTGGTCGGACCAGGCACGTGTTCGTGGACAACCGCTACGTCTCGCCGGACACGTGGTACGACGCGGGCGGCAAGCCCTTCCAGCCCGGTGTCCACTACTTCGTCGGCGGAGCGACGAAGCTCTACGGCGCCGCCCTGTACCGGCTTCGCAAGGAGGACTTCGGCGAGCTCCAGCACCACGACGGCCTCTCGCCCGCCTGGCCGATCGCCTACGACGAGCTGGAGCCCTACTACACGCTCGCGGAGCAGCTCTACCACGTGCACGGCGCCCGCGGCGAGGACCCGACCGAGCCGCCGGCGAGCGCGCCCTACCCGCATCCCGCCGTGTCGCACGAGCCGCGGATCCAGCAGCTCGCCGACGACCTCGCGGCAGCCGGCTACCAGCCGTTCCACGCGCCGTGCGGGATCATGCTCGACGAGTCGAACCCGCCGTTCTCGACCTGCATCCGCTGTGCGACCTGCGACGGCTTCCCCTGCCTCGTGCACGCGAAGTCCGACGCCGAGGTGCTCGGCGTTCGACCGGCCCTCGAGCATCCGAACGTGACGCTGCGGACGAACGCGAAGGTCGTCAGGCTCGAGACGAACGGGGAAGGGACCGCCGTCACCGAGGTGGTCGTCGAGCGCGACGGGACCGAGGAGCGGTTCGTGGGCGACGTCGTCGTCGCCGCGTGCGGTGCGGCCAACACGGCCAGGCTGCTGCTGCAGTCGGCGAGCGACAGGCACCCGAATGGTCTCGCGAACGGCTCGGACCAGGTCGGCCGCAACTACATGTTCCACGACTCGACGGCCGTCCTTGCTCTCTCGCGCGAGGAGAACACGACCGCGTATCAGAAGACGCTCGGGCTGAACGACTTCTACTTCGGGGACGGCGACTTCGAGCACCCGCTCGGCAACGTCCAGATGGTCGGCAAGTCGACGGCGCCGATGTTCCGCGGCGAGCGACCGCGTGACACGAAGCTGGCCCCGGACTGGACGCTCGAGCGGATGGCGCGCCATGCGATCGACTTCTGGCTGTCGACCGAGGATCTCCCGCGGCCCGACAACCGGGTCACCGTCGACCGCGACGGGAAGCTGACGGTCACCTACACGGAGACGAACCTGGAGGCCAAGAAGCGGCTCTACGAGAAGGTCAAGTCGATGCTCGGACAGTTGGACATGAACCCGGGCCACCTCATCCACCGCTTCGCGTACATGAAGAACGACATCCCGGTCGCCGGCTGCGCGCACCAGGCGGGCACCTGCCGGTTCGGTACCGATCCGGAGACGTCGGTGCTCGACGTGAACTGCAAGGCGCACGAGCTCGACAACCTCTACGTCGTGGACACGAGCGTCTTCCCCTCGATCGGGGCCGTCAACCCGGCGCTCACGGCAATGGCGAACTCGCTCCGGGTAGGCGACCACCTGCTCGCGCGGCTCGGCTGAGGGCACGGTGGGCGTGGGCTCTCCGGTCGGGCCGTCCGGCGAGCAGCTCGAGCTCTCGTTTGGCGAGCGGCGGGCAGTTGTGGTCGAGGTGGGCGCAGGGCTGCGCACGTATGCGATCGGCGGTCGCGAGGTCCTCGACGGCTACGCGGCCGACGAGATGTGCGCCTCCGGCCGCGGCCAGGTCCTGCTGCCGTGGCCGAACCGGATCGAGGACGGGAGCTACGAGTTCGACGGCCGTGAGCACCAGCTCCCGCTCACGGAGGTGGCCGCGGGAAATGCGATCCACGGGCTCGTCCGGTGGGCGAGCTGGACGGTCGCGGAGCGTGAGCCTCAACGGGTCGTGCTGGAGCACCTGCTCCACGCACAGCCGGGGTACCCCTTCGCGCTCGCCCTCCGCATCGAGTACACGCTGGGAGAGGACGGGCTCACGGTGCGGACGACGGCGACGAACGCCGGGGCCGGTCCGTGCCCGTTCGGAAGCGGGATGCATCCGTACTTCACCCTCGGCACGCCGACCGTCGACTCGCTGACGCTCACGGTGCCCGCGCGCACGGTCGTCGGCTCCGGGCCGCGTGGGCTGCCGGCCGCTGCCCAGGACGTCGAGGGCACGGAGTACGACTTCCGCCGCCCGAGAGTGCTCGGGGCGACGCGGCTCGACACCACGTTCACCGACCTCGAGCCGGACGACGACGGGCTGGCGCGGGTGCACCTCCAGGACGAGGAGGGCGGGGTGGAGGTGACCGTGTGGGCGGACGACGCGTACACGCACTTCCAGCTCTTCACGGGCGACCCGCTGCCCGACGTGAACCGGCGGAGCCTCGCCGTCGAGCCGATGACGTGCCCACCGAACGCCTTTCGCACGGGCGAGGGCGTCGTCCGGCTCGAGCCCGGCGCCTCGTGGACAGGTGCCTGGGGGATCGGCTAGCTAGCTGCCGAGCATCCTGCGCCGCCCCCGGGCGGCAGCAGCCCGGCGGGCGAGGAGCCGTTGGAGCGCGAGCGTCCCCGACGCGCCGACGACGAGCATCGCGACGTTCGCGGCGAGGACCGCGAGCGCGCCCCGCGCCTGATCCGCCTCCCCGAGGCCCGCGGCGACGCCGAGGTAGGCGGCCGCTGGGATGGTCGTCACCGAGACTGCGACGCCGACGCCCGCGCTGGCGCGGGTCTCGAGCGCGAGCATCCCGGCGATGCCTGCCGCGAGCGCGACGACGATCGTCTCGTTGCTGACCGTCGCCAGCGTCCCGAGCACGGTGGAATGGATGTCGAATCCCGCGGGGATCAGCCCGAAGACGTCCTGCAGCGACGCGGACAGGCACGCCGCGGCGGCGGCGAGGGTCATCCCGATCAGGAGGGTCACGAGCGCCCGCGCGGCGAGGCCGAGACGGCGGTCGACCAGCCCGACACCGACCGCCGTGATCGGGAGGAGGTCGGGGCTGATCGCCATCGCCCCGACGATCAGGATCACGTTGTTGTCGATCACGCCGTAGCTCCCGACGACGCCCGCGACGATCATGAACGCGAGGTACCGCGCGATCGGTCGGGCATTCCGGCTCGCCATGCCGAGCACGTCCTCCCAGACGAGCCCCGCCTCGGCTCCGGCACCGCTCGAGCGCCCGAGCACCTCCTCGCGGGTCAGCGTCACCTCGTCGTCGGTCGCGCCGTGACGCCGCAGGTCGTCCATCACGCCGTCCACCGCGCGGGGGCGGACGACGGCGACGACGACGGCGTGCCCCGGCTTCGTCGCGTCGAGGAGCCGTACGCGCGTCACGTCCTCGCTCCCGTCGAGGAGCTGTGCGACGGACGCCATCGTCTCGGCCTCGCCGAAGACCTCGAGCCTGATCATCGAGCGGGCCTCACCCGACAGTGGTACGGCGTCCGCCCGGCTATTCATCCTGCCGGGGTGGGCCCGCCTGGCGTCACGGTCGCCATGTGGGGCCGTCGGCGTTCGTCCGATCGGGGTGATGAACGCCGCCCCGCGCTCCCGGATGATCGGTCACGCCTCGCGTGACCACGCTCGCCCGACACCGCTGTCGACCTCGCGCGCATCCAGTTCGCGACGACGTCGATCTACCACTTTTTGTTCGTGCCGCTGACGCTCGGGCTGGGGCCGCTCGTGGCGGTGATGCAGACGCTCTGGCACCGCACCGGCGACGAGCGTGGCTGCGGCTGACGCACTTCTTCGGGACGTCTGCTTCCTGATCAACTTCGCGATCGGCGTCGCCACGGGTCTGGTCCAGGAGTTCCAGTTCGGGATGAACTGGTCGGTCTACTCGAAGTTCGTCGGCAACGTCTTCGGCGCGCCGCTCGCGATCGAGGGTCTCGCCGCGTTCATGCTCGAGGCGACGTTCCTCGGCCTCTGGATCTTCGGCTGGGACCGGCTCTCGCCGCGCCTGCACCTCGCGACGCTGTGGATCGCCGTCGCCGGGCACGTGGCTCTCGGCGTACTTCATCCTGGTCGCGAACTCGTGGATGCAGCACCCCGTCGGGTACAAGCTCGTGAACGGCGAGGCGCAGCTGACGAGCGTCTGGGCGCTGCTGTCGAATCGGGTTCGCGCTGCGGGCCTACCTGCACACGATCCTCGCCGGCCTGATCTTCGGGTCGATCGTGCGTCCTCGGCGTCTGCTGCTGGCACCTCGCTGCGCGGGCGCAACCAGTCGACCTGTTCCGGAAGGCGGCGAAGCTCGCGCTGATCGTGCGCGGTGCCCGTGACGCTGGCTTCAACCTCGTGGTCGGCAACCACTTCGGCGAGGCTCGTGACGAGCGCGCAGAGCATGAAGATCGCCGCGTCCGAGGCGCAGTGGGACACGTGCCAGCCGTGCTCGTTCTCGCTCTTCCAGATCGGCGGCTTCACGGAGGAGGACCAGACGCCGTCCTTCTCGATCCAGATTCCGCACGCGCTCTCGTACATGGCCACCGGGTCGTTCGACGGTCAGGTCCAGGGTCTGAATGAGCTGCAGACAGCAGGAGCAGCGCGATGTACGGCCGCGGCAACTACATGCCGAACGGTGCGGGTGATCTACTGGTCGATGCGCGTGATGGCCTTTGCGGGGGTGCTGATGTTCCTGGTCGCCGCTCGTCGGGGCGTGGCTGCTACTGGAGAGCAGAAGCTCGAGCGGGCGCGGTGGTTCCTCTGGACGGCGTCGTCGCGATCGCGTTCCTGCCGTACGTCGCCGACGACCGCCGGCTGGATCCTGACCGAGATGGGCCGGCAGCCGTGGATCGTGCAGGGTCTGCTGAAGACCGCCGACGCGCAACTCGCCGACCGTCTCCTCGACGATGCTCGTGTTCAGCCTCGACCGTGTTCGTCTGCCTGTACCTGGCGCTGCTCGTGCGTCGACTTCTGGCTGATGCGGCGCTACGCCAAGGTCGACCCGCCCGGAGCTCGACCGCGACGAGACCGGCGAGACCCTGATGCCAACGATCGGCTACTGAGATGGACCTGCAGGTGCTCTGGTTCTGCTCTGATCGCCTTCTTCTTCGGCGGCTACTTCGTGCTCGAGGGCTTCGACTTCGGCGTCGGGCTGCTGCTGCCGATCCTGCCGCGCAACGAGGAGGAGCGCGACGTGATGTTCCGCACGATCGGCCCGGTGTGGGACGGCAACGAGGTCTGGCTCGTGGTCGCGGGCGCCGCGATGTTCGCGGCGTTCCCGGCCTGGTACGCGACGATGTTCTCGGGCTTCTACATCGCGCTGCTGCTGCTGCTCGTGTTCCTGATCGTGCGCGTGCTCTCGTTCGAGTGGCGCGAGCGGCACCACGACTCGCGCTGGCGTCGGCCTCTGGACACTGGCTGAACACGATCGGCGAGCGTCGGTGCATCGCTCATCTGGGGCGTCGCCTTCTCGAACCTGCTCTACGGCGTGCCGATCAACTCGAGCGGCGACTTCGCCGGCAGCTTCTGGGATCTCTTCAACCTGTACACGCTGCTCGGCGGGGTCGCGGTCGTGCTGCTGTTCGCGTTCCACGGCGCGACCTACCTGACGCTGCGCACGACCGGCGAGCTCTGCCGGCGCGCGGCCGCGGCGGCGCGGCCGGCTCTCGATCGCGGCAGCCGTTGTCGGCGCCGGCTACCTGATCTGGACCGTCGCGGTCGCGGTCGACAAGAACGACAAGGACGTCTTCCCGCCCGTGCTCCCGGCCGTGCTCGCGATCGCCGCGCTGCTCGGCGCGGTCGTCGCCGTCCGACTGGCCCGCAGCGGCTGGGCGTTCGTGCTCACCGCGCGCAGGGGCCGTTCTCTCGTCGTGGCCACGATCTTCACCAGCCTCTATCCGCGCGTGATGGTCTCGAGCACCGACTTCTCCAACAGCCTCACCGTCGACGGCACCGCCTCGGCGCACTACACGCTCGCCGTGATGACCGTCGTCGCGCTGATCGTCACGCCGGTCATCCTCCTCTACCAGGGCTGGACGTACTACGTCTTCCGGGCGCGGCTCGGCGGCGACGAGCCGGTCGGGCCGGTCGAGCTGCTGGCGGAGCAGACCGAGGGGTCGTGAACGCGCTCGACCCGCGCCTCGTGCGCCGGGCACGGCCGGTGCGGATGCTGCTCGCGCTCGACGCGTCGCTCGGCGTAGTCGCCGCGCTGCTCGTCCTCGCGCAGGCGGCACTGCTCGCGCATGTGGCCGCGCGGGGGTTCGCCGGGGTTTCCCTCGCTGAGCTGACGCTGCCGCTCGCGCTCCTCGTGCTCGCTGCGGCCGGGCGCGCGGGTGCCTCGTGGGGCTTCGAGGTGGTCGGTCGGCGCGCCGCCTCCGACGTCCTCTCGGAGCTCCGCTTGGACGTCGTCGAGCGGAGGCTGCGCGACCGGCCGGCAGCGCTCGACGCCGTCGAGAGCGCCGACGTGGCAACCGCGGCCGTCGCCGGCGTCGACGCGCTCGAGGCGACCTTCGCGCGCTATCTACCCCAGCTCGTGCTCGCGACCGTCGTGCCGGTCGCGGTCATCGCCTTCGCAGCCGTGATCGACCCCCTCACCGCCGGCCTGATGCTGCTGACCCTGCCGCTCGTCCCCGTCTTCATGTGGCTCGTCGGCCGCCACACCGAGCGCCGCACCCGCGAGCGGTGGGAGACCCTCGCGCGCCTTTCGACGCACTTCCTCGACGTCGTCCGCGGCCTGCCGACCCTGCGCGCGTTCAACCGCGGCGCCGTCCAGGCGGAGCGGATCGCGCAGGTGAGCGACGAGTACCGCCGGGCGACGATGGGCACGCTCCGCGTCGCGTTCCTCTCGGGCGCGGTGCTCGAGCTCGCGGCGACCCTGGGGATCGCGCTCGTCGCGGTGACGGTCGGCGTCCGCCTCGTCGAGGGCGGGCTCGGCTTCGAGGCCGGCCTCACGGTGCTCGTGCTCGCACCGGAGCTCTATCTCCCGCTCCGCAACCTTGCCGCGCAGTACCACGCGAGCGCGGACGGACGGGCAGTGAGCGAGCGCCTGCTCGACCTGCTGGAGCAGCCGCCGGAGGTCACGACGGGCAGCCTCCGGCCGGCCGATCCCCGTGTCGTCCCGATCAAGCTGGAGGCGGTCTCGTTCTCCTACCCCGCCCGCCTCGGCACCGTCCTCGACCGGGTCGACCTGGAGCTCGCGCCAGGTGAGACGGTCGCTCTCGTCGGACCGAGCGGGAGCGGGAAGAGCACGCTCGCATCGCTGCTCCTTCGCCTCGCCGAGCCGACCTCGGGGCGCATCACCGTCGGCGGGACCGATCTCGCCGCGTGCGACGCGGCGGCCTGGCGGATGCAGCTCGCCTGGGTTCCGCAGCACCCGACGCTCTTCCGCGGGACCGTGGCGGACAACATCCGGCTCGGCGACCCGGCGGCGAGCGACGCCCGCGTGGCCGAGGCCGCCGCGCTGGCGGGCGCCGCCGAGTTCGTCCGTCGCCTCCCGCACGGCTACGGGACGATGCTCGGAGACGGTGGCCGCCCTCTCTCGGCGGGCCAGCTCGAGCGGGTCGCGCTCGCGCGGGCGTTCCTCCGCGACGCCGGGCTCGTGATCCTCGACGAGCCGACCGCGAACCTCGACCGTCTGAGCGCCGAGCTCGTCGAGGACGCCGTCGACCGGCTCCGCGAGGGGCGAACCGTGTTGCTCATCGCGCATAGCCCCGAGCTGGCCAGGCTTGCCGACCGCGTGCTGACGCTCGGGGCGGGACGCCTCGTCGAACCCGTGCGGGTGGCCGCATGACCGCGACGGTGGCGCGTCTCGTCACGCTCGCCCGGCTGCCGAGGCGACGGATCGCCCTCTCGCTGCTCCTCGCGACGCTGGCGGTCGGCTTCGGTGTCGCCCTCCTCGCGACCGCTGGGTACCTGATCTCCCGCGCCGCAGAGCAGCCGCCGATCCTCTCGCTGACCGTCACGATCGTGATCGTCCGCTTCCTCGGCCTCGGCCGGCCGATCGCGCGCTACGCCGACCGCCTCGCCTCGCACGACCTCGCGCTGCGCGGCCTCGGCCGGATCCGGGCGCGCGTCTACGAGCGGATCGAGCCGCTCGCCCCCGGGCAGCTCGAGGGTTACCGGCGGGGCGATCTCCTCGCGCGCATGGTCGGCGACGTCGACGCGCTCCAGGGGCTCTACGTGCGCGGGCTCGGGCCGCCTGTCGTCGCGCTCGTGGTCGGCACGGCCTGCGTCGCGGTCACCGCAGTCTTCCTTCCCGTCGCCGCCGTGGTGCTCGCTGTCGGCCTGCTCGTCGCCGGCGTCGCCGTCCCGTGGCTCTCGGCGGTCCTCGCGCGGACAGTCGGACGACGCCAGGCCGTCGCGCGCGGAGCGCTGACCGCCGAGCTCGTCGAGCTCCTCCGGGGTGCGCCGGAGCTCGTCGTGTACGGCCAAGAGGAGGCCACGCTCGCCCGGGTCCGTGAGCTCGACCGCGAGCTCACTCGCAGCGGACGCCGGGACGCGCTCGTCGCCGGGCTCGGGGACGCGCTCACGATCCTCGTCACGGGGCTGACGACGGCCGGGGTCCTCGCCGTCGGCGTCTCCTCGGCCGCGAGCGGAGGGCTCGATCCCGTCCTCGTGGCGACGCTGACCCTCCTCGCGCTCGCCTCGTTCGACGCGGTTGCCCCACTCGCCGCGACCGCCCGCGAGCTGTCGGCGACGATCGCATCGGGCGGTCGCGTGCTGGCGCTCATCGACCGGTCACCCGCGATCGAGGATCCCGAGCTGCCGCTCCCTCCACCGTCGCGCGAGGCGAAGGTCGTGCTGGACGGCGTGACGGCGGCGTACCGCGGCGAGCAGCCGATCGTCCACGATCTCCGCCTGACGCTCGCGCCGGGGCGCAAGGTCGCTCTGGTCGGTCCGAGCGGATCGGGCAAGACGACGGTCACGAGGCTGCTGCTCCGCTTCCTCGACCCGGACGCCGGCAGCGTGACGATCGCCGGCCACGACCTCCGCGAGTACGCGCAGACGGACGTTCGCAAGCACTTCGGGATCGCGGGCCAGGAGGCGTATGTCTTCGACTCCACGATCCGTGAGAACCTCCGCCTCGCCCGCCCGGGCGCGTCGGATGCCGAGCTCCACGACGTGCTCCGCCGCGCGCGCCTCGACGACTGGGTGACCTCGCTGCCGGAGGGGCTCGACACGCTCGTCGGGGAGGAGGGGTCGCGTCTCTCGGGTGGCCAGCGGCAGCGGCTGACCCTGGCCCGGGCCCTCCTCGCCGACGCGCCCGTCCTCGTCCTCGACGAGCCGACCGCCCACCTCGACCCGGCGACGGCGCAGTCGGTGATGGACGACGTGCTCGACGCGACCGCCGGACGCTGCGTGCTCCTGATCACGCACCGGACGGAGGGGTTGGAGCGGATGGACGAGGTCGTCACGCTCGACGCGGCGTGACGGTGTCGGGGTGCGACGCCGGCTCTAGGCCGAGTCGTGGGCGACCGCGATCGCCTCGATCTCGATCTGGAGCTCGGGGAGCGCCAGCGAGCGGACCTCGACGATCGTGTCCGCCGGGTACGGCGCCGTGAACCAGCGCTTCCGCAGCTCGACGATCTTCGGGAAGTTCGACATGTCCGTGAGGAAGATGGTCACCTTCACCACGCGATCGAGGCTCGACCCGCCGGCCGCGAGCACGCGCGCGAGGTTCCGGAACGTCTGCTCGGCCTGCGCGTCGAAGTCGCCGGCCCCGACGATCGCTCCGCGCTCGTCGAGCGCCGCCTGACCCGAGACGAAGACGAGCTCGCCGACCCGGAAGCCCTGCGAGAGGTAGTAGGGCTCGAGCGGGTCCGGGTCGAGCCGGATCTGGTGCATGTCGGTCACGTGCGCTCCTCCGCCGGCCTGGGGACACGAGCCGTCCGGAACCACTCCGAGAAGTTGGGCGCCCAGACGATCGTGACGACGACGAGCAACCCGCCCGTGATCAGGCTCGAGACGTAGTCGGGCGAGCGAAGGATGGCCAGGATCTCCTGGAGCACGCTCAACGACAGAACGCCCGCGGCGATGCCGATGGCCCCCCCTTTGCCGCCGGAGAGGCTGACGCCGCCGATCAGGACGGCTGTCGCAGAGAAGGTCAGCACGTCGAAGCCGATGTTCGTGGGGCTGGCGGTCGCAAGGCTGTAGCTGAGCAGCGCGCCGGGGAGCGCGGCGCCCAGCGCCGAGACGACGAACACCCCGACGAGGAGACGATCGACGCGGACGCCGGCGACCCGGGCCGCCCGCCGGTCGCCGCCGATCGCACGGATGTCGCGTCCGACTCGCACGTAGCGCAGGATGAGCGTCGCGACCACGAAGATCCCGAGCGACACGAGGCTCCTGATCGAGAAGATCTGCAGGACGGGCTCGTCGAGTCTGAGCCCGACCGTGTAGTTGTCGTACAGGACGCTCTTGTTGTGCCCGAGGATGTACGTGATCCCGAGCACTACGAGGTACCCACCGAGCGTGACGGGCATCGAGTTCAGCCGGAAGCCGGCGATCAGGCCACCCTGCACGAGGCCGACGGCGATCGCAGCGCCGAGCGCGGCGACGATGCCGAGCGTCGGTGAGCTCGCGCCGGTGAGCACCGCGACCATCCCGCCGAAGAGGTACATCGACGACACCGAGAGGTCGAACTCGCCCGCGATGATGGTGATTCCGAGCGCGAGGGCGACGAGCCCGTACGAAGCGAAGTTCTGGAAGATGTCGTAGACGTTCGCCGTGCGCACCGTGTAGTGCGTGACGACCGGCACGAACGCCAGCGCCAAGATCATGATCGCGAGGATCACGAACGGCGCGAGCTCGGCGCCCTGCGGACGGCGACGTCTGCGCTCGGCGGCGCTCATCTGCTCCGCTCCCTGAGATTGGTGAGCACGACGACCACGACGACGATGATCCCGCGAACGAGGATCTGCGCGCCCGTCGAGTAGCCGCGCAGGAGCAGCATGTCCGAGATCGTCGCGATGAAGATCGCGCCGGCCGCCGTCCTCGCGATCGACCCCCGTCCCCCCGTAACCGCGTTCCCCCCGACGAGAGCGGCCGCGATGGCGTCGTACGTGTAGCTCCCGACGAGGAGGAGCGACGCGTTCGCGCTCGTGGCGCCGATCAGGATCCCCGAGCCCGACGTGTAGAGGGACGCGATCCCGAAGGCGCCGACCGTCAGGAGCGTGATCGGCAGCGCCGCCGCCCGGGCGGCGACGCGGTTCTCGCCGAGGAGGTAGATCTGGCGCCCGAATCGCGTCCGGCCCATCACCACGGCGAGGATGACCGTGACGACGATGAAGACGTACACGGGGGCTGGGAGGCCGAGGACGGGGTTCGCGAGGTGCTCCCAGCTCGTCTGGTCGGAGGGCGGAACGATGCTCTGGCCGTGTGAGAGCCAGACCGCCATCCCCTCCATCAGTCCGGCGGCGCCGATCGTCACGATGATCGGGTTCGCGCCCCAGGCGCCGACCACGAACCCCTGGACCGCTCCGATCGCGAGGCCGAGCACGAGCGTCACGAGGATCGCGGCCGCCAGGCCCAAGCGCAGCGAATAGAGGAAGACCATCGCCGAGATCGCGGCGGTCTGGCCGAGGGCGAGGGAGAAGAGGTTGCCGCTGAGGACGATGACCGTCAGGCCGACGGCGATGATCCCGACGAACGAGGCCGCGGTGAGGATCGCCTTCATGTTGCTCACCGTGAGGAAGCCCGTCGTCGTGGCGGCGCCGTAGACCGTCACCCCCGCGAGGATCGCGATCCAGGCCGCCAGGGCGGCGTCGGCGAACCGGAGCGGCCGGCGCTCGATGCCGACGCGAGCCATCACGCTGCTCACGACGGCACGTCCTTGCCCGATGCATGGCTGGTCGTCATGTCCCCGAGAATCGCCGGTGCCGACGCGTCGGCGCGCGGGACGACGGAGACGACCCGGCCGTGGAAGATCGTGACGACGATGTCCGCGAGGTCGAGCACCTCGTCGAGCTCCGTCGAGGAGAAGATCACGGCCGTGCCCTGACGGGCCGCCTTGCGCACGAGCGTGTGGATCTCGGCTCGCCCGCCGACGTCGACGCCACGCGTCGGCTCGTCGAGCGCGAGCAGCGACGTCCCCTCGAGCTGCAGTGCCCGGCCGAGCAGCAGCTTCTGCTGGTTGCCGCCGCTGAGGCTCGACGCGGGTGAGCCGAGCCGTTCGAGGGAGACGCCCGCCATCGTCGCCAGCTCCCGCGCGGTGCGGCGGACCCGCCGTCTCAGCAGGACGCCGAGCCGGCTCAATCGACGGAGCCTCGAGACCGTCAGGTTTCGCTCGGCCGTTTGACCGAGGAACAGGCCCTCGCGCTGGCGGTCGTTCGGGATGTAGAGGACACCGGCCGCCGCGGCGCGCCGGGGAGTGTTGAGGAGAACGGGCTTCCCGTGCACCTCCACCGTCCCGGAGGCGCTCGGGACGAGGCCGCCGAGCGCGCGGAGGATCGTGCTCGTGCCGGAGCCGACCTGGCCGGCGAGGCCCGTGATGAGCCCGCTCTCGAGCGTCAGCGAGACGCCCTCGACGCTGCCGGGCACGGTCAGGCCCTCGATCCGGACGACGGCACTGCCCGAGCCGGGCTCGGCGTGCTCGAACTCCCCCATCGCCTTCGCGCCCTCCATCTCGCCGAGCATCTGAGCGATCAAGGAGCGCCGATCGATCTCGTGGATCTCGTGCGTCGCGACGCGACGGCCGTCTCGCAGAACGGTCACGCGGTCGCACAGCTCGAAGACCTCGTCGAGCCGGTGCGAGACGAAGATCACGCTCCGCCCCTGGGCGACGAGGTCGCGCGTCGCACGGAACACGCGCTCGATCTCGGGCTTGCTGAGCGTTGCCGTCGGCTCGTCCAGGATCAGCAGCCGCGCGTCGCGGACGAGCAGGCGCGCGATCTCCACGAGCTGCCGCTCTCCGATCGAGAGCGTCTCGACGGCGGTGCCGAGCTGGACATGGCGGAGGCCGAGCTGGTCGAGGACGGCACGCGCGCTCTCCGAAAGACGCCGCCGTCGGTAGACGAGCGGCACGTCCAGCCCGCCGAGATAGATGTTGTCCTCCACGCTGAGCTCGGGGACGAGACTGAGCTCCTGGTTCACGAGGGCGATCCCGTACGACTGCGCGTCCTGAGGGTTCCGCAAGGAGAGCTCCTGGCCCTCGAAGCGGATGACCCCTTCGTCGGGTCGGACGAGCCCGACGAGTGACTTGACGAGGGTGCTCTTGCCGGCGCCGTTGTGTCCGCAGACCGCGTGCACCTCCCCCGCGCGCACGTCCAACGAGAGGCCTCGGATTGCGTGGACCGGGCCGAAGGACTTCGAGAGGTCGGCGACCTCCAGCACGACGCGCGCGGTTGCGGCGTCGGCAAGCGACGAGCGGGACCCGGACGTCGGTGCCGGATCCCGCTCGCCGTCCAATGGTGTGGGAGCTTAGGCGACCGCTAGAAGGTGCAGAGCCTCGTGAACCTCGCCACGTTTGCCTTGGTGATGCGCTGCTCCTTGACGTAGGAGATCTTCGGGGGCTTGGCGCCGTTCAGGATCTGGGCCGCGACCTTGACCGCGAGGGCCGCCTCGACCTGCGGCGCCTGGGTGCCGGTGCCGTACTGGACGCCGGACTTGATCGACTTGATCCCCACGGCGAGGCAGTTGCTGCCGGTGACGATCAGACCGTTCTTCTTCGAGACGCCGACCGGCACGCCCGCCTGCTTCGCGCCCTGGATGATCCCGATCGCCATGTTGTCGGCCATGCCGTAGGCGCCCTGGATGCCACCCTTCGAGGCGTACTTCGAGAGCAGTTGCTGGGCGACCTTCGCCGACGTGGCCTGATCCCAGTTCGTGTCCTCGATGGAGACGATCTTGTACTGCGGGTACTTCTTCATGTAGGCCCTGAACGTCGCCATGCGGTCCGTCACGTTGTTCTGGCTGGCCGTACCGGTGAGGGCGATGACGTTGCCGCTCTTGTAGCCGGCCCTCTTCATGCCTTCGACGAGGTTCATGGCGGCGTACCGTCCGAGCGCAGGATCATCCGTGCGCGCCTCGGCAGTGACGATCTTCGCACCGTCCGCCGACTGACGGCCGATCGCCCCGAGGATCGGGATGCCCGCGCGCTGCGCGCGGATGTACGACGGCACGATCGCCGAAGCGCTCGCCGGCACGGAAATGATCAGGTCCGGCTTGTCCGCGATCAGGCGGTTCATGTTCTGCGCGTCGACCGCCGGGTCGAACACGGACGAGAGGACGGTGACCTGCGCGCCCTGCTTCTCCAGTCCGCTCTTGACGCTGTTCGCCCAGGCCGCACAGAAGGGGTTCTGGTTCGTGCAGATGATGACGCCGACCTTCTTGCCGGACAGGTCGTTCTTCTGGCCGCTCGCTCCCAGCGCGCCGGAGACGACGACGGCCGCAACGACCGCGAGTGCCGCGAGCGGAACCCAACGCAATGACTTGCGCCTCATGTCATACGTCCTTTCGGATCTGACGATTGACAAACACCGCCGAAGCGGGTTCGTGCCTGCCGCCTGTGGAGGGTTGGACGGTGCGGAGACGGGCGAGTTAGGCACGCCGACAATGCATACGTAGTCATACAACGTGCCCCGAAACATGTCAAACAACCAGGCCGGAGCGCCCCGACCGCTCAGCTCGGCGGGGCGGCGGCGAGCGTGTCGCGGCGGACGAGCCCGACGGGGAAGACCCGCCGGCGGGGAGGGCCGCCGTGGCCGGACTCGATCCGCTCGATCAGGAGGCTCGTGGCGGCCCTGCCCATCTCGGCGAGCGGCTGCCTGACGGTCGTCAGGTCGAAGCCCTCCCACCCGGCCATGTCGATGTCGTCGAAGCCGACGATCGACAGCTCCGAGGGCACTCGGACGCCGACGCGCCGTGCAGCGTCGAGCGCGCCGAACGCGATGACGTCGTTCGCCGCGAACACGGCGGTCGGGCGCGGTTCGGAGGCAAGGAGGTCGAGACACCACTGGTACCCGCTGTGGTGGGTGAACTGGCCGACGCGACGGAGGCTCTCGTCGAACGAGACGCCCGACCCCGTCAGCTGCTCACGGAAGCCCCGCTCCCGATCGCGGCTCGTCGTCGTGTTCTCGGGCCCGGCGATGACCGCGACCCGCCGATGACCGAGCTCGACCATCGCCTCTGCGACGAGCTGTCCGCCACGCCGATTGTCGGAGATCACCGTGTCGACGTCCACGTCGTCGAGATATCGGTTCACGAGCACCATCGGGACGCCGCCAGGGCGTCCGGGGAGCGGTGACCCGAGCGTCGCCGACACGTAGACGATCCCGTCCGCCGCCGATCCGTTGACGAGGTCGGCGAGGTGCTGCTCGGCGCTTGCGTCCGTCCGCTCGTTGAACAGCACCGTGCGATAGCCCGCGAGGGCGAACTCGTTGTGGAGGATCTCCAGGAGCTCGGGATAGAACGGGTTCGTGATGTCGCTGACGACGACCCCGACCGTGCGTGTCTTGCGCGTGATCAGGGTTCGTGCAGCCAGGTTCGGCGTGTAGTTCATCTCGCGCGCCGCCCGCAGCACGCGGGCCCTCGTCTCGGGCGCGACGCGCGGGTCGCCGCGGAGCGCCCGGGACACCGTCGACTGGCTGATCTGGAGCCGGCGGGCGATGTCGTTGCTCGTCACGGCCACGGCCGGAGCATGGCAGACGGCGCCCTCGGGCACGATCCCCGCGCCGGCCCGTTGCCTATTTGACAAGCGAGCGACAGCGGGTCTATGCATACGTAGTCAAACGACGAAAGAGACCATTTGCTGACGCTGAAGCAGGCCGTGCGAGCGGAAGGGCGTGCGGATCACGACAGGACCGTCGGGACCGTCGTCGAGGAGATCATCTCGGCGGTCGCAGCCGAAGGCGACGAGGCCGTGCGGCGCTACTCGAATCGCCTCGACGGCTGGACACCCCACAGCTTCCGGCTGAGCGCCGACGAGATCGCGGCGAGCATCGCGCGCCTCCCGGCGCAGGTCGTCGAGGACATCGTGTTCTGCCAGGAGCAGGTGCGCAGGTTCGCGGCGGCGCAACGCGCGACGCTGGTCGACCTCGAGCTCGAGACGCTCCCCGGCGTGCGGCTCGGCCACCGGCACATCCCCGTGACGAGCGTCGGCGCGTACGTCCCGGGGGGTCGCTACCCGATGGTCGCCTCCGCTCACATGAGCATCGTCACGGCGAAGGTCGCAGGCGTCGAACGCGTCGCCGCCTGCACTCCTCCGCTCGACGGGCGCATCCCCGACGCCACCGTCGCCGCGATGCACCTCGCCGGCGCGGACGAGATCTACATCCTGGGAGGCGTGCAGGCCCTCGCGGCGCTTGCGCTCGGCACGGCGACCGTCGAGCCGGTGGACATCCTCGTCGGCCCGGGCAACGCATATGTCGTCGAGGCAAAGCGTCAGCTGTTCGGGACGGTCGGCATCGACCTCACCGCCGGCCCGACGGAGATCCTGATCGTTGCCGACGAGGCCGCCGATCCGCGGGTCGTGGCCGCCGATCTGCTCGGCCAGGCAGAGCATGGGCCGGCATCGCCGGCGGTTCTCGTGGCCACCTCACGGGCGGTCGCAGAGGCGACGCTGTGCGAGGTCGAGGCGCAGCTCGAGGATCTCCCGACCGCGGACGTCGCGCGCCAGGCGTGGGAGGACTACGGCGAGGTCCTCGTCGCGGACTCGGACGAGGAGGCGCTCCACCTTGCCGATGCGTACGCGTTCGAGCACGTCGAGATCCAGACGGCGGATCCGCGCTGGTACCTGGAGCGGATGCGCAACTACGGCGCCCTCTTCCTGGGCGAGGCGACGACCGTCGCGTACGGCGACAAGACGATCGGCACGAACCACATCCTTCCGACGCGCGGAGCCGCCCGCTACACGGGGGGCCTGTGGGTCGGGAAGTTCCTCAAGACCGTGACCTTCCAGGAGTGCGACGAGCAGGCGAGCGTGATGATCGGCGAGATCTGCGCCCGCCAGTGCCGGATCGAGAATTTCGAGGGACACGCGCGTACCTGCGACGTGCGCGTCGAGAAGTACCGGCGCAAGGTGCTCGTCGGGAACGAGACGGCGTGACCTACCGGCTCGGAGTGGACGTAGGCGGGACCTTCACCGACGTCGTCCTCTACGACAGCGGCGGTCAGCGCGTCTGGCTGGCGAAGACGCCGAGCACGCCCGGCGACCAGTCCGTCGGCGTGATCGAGGGCATCCGGCTGGCGGCGGAGCGCGCGAGCGTCCCGCTACCCGACCTCGACGCGATCCTCCACGGCACCACCGTCGCGACGAACGCCGTCCTCGAGCGCGGCGGTGCGCTCGTCGGGCTGATCGTGACGAAAGGCTTCCGCCAGATCCTGCACCTCGCCGAGGCGTGGACGCCGGGGCCGCTGTTCGGGTTCATGGTCTACGAGAAGCCCGAGCCGCTGACCGACACCCGCTACGTCCGCGAGGTGCCCGAGCGAACAGGCGCCGATGGGACGATCGTCGAGCCGATCGACGCGGCGGCCGTGCGTGCCGCCGTCGAGGAGCTCGTCGCCGACGGGGTGGAGGCCCTGACCGTCTGCCTGCTCAACGCGCATGCCAACGGCCGCCACGAGCGCGTCGTCGCGGACATCGCGGCCTCCGTCGCGCCCGACCTCTCGGTGTCGATCTCCTCGGAGATCCTGCCCGAGTTCCGCGAGTACGAGCGCACGGTGACGACGCTGATGAACGCGTACGTCGCGCCGGTCCTCGAGCGGTACCTGACGAACGTCCGCGACGGTCTTGCAGCCGCGCACGTGCGGGCGCCGATCCAGGTCGTGCGGTCGGACGGCGGCCTGATGAGCCTTGACTCGGCCCGCAGGAGCCCGGTGCAAACGGTGCTGTCGGGGCCGGCCGGGGGCGTCAGCGGGGCGTCGTTCGTCGCGTCCCACGCGGGCTTCGACCGCATCCTCACGTTCGACATGGGTGGGACGTCCACCGACGTCGCCGTCTGCGTGTCGGGCCGCCCCGAGATCACGCGCGAGACGAAAGTCGGCGACTTTCCCGTGCGCGCGCCCGCGGTCGACGTCGCGAGCATCGGTGCCGGAGGCGGCTCGATTGCGTACGTCGCGGACGCGACCGGAGCACTTCGAGTCGGCCCGGAGAGCGCCGGCGCGCTTCCCGGACCGGCGTGCTACGGCCGAGGCGGCACGGCGGCAACGGTCACGGACGCCAACGTCGTCCTCGGCCACCTGCCGCCGCGTCTGCTCGGCGGCGAGCTCGAGCTCGACGCCGACGCGGCGTACGCGGCGGTCGCGCACGTCGCAGAGGCTCGCGGTACGGGCGTCGAAGAGACCGCACGCGCGATCGTGAGCATGGTCGACGAGGCGATGCTCGGAGCTCTCCGCGTCGTCACCGTCCAGCGCGGGCGAGTGCCGAGCGAGTTCGCGCTCGTCGCCTTCGGCGGCGCCGGCGGCCTCCACGCGAACGCGCTCGCGAGCATCCTCGGCAGCTATCCCGTGATCGTCCCCGAGGAGTCGGGCGTGCTCTCGGCGCTCGGGTTCATCTCGTCCGAGATCAAGAACGAGTTCAGCCAGACGTTCGTGAAAAGCATCACGGGCACGACTCCGGACGCGGTGCGCGAGCCCTTCGAAGTGCTCACCGCCCGCGCCCGCGACTGGCTCGACGCGGAGAGCGTCGGCGTCGCCGACCAGGACGTTCGCTTCGTCCTCGACATGCGCTACAGCAGGCAGGGCTACGAGATCCCGATCGAGCTGGACGGCATCGACCTCGCCGCGCTCGACCTCGCCGCGCTCGAGCGGCGCTTCGGCGAGGCCCACAGCCGTCTGTACGGCTTCGTGCTCGACGGAGGCTCCGAGATCGTCAACCTCCGGGTCCTGGCCACCGGCCGCGTCCCGCTGCCCGAGCTCGAGGCGCACGCCGAGGGAGACGAGGACCCCTCCTCGGCGCAGACCGGCACGCAGCTCGTCTGGACCCCCGAGGGATCGGTCGACGTGCCGACGTTTGCGCGGGCCGCGCTCGAGCCGGGAATGGCGATCGACGGCTACGCGATCGTCGAGCAGTACGACGCGACCACCGTCGTGCTCCCCGCGCACCGCGCGTGGGTCGATCCCTGGATGAACCTCCTGATCCGTCCCGAGGAGACCAGCGCATGAGCACCACCATCGAGGTCGCCACACTCGACCTGATCGAGAACGCGCTCCTGAACGCGCGCTTCGAGATGGACGAGGTCGTCCGGCGGGCGGCCATGTCGCCCACGATCCGCGTTCAACACGACGAGTTCCCGATGATCTGCAACGCGCGCGGCCAGATGGTCGTCGGCCAGTTCGGGTCGTACATCCCCGAGGTGATCGACCGCTTCGGCGGCGAGATCTTCGAGGGCGACGTGATCCTCCTGAACGACCCGTACCTCTGCAAGGGGTCGATCTCGCACTGCAACGACTGGCTGGCGATCCTGCCCGTCTTCTACGAGGGCGAGCGCATCGCGTTCACCTCGCTCTTCGGCCACATGATGGACGTAGGCGGCAAGGTGCCCGGCAGCCAGGTCTCGGACGCCCTCTCCATCTGGGAGGAGGGCATCCGGATCCCGCCGATCAAGATCCTCGACCGCGGTGTCCTCAACGAGACGGCGCTCGACGTCATCCTCAACAACACCCGCACTCCGGACACCAACCGGAGCGACCTGATGGCGATCATCGGCGGCTGCCGCGCGGCCGAGCGCCGCATCGTCGAGATCTGCGAGCGCTTCGGCCCGGCGACCTTCGAGGCTGCGTGCGACGCGCTCCTCGACCGGACACGGCGCGCGATGGCGCAGATCATCCGTCGGTACATCCCGGAGGAGCCGCAGACGTTCACCGACTGGGTCGACGACGACGGGTGCGGCAACGGCCCGTTCAAGATGGTGCTGACGATCTGGCGCGAGGGCGACGTCTGCCACGCCGACTGGACGGGCACGGACGAGCAGGCGCCAGGCTCGATCAACTTCCACATCCACGAGGGCCTCTGCAAGCTCTTCCTCGGGATCTACATGATCATGGCGTTCGACCCCGAGATCCTCTTCAACGACGGCATCTACGACGTCTTCGAGGTCACGCTCCCGGAGGGCTCGCTGCTGAACCCGAGGTTCCCGGCACCGCTCTCGAACCGGCTGAACGTCCACACCCGACTGTTCGACTGCATGAGCGGCGCCCTCGGCCAGAAGGCTCCGGAGCTGTCGATGGCAGCGGGGTACGGGACGAGCCCGTTCTTCGTCTTCGCCGGCTACGACGCCGACGGCGAGTACTTCCAGTTCGTCGAGCTCCTCTTCGGCGGTCTGCCGGCCCGGTACAAGGCCGACGGGCTCGACGGGCACTCGTGGTGGCCGCTCTTCCGGACGACGCCCGCGGAATACGCGGAGAGCTACTACCCCGTGCGCATCTCGAGCTACGTGCCGGCCCGCGACACCGGCGGCGCGGGCTTCCATCGCGGCGGCACGGGGATCGAGAAGACGTACGTGTTCACCGGCGCGGGGGCGTTCACGGTGAACGACGACCGCGCGACGATCCCTCCATGGGGGATCAACGGCGGGCGCCACGGCGGGTGCAGCACGAAGACCCTGATCCGCGCCGGTGGGGAGGTCGTCGAGCTCGCCTCGAAGATCGACCAGGTTCCCGTCGGCGCCGGCGACGTGCTCGTGTTCCGGACGGCGGGCGCCGGAGGGTGGGGGGACCCGCTCGAGCGCGACCCGGAGCTCGTGCTCCGGGACGTGCTCCGCGACCTCGTCTCGCACGAGGCTGCGATTCGGGAGTACGGCGTCGTGGTCGACGGGACCGTCGTCGACACCGCCGCCACCGAAGCCGAGCGCGGGCGACTCGGAGAAGCGCGCGGGCCCGTCCAACCGTTCGACTTCGGCCACGCCCCGACAGGAGACTCCGCATGACGACCAGCCTGCGCTCACGCCTGTCCGACCCCGGCGCCATCGTCGCACTCGGTGCGCACGACGGCCTGACGGCGAAGCTCGCGGAGCGGGCCGGGATCGAGGCGCTCTACCACGGCGGCTACGCGGCCGCCGCCCACCACTTCGGTCTGCCGGACGTCGGCCTGATCGGCCGCGCCGAGGTCGTCGAGAGCGTGCGCCGGATGCGCGCGGCGACCGACCTTCCGATCGTCGCCGACGCCGACACGGGCTACGGCTCCGAGGCGGGCGTCTGGTTGACGGTGCGCGAGCTGGAGGGCGCCGGGGCGAACGCGGTGCAGATCGAGGACCAGGTCGCGCCGAAGCGCTGCGGCCACATGCAGGGCAAGGAGGTGATCCCCACCGAGGAGATGGTGATCAAGGTTCGCGCCGCCGTCGCAGCGCGGCGGTCGGAGGAGACGCTGATCGTCGCGCGCACGGATGCGCTGCAGGTCAGCGGGCTCGACGATGCGATCGAGCGCTGCAACGCCTACAGCGACGCCGGAGCCGACCTGATCTTCGTGGACGCCCCGTCGTCCGTGGGCGACTACGCGGCCATCGCCGAGCGCTGCTCCGCGCCCGGCGTCGCGAACATGACGGAGACGGGAAAGTCGCCGACGATTCCGACCGACGAGCTCGAGGCGATGGGGTACAAGCTCGTCATCTTCCCGAGCACGCAGACCTGGCTCTTCGCGAAGGCCTACGAGGAGCTTTGCGCCGTCGTCGTCCGCGACCGTACGACAACGGCGCTTGCCGACCGGTTCATGGGCTTCGACGACGTCAACGCGTTGCTGGGTCTTGCCGAGTGGCAGTCGCGATGAAGGCGCGCGACGTGGTCTCGATCGACGAGGCGATCCGCCGCCGATGACGGAAGTGACGACCACGATCGTCGCATTCAACGCCGCGCGTGTCGTCTTCGGCGCCGGCGCGTCGGCCGAGACGGGCGAGCACCTGAGGCAGCTCGGCGCGACGCGGGCGTTCGTCGTCTGCGACCGGTTCGTGACGGAGTCCGGGCTCGACGAGCGCCTCCGTCAGTCCCTCCGCGACGCCGGAGTCGAGCCGGTGGTCTACGACCGGGTCGTCGGTGAGCCGAACGAGACGTCCGTCGCGGAGGCTGCGGAAGCCGCGCGCGACGGCTTCGACGGCTTCGTCGGGATCGGCGGCGGCTCCGCGCTCGACACGGCGAAGCTCTGCGCGCTCTTCGCGACCCACGGCGGCGAGCTGCTCGACTACGTGAACGCGCCGATCGGCGCAGGACGCCCGGTGCCCGGGCCGGTCCTGCCGGTCGTCGCATTGCCGACGACGTCCGGCACGGGATCCGAAGTGACGACGGTGGCGATCGTCGACTTCCCCCGCCTCGGGACGAAGACGGGTATCTCGCATGGATATTTGCGGCCGTCCCTCGCGATCGTCGACCCGTCCCTCACCGTGTCGTGTCCCGCGGGTGTCACGGCGTCGACGGGGCTCGACGCGCTCCTGCACGCGCTCGAGGCGTATACCGTCTCGGCGTACGACACCCGGCCGCACCTTCAGCCCGGCGAGCGCCCGCCGTACCAGGGCGCGAATCCCTTCTCCGATCCGTTGTGCGAACGCGCGATCGAGCTCGTCGGCAGCCATCTTCGGGCCGCGGTCTCGAACGGGAACGACATCGAGGCCCGCACGGCGCTGGCGCTCGCGTCGACGATCGCCGGGATCGCCTTCTCCGGCGCGGGTGTGCACATCCCGCACGCTCTTGCCTATCCGATCGCCTCGCTCAAGCACGAGTGGCGACCGCCTGGCTACGGGGGCGCGGCGTTCGTGCCCCACGGCTTCGCCGTCGCCGTGACCGCGCCCGCTGCGTTCCGGTTCATCGAGGACGACGCGCCCGAGCGGTGCGCGACGGCGGCACGGCTGCTCGACGGCGGCGACGACCTCGCCGCTTCGCTCGAGCGGCTGATTCAGGACGTCGGCGCTCCGACGAGGCTCGGCGAGCTCGGCTACGACGACGACGACCTCGCGCCGCTCGTCTCGGGCGCTCTCGACCAACGCCGGCTCCTCGTCGGTGCACCGAAGGAGGTCGGCGCCGCCGAGCTCGAGAACCTGCTGAGGGCCTCCCTGTGACAGAGCCCGCGAACGGCTGGCCTTCCCGTGTCGCCGTCGTCGGCGCGGGCACGATGGGCGCCGGCATCTCGCACACCTTCGCCGCGAGCGGGATTTCCACGACGCTCGTCGACGCCACCACGGACCTCACCGAGCAGGGCCTGGCCCGCTCGCTCGAGCTCCTCCGGCGGCTCGAGGCGGAGGGAAACGTCGACCGCGGCGCCGCCATGACGGCAGAGCGCCACCTGCGCGCGGCCGCCTCGCTGGAGGACGCCGTCCGCGACGCCGACCTCGTCGTCGAGGCCGTCGTCGAGCGCGTGGACGTCAAGGTGCCCGTGTACGAGGCGATCGAGGCCGCGGCCCGCGACGACACGGTCATCGCCACGAATACGTCCTCGATCCCGATCGCGCAGCTCGCCGACGGGCTGCGGCGTCCGGAACGATTTCTCGGCGTCCACTGGTTCGTCCCACCGTTGCTCGTCCCATGCGTCGAGGTGATCCGGGCGACGACGACCGCCGATCGCGTCGTCGAGCACGTGGTCGAGGCGCTCGTGCGGCTCGGGAAGACGCCGGTCGTCGTCGGAGACGGGCCCGGCTTCGTGGCCAACCGCATCCAGTTCGCCATGTTCAGGGAGGCGACCCGGATCGTCGCCGAGGGGCTCGCCGCGCCGGCGCAGGTGGACGAGGTGGTGCGTTCGTCGTTCGGCTTCCGGCTGCCGTTCTTCGGCCCGTTCACGATCGCCGACATGGCCGGCCTCGACGTATACGCGGATGTCTTCGACACACTCGAGGCCGGCCTCGGCGACGACTTCGCCGCGCCGCGCGTCTTGCGGGAGCACGTCGAGCGCGGGGAGCTCGGCGTCAAGACGGGACGCGGGTTCCTCGAGCTGTCCCAGTCGCAGGCCGACGCGTTGCTCGACCGGAGAGACCGTGCCTACGTCGCACTCGCCCGGCTCAGGCAGGAGCTGGAGGCGTGAAGGCCGTGGCGCAGCCGATGCTTCCGTCCCAGCGGCTCGACGGCCGGCATGCGATCGTGACCGGCGCAGGACGAGGCATCGGGCGCGCGGCCGCCCTCGCCCTCGCGGAGGCAGGAGCGAGCGTGACGCTCTTCTCTCGCTCGGAGGACGAGCTGGTCGCGGTCGCCGGCGAGGTGCGCGAACGCGGCGTGCGCGCCGAGACGTGCGTGGGAGACGTGCGGTCCATTGCGGACGTCGAGCGTCTCGTCGAGACGGCGGCGGCGGACGACGGCCTCTCCATCTGCGTCACGGCCGCGGGGCTCAACCGGCCCGGCCCCACGCTCGAGCAGCCGATCGACGACTTCGACCTCGTCGTCGAGACCAACCTCCGCGGCACGTTCCTCACGTGCCGCGCCTTCGCCGCGGCGCTCGAAGCCCGTGGGCGAGGCGGTCGGATCGTCGCGATCTCGTCGCAGATGGGCGAGGTCGGCTACCCAGGCCGGGCGGCGTACTGCGCGAGCAAGCATGCCGTCAACGGGCTGGTCAAGGCACTGGCGGTCGAGTGGGCGCCGGCCGGGATCATGGTCAACGCGGTCGCCCCGACGTTCGTCGACACGCCGCTGACGCGACCCATGTTCGAGGACGAGACGTTCCGGGCCGACGTGCTGCGCCGCTTGCCGATCGGGCGGATCGGCACCCCGTCCGACGTCGTCGGCGCCGTCGTCTATCTCGCCTCCGACCAGGCGGCGCTGGTCACGGGCCACGTCCTCGGCGTCGACGGCGGCTGGACCGCGTGGTAGACGCATGCGAGCGAGTGACTTGGTGACGGAGACCACGAGGACGCCAGGCCCGCTCGCGGGCCTGCGGATGATCGAGCTCGGGACGTTGCTGGCCGGCCCGTTCGCCGGCCGCCTGCTCGGCGACATGGGAGCCGAGGTCGTCAAGGTCGAGGCGCCGGGTCAGCCGGACCCGCTGCGCGAGTGGGGTCATGCCCGGTACGAAGGCCGGTCGTTGTGGTGGCCGGTGCAGTCGCGCAACAAGAAGTGCATCACGCTCAACCTCCGTGAGCAGCGGGGCCAGGAGCTCCTGCTGGAGCTCGTCGCGGTCTCGGACGTCGTGACGGAGAACTTCCGCCCCGGCACGCTCGAGCGGTGGAACCTCGGCTACGAGCGGCTCTCGGCCGCAAACCCGGGCGTCGTCCTCGCACGCATTTCCGGGTACGGCCAGACCGGGCCGTACGCGCAACGGGCGGGGTTCGCCTCTGTCGCCGAGGCGATGGGCGGTCTCCGATACATCAACGGATTCCCGGGCGAGGCGCCGCCACGCACCGGGATCTCGCTGGGCGACTCGCTCGCCGCGATGTTCGCGGTGCAGGGGATCCTGGCGGCGCTCTACCATCGCGACGCGCTCGGCGGCGACGGCCACGGTCAGGTCGTCGACGTCTCGCTGATGGAGGCGTCGTTCGCCCTTCTCGAGAGCACCGTTCCGGAGTTCGACCGGCTCGGCATCGTCCGCCAGCCTTCCGGTACCGGGCTGAAGGGCGTCGCTCCGTCGAACATCTTCAAGTCCCGCGACGAGATGTGGATCGTCATCGCCGCGAACCAGGACGCCGTCTTTCGGCGCCTCTGCGACGCTATGGGCGGGCCCGAGCTGGCGGACGACCCGCGCTTCGCGACCCACCTTGCGCGTGGCGAGAACGAGGAGACGCTCGACGCGATCATCGGCGAGTGGGCCGCGCAGCACGACGCGCGCGAGATCGACCGCACCCTCAACGAGGCGGGGGTCGCGTGCGGGCCGATCTACAGCGTCGCGGACATCTTCGAGGACCCCCAGTTCGAGGCGCGCGAGATGCTCGTCGAGCACGTCGACCCCGAGTTCGGCGAGTACGTCGGGCCCGGCATCGTGCCGAAGTTCTCGGAGACGCCGGGTGCGGTGCGGTGGTCGGGAACCTGGGAGGAGGGCAGCCACAACGAGGAGATCTACTGCGGCCTGCTCGGCCTCTCGGCGTCGGAGCTCGACGGGTTGCGCGAGGATGGTGTCGTATGAGGGTCACGATCTGCGACGTCGGCCCGCGTGACGGCCTTCAGAACCAGCCCGTCACGCTCGCGCCCGACGTGCGGGCGGAGCTGGTCGATCGTCTCGCGGTAGCCGGCCTTGCGCGCATCGAGGCGGTGAGCTTCGTCAGCTCAAGGCACGTGCCGCAGATGGCGGGTGCCGAGGAGGTGGTGGCGGCGATCCACCGGCGCGACGGGGTGGTCTACGCCGGGCTCGCCCTGAACGAGCGCGGCTACGACAGGCTCCGCGACAGCGGGCTCGACGAGGTGCATTTCGCCTTTGCAGCCTCCGAGGAGTTCAACCGCCGCAACGCAGGCGCCACCGTCGAGGAGGGGGTGACCGCAGGCGAGCGGATCATCGAGCGAGCGAAGGCCGACGGAACACGGGTGACCGTGACGATCGGAACCGCGTTCGGCTGCCCGTTCGAGGGCGCGGTCGACCCCGGACACGTGGCCGCGCTCGCCGGCCGGGTGGCGGGTGCCGGAGCGGACGAGATCGTCGTGGCGGACACGGTCGGGGTCGGGGTGCCGCGTCAGGTGCGCGACCTCGTCGCGCGCATCGAGCCCTTCGGCGTCCCGATCGGGATCCACCTGCACAACACGCGCAACAACGGCTTCGCGAACGCGTTCGCCGCTCTCGAGAGCGGCGTCACGGTGTTCGACGCCTCCGTCGGGGGGATCGGAGGGTGCCCCTTCGCGCCCCGGGCGACGGGGAACATCGCGACCGAGGACCTCGTGTACCTCCTCCACGGCGAGGGAGTCGAGACGGGTGTCGACCTCGAGGCGCTGATCGACGTTGCGAAATGGCTCGAGACGCAGCTCGGGCGCGAGCTCGAAGGGCAGGTCTACAAGGCAGGGACGTTCGCTCCGGTGGCCAGCTAGAGACGAAAGGACGGAACGATGGCGTACAGGCTTGGGGTCGACGTCGGGGGAACCTTCACCGACCTCTTCCTCGTCTCCCAGGACAACGGCGGCGGGCAGTTCCGCGTCAAGACGCCGTCCACTCCGCACGATCCGTCCGAGGGCGTCCTCACGGGTGTCCGCCGCATCTGCGAGGAGGCGGGGATCGGCGTCGAGGACCTGCGCAACATCCTCCACGGCACCACCGTCGCGACGAACGCCGTGCTCGAGTCGAAGGGGGCACGAGTCGGCCTGATCACGACGCAGGGGTTCGGCCAGATCCTCCACCTCGCGCGGTCGCAGACGCCAGGCCCGCTCGCCGGCTGGATCATCATGATCAAGCCCGATCCGCCCGCGTCGCTCGCGGACACCCGAGAGGCCGTCGAGCGGATGGACGCCCAGGGCGACACCGTCACGGCGGTCGACGAGCAGCAGGTCGAGGCGATCGTCCGCGACCTCGTCGACTCCGGCGTCGAGACGTTGACGGTCGCGCTCGTCAACTCGTACGTGAACCCCGCGCACGAGGAGCGGATCGGGGCCGTCATCGAGCGGCTGTACCCGGGCTTCCCGGTGACGCTCAGCGCGCACGTGCTCCCGGAGTTCCGAGAGTACGAGCGGGCCCTGACCGCGTGCATGAACTCCTACGTGCGGCCGAAGGTCGCCGACTACGTCGACCGGCTCCAGTCCGAGCTCCAGGCGATCGGCGCGAAGGCCGACGTCAACATCCTTCGCTCGGACGCCGGCCTGATGACCACGACAGAGGCTGCGCGCAACCCGATCTACGGCGTTCTCTCCGGCCCGTCGGGCGGTGTCGCCGGCGCGCTCTACGTCGCGCGCAAGGCGGGCTTCGACGACATCCTCACGTTCGACATGGGCGGCACGTCCACAGACGTCTCCCTCTGTCAGAACGGCCAGCCGACGATCGGCCGCGAGACCGCGATCTCGCACTTCCGCATCCGCGTCCCGTCGGTCGACGTGCACACCGTCGGCGCCGGCGGCGGCTCGATCGCGCATGTGCCCGAGCTGACGAAGGCGCTGCGCGTCGGCCCGGAGTCCGCGGGAGCCGACCCCGGCCCCGCCGCGTACGGCAGGGGCGGCACCCAGCCGACCGTCACCGACGCGAACGTCGTGCTCGGCCACCTTCCGCCGCAGCTCCTCGGCGGCGAGATGAGCCTCGACGCCGGCGCGGCGCTGGCCGCCGTCCAGACGATCGCCGACGCGGTCGGCCTCGCCTCGGCCGAGGAGGCGGCGGAAGGGATCCTCGCGATCGTGAACGAGAACATGGCCGGCGCGCTGCGGCTGGTCTCGGTGCAGCGCGGTCACGACCCGCGCGACTTCGCCCTCGTCGCATACGGCGGCGCCGGGCCGCTCCACGCGAACGCCGTCGCGGAGCTGATGGGCTCCTTCCCGGTGATCGTCCCGCCGGCGCCCGGCCTGCTCTGCGCGATCGGCGACCTCGTGGCGGACTTCCGGGACGAGTTCGCGCAGACGTACATCCGCTTGCTCGTCGACGCGACGCCGGACGAGGTCGCGGAGATCCTCGACGACCTCGGCGGCCGCGCCGATGCGTGGCTCGACAGCGAGGGGATCGCGGACGACACGCGCACCGTGACCTACACCGCCGACATGCGCTACCGCGGGCAGGGCTACGAGATCCCGGTCGCGATCGACCCGGCGGAGATCCGCGCCGCCGGCGTCGACGGGCTCGAGGAGCGCTTCAACGGCCTCCACGAGCAGCTCTACGGCTTCCGGATGCACGGGACGGCGACCGAGATCGTCAATCTCCGCGCGGTCGGGTTCGGGTCGGTGCCCAAGCCGGAGCTCCCGGTCGGCGATGCGGGAGACGCGGACGCGTCCGGCGCCGTCGCAGGCGAACGGCAGGTCTGGTTCGGCGGGGCACAGCACGCGACGCAGCTCTACGACCGGGCCAAGCTTCGGCCAGGAATGGCGTTCGCCGGACCGGCGATCGTCACCGAGTTCGACTCGACGACCGTCGTCCTGCCCGGGTACTCGGCCGGGGTCGACGTGAACTTCAACCTCCTGATCACCCCGAACGACTGAGAGGCGGCAACGATGGCAACCACCGAATCAGAGCCGCTGCGGATCGCCGAGATCCCCACCGGCGTCAAGGTCGACCCGGTCACGCTCGACATCATCGAAGGGGCCCTGAAGAACGCCCGCTTCGAGATGGACGCCGTGCTGTTCCGCTCGGCGATGAGCCCCGTCATCCGAGAGCAGCACGACGAGTTCCCGATGCTCACCGACCCGCGCGGTCGCATGGTCGTCGGGCAGTTCGGGGCCTACATCAACGAGATGATGGACGACTGGGACCGCGGCGTGTACCCGGGCGACGTGATCCTCACCTCGGACCCGTTCAAGTGCTCCGCCTCGATCTCGCACACGAACGACTGGCTCGTGCTGCTGCCGATCTTCTACGAGGACGAGCTGGTGGGCTGGTCGAGCCAGTTCGGCCACCAGATGGACGCGGGCGGGCCGCTGCCGGGCTCCCTTCCCACGGGCGCCCGGACGATCTTCGAGGAGGGAATCATCATCCCCCCGATCAAGATCATCGAGCGGGGCGAGGTTCAGGAGGACGTCCTCCGGCTGATCTTCAACAACGTCCGCCTGCCGGAGATGAATCGAGCGGATCTGTTCGCGATCGTCGCCGGCTGTCGCGCGGGGGAGCGTCGCGTCCTCGACCTCTGCGAGCGCTTCGGCAAGGAGACGTACCTCGCCGCACTGCAGGCGCTTCTCGACCGGACCTACGAGGCGATGCGGAAGCTGATCCTGGTCGCGATTCCCGAGGAACCGCAGAGCTTCGAGGACTACATCGACGACGACGGGCTCGGCAACGGCCCGTACAAGCTGAAGCTGACGATCTGGCGCGAAGGCGAGCACGCCTTCTTCGACTGGACGGGCACCGACCCGCAGGCCCTGGGCCCGATCAACTTCTACCTCTCCGAGGGCATGTTCAAGATGTTCATCGGGATCTACCTGATCATGGTCAACGATCCCCAGATCCTCTTCAACGACGGCTTCTACCCGCTGCTTCACGTCGTGCTGCCGGAGGGCTCCCTGCTCAAGCCGCGCTACCCGGCCCCGCTCGGCTGCCGCACGCACGGGCTCGCGCGGCAGTTCGACGTGCTCGGCGGGGCGCTCTGCAAGAACGCACCGGAGCTGAACACCGCGGCCGGCTACGGCACCTCGCCGTACATGCTCTACTCCGGCTGGGACGGGGGCGGGGACTTCTTCTACTCGATGGAGATCCTCTACGGCGGGATCCCGGGGAGGCCGATCGGCGACGGGATGGACGGCCACTCGTGGTGGCCGCTGTTCGAGAACATCCCGACCGAGTACCTCGAGGCGTACTACCCGCTGCGGATCGACGGCTACACGACCGTTACGGACTCCGGCGGCGCCGGCCTGCATCGCGGGGGCAACGCCGTCGAGAAGCGGTACGTCTACCTCGAGCCCGGTGAGGTCTCGATCCACGACGACCGCTGGCTGACCCGGCCGTGGGGCGTGCTCGGCGGCGAGCCCGGCGAGCGGTCGGAGAAGATCCTCGTCCGGGCCGACGGCACCGAAGAGCGGCTGCCGTCGAAGTGCGACAACGTCGAGGTGCAGCCGGGCGACATGCTCGTCTACCGCACGGCCGGCGGGGGCGGCTGGAAGGACCGGCTCGAACGGCCGGTCGAGGAGGTCGCGCGGGACGTCTCGTTCGGGCTCGTCTCGCGGGAGAAGGCGCTCGCGAGCTACGGCGTCGCACTCGGCGACGACGGCGCGCCCGACCTCGACGCGACGGCGAAGGAACGCGACCGGCAGCGGTCGGAGCGCGGCGAGCCGCTCGCGTTCGACTTCGGCCCGCCGCTCGACGAGGTGCTCGCGCGCTGCAAGGAGGAGACCGGGCTCGAGCCGCCCACGCCGGCGACGCCGCTGCGGTGGTCGCCCCTCGAGGACGGTGCCGAAGTGCTCGCTCGAGTACGCGAGCGCGAGGGCGTCTGAGATGGGCGGCATGCAGTTCGAGGGGTTCGGGCAGCGGGCCGGCGGCGTCGGCCGTCGGCCCGCGCTCGTGATCGTCGACATGAACTACGGGTTCACGGACCCCGAGTCGCCGCTCGTCTGCGAGCTCGACGACACGATCGCCGCGATCGGCCGACTGCTCGACGCGATGCGCCGGGCGGATCTGCCGGTCGTCTACACGACGGTGTCGTACGGCGAGGGCGACAAGGTCACCGCGAAGGCGTTCATCGACAAGGTGCCCGTCCTCCTGACGCTCGAGGCCGGGAGCCGGTGGGTCGAGATCGACGACCGCCTCGCCCCGCGCCCGACCGAGCCGGTGCTGAACAAGCTCTTCGCCTCGGCGTTCTTCGGCACGGCGCTCGGGAGCATGCTCGCGTCACACGGGTGCGACAGCGTGATCGTCACCGGCGCGTCCACGTCGGGGTGTGTCCGCGCAACGGCCGTGGACGCGCTGCAGAACGGGTACCGGCCCGTCGTTCCGCGCGAGGCCGTCGGTGACCGGAATCCGGCCGCGCACGAGGCGACGCTCTACGACATCGACCTCAAGTACGGCGACGTCATGTCGCTCGAGGAGTGTCTCGCTGACCTGGAGGAGCTCGCTGCCGCACACGCTCGCTGAGAAGATCCTCCTCGCGCACTGCGACGCCGAAGACGTCCGCCCCGGCGACGTCGTCACCGTCCGCTGCGACGTGGTGATGGCCAACGACGTGTCGGGGCCGGTCGCGTTCCGGGCGATGGAGCGGATGGGAGCCGAGCGCGTGTTCGACGCCTCACGGGTCGTGATGGTCGCCGATCACTTCGTGCCCGCCAAGGATGCGAAGTCGGCCGAGCTGCAGGCACGGCTCCAGCGCTGGGCGGAGGAGAAAGGCGTCGTGTTCTACGGGCAGGGGCGCGGCGGGATCGAGCATGCGCTGCTCTGCGAGGAGGGCTGGGTCGTGCCCGGCGCGGTGATCGCGGGCGGGGACTCGCACACGTGCACGTACGGGGCGCTCGGGGCGTTCGGGACGGGCCTCGGCTCGACCGACATCGCCTCGTGCCTCGCGCTCGGCTCGTTCTGGCAGGCGGTGCCCGAGACGATCCTCGTCGAGCTGCGCGGCGCGCCCGGGTCGTTCGTCACGGGCAAGGACATCATCCTCGCGGTTCTCGCCCGGATCGGCGTCGGCGGCGGGACGAACGCCGTGCTCGAGTTCGGTGGGCCCGGGGCCGATGGTCTCTCGCTCGACGAGCGGCTGGCCGTCGCGAACATGGCGGTCGAGGCGGGTTCGGAGACCGGCATCTTCCCCGCCGACGAGCGGGTGGAGGAGTACCTCGACGGCCGCGCCCGCTTCCCGTGGACGGCGGAGCGCTCCGACCCCGACGCATCGTTCCGTGCGCAGCTGCAGATCGACCTCGCCTCGCTCGAGCCGCTCGTCGCGCGGCCGCATCTGCCGGGCAACGTGGCCGCCGTCGGCGACGTCTCCGGGACACGGGTCGACCAGGTGTACATCGGGAACTGCGCGAACGGGACCATGACCGACCTGCGGCAGGCTGCGTCGATCCTCGGCGGGCGCAGTGTCCACCCGCGAACGCGGGCCGTCGTGGTGCCGGCGACCCAGGCGATCTGGCGCGAGGCCGCCGCGGAAGGACTGCTCGACGCGTTCGCAGAGGCCGGCGCGATGGTGTCGACCCCGACCTGCGGCGCGTGCTTCGGAGGCTCGAACGGCGTGCTCGCCGCGGGTGAGAACGCGGTTGCGACGACCAATCGCAACTTCCGCGGGCGCATGGGCTCGCCGCAGGCCTCGGTCTATCTCGCGAACGCGTGGGTCGCGGCCGCCGCTGCGGTCGCGGGCGAGATCGTCCACCCCGGGACGATCGCGTGACCGTCGAGGGAACGGCGCTCCTCGTCCCCGGGGACAACGTCGACACCGACGTGATGTACCCCGGGGCGTTCCTGAACATCGAAGATCCGGGCGAGATGGCCACGCACCTCTTCGAGGGGTACGACCCCACGCTCCGCGAGCGGCTGACGGACGGAACGATCCTCGTCGTCGGCGCGAACTTCGGGATCGGGTCGTCGCGGGAGCACGTGCCGCTCGCGATGCAGGCGAACGGCGTCCGCGGTGTGCTCGGCCGGAGCTTCGCGCGGATCTTCTACCGCAACTGCGTCAACCTCGGCCTGCCCGCGGTCGCCTGTCCCGAGGCGGCCGAGGCGGCGCACGACGGCTCACACGTCAGGATCGACCCGTCCGGCACCGTGGAGGTCGACGGCACCGGGTTCCGGACACCGGCCTACGCCGCCCTCCTGCTCGAGCTCGGCGACGCGGGCGGGCTCGTCTCGTGGACCGCGCGCGAGCTCGGGGTCGGTTAGTCAGCGGCCGAGCGACTCGTACTCGGGGTTGGGCTCCCAGCCGAGCCCGGACGCCATGCGGTTCGTCAGGTTGAACATGCCGGTCACCTCGGCGATGTCCATGACGTCCTCGTCCGTCCAGCCTGCGTCGCGGAGGGCGTCGACGTCCGCCTCGGTCATCTCGGTGGGTCGGAGCGTGAGCTTGCGCGCGTAGTCGAGCATCGCGCGGACGGGCGGCTCGAGCGGCGCAGTCGTGTGGTCGGCCGCGATCGCGTCGGCGAGCACGGGATCCTTGGTCAGCTTCCGCAGCGCCGCGGAGTGCGCCGCGATGCAGTAGCGGCACTCGTTCGCGACGGAGACGACGACGGCGATCATCTCGCGCTCGGCCTTCGAGAGACCCGACTCACCCTTCATCAGCTCCTCGTAGTGCTCGTTCCAGCGGAGCAGGTGGTCGGGCCGAAGCGCGTAGAGCCGCAGCACGTTCGGGACGAAGCCGAGCTTCTCGAGCGGCGCCTCGTACAGCGCCCTCACCTCCGCCGGGAGACCGTCCTCGTCGGGGACGCGGAGCCAGGTCGGACGCTCGTCGTTCACCCGGCGAGTCTAGGTGTCCGGCTCGTCGCCGGCCGCGCCGTACTCCTCGTCGGTGACGTGCTCGCCCCACGTGACGACGTTGCCGTCGTCGTCGGCCTGCTGCATGGCGACGTGGGCCATGAACCGCGTCGCGGCTGCACCGTGCCAGTGGTCCTCATCCGGCTCGAAGAAGACCCGATCGCCCGGGCGGATCATCTCGATCGGGCCGCCTTGCCGCTGACAGAGCCCCAGGCCCTCCGTCACCCAGATCGTCTGGCCGTGCGGGTGCGTGTGCCACGCCGTGCGGGCGCCAGGCGCGAAGTGCACACAGGCGGCGGCGATCAGAGAGGTGCCGGATGGCGCGGCGACCGTGTCGATGTAGACGGCGCCGGTGAACCAGTCGCTCGTGCCCGGAGTCGTGTCGAGCTCGCTTCGCGTGATCTCCATGTCGTCTCTCCTTGTCTCTCCGGGCGCGGTCGGCTGCGCAGCCCGTCGATTGGGTTCCGTCGCCGATAGACTGCCCACCAGTGGCAGGGCCGATCGAGGAGCTCGGGGCGCTCGCATCGGCTGCCCGCACGTCTGCGCCGCTCACGCCGTACCTCGACAGGGTCCGTGACCGGGCGTACACCGTCACCGACGACGACGTCGCGGCGCTGAGGGAGGCCGGTCTCTCGGAAGACGAGATCTTCGAGGCGACGGTCTCGGTCGCGATCACCGAGGGGTTGCGGCGGCTAGAGGCGGCGCGAAAGGTGATCGGGTGAGGCTGTCGGTCGTCGACTCCGGCCATGCGCCGGACCAGGCGGCGGTGCTCGACGTCATCCGGGAGCGCAGCGGCGCGGAGCCTCTCGGGGTCGTGAAGACGCTCCTCTATCGGCCAGAGCTCTTCGGCCGGCCCTTCTCCGAGGCGCTCGACGATGCGATGCGGGGCGATTCCGAGTGGACGCCCGGCGAGAGGGAGCTCTTCGCCGCCTTCACGTCGCTCCTCAACCAGTGTCTCTTCTGAGCGGGCTCCCACGGCGCGGTCGCGTCGTATGCGCTCGGCGAAGAGGTGTGGGAGGCGATCGTCGCCGACTGGCGGACCGCACCGGTGCGGCCGGAGCTGGCGGCGACCCTCGTCTTCCTCGAGAAGCTGACGCTCCGGCCGGACGAGCTCGAGCGGGCCGACGCCGAGGCGGTGCACGCGGCGGGCGTCTCCGACCAGGCGCTCCGCGACGCCGCCACCGTCTGCGCGCTGTTCAGCATGATCGTGCGGCTCGCCGACTCGCTGGGCTGGGAGGTGCCGAGCCCGGAGCGCCTCGCCGCGAGGGCGCCAGCGATGCTCGACGGCGGGTACGCACTCACGGCGGTCGGCGGTCGCTGAACCCGTCGTGAGCGAGCCCGGCCGGCGCTATCTCGTCACCGGGGTGCTGGGTGCGATCGGCGCGTGGACGGCGAGAACGCTCGTCGACCGCGGGGCACAGGTCATCGGTCTCGACCTCGGCGGCTCGCAGCATCGTCTCGACATCGCCTTCGAGTCCGTCGGTCGAGAGCGCCTGGAGCTCGTCCACGGCGACATCGCGAATCTCGACGAGCTCGAGCGTCTCCTCTCGGAGCGGGGGATCACGAATGTCGTCCACCTCGCCGCGATGCAGGTGCCGTTCGTCCGCGAGCGGCCGGCGCTCGGCGCGCTGGTGAACGTCGTCGGCACGGTGAACGTCCTCGAGGCGGCTCGGCGTACCGGTGTCACCGCGCCGGTCGTCTACGCGTCGTCGATCGCCGTCCTCGGCCCGACGGAGGGCACGCCGCCGCAGACGCTCTACGGTGTCTTCAAGCGGGCGAACGAGGAGACGGCCTTCCGCTTCGGCGAGGACTACGGCGTCCCCTCGATCGGGTTACGGCCGCACACCGTCTACGGACCGGGGCGCGACCAGGGGCTCACCTCGGCGCCGACCGCCGCGATGCTTGCGGCGGCCGCGGGCGTGCCGTACGAGATTCCCTTCGGCGGCCGCCTGCAGTTTCAGTACCTGCCGGACGTCGCCGAGGCCTTCGTCCGGGCGAGCGAGGTCGACCGACGCGACGCGTCGGTGCACACGCTCGACGGCCCGTCCGCTTCGGTCGAGAGGGTGGTCGAGCTCGTCGAGGCGGCGAGCGGCGTCGAGCGCGGGACGATCACGTGGCGCGGCGACCCGCTCCCGTTCCCCGGCGAGGCCGACGGGTCGTCGATCGTCGAGCTGCTCGACGGCTCGGTCAACCGGCCGCTCGCCGACGGCGTCGCCGACGCGATCGACCGGTTCCGCAGGCTGCTCGAGACCGGGCTGGTCGCGCCGCCGGCCTGAGTCCCCCGCACTCGAGTAAGGAGGGAGCGATGAGCGAACGCAAGGACACGCGGAGGTCTACCAAGGGAGCCGACACGACGGCCAAGGGGTTCACGGACGACGAACGAGCCGCGATGAAGGAGCGCGCGCAGGAGCTGAAGGCGGAGGCGCGCCGGGGCAAGGACAGGGAGGCCGGGAAACGCGACCTGCTCGCGAAGATCGCCGAGATGCCTGGACCGGATCGCGCCCTGGCCGAGCGGGTCCATGCGATCGTCACCGCCAACGCGCCTGATCTCATGCCGAAGACCTGGTACGGGATGCCCGCGTACGCAACAGACGGCAAGGTTGTCTGCTTCTTCCAGAGCGCAGAGAAGTTCAAGTCGCGGTACGCGACGCTCGGCTTCAACGACTCGGCGAATCTCGACGAAGGCGCCATGTGGCCGACCTCCTTTGCGCTGAAGCGGCTGACCGCCGCAGACGAGAAGCGGATCGCTGCGCTCGTGAAGAAGGCAGTGAGCTGAGGACGTCGCGGGAGGGCGCCGACGGCGAGTCACCTCGACGCCGTCCCCACGCCGCGGCGAGTCGGCGTGAGGACGGCGTCTCTCGGAGCACGGCTCAGGCCGCGCGCCGAGCCTGCTCGGGCGTCAGAGCGCTGACGAAGCCCTCGCGCCAGGTGGGGTGGACGAGCTTCCACCCGAGCTCGCGCTTCGCCTTTGCGTTCGATGCCCCACGAGCTTCCGTCACCATCGAGACGACCTGGTCGCCGGCGACGAGCCGGCCAAGCCACTCCGGCACATGACGGGGCGGCTTTGCACCGAGCAGCTCGGCCACGTAGGGAAGCCACTCCGACGTCGGCGCCGGCTCGTCGTCGACGATGTTGTAGAGCCCCGCCCGGCCGCGTTCGATCGCGGCGAGCGTCCCGCCCGCGGCGTCGTCGATGTGGAGGAACGACCACACTCCCGCGCCGCTGCCGACGATCGGGAACTGGCGCTTGCGGATCGCCGTGACATGCGCGCCACCCTCGGCAAGCGACGTCCCCGGCCCGTAGAAACCGCCGTACCGGAGCACGATCCCCTCGAGTGCCTCCGCACTGACGACCGTGGCCTCGAGGTGACGAATCGCCGCCATGCTCTGCGCGGCGCTCGCCAGCGGGGTCGGATCGAGCGGCGCCTCCTCGTCCTTGACGGCGGATCCCTCTTTCGCGTACGGCCAGCCGGCGAAGCTCTGGGCGACGAACTTTCTCGCGCCGGACGCCTTTGCAGCGGCCAGCAGGTTGTCGGTGCCCTCGGTCCGCAGGCGGTTCGTCTCCGCGAACTCCTCGTCGAGGTTGCGCAAGTTCCCGAGGGCGGACAGCGCCGTTGCCTGGTGCACGACGACGTCCGGCTGCGCCTCCGAGACGGCTCGGCCGACAGCTGCCGCATCGAGGACGTCGAGCACGACCGGCTCCGCGCCGAGCGCGCGAAGCGCACCCTCCTTGCCGGCCGAGCGCGTCGTGCCGACCACCTCGTGTCCGCTCGCGCCGAGCAGCGGGACGAGCCGCTTGCCAACCGCTCCCGTCGCGCCTGCAATGAAGATCCTCATGATCTCGCTCCCTTCGTTTCGCTGTCGTGCTCTGAGACGAGGTCGCGGTCGAGGCTGTGACACCGACGCGCTGTCACAGGCACGTCTGCTATCTCGTCTAGAGCTGCATGCGAACCGACGCGTCCTACGAAGAGCTCAGGCCGCTGCTGTTCTCGATCGCGTACCGGATGATCGGCAGCGTCAGCGAGGCCGAGGACCTCGTCCAGGAGGCGTTCCTCCGGATCCATCGCGCCGAGGCGGAGGGCACGAGGATCGAGTCGCCGAAGGCGTATCTCTCGGCGGTGACGACGCGCCTCAGCATCGACCACCTCAAGTCGGCTCGCGTGCGACGTGAGCAGTACTTCGGGCAGTGGCTACCCGAGCCGCTCCTGACCGACGACGCGGCGCCGGATGCGGCGGCGCACGCGGAGACGGCCGACTCGCTCTCGACGGCGTTCCTCGTCTTGCTGGAGAGCCTGACGCCTGTCGAGCGCGCCGTGTTCCTGCTCCGCGAGGTGTTCGACTACGGCTACGACGAGATCGCCAGGATCGTCGACCGAACCGAGGACAACTGCCGTCAGCTCTATGTCCGCGCGCGACGGCACGTGGACGAGGGCCGGCCGCGGTTCGAGGCCTCGCGGAAGCATCGCGACGAGCTCGTCGAGCGTTTCTTCGCCGCGGCGGAACGTGGCGACCTCGCGGCGTTGGAGGAGATGCTCGCGGCCGACGTGGTCGTCTACGGCGACGGCGGCGGCAAGGCGCCGTCCTGGCCGCAGCCGATCGTCGGGCGCGAGCGCGTCGCGAAGCTGATCGCCGGAACGGTCAAGCAGGCGACGGAGCTCGGCGTCACGTTCCGCGTGACCCACGTCAACGGACAGCCGGGCGTCATGTTCCTCGACGACGAGGAGCGGGTAGGCGCCGTCATGTCCGTCGACGTGGCGGATGGGCTCGTGCAGGCGATTCGCGGCGTTACGAACCCGGACAAGCTGGCGCACCTCGGGCCGGTGCTGGACGCGCGGGAGGTTCTGCGCAGGGGCCGCACCTAGAGGCTTGCCTCGTTTTCAGCTCGGGTACTCGTCCTTTCGCCACGCGCGGGGCTCGTCGGGTTGGGCCTTCGGTGTCCGCTCGAGCAGGAAGCTGAAGTACGGCGCGACGAACGGGTCGGGGGCCGACACCGTGTAGGTGTGGTAGACGATGCCGTTCTCGCGCGCAAAGGCGATCCAGCTCGGATTCTCGCGCAGCCCGTCCTCGAGCTTGGCCCCGACCTGGTCGGACCACTCCTCGAGCCACTCGGGCGGGTTCTCGAGCAGCTGTTCGACCTCGGGGATCTGCTGCGCCTGCTCCTTGGTCAATGCGAGACCGAAGTCGAAGGCGAAGTCGTTGTCGAAGGTGGAGACGTACGGGAACTGCCAGCCCATCCGCTGTTTGTAGGCGGTCAGCTGTGCGATCGGCGCGCGCGAGAAACAGAGCAGCGTCACGTCGCGGTGGTTCAGGTGGACGAGCGAGCCGTCGAGCCCGTCGGCGAGGCTCGTGCAGCCGGGGCAGGCGCCGAGCGTGTAGTCGGGGCCGAACATGACGTTGTAGGCGAGCAGCTGTGAGCGCCCGTCGAAGAGCTCGGTGAGCGTCTTCTTGCCGTCCGCGGTGGCGAACACGTACTCCTTCTCGACCGGGACCCAGGGAAGCTCGAGACGCTTCCTCTTGATCTCCTCGTTCTGCTGTGCCTGCTCCGCCTCGAGCTTCGCAAGCTCGTCGCGGGCTACCTGCCATTCCTCGCGGGTTGCGATCGCATGTTCGGGCATCGTCGCGTCCTCCTCGCACTCGTGTTACGAACCGAGACCCGCCGCGACCCGGAAACTCATCGTGACAGTCCTTACATGGACATGGGGATCGTCAGCCACGGGACGTGGGCCGGGGCGACGATGACGGCCACCCCCAGCAGTGCCAGCACCGCGGCTGTCGTCCCGATCGTGACCAGCGTCCAGGGCAGGAGCTTCTCGATCGCGATCAGGCCCGCGATCAGCAGCATCCACGCGATGCTCATCACACCGAGCGCGAACAGGGCGATCATCAGGCCCCCGCTGCAGCCGACGCAGAACCCTCCTTGCTCCAGTCCCATCAGCAGGGCGCCCGCGGCGCCGGGCCGTTGGCTGAGTAGGTGAGAGTCGCGACAGTGCCGCAGGCAGCGTCGCTTGGTCGCCGTCACCTCGTAGAGCGCCGCGCCGAGGATCACGCCGCCGGTGAGGTACCGGCCCGCCCGGTCCCACGCCAGCACGCCCAGGTCGAGCGAGCGCACTTCCGCGATCAACGCGTACGCGAGGAGGCCGAACGCTGCCCAGGCGAGCAGGTACCCGGCGGCGAACACGATGGTCCGGGCGAGCGAGCCGGCTCGCCGTCCGCCCGCGTCGCGCGAGCTGGCGACCGCCATGGGCGAGAGCGAGGGGAGCATCATCGCGGCCATCATCGTCACCCATACGACCGCGAACCACCCGAGGCCGCCGAGGTCGGTGCCGGGGCCCAGGTCCATGCCCCGCATCCGCTGAGCCGTCACCACCCAGCAGCCGCCGGCGAGCGCCACGAGGACGAGCACCGGCCAGACGGCGGAGGCTGTCGGCGCCGCAACCGGGCGGCTGTCGCGTGCCGTCGTGCTCATCTCGCCAGGAGCCGCTCGAGGTTGTCGTAGCAGACCTGCCAGCCGCGCTCCTGAGACTCGAGGCGCCCGTCGGTGGGGATCGCGCTGTTCGTCATCGACACCGTCGTCCTGCCGTCCCGCTCGGAGAGCTCGAGCTCGATCAGCTGCGGCCGATCCGGCTGATCGTCCCAGACCCAGGTGAAGACGAGCCTGCGAGGAGGATCGACCACGCGGTACTCGCCGGTCGCGCCGGCCTCGGTCCCGTCGGCGGGGTCGCGCATGACGATGCGGATCGTGCCCCCGACCCGGAGGTCGACCTCGGCCGTCGGCGTCTCCCAGCCGGGCATGCCGTGGAGCCAGCGCCGCAGAACCTCCTCGCTCGTCCAGGCGTCGAAGACTTGCGCGACGGGCGCGTCGAAGGTCCGCGCGATTCGCAAGACGCGCGGACGGTGGTCGGTCATCGCTGCTCCTCGAGATACTCGCCGACCACGTCGAAGAGCCGTTCCCAGCGCGTGCGCTGATCCTCGATCCACTCGGCCGCCTCGGCGAGCGTCTCCGGCCGGAGTCCGAGACGATGGGTGCGCCCGTCGACGACACGCGTGACGACGCCGGCGTCCTCGAGCAGCCTCAGATGACGGGAGATCGTCGGCTTGGAGACGCCGAGGCCCCGGCTCGCCTCACCGACCGTGGCGGTCCCACCGCTGAGTCGCGCCACGATCTCGCGGCGAATCGGATGGGCGAGCGCGGTGAATGTATCGTTAGTCATTACGCTAACTATAATCTGAACCTCCGGAGGACGACGAAAGGAGAACCGCCGATGACCGAGCACAGAATCGCGACCCAGGAAGAGTGGCAGGTCGAGCGCGACGCGCTACTCGCGGAGGAGAAGGAGCTCACGCATCGCAGCGACGAGCTCGCCCGCAAGCGACGGGAGCTTCCGTGGGTTCCCGTCGAGCAGGACTACCGGTTCGAGACCGAGCACGGGACCAGGTCGCTCGCGGAGCTCTTCGACGGCTCCTCGCAGCTTCTCGTCTACCACTTCATGTTCGGGCCGCCGTACACGGCCGGCTGCACCGTCTGCTCGTCGATCGCCGACTCGCTCGCTCCCCAGGCCGTCCACCTGAAGGCGCGGGACACGACCCTGCTGCTGGCCTCCCGCGCTCCGCTCGAGAAGCTCCTCGCCTACCGAGAGCGGATGGGCTGGCCCATCGAGTGGGTCTCGAGCGGCGGCAGCGACTTCAACCGCGACCTCGGCTTCCTCTCCACCGACGAGGAGCTGAAGCCGTTCCTCGAAGGCGAGATCCCACCGGTCGTCGAGCAGCTGGCCCGGGCCTCCGGCACCGATGTCGCCGGCTACGTCGCGGAGGGGCCCGGCCTCAGCGCATACGCGCTCTCGGACGAGACCGTCTACCGGACCTATGTGACGAGCGCGCGCGGTCTCGAGCCGGCGATGGCCTACTACGGGCTGCTCGACCGCACGCCTCGGGGGCGCCACGAGGAAGGGGAGCGGGAGCACTGGCTCCGCCGGCATGACGAGTACGAGTGGAGCTAGCCGGGCGATGAGTGCCTCGCGCGACTCGACCTCGAAGTGCTCGACAGGCGACCCACGGCGTCAGCGTTCGACAGGCACGCCTTAGACTCGACGGGTGCCCTCCTGCCCGACGTGCGGCCGCGAGCTGGATGGCGACTTCGCCTTCTGCCCGTACTGCGGCGCGGCGCTGAGGGCCACGCCCGCCCGAACACACGAGCAGCGGAAGGTCGTGACGGTGCTGTTCTGCGACGTCACGGGCTCGACCGAGCTCGGTGAGCAGCTCGACCCGGAGGCGCTGCGCGCGCTGCTCGCCCGGTACTTCGAGCAGATGAAGGCGATCGTCGAGCGCCACGGCGGCTCGGTCGAGAAGTTCATCGGCGATGCCGTGATGGCCGTCTTCGGCGTTCCGGTCGTGCACGAGGACGACGCGCTGCGTGCAGTCCGAGCGGCGGTCGAGATGCGCGATGCATTCCCTGCCCTCGGCTGCCAGGGGCGGATCGGCGTCACCACCGGCGAGGTCGTCACCGGCACGGCGGAGCGACTCGCAACGGGCGACGCCGTCAACGTCGCGGCGCGGCTGGAGCAGGCCGCCTCCCCGGGAGAGATCCTGATCGGAGCTGCGACGTTCCGGCTGACGCGCGACGCGATCGAGGTCGAGGAGGTGCCGCCGCTCGCCCTGAAGGGCAAGTCCGAGCCCGTCGTCGCGCATCGCCTGCTCTCGGCGGGTGGCGACCAGGCGTACGCGCGGAGGCTCGACACACCGATGGTCGGCCGCCAGACGGAGCTTGGCCGGTTGCGCGACGCATTCGGGCAGGCGCTGCGCGACCGTTCGTGCCAGCTGTTCACTGTCCTGGGCGCCGCCGGCATCGGCAAGTCGCGTCTGCTGCTCGAGTTCCTCGCCTCGCGCGACGATGCCCTCATCGTGCGGGGGCGCTGCGTGCCGTACGGGGAGGGAATCACGTACTGGCCCGTGGTCGAGGTCGCAAAGCAGCTGCCGGCGGCCGCGTTCGACGGCGCCGGTACGGAGGCGATCTCGGCGCTCTTGCGTGACGAGGACGTGGCGACGTCGCGAGAGGAGATCGCGTACGCATTTCGGAAGCTGCTGGAGACGGTCGCCTCCGAGCGCGCCGTCGTCTGCGTGTTCGACGACATCCACTGGGGCGAGGAGACGTTCCTCGACCTCGTCGAGCACGTCGCCGACCTGTCCCGGGACGCGCCGATCCTGTTGCTCTGCTCGGCCCGGCCGGAGCTCCTCGACCGGCGGCGCGGCTGGGCGGGGGGCAAGGTCAACGCGACGACCGTGCTGCTCGAGCCGCTTCGCCCGGAGGACGCCGACACGATGATCGAAAGCCTCGGCCACATCGACGCAACCCTGGCCGACCGGATCCGCGAGGCGGCCGAAGGCAACCCGCTCTTCGTCGAGCAGATGCTCGCGCTGGTGAAGGAGTCGGGGAACGGAGACCTGGTGGTGCCTCCGACCATCCAGGCGCTGCTGGCCGCACGGCTGGATCAACTCGAGCCGCCGGAGCGCGCCGTGCTCGAGCGCGGATCGGTCGAAGGCCGCGTCTTCCACCGGGGGGCGGTCGAAGCGCTCGCTCCGGACGACGACACGGGCGTCGTGACTCGCCTGACGTCGCTCGTGCGGAAGGAGCTCGTCCGCTCGGACAAGCCGGTGTACGCGGGTGACGACGCGTTCCGGTTTCGCCACATGCTGATTCGCGACGCGGCCTACGACGGGTTGCCGAAGGCGATCCGCGCCGAGCTGCACGAGCGGTTCGCCGAGTGGCTCGAGAGCCACGGGCGCGATCTCCTCGAGTTCGACGAGATCCTCGGCTACCACCTGGAGCAGGCGTACACCTACCGGCGCGAGCTCGGCGCCTCGGGTGAGGCGGGGGCGGCACTCGCCGAGCGGGCGGCCGGCCCCCTCGGGAGGTCCGCCCGTCGGGCGTCCGCGCGCGGCGACGCTCCCGCGGCGGTCAGGCTGTTTCGGCGCGCGGCGGCACTTCTCCCGCCGGAAAGCTCGGAGCGACTGAAGCTGCTGCCCCCGCTCGCCGAGGCGCTGACCGAGGTGGGCTCGTGGGACGACGCCAGGGTCGTGCTGACCGAGGCGGCGGAGACAGCCCGGAAGATCGGCGATCGGGGGGCTGCGGCAGACGCGGCGGTGGGGCTGGTGTACGTCGACCTTCACACCGACGCCGGGGCAAGCCACGCGAAGGCGCGGGCGGAGCTCGAGCGCGCCATCAGGGTGTTCGAGGAGCTCGACGACAAGGCCGGTCTCGCGTTCGCGTCCCGCACCGCCGCGCTGATCCGGGTCTGGGCGGGCGAGAACGCGCGCGCGGTCGAGGAGATGGAGCACGCTGCGCGCCTCGCTGAGGAGAGCGGCGACCGGATGCAGGCCCGGGCGATCCTTTCGGGCATCGTGGGGGGGCTCACGTACGGCCCCGCGCCCGTCGACGACGTGCTGGAGAAGCTCGACGAGATGGAGCCTCGGGTCGAGCGCGCGACGAGGCAGCACGTGGCGCTCCTTCGCACTCGAGCCCTCTTGCGCGCGATGCAGGGGTGCTTCGACGATGCGCGGCGGCTCATCGCCGACGCCGATACAGCCGCGCAGGAGCTCGGTCTCGAGATGGTGCGCGCCGCGGGCGTCCTCCGAGCGGCCGGCGAGATCGAGCTTCTCGCCGGAGACACGGAGGCCGCCGAGCGCGCATTCCGCGAGGCGTACGAGACGCTCGAGCGGGGTCAGGACTGGGGACACCTCGCGAGCGTCGCCCCGCTCCTCGCCCTGACCTTGCTCGCGCAGGGACGTGTCGACGAGGCCGAACCGCCGCTCGAGCTCACGTCGCGCTGGATCATCGACGACGACAGCGACGCGCAGATCAGCTTCCTGCGCGCTCGAGCGAGGCGTGCGGCGCTCACAGGCGATCCGGCCGAAGCGGAGGCGCTGGCGCGACGCGCCGTCGAGCGCGCGGCCACGGGCGACGATCTCAATGCCCACGCGGGCGCGCTCGTCGACCTCGGAGACGCGCTCGAGCTCGACACGCGTCGTGACGAGGCGACCGCCACGCTGCAGGATGCGCTCTTGTTGTATGAGCGCAAGGGCAACGTCGTCGCTGCTGCGCGGCTACGACAGCGACTTGGTCGGTGACGACTGGCCGCGTGCCGGGAGGAGCTATGCGCCAACGTCTGCGAGGCGCCGCTGCAGGAAGCGGCGTTCCGGCTCCGTGTGGGCGAGCTCGAGCGCCCGTTCGTACGCCGTGCGCGCCTCTTCCGCCCGGTCGAGGCGGCGGAGCAGGTCGGCTCGCGTGGAGTGGAAGTACTGGTAGCCATCCAGGTCGAGCCGGTCGACGAGGGCGAGGCCGGCGTCGGGCCCGTTCACCTCGGCGACCGCGATCGCGCGGTTCAGCTCCACGACCGCCGAGCCGGTCAGCCGGACGAGCTCGGCGTAGAGACCGGCGATCTCCGACCAGTCGCGCGGCTCCTCCATGTGCAGCGACGCAATCGCCGCCTGCACGACGTACGCTCCTCGACCCCGCAGCGCGAGCGCGCGGTCGAGCGTCTCGCGCCCACGGGTGAGCTTGGCGTCGTCCCATCGCGACCGGTCCTGCTCGGCGAACAGCACCAGCTCGCCGTCTGCGAACCGGGCGTCCCGACGCGCGTCGTCGAGCAGCATCAGCGCGTTCAGGCCGTGCACCTCCGGCTCGTCCGGCATCAGCTCCGCGAGCGCCGTGCCGAGTCGGATCGCCTCCGCAGCGAGGTCGACGCGGCCGCCGTAGCCCTCGTTGAAGACGAGGTAGACGACTGCGAGCACCGCTGCGAGCCGCTGTGGCAGCAGGTGCTCCGCCGGGATGCTGAACGGGATGCCGGCGTCCTTGATCTTGCGCTTCGCGCGCGTCAGCCGCCGTTTCATCGTCTCCTCGGGAACGAGGAACGCGCGGGCGATCTCCTCCGTCGTCAGACCGCCGAGCGCGCGCAGCGTGAGCGCCACCTGCGCCTCGAGCGCGAGCGACGGATGGCAGCAGGTGAAGATCAGCTCGAGCCGCTCGTCGGGAAAGGTCGTCTCCTCCATCTCGTCCTCCACGGCCTCGGGCACGTCGAGCAGGCGTGTCTTCTCGGCGATCGTCCGGTCGCGGCGCAGGCGGTCGATCGCGCGGTTGCGGGCGGTGATCGTCAGCCAGGCGCCCGGGTTGGCCGGCGGCCCGTCCCGGGGCCAGCGCTGGGCGGCGATCGCGAACGCCTCCTGCGCGGCGTCCTCGGCCAGATCGAAGTCGCCGAGGTAGCCGACGAGGCTCGCGAGGACGCGCCCCCACTCGTCGCGGAAGACCTGCTCGAGCAGCGTTACCTCTCCACCAACGGCCGCACCTCGACCGCGCCGCCCATTCGCGCGGCCGGGACGCGCGCGGCGAGGTCGAGCGCAGCGTCGAGATCGTCGGCCTCGACGAGCAAGAAGCCGCCGAGGTGCTCCTTCGCGTCCATGAAGGGACCATCGGTGAGCAGCGTCTCTGCGCCCTGGACGCGCACGGTGGTCGCGGTGTCGACCGGCTGCAGCTGCGCACCGCCGACCACGCCGGGCGACTGCTCGATGGCGAGGTACTCGCCGACAAGTGCCTCCTGCTCGTGCGCAGGGAGCCGCGAGAACTCCTCCGGCCCCGTGTCCGAATAGATCTGAAGCAGGTACTTCATGGCGTCCTCCTCTGTACCGGGTTCGCCTCTACGACGAACGTATACCGCGTGAGGGGACAGCCCTGGCGCGCGCCGCGATCGTCGGTTTCCCGGGCGGCGCCCGGACACGCCGAGCGAGATGTCTGGGCCTGGTCAGCTCCGTGCCTCGCTCTCGAGCCATTCCTCGTAGATCGGGCCGGCGAGGGTGGCATCCGGCCCGGGCAGCAGCCCACCGTTCATGTAGGCGTCGCCGTCCGGATCGGCCGGGTCGCTGACGCCTTCGATCCGCACCGACTCGCCGCGACGAGCGGCAAGCAGCGTCGCGACGTCGACGAGGGTCTCCGCGCGGGGGCCGGCGATCTCAGGGAACGGGGCAGTGCTCGCCGCGGCGGCGGCCGCCTCGTCGTCGGTCGCGAGGTTCACGAGCGCCTCGGCGACGGTGCGGGCGGCGACCAGCTGCGTCTGCATGTTCGGCACGTACCTGACGCCGTTCTCCCGTCTCGTCCAGCTCACGAGCGGCTCCACGAACTCGTGGAACTGCGCTGCGCGCAGGATCCGGACCGGGAGCGGCCCCTCCAGCACCGCCTGCTCGTGAACCTTCTTCGCGGCGAGGAAGCCAGCGCTGAAGCGGTCGATGCCGATGATCGAGACGACGACCAACCGCTGCACGCCTGCCTGCGCGCCAAGCCGGTGCAGGTTCCACGACGACGCGACGAAGAAGTCGGTGGCCGGCCCCTGCTCGGGCGACGGATGGGAAGCCGCGTCGATCACGGTCTCCACGCCCTCGAGCGCCTCCGCCAGCCCCTCGCCGGTCACGACGTCGACGCCGAGCGAGCGGGACATCGGGACGACCTCGTGCCCCCTCTCCTCGAGCACGTCGACGATGTGGGGGCCGAGCCTCCCGGTCGCGCCTGCGACTGCGATCCTCTTGCGTTCGTTCATCACGGTCCTCCTTCTCGTTCGGTGCCTTCGTAGGGGAGGACGAACGAGGAGCACGCGAGGGGACAGCCGCAAACCTTGCGCGCAGCGATGCCTTGTGGTTCTATGCATGACACTACGAGCCATGGAAGGCTGGTCCGATTGCGCATCGACAAGGATCTCGTCGCGGCCTCGGCGACACCGCTCGTGCTCGCGATCCTGGCCAGCGATGAGAGCTACGGCTACGCCATCCTCAAGCGCGTCCGCGCGCTCTCGGAGGGGGCGCTCGAGTGGAGCGACGGGATGCTCTACCCGCTGCTCCACAGGCTCGGTCGGCTCGGCTACGTGACGACGGAGTGGAGGGCGTCACCGGAGGGACGGCGGCGCAGGTACTACGTGATCACCGACGTGGGGCGAGCGGCACTCGCGGAGCACCAGCGGCAGTGGGTGACCGTCACCCGTGCGCTCAATGACGCGTGGCCGGGTTCCGGGGCGCTCCTGACCGCGCTGGGCGAGGCGTGACGGTGGAAAGCCTCGAGTTGCAGATCGCCGAGTGGCGGACGTACGTCGCAAACGCCCCGGCGGTCAACGGCCACGACGTCGACGAGCTGGAGGACCATCTTCGCCACCAGATCGCAGAGCTGAACACGGCCGGGCTCGCGGAGGACGAGGCGTTCCTGGTCGCCGTGAAACGGATGGGCGACCTGGACGCCGTGTCTCGGGAGTTCGCACGCGAGCACAGCGACCGGCTGTGGAAACAGCTTCTCGGATCCGGCGAGGATGCTTCGCCTGCTCCCAGCGGCTGGGTCGAGGCGCTGGTCTTCGCGGTCTCCGCGGCTGTCGTGATCGAGCTCGCCCGCCTCGCTGCCGGCTTCCCGGACGACGAGCCGACCTGGTTCGCGCGGAACGTGACCCTGTTCGTGTTGCCGTTCCTCGCCGTGTACTTCGCCCGACGGCGTCAGCTCGATACTCGAGGCTGGATGCTGACGGCCGCGCCGTTCGTGCTCGCCGCGCTCGTGATCAACGTCTATCCGTACGACTCGGACTCGGACACCGAGGTCCTGGTGGCGCTCCATCTGCCCGTCGTCCTGTGGTTCGCGGTCGCCTTCCCGTACATGGGCGGGACGATCCGATCGCACGAGGGGCGGATGAACTACGTCCGCTTCACGGGCGAATGGTTCATCTACTACGTGCTGATCGCACTCGGCGGCGGCGTGCTCATGGGCCTGACCGCTGGGATCTTCGAGCCGGCGGGTGTCGACGTCGACCGCGTCGCCGAGTGGGTGCTGCCTGCAGGAGCGGCGGGCGGCGTCATCGTCGCCGCGTGGCTCGTCGAATCGAAGCAGCGGGTCGTGGAGAACATGGCGCCGGTGCTCACGATGCTCTTCACGCCGCTGTTCGCGTTCATGCTGGCGTGCGCTGCTGTCGTCTATGCCGTAACGGGGCTCGGCGGTGCCTTCGACCGCGACCTGCTCAGCGTCTTCGACGCCCTGCTGGTGGTCGTCCTCGCGCTCGTCCTCTACGGAATGTCCGCACGGGATCCGTCCACGTCGCCGAACTGGATGGACGCGATCCAGCTTGTCGCCGTCGCCGTTGCCCTCGTGCTCGATCTGATGGTGCTGGGCTCGATGATCGCTCGGATCGGCGACCTCGGGTTCACGCCGAACCGAACGACGGCGCTCGGCCTCAACCTCGTCCTCCTCGTGAACCTCGCCGGGGCGGCCGCGCTCTCCGGCCGATTCCTCACGCGACGCAGCACGCTCCACCGGCTCGAGCGGTGGCAGACGACCTACCTCCCCGTCTTCGCCGTGTGGGCCGCAACGGTCGTGGTCGTGCTTCCGCCGCTGTTCGGCTTCTCCTGAGCGAGGCGTTCAGGTCGACCGTCACGGCTACGCCTCGACGAACTGAACCGATCGGTCGCTCGTCAGAGCGAGCTGGCCTCGCGAGTACCAGCGGCCGGCGAAACGGTGCCAGCCGGCTGGGAGACCGGACTCGAAGTTCGCGATCGCGTACTTGCTCGTCGGGTTGCGTCCGTCGTCCATCTCGAGATCGGTGAGGAGCACGACCGGCTCGCCGTCCACCTCGAGCTCGAATCGGGCGTCGCGCTCGAAACGCTCTGAGCTCCCCGCCTCGGCGACGAAGCCGTAACCGATCCAGAACGGCTCTCCGGCCGGAAAGACAGAGGGAGTCGCGGAGCCGGGAAAGATGTTGAGCTGCGTCCCGCTGACCGGAAGGTCGCGCCTGGGAGGAAGGACGACGAAGGCTGCCATGGAGCTCCTCCTTACCTGGGCGGTGTCGAGCGAGAGGCACGAGTCCAGGCGAAGGTCGGCGCTCCGGTGTCCTCGTCATGCGACAGGGTCGCCCCAGGCGCTCAAGAAGCGCTCAAACGCCTCGAGAATCGCGATGGCAAGTTTGGAAACTCCGTGAGAAGCTCTGCTCACCAAGCATCACGAGGAGTCGAGGTGGACGGAGCGCACCGGCCGGGCACGCCACAGCTCGAGTTGCGGGTGCTCGGCCCCTTGGAGGCACGCAAAGGGGGAGGGGAAGTCGCGCTCGGCGGCAAGAAGCTGCGTGCTCTGCTAACCGCCCTGGCGCTCGAACCGGGTCGCGTCGTCTCCGTCGACCGGCTCATCGAGTGCCTCTGGCCGGGAGATCCGCCGGAAACCGCCGAGCACGCGGTTCACGTCTACGTCTCCCAGCTCCGCAAGGCTCTGGGCTCGGAGACGCTCCTCACGCGTCCCCCCGGGTACGTCCTCGAGGTGGATCGAGAGCGCGTCGACGTCCATCGCTTCGCCCGTCTCGCCGATCAGGGCCGGACGGCCCTCGAAGGCGGCAATCCGGCGGCTGCCGAGGCTGCGTTGCGCGAGGCGCTCGCCCTCTGGCGCGGGCCCGCGCTTGCGGATTTCGCCTACGAGCCGTTCGCCCAGACCGACATCGCCCGTCTCGAGGAGCTGCGCCTGGCCACGGTCGAGGAGCGTGTCGACGCCGACCTCGCGCTCGGCCGCGACGCCGAGCTCGTGTCCGAGCTCGAGGCCTTCGTCGCCGCGCAGCCGCTGCGGGAGCGGCCCCGCGCCCAGCTCATGCTCGCGCTCTATCGCTCGGGCCGTCAGGCCGACGCGCTCGCTGCGTATCGCGCGACGCGAGACACGCTCGCCGAGGAGCTCGGGCTCGATCCCGGCCCCTCGCTCAAGGAGCTCGAGGCCGCGATCCTCCGCCAGGACGAGTCGCTCCGCCTGCCCGAGACTGCGTCCGTCAAACCGGCGATGCAGTTCCGGCGGCTGGTCACGATTCTCTTCGTCGACGTCGTCGAGTCGATGGCGCTCGCCGAGGCGCTCGACGCGGAGGCGCTCGGGGTCGTGCTGGGGCGCTACTTCGAGACCGTCTCTGCGGTGCTCGACCGCCACGGGGGGACGGTCGAGAAGTACGCCGGTGACGCCGTCATGGCCGCCTTCGGAATCCCCGTCTCGCACGAGGACGATGCCTTGCGCGCGGCGCGCGCGGCGCTGGAGATCCGCGCAGCGATCGCCGCGCTCGACGAGCAGCTCCTCCACGAGCACGGCGTCGGACTCGAGGTGCGGATCGGCCTCGAGACGGGCGAGGTCGTCGCTGCGCCGAACGACGCGCGACAGCGGCTGGTCACGGGTGAGGCCGTCGCCATCGCCGCACGGCTCGAGCAGGGAGCCGCCACCGGCGAGATCGTGATCGGCGAGCTCGCAGGCCGGCTGATCGACCACGCGGCCGAGCTCGACTCTCTGGGCGAGCTCCGGATCAGGGGCAAGCGGGGGCCGGTACGCGCCTACCGGCTCGTCGAGCTCACGCCGATCGCGACGGCATTCGAGCACAGGCTGGACGCGCCGCTTGTCGGCCGGAAGCGCGAGCTGGCGGGGCTCCGCAAGGCGCTGAAGCGTGCGCTGGAAGAGGCGTCACCGCGCGTCGCCCTCGTCGTCGGGCCCCCCGGCGTCGGCAAGTCGCGGCTCGCCGCGGAATTCGTCCGCCGCGCGAAGAGCGTCACGGCGCTCTGGGGCCGCTGCCTCTCGTACGGCGACGGCATCACGTACTGGCCGTTGCGCGAGGTTCTCCGGGACGCGCCGAGGTGCGAAGAGCGCGATGCGATCCTCGCTGCCCTCGAGGCCGAGACCCCACCTCCCGCCCCCGAGATCGCGTGGCTGTTCCGGCGGTTCTGCGAGGCGCTCGCGCGCGGGCAGCCGCTCGTGCTCGTCTTCGACGACCTCCACTGGGCCGAGCCGACCTTCCTCGAGCTGGTCGAGCACGTCGCCGACAAAGGTGAGGGGCCGATCGTCCTCGTCTGCCTCGCGAGGGAAGAGTTGACCGAGGAGCGCCCGGCCTTTCTCCAGGGTCGGCAGAACGCCGACGTCGACGAGCTCGACAATCTGTCGGACCTTGAGATCCACGCCCTCGTGGACGGCCTCGGCGGCGCCGTCCTCGAGTCCGACCAGCGCGACCGGGTCGTCGAGGCGGCGGAGGGAAACCCGTTCTTCCTCGAGCAGTTGCTCGCACTCGGGCTCGAGGGCGGCCTTGCGGAACGGCCCCTACCGGAGACGATTCAGGCGTTGCTTGCCGCACGCCTCGACCGGCTCGGCCCAGGGGAGCGCGCGGTGCTCGAGCGCGGGGCGGTCGTGGGGAAGGAGTTCGCCGCGGGCGACGTGGTCGCCCTGCTCGATCCGGAGGCCGTACCGACGGCGCAGCTCCACCTGCAGACGCTGTCCGACCGCGGCTTCGTGCGGCCGCGCGGCGACGACGAGTTCGGGTTCCGGCACATCCTCGTCCAGGAGGCTGTCTATCGCGCTGCGCCGAAGCGGCTCCGAGCCGGGTTGCACGAGCGCTTCGCAGATCGCCTGGACGAGACCTGGCCCGACCTACCCGAGCTCGACGAGTTCGTCGGCTACCACCTCGAGCGGGCGTATCGCCTCAGGACGGAGCTCGGCGAGTCCGATCGGCGAGTCGGGAGGTTGGCCGAGGATGGCGGTCGACGCCTCGGGAGTGGTGGGGTACGAGCCTTCAAGCGTGGCGACATTCCCGCGGCCGTGAGCCTGCTCGGACGCGCGACGGACCTGATTCCGGCCGACCAGGAGCAGTCGCGGGACGTCGGGTGCGAGTACGCCGTCGCGCTCGAGGCATCACAGGACTCGGACGCGGCGGTCGCAATCCTCACCGGCCTGGTGGCGGCTTCACCGAGCGATGCGCGCACGATGGCGCGCGCCCGCCTCGAGCTGGCGAACATCGAGGTTCATCGAGGTGGCACGGCCGAGGCGCTTCTGGACGCGGTCGACAGGGGCATCCCGATCTTCGAGCACGTCGGCGACCATCGATCGCTCGGGCGCGCATGGTTGCTCGCCGGCTGGATTCGCGGTGGTCACCGCGGTGACCACCGCGCGTGGGCCGACGCCGCGATGCAGGCTGTCGAGCAGTACCGGGCAGCCGGCTGGCCGACCGCGACCTGCCTTGGACAGATCGGCGCGGCGCTCTACTGGGGCCCCTCGCCGGTCGATGAAGCCGTCGACCGGATCCGCGGCCACCTCGACGGACGCGATTCCGATCGCGCCGGAACTGCGTATTTGCAGTCGTTCCTCGGCGGCTTGGTCGCGCAAACCGGACGCTTCGACGAAGGCCGCGCGCTCGTGGCTTCGGCCAGGGCAGTCCTGGATGATCTGGGTCTTCGGGCGGCAGCGCTGACCTCGTGCGTCGGATTGCTCGGCGACATCGAGCTCCTGGCCGGAGACAACCGCTCGGCAGAGATCCTGCTACGCAACCTCTGCGAGGAGCTCGATCGCGCACATGGTCACGCCGAGCTTGCGAGCAGGGCGAGCGATCTCGCAGAGGCATTGCTCGGCCAGGGGCTGGCTGCCGAGTCCGAGGAGTGGACGATCGTCGCGGAACGCAACGCAGCGGACGACGATGTCCATGCACAGATGATGTGGCGCTCGGTTCGAGCAAAGGTTCTGGCTCGTCGCGGGAAGGTCGGGCAGGCGGTCCCACTCGCGGAAGCGGCCAGGATGCTGGCTGGCTCGACCGACGGGTTGAACGCCCGCGCGAAGGTCGAAAGCGACCTCGGCGACGTGTTGCAAGTGGCGGGACGAGCTTCAGAGGCGGCCCGTGCGTTCACCCGGGCGGCCGCCCTGTACGAGCGGAAGGGAAACCTCGTCGGCGCAACGCGGGCACGGAGGATGGGAGAGGGCCTCGCGCTCGCTCGCACAGACGCGAGGCCCGCCTGAGCGGGCCTCGCGTCTCTGCGGTCTCGAGGTGCTAGCCGCCGTGAGGCCCCCCGTTGTTCGCCATCGCGACCAGCGGAGCCGCGAGCGCGAGCAGCCCGACTGCGAGCACCGTGAGCGTGCGGTGCATGCGAGTGACCTGGCGCATGATTTCCCCTCCTTTCGGGGTTCGTCTGTGCGCCGGTCACGCTCGACCCGACCGCTAACCGCCCCCTCTCCTGCGGCTAACAGGCGGCTAATCGCGAGGTATTGCGTTCAGCAATACGAATGCCTGATTTCCAGGCGGCGAATGCTCGAAAGAATCGAGTTGGATCAGTCGCGGACTATCCGATGATTCCCGTCAGGAAATCGGCTCGGGCAGGGTCGGGCATGGGGCCGCAGAGCCCCATGCCCGACGAGCCGACTAACCGCTGACCTTCGTCGGCAGCGCGACCGCTTCGTTGTCCGCGGGCAATGCGTCGCGGGCGCTCAGCAGCCCTGCGACTGCCTTGAAGGTGACCTTTCCGAGCGCCGCGTCGGCACTCGTGAACGTGTAGGACAGCTTGAGGTCGGTCGTTCGTCCACCTCCCCGCACCGGCACGCTCTGCTGCAGCGTCCCGATGAGCTCGAACCCGTTCGGGCCGCTCTTGTAGAGCTGCACCTGAACCGTCTCGTCGTATCGCTTGTTCGAGAGACCGATCGTGAGCTGACGCGTCTGGCCGGCATTGGCCGACTGCGGCACCGACAGCTTCGTGATCGCGACGTCGTGCGTCTTCACGGAGATGTGCTGTTGCGTCGATGCCGTTCGGCCGTCGAACGTGGTCACGGCGAGCGTCACCGTGTAGTCCCCGTCGGCGGCATACCGATGTGTGGGGCAGCAGCCTTCTCCCGTCGCGCCGTCGCCGAAGTGCCAGCTCTCCGACTCGATCCCGACCTCTCCGGGGTCGAACGAGTTGTCGAAGAACTGCACGGTGTCGAAGCTCGACGGATCCCCGATGTTCCGCGAGAAGTTGGCAACCGGTGCCGGCGTGACCTCGATGTTGACCTGGAGGAATCCCCGCCCGCCGAACAGCCCGCCGGCCTGGAAGTAGTACGTCGTGCCCGCTATGACCGGGATCGTCAGAGCCCCTCCGAAGGCTCGGCATCTCACTTCGCTCAGGCCGTTCAGCGAGGCTCCGGTGTACGCGGCCATCACCGTGCTGAAGCCCCCCTGGAACGCGTGCGCGGACACCGACCCGCTCACCGCCGGCGTGAACGTGTACCAGACGCTGCCGGTCACGGCTCCGCACGACGGGTTCGGTTCGCCCGGCTGTGTGTCTGCACCCTGCGTATCGACGGGGTTCGAATACGGCAGCGACGGTACGACGGTCGCGTTCTCGAAGTCGTCGTTCGCCGGAGCCGGGATCGCCTCGAGATGGAACCGCAGATTCCCGCCGCTGCTGAACGGGAACGCGGCTGCCTGGAAGAGGTACGTCGTCCCGGCTGTCGCCGAGAAGATCGCCGGGCTTCCGAAGAACTGGCATTGAACGCCGTTGAGGCCCCCGAACCCGGGGCCGTCGCTCCGGAAGACCTCGAGGAAGGACGAAAAGTCACTACCGGACGTATCTGCCCGGAGGACCATGTCGACCGAGGGCGTGAACGAGTACCAGACGGTCTTGTCCGGTGGGGGCGCGACGCACTGGAGCGGCTCGTTCGCCTCGGTCGTCGCCTCGGTGTTGACGACTGTCGCGGTGTACGGCAAGTCCGCCGCACCGACGATCGTTGCGTTGGCGAAGTCGTCGTTCGACGGTGGAGCGGCCAGCGAGGCGCCTGGCACCGCCACCGCGCAGAGCGCGACGGCGACCACCACGAAGGCAATGGGTGTTCGCTTCATGCGGACACCTCCTTTCGCGGGCGATGCTGCCCCGGCTCGCTCAAGATCTCCTCAAGAGATCGGCACCTCCCCGGGGTGCCGAGTCGAGATCAGTGAGCGCGCGACACGCGCTCGGTACGAGCCCGCACGCACTCCTTCGGAGCGGGGCCCGGCGCGACCACGTGCCCGTGGCAGTCGAGGTGATCGTGAGTTGACCTCAGGCGTACCGTCCCGCCGCCCTCTCGAGATGAGGGCAGATGCGGTGAGAAATGGGGCCCGATTCAGCTCCATGGCTACGGCCAACGTGACCAGGGACATTCAGAGCCACACACCCCAACCCAGAGATCCCCGACGTGGGGAGTAAGGAGCAGCTTTGAAGCACACACGAGGTAGGACAATGAGGTGGAAGCTGATTGCGGCCATCGGCGCGGCGGTCGTGGTCGCCTTCGCCGTCGCGGCCGGCGCCGGCGCGACGACGAAGATCACCGTCGACTCCGGCTGGCAGTCGTTCATCACAGGCGGCGGAATCGACGGTGCCTCGACTGCAGGGCCGTGGGTCTTTACGAGCACGACGGTCGTGAAGGTGACCGTCACCGACGCGTTCTGTCATGGCGACGAGTTCCGCGTCTACGACAGGGACGTCCTACTCGGCGATACGAGCGACGTCGTCTCAGAGTTCCCCGACTGCCCGTTCGAGCTGTTCTTCCCCGCGCTCGCGCGAGCAGACGCCGCGCTCGCCGACCCGGCGTTCAGCCACGGCGTCTTCTTCGTCGGGCCCGGAACGCACGCGATCGAGTTCGAGAACAAGGCGCTCTGGTCGGAGACGAGCACCGGCACCGGGGCGTTCTTCCGCGCCGACAGCGTCGCTGTGGTCAAGAGCGACTGCAAGAGCGACGGCTGGAAGAACTACGGCACCCTGTTCAAGAACCAGGGTCAGTGCCTGAGCGTGGCGAGGTAGGAGGACCACCGCCTCAGCGGTGGATGCCGCCGTTCCACCCCGTGGACTCTCACACTGGCTGAACAGGCGAGGTGTGTCGGGTGCAGGGCCTCGAGTCCTGCACCCGACGCGCGTGCGAGGCACCCACATCTCTCCAGGCCGTCGTTCCGTCGCGTAGGACAGCGGGTCCCTGGCGACACGACCCAGAGATGGCGACCGAAGCCAAACTCGCGACGAGGGCGCAGCGCCTCGACGGCTGCCCGGCCTGCCGCGAGGAGCACGACAGCCTGTACGCGCTCGTGACGAGCACGCAGCTCCTTTAGATGGTGCCGAGGAGCTACGTCGTGGCGCCGACGAGCGCCTCGTGCCGCAGTCCGTACCGGAGGAAGAGATGGTCCCGGTGGCGCCGGAGCGAGAGAAGCTCGCCGCGCACGAGCCCGTCCAGGTCGGGCTCCACGCCTTCGACGAGCGACAGTCGCGACTGCGCAGACCCACCCGTGATGAGCGGCGAGACGGTCAGGAAGAGCTCGTCGATCAGACCCGCCGTCGCGAATGCGCCGAACGTGTGCGGTCCGGCTTCGAACAGGATCAGGCGATGGCCGCGCTCACGAAGCGCGTCGAGCGCAGCCCGCGGATCGATGTGTGCCTGAGCCGTCAACGCGGTCAGCTCTGCGGTCTCCGGGACGCGAGAGCGCAACCGCGCCTCGCCGGTCGTCGAGGTCAGGATCACGACACGTCGAGCGAGCGCCGGGTGCCGCACGTCGATCGCTCCGCTTCCGGTCAGGATCGCGAGCTCAGGGCGCTCGGTCTGTCCGCGGCGCAGCCGGAGCTCTGCGAACAGCGAGGCCGAGGCGGGGTGGGGGCCTGCGGGCGACCACGTGCCGGTCGGTGAGCTGCGAAGCGTCCCGGAGCCGATCACCACGACGTCGGCGAGCGCCCGGAGAAGACCCATGACGAAGCGGTCAGCCTCGCTGCCGGCGCCGATCAGCGCGTTCGACTTCGGGATCCCCGGGAGGGCGACCGAGCCGTCGAGCGAGACGACGAAGTTCGTGAAGACGGTCGGAGCGGCAAAACCGAGCCCGCCGCCGTACAGCTGGCTGAGCGCCGCCGTCAGCTCGGAGGGTGGCGCAGCCGGCGATTCGTACAGCAGCTCGAGCGGGTCGAGCTCGGTCATACGACCGCTTTGCGGCCATGCACCTCGGTCAGGAACTCCTGGCGGAGCGCGGGGTCGGCGAAGACACCGCGCCAGAACGTCGTCACGGTCGCGGAGTGCTCTTCGACGCCGCGCATCCGCGTGCACAGGTGGGAGGCCTCGAGGCGGACGGCCACGCCGGCCGGGTCGATCAGCTCCATCAGCGTGTCGGCGATCTGCTCGCCGACACGCTCCTGCACCGTGAAGCGCTTGGTGAACAGGCGGACGAGCCGTGTGAGCTTCGAGATGCCGATGATCTCCTCGCCGGCGACGTAGCCGACGTGGGCGACGCCGTAGAAGGGCAGAGCGTGGTGCTCGCACAGCGCGTGGAACGCGATCGGCCCCTCGACGATCTGGCCCAGCGCCTCGGCGCTCGGTTCCTTCGATTCGGAGGGGAACGTCGTCAGCAGCTTCGGGTCGCCGTCGTAGCCGGACGTCGAGTCGAAGAGGGCGCGGAGCAGGCGCTGCGGAGTTTCGCGGGTTCCGGGCGTGTCGGGCTCGAGCCCGAGTGCCTCGAGGATCTCGCCGAGGTAGCCCTCGTACCGGCGCCAGTCCGCGCGGCTGATGCTTCGCGCGGGCGTTGCCGGTTCGAGCAGGGCGAGCCTTCCGGGCAGCTGCTCCGCAGCTTCGACGGCCGCCAGGCCTCCGTTGACGTCCAAGATTCCACTCCTCCTCGTCGGTAGACGCTTCTGGAATAGTCGTGGTGTTAGTGCCGCGCCGCCGCCAAGCCTTACCCGACCACCACCGTGCCTGCTACTGCAGCCCGTTGCTCCGCAGTGCGAGCGCGCGATCACGATCGGTGATCCCTCCGGCGGAGTGCGTCGTCCAGCGAAGCGTCACCTTGCGGTACGCGATTCCGATGTCGGGGTGATGGTCTTCGGCCTCCGCGAGCGACGCGACACGGTTCACGAACGCGATTGCGTCGCCAAACGAGCCGAACTCGAAGGTTCGCTCGAGCGCGCCGTCGATCTCGTGCCAGTCGTCCACGACCGGAGTATTGCTGCACCGGTAAGGACCGGCGGTCGGTAGACACCAATCAGACACCTGACCCAACGAGTGCGGGAGACGACCACCATGGAACCGATGCGCTATCTGATCGTCGGCGGCGGCATGACGGGCGACGCGGCCGTCAAGGGGATCCGGGAGCGTGACGCGGACGGCTCGATCGTCCTCGTCGGCGCCGAGCCGCATCCGCCCTACGCTCGACCCCCGCTCACGAAGGGTCTGTGGTCCGGGACGGACGAGGCGAAGATCTGGCGGGGAACGGAGGCTGCCGGAGCCGATCTGAGGCTTGGCCGGCGCATCGTCTCGCTCGATCTCGAGGCGCACCGTGCGATCGACGACAGCGGTGACGAGTACGCCTGGGAGAAGCTCCTCCTCGCGACCGGCGGTCGCCCGCGCACGATCCCGGGAACGGACGGCGTCGTCTACTACAGGACGCTCGACGACTATCGGGAGGTCCGAGCTCGTGCCCGGGGCGGAACGCGAATCGTCGTGATCGGGGGCGGCTTCATCGGCTCCGAGATCGCGGCCTCGCTCGCGGCGAACGACTGCCGGGTGACGATGGTGTTCCCCGAGCCTGGAATTGCGTCGCGCGTGCTGCCCGCCGAGCTCTCTGAGTTCGTGACGGGGTACTACCGCGAACGCGGAGTCGAGATCCTGGCGAACGAGACCGTGGAGGCGGCCACCGCCGGCTCGGTGACCACGGGCTCCGGGCGCACGCTCGAGGCGGATCTCGTCATCGCGGGGCTCGGCATCGTGCCCGCCACCGATCTCGCCGAGGCAGCAGGCCTCGCCGTCGACAACGGCATCGTCGTCGACGAGTTCGGCCACGTGCAGGGTCGCGACGACGTCTTTGCAGCCGGCGACGTGGCACGCTTCCCGGTCGCAGCGCTCGGTCGCACCCTCAGGGTCGAGCACGAGGACCACGCGAAGTCGCATGGTCGGGCGGTCGGCGCGAACATGGCGGGCGCCAACGCCCCGTACGACCACCTGCCGTTCTTCTACTCCGACATGTTCGACCTCGGCTACGAGGCGGTCGGCGAGGTCGATTCGCGGCTCGAGACCGTGCAGTCGTGGCAGGAGCCGAACCGCAAGGGGATCGTCGCCTACGTCGACGATGCCCAGCGGCCCCGCGGGTTCCTCTTCTGGAACGTCTGGGACCACGTCGAGCACGGTCGGGAGCTGATCGTTGCGGGAGAGCCGGTCGAGGAGGGCGTGCTTGTCTAGCTCGTCGAGCGGCACGTCGCGCCAACCGGATGGCGCCCCAGAGACGTCGCCGGACGTCACGCCAACCGCCGATCGGCGAGCTCCCTCTCTCGCGCGCTCACGCAAGGCGAAGGTGGGTCACGAGGTCGTCTGCGAGCGGCTGTTCCGGCCGCTCGCGCATCTCGTCGTTCTGGCGCTGATGCCCTTTCGGGTGCCGCCGCCGCTCGTTGCGGCCGCGTCGGGTGCGACAGGCATCGTCGCGGCGCTCGAGCTCGCGCAGGGGCGGTTTCTCCTCGCGGCACTCCTCGTGCAGCTGAAGACAGTCCTCGACAACGCGGACGGTCAGCTCGCGCGGCTGTCGGGGCGCATCACGCCGTTCGGGCGCTACCTCGACTCGGAGCTGGACCTGCTCGTCAACGCCGCGCTCTTCGCGGCGCTGGGTTGGATCAGCGGCCAACCCGTGCTTGCGGCAGCGGGCTTCGTCGCCCTCACGAGCGTGCTGAACGCCAACTTCAACGTGGAGCGACTGTACCGCGCCGAGCACGGCGATCCTCGGAGCACGATGCCGGAGACGAGCGGCCGCGCCGACGGTCTCCTGCGCGGGCTGTACGTCCTCCTCTATGCGCCGCAAGACAAGCTGGTCGAGCGCTCCATCGAACGCCGACTGCGTTCGGTGGGTCCGGAGGCGCGCCGTGCCTACCACGACCGGGCAACGGTCACCGTGCTGGCGAACCTCGGCATGTCGACGCAGCTGCTCGTCTTCGGGATCTGCGCCGCGCTCGGCCGGCCGGCCGCCTTCGCGTGGATCGCACTTGCCGAGTTGGCCTTCGTCCTCTGTCTCTTCCTGCGCCGCGAGCTGCTGTTGCGGAGTGTCGCTCGCACGACCGTCGACTCCGCTGCTGCGTAGCCGGCAGCCGGCCGCGTCGAGGCGGTCAGGCCGCCTTTCGTCTCGACGGCGCGAACGTCTCGACAGCGAGCACCTCGAATCGCAGCTCGCCGCGCGGACACGCGACGTTCACGACGTCGCCGGGTGTGGCGGCGATCAGCGCGCGTCCGACGGGCGCGTCGACCGACACACGTCCCTCACTGGGGTTCGCCTCGATCGCGCCGACGAGCGTGTACTCGACGAGCTCGGCGGTCTCGAGGTCGCGCAGCCGAACGTGGCTGCCGATGCCTGCGATGCCGTCGACGGTCGGTTCGGCGATCCGTGCCCCCGAGAGGTGGCCTTCGAGCACGGCGATGCGCTGTTCGAGCTGGGCCTGCTCCTGGAACGCGGCGAAGAGCGTCGGGTTGTCATCGGAGGTCGCCTCCGCGCGCGCTTCGCGGAGCCGCTCACTCATCTCGCGCCGGCCGGCCGTCCGCAGCGTGTCCAACTCGGAAAGCAGGAGCTCGTAGCCCTCGGCGGTGATCGTCGAGTCGTCGACAGCAGCTGTAGCGGGCATGAGACTCCTCCTGGTCGGGGGCCCGGTCGGGCCGGATCAGCGTTCACAGGAGGTTGCCCCGGACGGACGAGCCTGGCCATGGGGCCTCGGCCGCATTTCGTCGTGGGTACCGGGCTAGCGGCTCCGGCAGGTCGCGACCGAGACGAGGGGGAGATCCGGTGCTCACCCGATGGCGGTCCGAGGCGCTGGACGCGACCCTGTGTCCAAGCCCGCGAGCTGGGAGAACGATGCAAGGAACGATTCTGTGCTGGGTCAACGACACCGACCACGGGCGCGCCGCCCTGCAGGCGGCGGCCGACCTCAGCGACCGGCTGAAGCTGCGGTTGGTCTTGGCGCACGTCGCCGACGGAGTCCACGGAACAGGCGAAAACGGGACACGGACGCACAAACAGGAGGATGCTGCCCTCCTTGTCGCGCGACTGGCCTCGGAGCACGGGCTCTCCGATCGCGCCGAGCGCCGCTCGGCTGTGGGCGACCCGGCCGCGCTGCTGGGCCAGATGGCCGCCGAGGAGGCTGCGGACCTGATCGTGGTCGGCGCTCCCGCGGGAGGGCGCCTGCGACGCTCCTCGGAGAGCCGACTCGCGGAGGACCTCGAGAGCGCGACCACAGTCCCCGTCCTGTTCGTGCCGCCGCCAGGCGCGCTGGCGTCGCTCGCCGACGAGACGATGCCGGCGCTAACGTCAACTGATGCGTCTGTCGCTCTTCTGGCGTGTCTTCGCGGTCAACGCGGGGCTCCTCGGCGGGATCGCAGTGCTTTTGCTTGTGACCCCGGTCGAGATCAATTCGCCGATCAGCACAACGCAAGCGTTGATCGTCGTCGGAGGGCTCGCGATCACGCTCGTGACTGATGCCCTCCTGTTGAGACGCTCTTTCATGCCGCTCGAGCAGCTCGCCCGGCACATGGAGACAGTGGATCTGCTGCGGCCGGGCCAACGTCTTCCGGTCGGGAGCGGCGACGAGGTCGGCCGCGTCGTCGCGGCCTTCAATCAGATGCTCGACCGGCTCGAGAGCGAACGGTACGAGAACGGCCGCCGTGTGCTCGCCGCGCAGGAGGCCGAGCGGATCGGGATCGCCCGCGACCTGCACGACGAGGTCGGCCAGCTGCTCACGGGTGTGCTCCTCCAGCTGAACTCGATCGCCGAGACAGTGCCCACGCACCGTGGAGAGATCGACCAGGCCCGGGAGGCGGTTCGCAGCGCCCTCGACGAGGTACGGCGCATCTCGAGCGAGCTCCGACCGGAGATGCTCGAGCACCTGGGTCTCGTGAGCGCGCTGATCGAGCTGTCGACGACGTTCGCGCGGGTCTCCGGCGTGCAGGTGGAGCGCCGGTTCGACGACTCGCTGCCGCCCCTCCCCGCGGATGCCGAGCTCGCCGTCTACCGCATCGCGCAGGAGAGCTTGACGAACGTCGCGCGTCATTCCGGGGCAACGCACGTGACGATGGCGCTCGAGCGCGGGCTCGACAGCGTCGTCCTGCGCGTCCTCGACGACGGCCGCGGATTCGGCGGTGCGCCCGTGGAGCAGGGTGGCTTACGCAGCATGCGCGAGCGGGCGCTGATGATCGGTGGAGCGCTGGCGATCAAGGAGGGTGCCGCAGGGGGTGTCGACGTCCGTCTCGAGGTCCCCGCCGCGCGCGTCGCAGAGGCAGTGGCGGTCGATTGATGCCGATCCCGATCGTGACCCGGATTCTGATCGCGGACGACTTCACGCTCGTCCGCGAAGGCCTCAAGAAGGTGCTCGACGCCAAGCCCGACCTGGAGGTCGTCGCCGAGGCCGCCAATGGCGCCGAGGCCGTCGACAAGGCGCTGCAAGCGGAGGTCGACCTGGCCGTGCTCGACGTCTCGATGCCGCGCATGACCGGGATCCAGGCCGCGGCGGAGCTCCAGAAGCGCAAGCCCGAGCTGAGGATCGTGATGCTCTCGATGCACGACAGCGAGCAATTCCTGTTCGAGGCGTTGAAGGCCGGAGCGTCGGGCTATGTCCTGAAGTCCGGCGCGGACACCGACATCGTCGACGCGGTGCGTTCCGCCATGCGTGGCGACGTGTTTCTCTACCCGTCAGCGGTGACGACGCTGGTTCGCGACTACGTCGGGCACGGTGGGCGAGGCGAGGAGCAGTTCGACGTCCTGACACCGCGCGAGCTCGAGGTGCTGAAGCTGATCGCGGAGGCGCACACCTCGAAGGAGATCGCCGAGTTGCTGTTCATCAGCATCAAGACCGTCGAGCGGCACCGCCAGAACATCCTCGACAAGCTCGGAATGCGTGATCGTGTCGAGCTGACCCGCTACGCGATCCGCCGCGGCCTGATCCAGGCGTAGTCCCGCGGCCCGCGCTTCCGGCGCCCCACGACTGAGGGGCTCCGGCCCGCGATATGGGTGCGTCTCCCCACTGACGCCGGCTCCCGCCGGAGCTACGTTCGAGACATGGTCGAAACACGTGAGCCCGGACGCCGAGACGATGGATCCTGATCTCGCGATCACGATCTGCTTCGGCCTCGTGGTGCTCCTGTTCGCGCTCGGGTTCGCCTTCTACGGTGTGCACGAGATCCACAGGTCGCACGCCGAGAGCGCGACGGTTCCAGAGCCCAGGAACACCCGGCAGGGAATCCGATGACGCAGCGCGTCGAGCCGGCCGCGGGCGCCTTCTTCTCGGACGACACCGACGACCCCGAGCTGCGACGCGAGCTCCTCGACGAGGCGCACCGCCGCAGCCCATCGACGTGACCGAGGAAGCGAGGCAGGCGATGCACACCACCCGATACCTGATCGTTGGAGGCGGCCTGACCGCCGACGCGGCGTGCAAGGGCATCCGCGAGGTCGACGGCGAGGGCAGGATCACTGTCGTTGCCGCGGAGGCCTACCCGCCGTACGCGCGCCCGCCTCTCTCGAAAGCGCTCTGGAAGGGCACGGACGAAAGCTCGATCTGGCGCGGCACCGAACAGCTGGGCGTCGAGCTTCGGCTGGGCCGGCGGATCGTCACGCTCGACCCGACTGCGCGGCGAGCGACCGACGACCAGGGCGAGGTGTACGCCTACGAGCGGCTGCTGCTCGCGACGGGCGGACGCCCGCGGCGGTTCCCCTTCGGCGCCGACGAGGTCATCTACTACCGAACGCTCGACGATTACCGGCGTCTCCGGGAGCGCGCCGCCGCGGGAGCCCGCTTCGTCGTAATCGGCGGCGGCTTCATCGGCTCCGAGATCGCGGCGGCGTTGGCGATGAACGGGCGGCCGGTGACGATGGTCTTTCCCGAGCCGGGAATCGGCGCGCGCATCTTCCCGCCCGACCTGTCCGCGTTCGTGACCGACTACTACCGGGCGCGCGACGTGGAGGTCCTGACCGACACCTCCGTGACCGCGATCGAGCGGGTCGGCGACACGGTGCACGTGACTACCGGTGACGGTCGCGTGCTCGAGACGGATGCGGTCGTCGCCGGCCTCGGTCTGGCGCCGAGCACGGAGCTCGCGGAGGCGGCCGGCTTGGAAGTCTCGGACGGGATCGTCGTCGACGACCGCGGCCGCGTCGATGGCAGGGACGACGTCTTCGCCGCCGGCGACGTCGCGCGCTTCCCGGTCGCGGCGCTCGGCGGCACGATGCGCGTCGAGCACGAGGATCACGCGAAGAGCCACGGCAGACTGATCGGCGCGAACATGGCCGGTGCGGACGAGCCGTACGACCACCTGCCGTTCTTCTACTCCGACCTCTTCGAGCTCGGCTACGAAGCCGTCGGCGAGCTCGACAGCCGACTGCGCACCACTGCCGACTGGACCGATGTCGGCCGGGCGGGCACCGTCTACTACATGGACGACGAGGGCAGGCCGCGGGGCGTCCTTCTCTGGAACCTCTTCGGGCACGTCGACACAGCCCGCGACCTGATCCGCGCGGCCAGGCCGATCGAGACGACGGAGCTTGTCGCTTGAGCGCGGCGCATGCCTTCTCGCGCTGCAGCCTCGCCGAGACCGTGGGCGTAGCCCCGTGAGCATCCGTCTCAAACGCGCCTACGAGCCGGCGGCGCCGTCGGACGGCTACCGCGTCCTGATCGATCGCCTCTGGCCTCGAGGAGTGAAGCGCGAGAGCGCGCGTCTCGACGAATGGGCGAGAGAGCTTGCCCCGAGCACGGAGCTGCGTCGCTGGTTCGGCCACGACCCGGCCCGCTTCGCCGAGTTCCGACGGCGGTACCTCGAGGAGCTCTCGGCACAGGAGGACAAGCTGCGCGAGCTCCGTGGACGAGCACGCGAGACGACGCTGACGCTCGTCTACGGCGCTCGCGACACCGAGCACAACGACGCGGTCGTGCTCGAGGAGCTCCTGGGGGCCGACACGCTCCCTACGAGCGGCGAGGAGAAGGATCGATGAGCCGGCGTCTCGATCGAAATGGGGTCGCGACCCGATGGCGGGGCAGCCCTGTGCCGACGAGGCTAGGGATGAGCACAAGACGTCCACTCCCCACCGCCAAGGAGCTCCCATGAGCCCGGCCAGATCGCAGTCCAGGGTACGAGGCCAACGCCGCAGGCCGCGGCGAACCGCCATTCTCGTGCTGGCGATCTCCGCCGCAGCATCGTTGCTGCTCGCCGGATGCGGCGCCTCAGACGGTGACGAGGGCGCGGCGGCCTTCCCGCCCGTCGAGCACATGACGTCGTCGGAGACGGCGTGGCTTGCGGAGATCGACACGCTCCTCGACCAGCGCGACGCCGGTTTCGAGAACGTCTTGCGGATGCAGCTCGGCTCCGCGACGGACCTGACGCACTCCGGCACGCCACACGTCTTCGAGCAGATCGTGTCCAAGGCATGAGGGGCTCGCTGTGACCTTCGAGGATTGGATCTTTTCTCTTCATCTGGTGATGGCTGCGACGTTGGTGGGGTCGTTGGTGATGTCGTGGATCGTCGTTGTCTCGCTTCTCTCCGCCCGTACTCCGGGTGCGACGCTCAACCTCAGCCGGGTCGGGATGGTGGGCACGGTGACGACGGTGGTGGGGTTGTTCGGCGCGATCGCGTTCGGGATCTGGCTTGCGATCCTGCGGGACGCGTTCCAGGTGTGGGATGGCTGGGTGATCGGTGCGATCGTGCTCTGGTGCGTTGCCGCGGTGGCGTTGTGGCGCTCGTTCGTCGAGTACGCGAAGCCTGTCGCGAAGGCACGGGAGCTGGTCGCCTCTGGGCAGAACGAGCCGAGCGCGGAGTTGACGGCGTTGAACCGGACTTCGACCGGTTTGTTGCTCCGCGTCGTGGCGTCGGCGGCGATCGTGCTGATCGTGGTCGACATGATCTGGAAGCCGGGTGCCTGAGATGCTTGCCGCGATCCGGCCCGACGAGCAGAGCGTCGCGCTGCTCCTGCACCTTGTCGGTGCGGTTGTGGTCTTCGGCGCGTTGCTGGCGAGCGCGACCTCGATCCTGCTGGCGCGCGGCGACACCCGGCTGTTGCGGCTCGGCTACTTCTCGCTGTTGCTCGTCGGTCTTCCTGGCCTGATCCTGATGCGACTGGCGGGGCAGTGGCTCTACAACCTGCAGAAGTGGGACGAGCTGCCCGAGCAGTTCGCCCAGCCCGCCTGGCTTGGGATCGGGTTCATCGTCGCGGACTGGGGCGGAGTGCTCTTCCTTGTCTCCCTCGCGCTCGGTGGCGTCGGTGTCTACCGGTTGCGCCACGGCAAGAGCGCCACCGGCCTGCTCAACGCGACGATGCTCATCTCGCTCGTCCTGATCGTCGCCTACGCCGTCGCCGTCTGGGCAATGACCGGCAAGCCGAACTAGGCCCGTAGGGAAGCGACGGCGAGCTGGGGCCGCGCGCGAGACGACGAAAGGAGCAGTCCGATGACCAGCATCGACACGCGACCAGTGACCGAGAAGCGCGGATTCGCATTCCTGCGCCTGAGGGAGCGTCCGCTCAAGCCGCGCAGCGGCGCCGTGACAGAGGTCGGCGACTCTCGCGCGTCTCGCGGGCTTGGGCTCGCGGCAACCAGCGTCAGAGCCCCTGTCGTCGCGGCCGTCGAGTCAGGGACGGCGCGCGCGACGGCGGAGGTGGCAGCGCAGGTGGCGCACGAGCTGAAGGCTCCGCTCACCTTCATCCACGTTCGGCCACGCCCTTCCACGATCGTAGGCCGCGTGCGTTCGCAGCGGCACTCGGTCCGGGCGCTCTTCCGCGCTCATCGCGCGCTCGACATCGCCTTACCCGTGGCAACCCGGTGGGGCGTGATCGCGCAGGGCGAGGTCGTCGACGGCGACCCAGTCGATGAGCTCGTCAAGGTTGCAACGGGGCACGAGGCTCGGCTGCTGGTGGTCGGATCTCGCCGGCGCCGATTCAAGCGAAGCGTTTCGCGCGGTGTGCTCGAGACATCCGCGGTGCCGGTTGTCGTCGCGGATGCCCGCCCGCTCTGAAGTCGTGTCGACGGCGGGCTCTGACGACGCTCGTGTCGGCGTTGACATGGAGAGCCCTTCCCATTCGACTTGGCCGCTCTGGCGGCCAGGGCGATCAGGCGACGCTGCCTTGGCGGATGCGCCGGCCGGAGATCTCGTCGGTCTTGATGCGCATGATCGCCTCACGGTGGCCGCCCGGCCACGGCTCGATGCCGAGGCCTGCGGCCTGCTCCAGCTCTGCAGGATCGTCGATGAGTTCGGCGCGCCCCGTGACGAGCACGCTCCAGCCCTCGCTCATCGGCTCGTCGATCTGGTCGACCTCGAGGCTGACGGTGGTGCCCGCGGCTGCGGCGAGCGCGCCCTTCGGGCGAGTGCGGAAGAGCACGTCGCCGTCGAGATAGCGGAAGTTGACCGGCAGCGCCACCGGGCCCTGAGGCGCGACGAAGACGAACCGGCCGACGCCGCCGCCGGCGAGATAGCGCTCGGACTCCTCGCGGCTGAGGACATCGAGATGAGGGTGCGGGCCGGCGCGCCCCGGCCCGGGCGGCCGGTCGACGTGACCGCCCCTCAGGAACTCGGCTGTGGTCTCGAGCGCTGCCGCCAGCCGCAGGAGGGCGCCCGCAGTCAGCGCGGCGTCCGGGCTGTGTTCGAGGTAGTCGAGGTAGCCGCTGCTCATGCCTGCTCGGAGCGCGACATCCTCGCGAGACAAGCCAAGCGCGCGACGGCGCTCGGCGACGCGGCGCCCCAGATCGCCCGAACCAGGCCTGGTCATCGTGTAGGCGCGCTCTCGAGCATCAGATCCTCGATTCCGAGGGTACCGCCGTCCCGCGTGCCTGGCCATCGGGCGGCGGCCCCACTTCGGGCCGGTGGCCCATTGATGCGAGACTTTCCGACAGATGCTCTTCGACCCTGAGAAGGCGAGGCGTGGCCAAAGCAGCCGATAGGGCGCACGACGTCCTCCAAGACCGAGAGCAGGCGCTGCGCCTACTGCGCATGATGCTGCTCGTCCGACGGTTCGAAGAACGTGCCGAGGAGCAGTACACGCGCGCGCGGATCGGCGGCTACTGCCATTTGGCGATCGGCGAGGAGGCGGCCAACGTCGGCAGCATCGACTGCCTCGAAGCCGACGACTATCTGTTCGTGAGCTATCGCGACCACGCCGCGGCGCTCGCTGTCGGGAGCCCGCCTGCAGCCGTCATGGCCGAGTTGTTCGGCAAGGAAACGGGTGTGGCAGGCGGGTACGGCGGCTCGATGCACCTGCTCGACGTCGACCGTCACTTCCTGGGCGGCTGGGGCATCGTCGGCGGCCATCTGCCGATCGCGGTCGGCGCAGCGCTCGCAATCGACTATCAGGACGCTCCCGGTGCGGTGCTGTGTCAGTTCGGCGACGGCGCCACCAACATCGGGGCGTTTCACGAGGCTCTCAACCTCGCCGCTGTCTGGCGTCTGCCGATCGTGTTCCAGGTCATCAACAACCTCTACGGCATGGGCACGTCGGTGGAGCAGGCGTCGGCCGAGCCCGAGCTTCACAAGCGTGCGTGCGCCTACCGGATGCATGGTGAGCGAGTCGACGGGAACGACGTGCTCGCCGTGAGAGAGGCCACCGGCCGGTTGCTCGAACGCGCACGCGAAGAGTCCGAGCCCGCGTTGCTCGAGACGACGACGTACCGCTATCGCGGCCACTCCGTGGCCGACGCCGGGAAGGTCTACCGCACCGCCGACGAGGTCGCCTCCTGGCGCGAGCGCGACCCGATCACGCGCTTCGTCGCAGTCCTGCGCGAGCACGAGCTGCTCGACGACGAGGCGCTCGACAGCATGCGCAAGGAGGTTTCCGACGAGGTCAGCGAGGCGATCCGCGAGGCCGCGGCGGCGCCAGCGCCCGATCCTGACGAGCTGTACGAGAACGTCTACGGCGACGAGCTCTGGCGTGAGCAGTTCGAGGCGATGAACACCGCGGCGCCGTTCGGCGAGCGCAAGGAGACGCGATCGTGGCAGAGGTGACCTATCGCGAAGCGCTCAGACGCGCTCTCGACGAGGAGCTCGAACGCGACGAGCGCGTGTTCCTGATGGGCGAGGAGATCGGTCGCTTCGAGGGCTCGTACAAGGTCACCGCGGGGCTGTGGGCGAAGTACGGGCCCAAGCGCGTGCGCGAGACCCCGATCTCGGAGGAAGGCTTCGTCGGGGCCGGCATCGGCGCGGCGATGCTCGGCCTCCGTCCCGTGGTCGAGATCATGACGATCAACTTCATCCTCGTCGCGCAGGACATGGTCGTGAACCATGCCGCGAAGATCCGCTACATGTTCGGCGGCAAGGTGGGCGTGCCGATGGTGATTCGCACGCCGGCGGGGGCCGGCGCCCAGCTGACGGCCCAGCACTCACAGTCGCTCGAGGTCTGGTTCGCGCACACACCCGGACTGAAGGTCGTTGCGCCGTCGAACCCGCGCGATGCGTACGGGATGCTGAAGACGGCAATCCGCGACGACGATCCGGTGCTCTTCGTCGAGAATCTGGTGCTCTACAACGTGACCGGCAGCATCCCCGAGGCGGCCGACGACTTCACGGTCCCGCTCGGTCGCGCGCACGTCGCGCGCGAGGGCGCGGATCTGACGATCGTGGCGCACTCGTACACCGTGCGGCGCGCCCTTGCGGTCGCCGACCGCCTGGCCCAGAGCGGCTTCGAGGCCGAGGTCGTCGACCTGCGCTCGTTGCGTCCGCTCGACGTCGACACGGTCGTCGAGTCGGTGCGCAAGACGAACCGCGTGCTCATCGCCGAGGAAGGGTGGGCCACATTCGGCGTCGGCGCGGAGCTCGCCGCGCGTGTCGGCCGCGCGTGCTTCGACGACCTCGACGCGCCGCCGGAGCGGGTCGGTGGCGCAGAGGTACCGATGCCGTACTCGAAGCCGCTCGAGCTGGCTGCGCTCGCGCTCGAGGACAAGCTGGAGGCGGCGGCCCGTTCGCTGCTCGCGGAATGTGGCCTCGTGGGGGCGGGGTAGGGACCGATGGCCGTCGAGGTCCCGATGCCGCGGCTGAGCGACACGATGGAGCAGGGCACGGTTGCCCGGTGGATCAAGCACGAAGGCGATCACGTCGTCGCCGGCGATGTGATCGCCGAGATCGACACCGACAAGGCGACCATGGACCTGACGGCGTACGACGACGGTGTGCTGCTCAAGATCCTCGTCGGCGAGGGCGAGTCGGCGGAGCTCGGCACGCCGATCGCGTTGATCGGCGCCGAGGGCGAGGAGGTGCCCGAGAACGCCGCCCGCGGAAACGGCCCGTCTCAGACGGCGACACGCGACGCTCCGCCCGAGGGTTCGGACGGACCTGATGCCCAACCCGAGCCCGCTCTGGCCGAGCCTCGCGAACCGCCCGACCCGCAGGCGGCCGGCGACGCTGCTGGCCAGGTGAAGGCCAGCCCGATCGCGCGCCGCATCGCAGCCGAGGCCGGGCTCGATCTGCGTGAGCTGGCCGGCAGCGGCCCCGACGGTCGCATCGTCAAGGTCGACGTCGAGCGTGCGCTCGGCAAGGGGGGTCGACCGGGCCGAGCGGCCGAAGAGCCCGCGATCGCCGAACGCGCGGCGTCCCTAGGCCCTCCGCCGGCGGCAAAGGACGAGATCGTCGATGCATCGCCGATGCTCCGCGCGGTGGCGCGTCGCATGAGCGAATCGAAGGCGACCGTGCCGCACTTCTACCTCGACGCCGAGATCGACATGGGCAGCGCGCTCGAACTGCGCGAAGAGCTCAATCAGGCGCTTGCCGGCGACGAGAAGATCAGCGTCAACGACCTCGTGGTGCGAGCCGCGGGGCTCGCCCTGGTCGAGAACCCGAAGTTCCACCGCAGCTGGCACGAAGGCACGCTCGTCCTCCACAAGAGCGCCCACGTCGGAATCGCGGTCGCACTCGACGAAGGTCTGATCGTCCCCGTCCTGCGCTCCGTCGAGCAGAAGAGCCTGCGCGAGATCGCGCGCGAGTCGCGCGACCTCGTCGAGCGCGCTCGGGCGGGCAAGTTGAAGCAGACAGAGATCGAGGGCGGAACCTTCTCGGTCTCGAATCTCGGCATGTTCGGGATCCCGAGCTTCAGCGCAGTCGTGAATCCTCCCGAGCCTGGCATCCTCGCCGTCGGCGCGACAGTCAAGCGTGCGGTCGTCAGAGACGACGCTGTCCGGATCCGGCCGATCATGGCCGTCACGCTGTCGGTCGACCATCGTGCCACGTCAGGGGCGGAGGGCGCCCGCCTGCTCGAGTCCATCAGGCGCCTCCTCGAGCAACCCCTACTGCTGCTGGCCTAGCACGAGTAGATTCGGACGATGCAGCTTGCCGACCTGATGGCGACCGATGTGCTCGCGGTGTCGCCGGACACGACGATCGCCGATGCCGCGCGCCGCATGATCGCGCGCGAGACCGGCGCCGCCGTCGTCATCGAGGATGGTGACCTCGTCGGTGTCATCTCCGAGCGCGATCTCATGCGCGCGATACCCGACGCCTGCAGCCCCGAGACGCCCGTCTCCGAGCGCATGAGCCGGCATGTGACCACCGCAGCGCCGGGGACAAGCGTCCCCGAGGCCATGGCGATCATGATCGAGGGTCGCTTCCGCCACCTTCCCGTCGTCGCCGGCGGACGCGTGCTGGGAATCGTCTCGATGCGCGACCTGATGTCGTGGACGTCCCTGCGCCTCCGCCTCGGCCCACTCGCAGACGATGACGAGGAGGTCGACAGCGCCGAGCTCCTGGCGACGATCCACCGCATGCGCACCGGCGCCGCCTGAAAGAGTCGACCGTTGCCAGGGACGCGCCTCAGGGCGGACGACGGCGCGGATCTCTCGATGGATCTCCAGCTTCGCGCCTGCCGATCCTGTACTCGATGTTCCAGCTGGCCCCGGAATGAGTCCGGCTCGTGGGACGGTACGGGTCGTCGGTCGCAGTCTCGAACCGAAGCATCACTGAAGCTCGCATTCGGGCGCGAAGAAGCCGCTACGGCCCTGTGGATCGCGGTGCGACGCCGGCAAGCGCCTCGGTTGGGTCGGCGGGGGATAGCTCCACGGCCGGTTCCGGGACTCCGACGAGCTGACCTCCTGCGCATCTCTTCGCCTCGACCACCCGGCGCGGGTTGGCGATGCCGAGCAGGCCGACGGCGCCGCCCGCTGCCACCAGTGCGGCGCAGATGACGACCACCCGGTGGAAGGCCTCGACCGAGGCGCTGTCGGCGGCGAAGCTGTCTCCGACGAGCGTGCTTGCAGCGACGATCCCGGCGAGCGGGACTCCTACCAGTCCCGCGACACGCGCGACGGCGTTGTTGACCGCCGAGGCGATCCCCGCATCCGTCTCGTCCGCGTCGGCGAGCACGGCCGCCGTGAGCGGCGCGACGGTCATCGTCAGACCGAGCGAGAACACGAGGACCGCGGGGAGAACCTCCGCGAGGTAGGACGTGTCCAGCCCGGTTCGCAGGAGGAGGAGGATGCCGGCCGCGGCGATGAGTGGCCCGGCGCCCATGAACAGGCGCGGCCCGTACCGGTCTGCGAGGGCGCCGAAGCGGCTCGAGAGGGAGAACATGATCAGCGTCGTCGGGAGCGTTGCAAGGCCGGCCTCGAGCGCGCTGTAGCCGGCGACCTGCTGCAGGAAGATCACGAGGTAGAAGAACAGGATCGCGAGCCCGGCGTACATCGCGAGGGTCTCGAGGTTGCCGACCGAGAAGTTGCGGCGTTCGAACAGGCTCAACGTGAGCATGGGCTGCGAAGCCTGCCGCTCGTAGGCGAGGAACCCGGCGAGCGCGAGGATGCCTCCGACGAGCGGCAGGATGATCGCGGGGCTCGACCAGCCAAGCCGCGGCTGCTCGATGAGCGCGAAGACGATCCCGCCGAGCCCGGTCGCGCAGAGGGCCGCGCCGACGACGTCGACGCGGCGGCCGGTCACCCTCGGCGTTCGCGGAACGGCCGCGAGAACGAGCACCACCGTCGCCACGACCAACGGGACGTTGAGCGCGAACACCCAGCGCCACGAGACCCGGTCGACGATCACGCCGCCGGCGAGCGGGCCGATGACCGCTGCGATCCCGCCCCACGCGGTCCAGCGGCCGATCGCCGGGCCTCGCTCCTTCGCCGTGAACGCGCCGATGATGATCGCCAACGAGCTCGGGGTCAGCAACGCCGCCGCGACACCCTGCAGCGCGCGGGCGGCGATCAGCACGCCGATCGTCGGGGCCAGGGCGCATGCCAAGGAGAACACGCCGAACGAGACCACGCCAACCGCGAACACGCGGCGCTCGCCGTAGATGTCGCCCAGCGAGCCTCCGATCAGGATCAGAGAGCCCAGGGCCAGCAGATAGGCGTTCACCACCCACTGCTGAGCAGTGAGCCCGCCGCCGAGGTCGCGCTCGATCGCGGGCAGTGCGACGTTGACGATCGTCCCGTCGAGCGTCGCCACGCCGGAGCCGAGGATCGCTGCGAATAGCGTCAGGCGCTGCCTTCTGGTCATCGGGTGCGGCGCCCCATGAGGTGCAAATGCGGAGGTGTATCGAGGTGAGCGACGTCCGGTGAGCGAGGGACCATCTGAGCTCCTCGATCGTAGTGCGGGCGAGCGCGCTGGCATGATGCTTACGTGTCGGCGACCGATCAGACGCGGCTCCTGATAGCGACCGGGGAGGCCGCCGAAAACGTCGACGAGCTTCCCTTGCTCATCCGCACGCTCATCGAGAGTGCGACGGAGATCCTCGTCATCACACCCATCCTCGTCAGCCGGCTTCGCTGGCTCGCCTCGGACACCGACCGCGCGAGGTACGAGGCGGACGAGCGTCTCGGCGCCATTCTCGGCCACGTCGAAGCCCTCGCCCCGCAAGCCGAGACCACGGCGCAGATCGGCGACGAGACTCCGCTGACGGCGTTCGACGACGCGATCCGCGCGTTCCGGCCGGCTCACATCATCGTTGCGCTGCGGAGCGCCGATCACGACGCCTGGCAGGAGCGAGGCCTGATGGACGCCCTCCGCTCGGCGTTCCACATCCCGATGACGGTCTTCGAGATCGACCAAGCCGGGCTCGTTCCGACCGCCGAGCCACAGACCTGAGCCCGGTGTGGGCATGCGGGCGGATGAACCGACGTCGATGCCGCTCGCGGTAGGTGGGCCGACGGTCGGTGTCCTGATCCGCCGACAGGTCGGGTTCTAGAGTCAGGAGGATGCCTGAGCAGGCCACCCAACGATGGGCCGCTCGAGCACCCGCAGCTTGATGGGGCGTGCGAGCACGATGATGCTCCCCGACCTGCACCTCGCCGACTGGCGCCCGACGAAGAACACACTGCACCTGTACGCGCAGATCGTCGGCAAGATCCGCCTTGCCACCACAGCGCCACGCAACCACTGGTGGAACGTTCCCCTCTACGTCGACGTCCGGGGGCTCACGACCCGGCGCCTTCACAATCGCGGGACGACATTCGAGATCAGGTTTGATTTTCTCGAGCACGCCCTTGTCGTGGAGACCGCCGACGGCCGAACCAGGGCATTCGCGCTGAGCGACGGGTTGACGGTTTCGGACTTCGACACGCGAGTCCACGCGACGCTCGCCGAGCTCGGCCTCGACGTCGACATCAAGGAACAGCCATTTGGTCTCCCGATGACAACGCCATTTCCCGAGGACGTCGAGCACGCGTCGTGGGATCGAGACGCGATCGAGCGTTTCGGCCAGATCCTCGACTGGACGGACACGGTCTTCGAAGAGTTCAGCGGGTGGTTCAACGGCAAGACCAGCCCGGTGCACCTCTTCTGGCACGGCCTCGACCTCGCGGTGACTCGCTTCTCAGGGCGGGCCGGTACGACGACCGATTCCGATCCGGTGAACCAGGAGGCGTACTCCCACGAGGTGGTTTCGTTCGGCTTCTGGGCTGGTGACGACACCGTCGGCGACGCCGCCTACTACTCCTACACCGCGCCCGAGCCCGAAGGACTTCGCGAGCAACCGCTTTCAGCGGGCAGCTGGATCGAGTACGGCTCTGGCTCGTTGGCGGTGCTTTCCTACGAGGCCGTACGTAGCGCGCGAGATCCAAGAACGACGTTGCTTGCGTTCTGCCAGAGCGCGTACGAGGCGGGCGCTCGCCTTGCCGGCTGGGACACGGCCCACTTCGAATCGAGTTGGTGTCCGACCCCCGCGCAACTGAACCACCTCCACGTCACCGCGGCGGCCGAGTTCGGCCGTCCCAGCGCAAGCTCATAGCTCTTCGGTATCGGACAGCGTGGATCTCGTAGGCGCCGCAGTGGCGTCGGCCGTTGACGAAGAACATGGGCGTCCCGACAGGTTCTCGATCCAGTCACAGGTTGTACGTGCCGCCGCGCGGCGGCGGACCCATCCGCGCGATCCGGCCCGAACGGCCCATGCGGGCGTGTCGATCGTGATCGTTCGGGGTTGCGGCGCCGTCCGCAGTAGCCGAGCTGCGCGTTTACCACAACGCGCGATCAGCGCGATCCCCGATGCTCTGGAGACGGCGGACGCGGCACGCTTGCACTGCCCTTGAGGAGATGGTGGCTAGTGCCGACCGAGACGCTGAGCAGAGAAGAGCATCCGGTTTCTCGCGCGCAGCCGATTCGGACTCGCCTCAGCAGCGCTGGTCTCAGTCTCCAGCATGTGAGCAAGCGCTTCGAATCCGTTCAGGCCCTCGCTGACCTCTCGTTCTCGGTAGAGCGGGGGAGGATGCTCGGCTTCCTTGGCCCGAACGGAGCGGGGAAGACGACCGCAATGCGGGCGGTGTTCGGACTCGTCCAGATCGATGGCGGCGACGTGCTGTGGGCTGGGCGGCCGGTTCAGTTGGAGGAACGGCTGCGCTTCGGCTACATGCCCGAGGAGCGCGGCCTGTATCCGCGGATGCCCGTCCGCGAGCAGCTGGAGTACTTCGGCCAGCTGCACGGGCTCGAAGCGAGCGCGGCTCGGCTCGCTGCAGCCACATGGCTCGAGCGACTCGGGCTCGCCGAGCGCGGCGAGGCGAAGCTGGAGGAACTCTCGCATGGCAACCAGCAGCGCGCGCAACTGGCGGCGGCTCTGGTACATGAGCCGGAGCTGCTCGTGCTCGACGAGCCGTTCGCGGGACTCGACCCGCTCGCTGTCCGCACGCTCGCCGATGTTCTGCGCGGAGAGGCGGCCCGCGGGGCGGCCGTGGTTTTCTCGAGCCATCAACTCGAGCTCGTCGAGCACATCTGCGAGGACGTCGTGATCATCGACCACGGCCGGATCGTGGCGACGGGAACGGTGGACGCGCTGAGGCGTGGCTCCCGGCGGCGGCGAATCGAGCTCGAGCTCGAGGACGCGTCGACGACTTGGCTACCCACAATCGCGGGCGTCGAGCTGCTCCAGCGCCGTAACGGCGCCCTATGGCTGCTCGCCGACCGCGACGTCGACCCGGAACAGGTCCTCGCGGAGGCGCAGCGTGTGGCTGGGGTCGTCGCCTTCAGCTACGGCCCGCCCTCGCTCTCAGAGCTGTTCGTGGAACTGATCGAGTCATGAGCGCGCGACGTGCCATCTCGCTCGTCGCCTGGCGCGAGATCCGCGAGCGGCTGCGCAGCCCCGCCTTTCTCTGGTCGACCGTGATCATGCTCGTCATCGTCGGTGGGTCGAGCGCGCTGCCGATGCTGCTCCAGGAGGAGAAGACGTACCGAGTGGCGGTGGTGGCGCCCGCCCCGCGTGGCCTCGACGCGGCGTTACAGCGCGCCGCGGAGCCCTTCGACGCGAAGGTGCGGGTTCGGGTCGTGCGATCGACGGCGGCTGGGCGCGACGAGCTGGACGCGAAGAACGTCGATGCGCTGCTCCTCCTCGGCGATGACCGGATCGTCTTCCGGAAGAGCCTCGACGCGCAGCTCGCGGCAGCTGCGGACTCGGCGGTGCGTGCGCTCCGCCGCCATCTCCCGCCCGCGTCTGAGCTCACGACGGCGACGCTCGAGCCTGCTGACGAGACGTCCGAGGATGCCGAAGCGCTTGTCGCGATGCTCGGCGCCGCGCTTCTCCTCGGCTCGCTCGCGATCTACGGCCAATGGGTACTCGCCGGCGTGGTCGAGGAAAAGAGCAACCGCGTCGTCGAGCTGATCCTCTCGACCGTGCGACCACGCCACTTGCTCGTCGGCAAGGTGGTGGGGATTGGGCTGCTCGGGCTAACACAGCTCGCCCTTGTCGCGGGGCTCGCGGCCGTACTGCTTGCCGCCGGCGTCTATGACGCCCCGCCGTCGCTTGGCCGAAGCGTCGCGCTGGTGGTTCCCTGGTTCGCGCTCGGGTTCGCGCTCTATGCGGTCGCCTACGCCACGGCCGGCGCGCTCGCAGCGCAACAGCAAGACGCGAACTCGGCGGGGCAGCCGGTGACCTACGCGCTGCTGGTCGCGTTCTTCGCCGGCTACGCAGCGCTCACCGCCGACCCGGAGAGCGCCATCGCGCACCTCCTCACCATCTTCCCCGCTACCGCACCGCTCGTCCTACCAGCGCGGAGCGCCCTCGTGGGCGTGCCGCTATGGGAGCACGTGCTCGCGCTCGTGCTCGTGATCGCCTCGATCTACGCCCTCGTCCGGCTCGCCGGCCGCATGTACGCCCAAGGCCTGCTGCACGCGGGCTCTCGTCTGCACGTGCGCACGGCCTGGCGGCTCACCCACCATCGTGACTGAGAGGAGGCCCCAGTGCGCAAGACATTGCTCACTTTCCTCGAGAACGTCGTCGTCATCGTTGCGGTCGGCGTCTCGGTCCACTACCTCGCCGGTCTCGACTGGCCCTGGGCGATCCTGATCGGTGGCGGCGTATCCATCGCGCTCCGTTGGCTCCTTCGCAGCGGAACGGTCGCGCGCGTGAGGAAGCCGAAGCCCCCCCTGACTGGAGATGGTTGATCATGCCGATGGGGACGGTCACGACGAACGAGCGTCGGGCGACGCCGACGCTTTCGCTCGAGATGACCTAGCAGACCGGCGAGACGGTCCGCGTCCTGCTCGGGCTGTCCGTCCGCGCACGCGATCGCGGAACGAGCCGCGGCGGGCTCGATCGAGCTCTTCCCCGTAGGCCCGTGCTATCACGCCCACACAAGCCGGCCCAGCCACGACGCGCTCGTCCTCGGATACGCGGCGCTGCCCGAGCATGACGTCGACTCCGGCCTCGAAGCCCTCGGCGAACTCCTCGCCAGCTCGCTCGCTGCAACGACGGGCGCCGGGCCAGCGATGCCCGCGCGTCGCCGCCGTCAGGCGCTCTTACGGAGAGGCGCGTCGTCCGTGACCTGATCGCTCCACTGAGGCGGAGGTCCGAGACCCAGGCCTTGGGCTTCCGGCTCGCTGTTCAGCCCGTCCCGCACGAATCGGCGGATCAGTTCGTTGAGGCTCGCTCCTTCGGCGTCGGCTCGTCGGCGGAGCGCGTGGAGCAGTGGGGGTTCGAGGCGAAACTCGATCACGGGCATCGCCATCTCCCGATGGTGACAGCCGAGCCGGACTGTGTTCGTAGAGCGAATAGGAAAGAGAGGCGTCGCGAAGAGTCGATCGAGGCTGCGAGACTGGGAACGACGCCCGCGCTCATCGCGGGGCCAGATCAGCCACACTTCCGAGATGGCCACTGGCGGCCTGAAGGTCGGCGGCGACGTCGAACAGGCTCTGGAGAGCGTCGGCGTCCCGAGCTACGTCCTCGACAATACGGGGATCGTCCGGTGGCTCAATGCGGCGGCCGAGCGGCTTGTGGGCGACGTTCGCGGTCGCCACTTCACCTCCGTCGTGGCACCCGAGGACAGTCGCCGCGCCCGCGAGCTGTTCTCCCGGAAGGTACTCGGCACAGCCCCGGCCACGGATGCAACCGCCACCTTGGTCTCGACCTCCGGCAGGCGGGTGGAGGCGGAGATCAGCGCGGTGCCGCTCATGAACGGTGAACGGGTGGTGGTCGGCGTTTTCGGACTGTTCGAGGGACGTCCCGACGACACCCGGTCAGCGCCACCTCCGCATCTCACCCCCCGCCAGGTCGAGGTGCTGCGTCTCCTGGAGCAGGGCCGCTCGACGAAGCAGATCGCGGCCGAGCTCCATCTGAGCCCCGAGACGGTGAGGAACCACATCCGACGTCTCTTTCGTGCCCTCGGCGTCAACACCCGACTCGAAGCAGTCGCCGCCGTACGGGCCTGACGGGTGGGGGCCGGTTTGTCCACCGCAACGAAGGCTGCGCAAGGAGACTCGCGGTGGGGCGAGTCTCCTTGCGCAGTGATGCGAGCCCGCGCAGGCCCCCCGCCTGCGCAGGGGTGCCGCCGTTCCCCCCACAAGGTGAGCCGGTCAGCCACCTTGCTGCCGCGGGGTACTCCAGCGGCCAGGCTCGCATCGGCCACGGTAGATGCGGGCGTCACGGCGGTAGGTGACACGATTGGGTCAAGTCCCGACGGGCGACTCGACCAAACGTTGCGGGGCAAGGCCAAAGCCGGTACAGCTAGGGCGATCGTGAGGAAGCGAGTGAGCAACCCGTTCGGAGTGCATGCTGGCCGCCTAGACCTGGGGACGCTGCTTGCCGCAGTTGAAGCGGCTCCGCCGATTGATGCGGCGGAGGTCGTCGCCGCGGCTTTGGCGGACGCGCTCGGCGCGCGCGACGTCAGCTTCCTGATCGCGGACTACAGCGGCCGGTCATTGATCCGGCTGAGCCACGTCCGCCGCACGACCGCTGAAGCTAATGACGCAAGCCGTGAGCGCAGCCACGCCGTCGCGCTGGCGGGGACACCGCATGGTCGTGCGCTCGGGGAGCAGGAGGTTCAGACCGTCCGGGACTCTGATGGATTCCGCGTCCTCGCTCCCGTGACGAGTCGAGGCGAGGCGGTCGGCGTGCTGGAGCTCGGACTTGATGACGAGCCTGACGAGGAGACGCTCGCAGTCGTGTCGGCTGGGGCGCACGCCCTTGCCTACTTCGTGATCGCCAACCGCCGCTTCACTGACCTGTTCGACTGGGGCCAGCGTTCAGTGCCGCTTTCGTTGGAGGCAGAGCTCCAGCATCAACTCCTGCCCGCCTCGTACACCTGCGAGGGGGGCCAATTCACGCTGGCCGGGTGGCTGGAGCCAGCAGGCGATGTCGGCGGAGACACGTTTGATTTCAGCGTCGAGCGAGATACCTTGCATCTCTCCATCACTGATGCGATGGGCCACACGCTGAACGCGGCCGTGCTGGCAACAGTCTTCGTGGGCGCGTTGCGAAACGCTCGCCGCCGCGGCGTCAATCTCGCGCAACAAACCCAGCTTGCCAATGAGGCGCTCTACGAGTTCGGCGATAACAGTGACTTTGTGACTGGGCAGGTCGTACGGGTCGACCATGCCTCCGGTCTCGCACGAATCGTGAACGCCGGACATCCCCCGCCGATCCTGATCCGGGGCGGCCGCGCCGAGACCGTCAAGTTGTCCCCTGGACTCCCGTTCGGCATGACACTCGATTACGACTATCGCATCCAAGAGCTTCAGCTGGAAGCCGGAGACCGGCTCGTCTTCCTGACCGACGGAATCCTCGAGCGCAACGCGGCCAAAGTGAATGCGTTAGAGGTCCTTTCGGAGACACGAGAGCTCCACGCACGCGAGGCAGTCCAGGCGCTAACACAAGCCGTGGTCGATGCCTGTGCTGGCGAGCTTCAAGACGACGCAACACTGCTATGTGTCGACTGGCACGGCGGTCGGACAGGAGAACGCGACGCCAGCGCAGGAGCCGACCGTTGAGCCGGGCGGCGAGGCCGATGGATCTACCGGGGGGACTTTGCGGGATGGCGCCGATGGGGCTTTGCGCCCGCCTACCTCTTGCTCGTGCCGTGCCGAGCCCTCGCCTGCTGCTCCTCGGCGCCAGGGCAATGTGGGCGCTCGGCGACCGCGTAACCCTCTAGCCTGCGTGCTTTGTCTGGTCGCGCTCGCTTCCATTTCTGTGATCCGTCGACGCCAGAACCGACGCGCCCTCGGGTCCTATGAGACGCTTGACTCGATCGTTCTCAAGCGCCCGAGGGTGGGTTCGAGACAAAGCGGCGGGGCTGAGGGGGTGAACTAGCTCCGCGCTGCGCGTCGACGGAAGGTTTCAAGCTAGGCGAATCGGGCTATACAGGTTCAGCGCGTTAGTCGTCTTTGACGGCGTTGAGGGTTCGTACGTTCCTCTTCGATTGTCACCCCCGACTCGAGCGCAGCAGAGAGTTCGTTCGGACTCCCTGTCCTGTAGGGAAAGAAGGAGCCTCACATGTTTGCGATCATTCGTCGTTACGACGGTGTGGACCAGAATCGCTCGGCCGACCTAACCCGCAAGGTCAACGAGATGCTCGTCCCGAAGTTGGAGAAGCTATCCGGCTTCGCGGGCTACTACCTGATCGAGGCCGGGAACGGCGTCTTCAGTTCGCTCAGTCTCTTCGAGACGCCTGAGCAGGGCATGGAGTCGACGAAGTTCGTGGCCACCTGGTTGCGCGAGGAGAAGCTCGACACGATCCTCCCCAACGAGCCCAAGATCACGAGCGGCAAGGTCGTCGTTCACAGCGACCGCGTCTTGGTCGCCGCGTAAAGCTCGACGGCACCGCATTCGATGAGTGGGGCCCGGCAAGCTGGGCCCCACTCTCGTTTCGCCCTGTCGCAGGCAGCCCTCCTTCGCTGTTTGTGCCGCCGCGGTGCGGTCTGGGTGTGGTCGCAGGCGGTCAGTACGGCATGCAAACCCCTTTGCAGAGCCGAGCGGCGCTTCCCCGCCCGGAAAGAGAGCGCCGACGCCCCTTTTTCACTGTCACCGCGACAGGAGGTAGCCCGCAAGGCTCGGATGACTCAGACTCTGAATGGCCCCACCGGGGGACGCTCGGGATCTGGGAGGGGCGGCGGTACGGCGTACCCACGCCCCAGTTCCCCGGAAGGGGCCGTCTTCGGTGGCTCAGCCGTCGGGCGCTACGTCGGGCGGACGATCTGCACAACGTCCTCGTATCGAACGCCAGCGGCTCGCGAGATCTGCTCGATGCTGAAACCAGCGGCGAAGAGTCGGCGGATCTCGTCCCGCCACTCACGCTCAGCACGCTGACGACGCTTGGTGATCCTGCCGAGTGCCTCGAAATCGTCTGCCATTTGCCGCAGGGGTGATCGTAAGGTGGTGGTCAAACGATCAGGGCGATCAGGAACGCGGCGGCACCCACCACAACGAGGACGAACAACCGTGCCCTCCACGTGAGGTCGAGCCGGTGGGTGCGCCTCGGCCCGTTGAACAGGACAAGCAGCCACGCGGCGAGTCCCATCGCGAACCCGGCCCAGACCAGGCTGCTTCCGGCTGCGTCCACTTCGACCCTCCTTCGGTTTGATCCAAGCACCACCTCCACCGGCCCGTGTCGCTTGAGCGACGCTCGCTGCACCTTGAGGTGCAACGTGGGGCACCGAGGAAGCTCAGGCCGACTCGATGAACGGCTCGTTCGCGGTGTCGTCCCCGGTGGCGACTACTACATCGACCTCCCACTCCAGGGCGGACAGGATCAGCATGTCGCGTTCCCAAGCGTCGAGGAAGCCGCCGAGGTACGCATCGAGGATGCTGTCGATCCCCGCCATCATGCGAACACGAGCTTCAGGATGTCGTAGTCGTCCATTGCCTTCTCCCTGCGTTGGTTGACCGAGGCAGGGCGCTGCTTCCAACCACTGCCTGCCCCTCAGCGTGTCCCGTCCTCGTCTCGACCGGTAGGACACGATTGGGTCAATTCCTCGTGTCCCGTGCCAGGTTCAGACCCGGATGAAGCTCCGGGGAGGCGGGGGGAACGTGGGAGCGCGGGCGGGGCGCGAGGCTCAGTAGCTGCGGCACTCGACCAGGCGCGGCGAGTCAGCGCACCTCGTACACGGGTTTACCTTCGGCGGTGGCGTCACGAAGCTCGCGAAACTGCTTTGCCCTCAGTGACCCCGTCTGGGTCTCCAGCTTGAAGCAGAACCGCCCCCACGGGGTGACGATCAGGATCGCGAAGCGCGTCTCCCAGGGGAAGCTGACCTCCGTGCCAGGGAGATCGGGAGGCGGCGGAGCGTCGGCAGGGGTCTCGGACTGCTCGGGCACGGTGCGCTCCTTCCAGTTCGTTCAGTAGCCGATCACTTCCAGCGGCGGTTCGACCCGATGAGGTACTGGCCGTAGCCGCGGAGTGCGGCTGCGGAGGTCAGTACCTGGTAGGCGAACAGGTAGCCGAGGAAGCCGCGTTTGTCGTGCTGGGGGTGGATGTCGAGCGTTTTGAAGACGTGGCGTGCTTGCCAGCGCTGCATGAAGCCGAAGACCGCGATGGTGATGGGCAGGAGGAGCATCGACCACCAGCCGAAGATCAACGGGTAGCCGAAGAGGAAGAGGATGACTCCGGGCAGCCAGAAGAAGATGACGCCGATGTCGAGGAGGGGGACGAGGTAGTCGATCCCGGCGACGAGTTTCGCAAGGACGCGAGGCTGTCTGGGGGGTGGATGGGTTCGGAGGCCCTCCAGCATCCCGCGCGCCCAGCGGGAGCGTTGGCTCAAGAGCCGACCGAGCTTGTCAGGGACGAGTGTGAAGCCGAGCGCAACTGGCTCGTATTGAACGATCCCGCGAGAGGCGAGCATCGTCCAGGTGAGCACGATGTCTTCACCGATCGCGTCGGGCCATCCGCCGACGGCCCGCAGGTCGCTCGTCCAGTAGCCGGAGAACGCCCCCTGTGCGACGAGTGCGGTGTTGTACGCCGCCTGCATCCGCTTGACGCCGTTGATCCCCAGCCGGTAGTCCCATTGCTGCATCCGGGTGACGAAGGTCGCGAGCGGGTTCTCAGCGACAAGTGCGGCGGCGCAGGCGCAGACGTGCTGGCCCTGCGGTGCGGTCGTCAGGCGAACCACGAGTCGAGTCACCGACTGTGGGTGCACATGAGTGTCGGCATCGACCGTGACCACGAGAGGAGTCGTCACGGTCGCGAGGGCGGCATTGAGAGCATGGTGCTTGCCTTGCCTCTCCACGAAGACACGTCGGTACTGGAGCCCGAGGCGAGCACCCGCCGCGTCCGCCAGCCGTGCAGTGTCGTCTGTCGAGTTGTTGTCGGCGACGACGACCTCCACGCGACCTGGGTATGAGAGCTCGGCGACGTGATCGAGCGTGCGGACGATCGCCTCGCTCTCGTTCCACGCGGCCACAAGAATCGTCACCGACGGCCACTCACCTTCTGGCCAGTCGCCCCTCGGAGGCGTGAGCGTGAGTTCCTGGTGCCGGGTGATCAGGAGCGTGGCGATCATGAACCCGATCACAAGGCCAGGGATGTAGGCCAGGAAGATCGGAATGACCCAGGCCATGACGGGGCCGATCGCCGCCGCGAGTTCATCTCTCCAGGGATCGGATACCCAGACGCTGAACCCGACCCAGGCGAGGGTCAGAGCAGATGCGACCGCGAAGCGAACCGTGGGCCGAAGCCCCGCAGCCGGTGCAACGCGCCGCGTCCGACCACCAAGATGACCGACCGGTTGAGGAAAGGATCCAAGCTCGCCGTCAGCCACAGTTATCTCGTTATCGACCGACGGCCGGTGTGACGACAGGACTCCTCCTCAATGTGTCGGCCGAGCCTAAGCGGAAGTTGCCACCGTAACCCCCCCGGCGAGTGGCCGGTTTGCGACCAAGCCCGACTGACTGGCGCGCGCACTCCCCTCATCAGGTCCCAGTCACCAAGGAACGTGCGCGGGGGAGGCGTGCCTGCCACGGCGGTGAGCACCTACTCATGTAGTCGGTGGTCAGTCCCGGCTGCTCGCCGCTCGCTCTTTGCGATCGCACTCGGCGTAGTGACGCAAGCGGCATCTGCCCGCGTGGAACCCCTCGCGGTTGGTTCTCTGATCGCTGCACTGGTTGCGCGCGCTCCGAGATCGTCGTCGGTAGAAGCTCTGCCGTTTCTTCAGGAGCTTGCGATACACACCATGGACGATGGCGGCGCCGCCGTGCGCGCGAGCGAAATCGGGGACGAAGCTGCGTTGCGACAGGCGCTTGAGTCACGCCTGATCGAGTCCGAAGCGGTCGGCTGTCGTTCTCTCTGCCGATTTTGCAGAGTGGTTTGCGAGCGAGGCTCTCCAGTCCAATGATGTGAGAATCGCGGATCTTGCCTTGCGCCGACCGCGCCTGGAACGCTGGCGCTATCCGATTACGATCGCGCTGGCAACAACGAAGGGAAACGTTCGACGTCCTGCAAGTCTGACCCGAGGTTGACCAGCGCCTGATCGAGCGGGTCTGGATGCACACCTGGATGCAAAAGGCCCGCACTTGCGGGCCTTTTCTGCAAGCCCTCTGACGGACTCGAACCGTCGACCCCCTCCTTACCATGGAGGTGCTCTACCAACTGAGCTAAGAGGGCTGGAGCCGCGAGTGTAGCGCCGGCTCCGTTGCGGCTCGCGCGACCTCCACGGCGTCCACCGGCGCACCTTGTCGCAATTCGGCACGGGGGAGTACCTTCGGAAGACGCGGGGGAGAGTGCAACGGAAGGGAGCGACGGATGGGCGAGGCTCGACACGTAGCCGAGGAGTTCGTCGAGGCTTTCAACGCGCACGACGAGGCGCGGCTGCACAGTCTCGATCGGGAGGACGTCGTGTTCGAGGGGCCTGGCAACGTCAAGCTCACCGGCACCGACGCCACGACCGACTACGCGATGGCGTGGATCCGGGCGTTTCCGGATGCGCGCATGACGGTGCACAACACCGTCGCCGCCGAAGGCTGGGCGGTGCAGGAGTTCACCTTCGAGGGGACGCACGAGGACACGCTCAGCGGTCCCGGCGGCGAGATCCCGGCCACGCACCGGCACCTCAGCGGCCGTGGCGTCCAGGTCATGAAGGTGGAGGGCGGCAAGATCGCCGACGTGCATCTCTACTTCGATCAGGTCGACGTGCTGACCCAGCTGGGCGTGATGCCTGCAGAAGTCGGCGCGACTGCCTGAGGTGGGGGTGCGGGTGGGGCGGCGCGGCCGCCGCCTCACCCCCGGTCGGGGCCTCTCGAGGAGAACGCAGGTGCGGCCGCGACGGCGGAGGCCCTCAGGGGTATGCCCCCGCCGTAGGCGGGGGATTCGAGCGGCGGAATCCGCTCCTGCGGATTCCGCCTTGCGGGACCAATGCAGGGGAGAGGATTCGAACCTCTGAAGGCTGAGCCAGCGGGTTTACAGCCCGCCCCCTTTGGCCACTCGGGAACCCCTGCGGGGAAGGCGGATTGTAGCCGGGCATCGCGCCTACACTCGGCGATGTGAAGGTCGACGTCCTCGTCGTCGGAGCCGGTCCGGCCGGGTCTTCCACCGCGATCCACCTCGCCCGCGCGGGCGCCCGCGTGCTTCTCGTTGACAAGGCGCGGTTCCCGCGTGACAAGCCCTGCGGAGGCGGGCTCACCGGGCGCGCGCTGAAGCGGATACCGGTCGATCCGTCGCCCGTCGTCGAGCGCGACGTCGACCGCTTCGAGCTGCGACTCCGCTACGGCGCGAGCTTCGCGCGGAGCCACTCGGAGCCGCTGATCCGCATGACGCAGCGCCGCCGCCTCGACATGTTCCTGGCCGAGCACGCAGCCGAAGCGGGCGCGGAGCTCAGGGACGGGACGAGGGTCGAGGTGACCGAGGTCGCCGAGGACGGCGTCTCGGCCCGCGTCGGCGACGAGGTTGTGCGCGCGGACGTGCTGGTCGGTGCCGACGGGGCGAACGGCGTCGTGGCGCGCGCCGCCGAGGTCGGAGCAGAGATCGTCCGTGGCGTCGCGCTCGAGGGCAACGTGTCCGCTCGACGCCCTGCCTGGTGACTACGAGCGCACGGCGGTGATCGAGCTCGTGGTCGTGCCCGGCGGCTACGGCTGGGTCTTCCCGAAGGGCGACCACGCGAACCTCGGCGTGGGTGGGTGGGGGAGCGAAGGGCCGCGACTCCGCGACCATCTCGGTCGGCTGGCGCACGAGCATGGCGTCTCCCTCGACGACCTCACGGACGTGCGCGGGCACAGGCTCCCGATGCGGCGGCTGGGGACCCGGGCCGGGAAGGGGCGCGTCCTGCTTGTCGGCGATGCCGCCGGCCTCGTCGACCCGCTGTCGGGGGACGGAATGTATGAGGCGTTCGTCTCCGCGCGGCTTGCGGCCGACGCGGTGCTGACGGACGACCTCGAGGGCTACACGGCGGCGCTTGGGGCCGTCCTCGACCGTCACGCCGCAGCGTCGTGGACCACGAAGCGCGCCTTCGATCGCTACCCACGGACCGTGTTCGCGGCGACGCGGGCGCCGGGCGTGTTCAACGTCGTGGCCCGCCTGCTCTGCGGTGAGGTCGCGCACCCAGGGGAAGCGCGAGGCATCGCGCGCGGCCCGCTCAAGCTGATCGCGCGGCTCGGCGGCTGAGTCACTCGTCCGCGAGGGCCTCCGCGAGGAGCGCGGTGGCGTACGACTGCCACGCGACGTCGTCGTCCGAGAGCAGCAGCCCCAGCGACTCGCGGGCGCCACGCAGGCCGGCCACGTCGCTGCGGAGTGATTCGAGCCCCGCGCGCAGCTGCGCGCGGCGTTCCGGCGCGTCGAGGTCCTCCGCGAGCGCGGTCGCGGCCCGGCCGAACGGTTCGAGCGGCCGGTGCGGGTCGCCGCCCGCGGCGAGCAGCAGCTCGGCGCGGCGGACAGCCGCGTTGAGCTCGTCCTCGTCGATCGCGACGCCGCGACCTGCGAAGAAGCAGAGCATCGTCCACTGCTCGCTCGGCTCGGAGCGCTCGAGCGAGCGCACCCAGTCGCGGATGGTCTCCCGCGCCACGCGGCCAGCGTAACGAGCCTCTCCCTGCACGGCGCGCGAATGTTCGGGTTTGGTTCACATCTGGCAGGGCCGTTCAAGCGGGCGTCGAACTCGTCCGATACGGAGACCGATGGGTCGCCCGCGCCTCACCCTGCTTTGCGGCGTCATCCTTGCGGCAACGGCGTTCGCAACGCCGGCCTTCGCGATCGACCCTGCTGACCCGCTCGCGAGCGAGACGACGACGCTTGCGCCCGTCCCCGTCGTCGTTCGCAGCGGACCGAGCTGGGTTGCTCCGCAGATCGCGAGCGTCGTCTCGGCCGGGCTGATGGGCCCCGACGTCCCGTCGTTCCGGCCCGACGACCCGCTGACGCGCGGCGAGCTCCACGAGGCGATCGTCGCCCTCGGCAAGCCGCACCGGGCGCCCACCGACCCGAATCGCATCGTCACGATGCGCGAGCTCGATGCGCAGCTCGTCGCCGCCGCCGGCCTGCTCCCGTCCGCGAGGCAGATCCGGCTCGCCGCCCAGGCCGGCGGGCTCGAGCCGACGGACATGCTCGGCACGGAGACCGTCGCCCGCCTTCTCGGGCTCCGCGTCAACCATCCCGTCGGTCAGGAAGACCTCGAGCGCTCGCCGAAGCAGCCCGCCTCGCGCGCCGAGGCGGCGTACTCGCTCGCGAAGCTCAGCCTCCTCGACCCGAGCCGCATCGATGCTGTGCGCCAGGTCGTGGCGACCTTCTCCGTCCCGATGTTGACCGAGTGGCAGCGCCTCGTGCTGACGAGGGCGCTCCGCTTCGTCGGCTATCCCTACGTGTTCGCCGGAACGTCCGAGAAGCCGCAGACGATCTGGAGCGCGAGCGCTCCCGGCAATCAGCTCGCCGTGCCCGGCGGCTTCGACTGCTCGGGGCTCGTGTGGCGGGTGTTCAAGCTGCAGCCGTACGACGGCGCACCCTCCCTCGCCGACGTCCTCAAGGGCCGGACGACGTACGCGATGAGCGGCGAGGTGAGGAAGGCGCAACGGATCGCGACGGGGCTCGTCCAGCCGGCCGACGTCCTTTTCTTCGGGACGCACGGGACGCAGTCGAAGCCCTCGGAGATCGGGCACTCGGGGATCTACGTCGGGAACGGCTGGTTCGTCCACTCCTCGAGCGGCGGCGTCACGCTGCAGCCGCTCCAGGGCTGGTACGCCGACGAGCTCGCATGGGCTCGTCGGCCGCTCGCCGAGGCAGGCCTCACCGCGTAGCGCGCGTCCGTGGTCGATTCGCTCGGCGGGGTAGGCTCCGGCCGTGCGCTGGAAGAAGGTCCAGGGTCAGGGGGACATGGAGGATCGCCGCGGCCAGTCGGGAGGAGTCGGCGGCGGCGGGCTGCCGTTTCCGATCCCGATGGGTAAGGCAGGAGGCGGGATCGGCGGGCTGATCGTGATCGTCGTGCTCGCGCTCTTGTTCGGCGGGAACGTCGTCGGTGGCGGCGACTCGAGCGGCCCGCTCAACCCGGGCGGTGTCGATGAGACCGTGCCCCAGGCGCCTTCGGGCTCGCAGCCCGGCTCGGGCGGGACGGTCAAGAACAACGCGTTCGAGTTCGCGAAGTTCGTCTCGAAGGACGTCCAGGACATGTGGACGCAGGTCTTTCAGCAGGCGGGCAAGTCGTACACGCGCGCACCCGTCGTCACGTTCACGTCCGGCACCGTTACCGGCTGCGGGCCGGCCTCGTCCCAGACCGGGCCGTTCTACTGCCCGGCCGACCACAAGGTGTATCTCGACCTCTCGTTCTTCCAGGAGCTCTCGCGGCGCTTCGGCGCCCCGGGCGACTTCGCCGCCGCGTACGTGATCGCTCACGAGATCGGACACCACGTCCAGAGCGAGCTCGGGGTCGAGGAGCAGGTGCGGCGCAAGCAGCAGGAGGATCCGGGCAACGCGAACGTGTACTCCGTCCAGCTCGAGCTGCAGGCCGACTGCTTCGCCGGGGTGTGGGCGCGGTCGACCTACGACCGCGGCCTGCTCGACCCCGGTGACACCGAAGAGGGCCTGCAGGCGGCCGCGGCGGTCGGCGACGACCGGCTGGGCGCGCGGAGCCGCGAGCAGTGGACGCATGGCTCCTCGGAGCTCCGCGTGAAGTGGTTCCGCACGGGGTTCGACTCGGGCAAGGCAAGCGCCTGCGACACGAGCGACGTCCAGCTCTAGCGGCTTCGGGGCCGTCTTCGCCGCAAGGACGCAGAACGGTGTCAGACACCGTTTTCTGTCAAGGGCAAACCTTTGCCAACTTCGTGCCAATCGCTCCACAGGGCGCGATTCCGTGCCCTCGATCGGGCCGCTCTCCGCGCGAGCCGTTCGACGTAGATCACGCAGATATGTCTGAAACGGACGACTTGACAAGAAACGGTGTCTGACACCGCATGCGACCACCGCCCCGTACCGGGCGGGAGAGCGCCGCTCCGCGATACCCTCGGAACAACACTTTCGAGGAGGATTGACGATGACGGAGCTTGCCGAGGCACCGACGGTAGGGCGCGACGGGACGATCACGAGGATTCCGCACTGGATCGACGGTGCGCGCGTCGTCGGGACATCGGGCCGCAGTGGCCCGGTCTTCAACCCCGCGGTCGGCGTCCAGACGGGCGCTGTCGACCTCGCCTCGGTCGAGGAGGTCGACGCCGCGGTCAAGAGTGCCAATCGGGCGCTCCCGGCATGGCGCACGATGTCGCTCGCGAAGAAGGCCGAGCTCTTCTTCGCGATCCGTGAGGTCTTCCACACGCACCGCGAGGACCTCGCGAAGCTCCTCACTGCGGAGCACGGGAAGGTCCTGACGGACGCGATGGGTGAGGTGGCGCGCGGGCTCGAGGTGATCGAGTTCGCCTGCGGCATCCCGACGCTGCTCAAGGGCGAGTTCTCCGAGCAGGCCTCGACCGGCATCGATGTCTACTCGATTCGCCAGCCGGTCGGAGTCGTCGCCGGCATCACGCCCTTCAATTTCCCTGCGATGGTTCCGATGTGGATGTGGGCGCCCGCGATCGCGTGCGGCAACTGCTTCGTGCTGAAGCCGTCGGAGAAGGACCCCTCGGCCTCGTTGCTCACGGCAGAGCTCCTCAAGGAGGCCGGCCTCCCCGACGGCGTCTTCAACGTCGTCCACGGCGACAAGGTCGCGGTCGACGCGATCCTCGAGCACCCCGAGATCGGAGCGGTGTCGTTCGTCGGCTCGACGCCGATCGCGCGGTACATCTACGAGACGGGGACGAAGCACGGCAAGCGCGTGCAGGCCCTCGGCGGGGCAAAGAACCACATGATCGTCCTGCCCGACGCCGACGTCGAGATGGCTGCGGACGCCGCCGTCTCTGCCGGCTACGGCTCGGCGGGCGAGCGCTGCATGGCGGTCTCGGTGCTCGTCGCGGTCGGCGACGTCGCCGATCCGCTCGTCGATGCGATCAAGGAGAGACTCCCCAACGTCAAGGTCGGCGACGGGATGCAGACCGACTCCGAGATGGGCCCGCTCGTCACGCGGGAGCACCGGGACAAGGTCGCCTCGTACATCGAGAGCGGGGCAGGGCAGGGCGCGACGATCGTGGCCGATGGGCGCGATTCCGCGCCCGACGGGGACGGCTTCTTCCTCGGCGTCTCGCTGCTCGACAACGTCACGACGGAGATGGACGCATACAAGGACGAGATCTTCGGGCCCGTTCTCTCGGTCGTTCGTGCGAAGACCTACGACGAGGCCCTCTCGCTCGTCAACGACAACCCGTACGGGAACGGCGTCGCGCTGTTCACAAGGGACGGCGGCGCCGCGCGGCAGTTCCAGTTCGACGTCGACGCCGGGATGGTCGGGATCAACGTCCCGGTCCCCGTGCCCGTGGCGTACTACTCCTTCGGCGGCTGGAAAGCGTCGCTCTTCGGGGACTCGCATGTGTACGGCCCGGAGTCGATCCACTTCTACACGCGCGGGAAGGTCGTCACGTCGCGGTGGCCGGATCCGGCCACCAGCACGGTCGATCTCGGGTTCCCGCAGACCCGCTGAGAGCGAAACGGCACCCGTCTTGCCCTTTTGCCACGAATAGGTGCAGAATCAGCGAGGGACGGTCGGGGCGGACCTGCGGCGCCGCCCCGATCGCTCTCCACCTCCGCTGATCGGCATCGCGTCTCAATGGCGCGCCCGCGGGAATACGGCGTCTGATCCAGCCGTTAATTGTCCTAGCAACTATTGCTAAGACAACTATTAGGAGGGATCGAGATGAGCACTACCGCTGATCGCACGATCACCGTGACGGGCGCATGGCAGAGCGACCCGACCCACTCGACGATCGGGTTCCGCGTCCTCTACATGGGCGTCGCGCCGTTCGAAGGCGCATTCCGCCAGTTCGACGCGACCCTCGACGAAACGGGGCTGCGCGGCACCGCGCAGGCCACGAGTATCGACGTGGACAACGAGCAGCTCTCCGAGCACCTCGCGTCGCCCGACTTCTTCGACACCGCCAACCACCCCGAGCTTCGCTTCGAGGGTGGACCGCTGACCGTCGACGCCGAGGGCGTGGTCGAGGTCGAGGGCAACCTCGTCGTGAGGGGCAACAGCGCCCCCGTTACCCTCACGGGCACGCTGACCCACCCGGTGACCGATCCCTACGGCAACACCAAGCGCGGCCTGACGCTCCATGGCACGGTCGACCGCACGCAGCTTGGTCTCAACTGGAACGCTCCGCTCCCCGAGGGCGGGTCGATGCTCGCCGACGACGTCGAGCTCTCCGCCTCGTTCCTCTTCGTGCCCGCCGGGGAGCGGTAACGGTGCGGATCCTCGGAATCTCCGGCAGCCTGCGCGCCGGATCGCACAACACGCAGCTCCTCCGCCTCGCCGCGGAGGAGCTGCCCGAGGGCGTCGAGCTCGAGCTCTACGAGGACCTCGCCTCGATCCCGCCCTTCGACCACGATCTGGTCGACCTTGCGCCGGACGAGGTGGAGCGCCTGAAGGAGGCCATCGGCGTATCGGACGCGCTCCTCGTCGCGACCCCCGAGTTCAACGGCTCGATCCCGGGCCAGCTGAAGAACGCCGTGGACTGGGTCTCCCGACCGCTCGCCGACAACCCGGCGCGCGCGAAGCCTGTCGCAGTGATCGGCGCGAGCACCAGCTCGTTCGGCGGGATCTGGGCCCAGCGCGAGCTGAAGAAGGTGCTCGGGATCCTCGGCGCGAAGGTGCTCGACGTCGAGCTCCCGGTCGCCAAGGCCGACCTGCGGCTCGACGACCCGGATCTCGATCTCCGCACGGAGCTCGCCGGGGTCGTCGACGCGCTCGTCGCCGCCGTCGGAGGCGAGGGCTCGGTGTCGGCGTCCTCGGCCGCCGCCGCGATGGCAACGTAGGGTCACCGGCGCCGCCCAGGTCTTCCGCTGTGCGAGACTCGGCCGATGCTCGTGACGATGCTCCTCGCCGACTTCGCGCAGGTGAGCGACGGCAAGCTCACCGTGGTCGGCGGCGGCTGGTCGCTGACGGGGCCGGAGCCCGTGCCGTTCGGCATCGCGATCCTGATCCGTGTGCCCTGGGATCAGGCCAACCAGCGTCACCTCATGCGGCTCGAGCTGCTCGACGCCGACGGCCAACCCGTCGAGATGGAGACGGAGGACGGCCAGCAGCAGGTCGTGTTCTTCGACGACGTCCCCTTCGAGGTCGGCCGCCCGGCCGGCCTCAAGCCGGGCACGCCTCTGGACTTCCCCGTCGCGATCAATTCGGGGCCGCTGCCGCTCGAGCCCGGCCGCTACGAATGGCGGCTCACGATCGACAACAAGGCCGACGACGACTGGCGACTGCCATTCTCGGTGCGCCTCGAGGAAGACGAGGTCTGAGGCCCGCACCGGACGGTGCCGACGAGGCCTCCTGCGGAGACGACGGCCCAGACGAACTCCAGGACGAAGAATCCCCACTGGGCGCCGAGCCATGCGTCGACGGCGAGCACCGCCGACCCGACGAGGTTGACCGACAGGTAGACGCGGGACCGCGGGTCGAGGGTGCCGCGCTGGCCGAGAGCGAAGCCGGCGAGGACCAGCAGGGCGCCCGAGAGCTGGATGAGTTGATGCACGAGAACCTCCGAATCGACTGACGTCTCTCGCGCCGTCGTCGTGACCGGGTACGGCGCACCTCGTCCGGGGCTCTGTCGCCACTGCCAGGATACCTTCGATGACCAGGCTCGTGACCGGCGCGCTCGTCGTCCTCGCCCTCGCGGCAGGGGCTGGGTCGACGGGCTCTTCGACGGCGGCAACGCCGCTCGAGACGCTCGTCGGTGCGCGCTTGGTCGTCGGCATGCAGGGAACGACGCCGAGCCCGGCGCTCCTCGACCGCATCCGTCGGGGACGCGTCGGCGGCGTGATCCTCATGGGTGCGAACGTCCGCAGCGCGCCACAGGTGCGGGCGCTGACCGCGCTTCTCCTTGCGGCGGCCGACGAGGGCGGGAGGAAGCTCCTGATCATGACCGACCAGGAGGGAGGGCTCGTACGACGCTTCCACTGGGCCCCTCCGGCGGTCTCGGCGGAAGTCATGGGGACGCGGACCGAACGTGCGATCCGCCGCACCGGGCGCGCGACGGCCACGTCACTCCAGCGCCTCGGCGTAGACGTCGACCTCGCCCCGGTCGCGGACGTCCCCGGCGTTCCCGGCTCGTTCATCGCCGCGACCGATCGCGGGTTCTCGACGAATCCCACCCGAGCGGCCAAGGGCGTGACGGCTTTTGCCGCGGGGCTGCTCGACGGCGGAGTCGCGCCGACGCTCAAGCACTTTCCCGGACTCGGGCTGGCGACGACGTCGACCGACGACGCAGCGGTACGCATCACGGCGTCCGGGGAGGCGCTCGAGCCTGGCTTCGTCCCCTACCAGCGCGCGATCGCCGCCGGCGTGGTTCCGCTCGTGATGGTCTCGAACGCGGCGTACGCCGCCTACGGCGGGCAGGTCGCGGCGTGGTCGCCTCGGGTTCTCTCCACCCTTGCCGGCCTCGGCTTCACGGGCGTGACGATCACCGACGCGCTCGAGCCGTTGGCGACGACGCACCATGTCACGCTCGGACAGGCGGCGCTCCGGGCCGCCCGCGCCGGGGTCGACCTGCTCCTCTTCGTCGGCTCCGAGCGCTCGACCGACGCGGTCTACGACCAGCTGCTCGCCGCCGCCCGCGCCGGGCGCCTCCCCCGTCCTGCGCTCGAGCAGAGCGTGGCGCGCATCGACGCGCTCGCCGCCACCTACGCGGGCTAGATTCGGCCGATGCGCACGCGTCGGATCGGGGCGGCCGTCCTCTACGGGCGCAGCGCCGTCAGGATCGCACGCCGCGGACGGGGCCGCGGGAAGGAGGAGCGGCTCGTCTTTGTCGTCGGCTCGCCGCGCTCAGGGACGACGATCACCGCGAGCCTGCTCGGCTCGCTGCCGGGTTTCGTCGACCTCGACGAGGTGCAGCCCTGGAAGGCGGCCATGCCCGAGCTGATCGATCGGCCGGAGGAGGAGACGGCACGCCGGCTGCGGACGATCCTGGAGCGTGTCCGCCGGCTCGCGCTCGCGCAGGGGCTCCGCGGGGTCGAGCAGACGCCCGAGACGAGCTTCGTGCTCGGCGCGGCGCTCTGCGCATACCCCGAGGCGGTTGCGGTCCACGTGATCCGAGACGGCCGTGACGTCACGACCTCGCTGCTCGAGCGGGGTTGGCTCAACGCGTCGCGGACCGGTGCCGACGACGCACGGCTGGCGTACGGCTCGCACCCGCGCTTCTGGGTCGAGCGGGAGCGGTGGGCCGAGTTCTCGCAGGTGTCGGACGCGACGCGCGCGGCCTGGGCCTGGCGCCGCTACGTGACCGCGGCCGGTGCCGTGCCCGAGCGAACAATCGAGCTTCGCTACGAGCAGCTCGCCGCCGACCCGGTGGCGGCAGCAGCTCCGGTCGCCGACGCGCTCGGCGTCGAGCCGGAGCTTGTCGCGGAGCGATTAGGGCGGGTTCACGACCGCTCGGCGGGTCGCTGGCGCCGCGATCTGACGGCCGTCCAGCTGGCGGACGTCGAGCGAGAGGCGGGCGAGACGCTCGTCTCGCTGGGCTACCCGCTCGCCTAGCTCGTCGCGGCCGCCGGGTCGGCGACGACGCCGATCCGCTCGAGCTCGGCGACCACGAGGGCGACGGACTCCTCTGGCGTGAATGCGACGGTGTCTGCCACGACCTCGGCGTCCTCGGGATCCTCGTACGGGTCGTCGACACCGGTGAAGTGCTGGATCTCGCCGGCGAGCGCCTTCGCGTAGAGGCCCTTGACATCCCGGCGGGCGCATTCCTCGAGCGGGGCTTTGACCCAGACCTCCACGAACGGGCCTTGCTCCTCGACGAGCGCCCGGACGCGCTTTCGCGTCGCGTCGTAGGGCGAGATCGCCGCGACCACGACCGCGGCGCCGTGCCGCGTCAGCCGTGAGGCGACCCAGCCGATCCGCTCGATGTTCGTGTCGCGGTCCTCGTGCGAGAAGCCAAGGCCCTTGGAGAGATGCGTCCGTACGACGTCGCCGTCGAGCAGCTCGACGTGGGCGCCGCGCCGCTCGAGCTCCGCCGCGACGGCGTGCCCGATCGTCGTCTTGCCGGCGCCCGAGAGCCCGGTCAGCCAGACAGTGAAGCCCGTATTCGTCTCCGACGCCACGGCCGTGATTGGTACCAGAGGTGGTGTTGCGTCAGAGCGACATGCGCTGCGCTAGCCGGTCGCCGAGGGGTGCAGGAGCGGGAGCGCGGAGCCCGAGCCGTCGCGCAGGTGCTCGACGAGCGACGGAGGTGTGATCGCCCTCACCGTCCCACGCCTTGGTCGCCGGACACGCGACGTGTAGCCGCGGGGCGTCCAGCGGAGGAGAGAGGATCCGCGCACGGCGTACGGCTCGCCTTCCTGGAGCACGAACGCGCCGTCCGGCAACGAGGCGAGCGCGACGTGGTGGAAGCGGCGGCTCCGCGTCTCGAGGTCGAAGCGCTCGGCATGGAGCCGCAGGTCGATCGCGTCGGCCGTTCGCTCAGCTGGGTGCCGCTTCGTCCAGCGCTCGAGGAAGCGCACGTAGTCCTCGCGGCGGCACTCGGCGCACGGACGATGCCCGGCTGCCAGCGCCGTCGCCTCGTCGAGGAAGAACAGCTCGGTGTACCGGCCGGGTTGCAGCAGCGGTGACCGGCGACGGCCTTTGAAGTCGAGGCGACACGCGATCCACCGCCTCACCTGGAACGGCCGCACGATCGTGCCGGTCGCGTCGTGGAGACAGCCGCGGTTGCCGTAGACCAGCCCACGTGTCGGGTCGGCGACGAGCTCTCCGAGCGGCGTGACGCGGTTCCGGCGCGACATTCCACCGGAGCCAACCGCACGATCGGGCCCCACGTGAGGCGAAGCGCTGGTCGTAACCGGACCGCAACAAGCGGCGGCTAAGGTGAGGTCATCGACTGGACGGTCTTCCATGCGGTGAACGCCGCCGTCGCGACGCGCGACTGGCTCGAGGATCCGGTCGGTGCGCTCGCCGACGCGGCCGTGCCCCTCTACGCACTCGCGACGGTTGGCCTGTGGCTCCTCGCCCGACCGTACGGGAACCCACGCTGGAAGCTCGCGGCGTCGTCCGGGTTGATCGCCGCCGCGGTCGCGCTCTTGGCGAACCAGGTGATCGCGCATCTCTGGGCGCGCCCCCGCCCGTTCACCGAGCATCCCGCGCTCACCCACGTCCTCGGCGCGCGGACGACCGACCCCTCGTTCCCGAGCGACCACGCGGCTGCCGCGTTCGCGATCGCCTTCGCGGTGCTCGCGTTCTCCCGTCGCGCGGGGATCGGGTTCCTCGGAGTCGCGGCGTTGATCGCAGTCTCGCGCGTCGCGCTCGGCATGCACTATCCCAGCGACGTGCTCGCCGGCGCGCTGGTCGGGTTCGGGGCGGCGACGCTCGTGACGACGCTCGGCCGCCCATGGGTCGTCCGGCTCGTCGTGCTCGTCAGCCGCGTGACGGATCCGCTGCTGCGCCCCGTGTGGGCATGGTGCCGCCAGCTCCTCCCTGCGCCGCGTCTCTAGAGGTCGGCCGCCCACGTTGCACGGCGCGCGGGGTAGCGTCGACATGCGTACGTGCACACGACGGAGAGAGGAAGGCTCATGGGACGAGAGCTCGTCAACCCGGAGGGGATGCATCCGGCCCCGGGCTTCAGCCATATCGCGGTCGCGACCGGTTCGAAGGTTGTCTACTTCGCGGGCCAGGTCGCGCTCGACAAGGACTTCAACCTCGTCGGCGGCGACGATCTTCGCGCCCAGACGGTCGCGGCGATGCAAAACGTCGAGACGGCGATCGGCGCCGTCGGAGTGACGTGGGACGACATCGTCCGCCGGACGATCTACACGACGAGGCCCACCGAGTACGAGGCGATCACGAGCGCGATCGACCAGGTGACGGGGGGCGCCGGACATCCCGCCCAGACGATCCTCGGTGTCGTCGGGCTCGCCGTGCCGGGTTTGCTGATCGAGATCGAGTGCACCGCGTCGGTGTGACGCCGCGAGGCCCGGAGCGTCAGGCGGGCGGTGTGGGCGAGAACGGAAGCAGCTCGTCCGCACCCGCCCGCACGACCCCGACGTGGGACTCGGGCGCCTCCTGCCAGGCGCCCGGAAGGTCACCCAGCGGCTCGGAGACGATCGCTCGAGTCTCGTCGGACAGCGACGCCAGCTCGGCGCTGTCGGGGTAGAGCGCTTTCAGCGCGTCCATCCTCGTGCTGAACCAGAGCGACCGCGAGTCGCCCTCGCTCGAGTAGCGGAATGCCCAGATGGAGGCTCCGTCCGTCGTCGCGATCGTCATCTGCACCGGATTCTCGACGTCGTGGCGCCGACCGGTCTCCTCGACGAAGCCGACCATCCGCTCGACTGCCGCGATGGGGTCGTCACGGAGCCCGAACGTGAGCGCGAGGTAGAACATGGTCTCCGAGTCCGTGGTGCCCTCGATCGAGGGGTAGTACTCGTCGTCGACTGCGAGCACGAGCTCCCGCTTGATGCGCGCGAACTCGCGGATCAGCCCGTTGTGCATCCAGAGCCACCGCCCGTAGCGGAACGGATGGGTGTTCGTCTCCTGGATCGCGGTTCCCGTGGATGCGCGGATGTGGGCGAAGAAGAGTGGCGAGGAGACTCCGGCGGCGAGCTCCCGCAGGTTCCGGTCGTTCCAGGCGGGATGGGTGCTGCGGTACAGCCGTGGCATGCCCGTGTCGTCGTACCAGCCGACGCCCAACCCGTCCCCGTTCGTCGTCGTCGCGCCCAGGCGGGAATGGAGGCTCTGGTCGATCAGCGACCGCTCGCGGTTCACGAGCAGCTCCTCAAGCCGGATCGGCGAGCCGGAGTATGCGAGCCAGCGGCACATCAGGCGATCACGACGTCGATTCTCCCGCATCGGCGCCGTCCGCGCGAGTCGGTTGGATCGCCGCATAGCGCCGTGGGAGGATCACCGACGCAATCATCAGGCCGTAGGCGATCGACATCGCCGTGACGAACGTGTCGAAGCCGGCTGTGATCCCGCTGACGGTCTGATTCGCCAACAGCTGCAGAGCACTGGTGAAGCCGGCGCTCCCGGGCACCAGCATGAGCACGCCGGGGACGATGAACACCAGGGACGAGCGGCGGAGCACGGAGCCGGTGACGCCGCCGACAACGCCGACGGCGAGCGCCGCAACGAACGCCGAGGCCTCCTTCCCGAAGACCACCGCACCCACCTCGTTCGCGCCGAGGGCCACCACCGTCGCGGCGCACATCACGGTCGCGTCGCGGAATCCCGCCCTCAGCGTTACGGTGAACGCGATCCCCGCGGCGACCGCGGCGAGGAGATGGACGCTCGAGAACGCCGTGTCGGGCGTGTTCGCGCCGACGCTCCCGAACCAACCGACGGCGATCGAGCGGCCCACGCCCACGCCGAACACGAGGCCGAGGAGCTGCACGAGCGCGCTCGCAGTGTTCGCGACGCCCGACTGCAGATGCTCGGTCGAGCTCGCGCATTCCGATCGTCAGGGTCATGCCCGGGAGGAACGTCACGAGGGCGGCGAGGGTCACGACGTCGGGTGACGCCTCGAGGCCCAGCTGGGCGAGGGAGACGGCGCAGAAGCTCGCCGCAACCGCGGCGAGGGGTGCGACGACGGGCTCCGTGCGCGCCGCTCGCCGCGCCGGCAGCGCGATCGCACCGACGACGAGCCCGACGATCGCGCCGGCGCCCGCCTCGCGCCAGCCGCCGCCCAGCACGGGAGTCAGCGCGGCTCCGGCGAGCGCGTACGCCGCGAGCAGGATCGGCCACGGGCGCTCCAACGGGTGGTCACGGATCTCGGAGAGGCGCGTGAGGGCCTCGTCGGTCTCCACTGCGCCGTCGAGGACGTCCTGGACGAGCCCGTCGAGACGAGCGATCGCATCGAGGTCGACGACCGCGGGTCTGACCCGCAGCGTGTAGCTCCGCTGATGGGGAACGGGCCCTACAGAGACCTCGACGACCGTCGGCGTGGCGGAGATCTCGGCCCCGGCCAGGCCCAGCGAGCTCGCGAGCGCCAGGACGCGCTCCTCGTGGTCGGCAGTCGGATACCCCGCGTCGTGTCCGGTACGCGCGAACCGGAGGAGGAGCTCTGTCTCCGCGCCGCCCGGGCGCCCTCCGACGTCCTCCGCGTCGTCCTCCCGCACTAGACCGGGCTAGACGGTGCGACCGGCGTCTCGTCGGCGGAGGCCAGCGGCCCGCGTGCGTGCTTCCAAACCGCGTCGAGGACGATCGCCAGGAGTCCGATCACGATGATCGCGGTAAACGTTTCCGGCGCGTTACGGAACGTGTCGACCACGAAGAAGCCGAGCACGACCAGCGTAACGCCGATTCCGACCATGATCAGCCACGCCTTCGCGCCCGTTTCTCCACGCAACCGGTAGCCGGCTGCTCCGACTAGGACGAAGATCATCAGCGAGCAGGCGCTGCCGACAGATGCGATCGCCGACAGATCGACCGTGTTCGCGACGACGAGCACGACGGCGGCGCTGATCAGCACGCCGCTCTTCGCGCCGATCCGCGATCCGCGTCCAAAGAACGGAGGGAACTGGCCGACGTGGGCAAGCATCCCCGTGAGGCCCGCCGATGCGTACAACGTTGCGACGACGGACCCGGCCATGCCGACCATGGCGGCGATGGCGATCATCGTGAATCCGGCATCGCCGAGCGCGGGCCTCCCGGCCTCGGCGATTGCTGTGGGGCCGTACTGCACGACCTCGTCGACGGTCAACGTGCCGAACACGCTGATCGCGACCAGCACGTACACGATCGTCGTGACCCCGAGTGCACGATTCATCGCCTTGGGCAAGTCCCTGGCGGGATCGCGCATGTCTCCGGCAGCGAAGGTGATGACGCTGAATCCGAGATACGCGAAGAACGTCAGCGCGACGCTGGCGACGATGTCCGAAACAGGCGGATAGTCGCTGAACGAAAGCTTGTCGAGATCGATGGCCGGGAGCGTGACGGCGACGAACACCGCGAGGATCCCGACCATGACGACCACGATGAGGGTCTGCGCCTTCGCGACCAACTGGGGTCCGACGACGACGACGAGAGCCATCGCGACGACGATGGCCGACGTGAAGACGTTGTCCGCCAGTCGGCGCCGCCGTCGCTCACGAACAGCGACACCGCGTAGTCGCCGAACGAGACGGCGCACATCGAGCAGACGATCAGGACGGCAGACATGTACCCGAGCCAGGCGGCGATTCCGAGCAGCCGCCCGTTTCCGAACCCCTGGAGCAGGTACTCGAAAAGGCCGCCCGACGACGGATACCGGACGCCGAGCTTCACGACGTTGTAGCCGATCAGCACCGACACGATGCCCGCCAGCAGAAACGAGATCCACGTGGCAGCGCCGGCAACCGCCCCCGCCTCACCCAGCAGCGCGAAGATGCCGGCGCCGACCATCGCGCCGATACCGAGCAGGGCAGCGCCGCGAACAGTCATCGGCTACGGGGTCGTCGGCGCAGGCGTCGTGGGCGGGGCCGGCGTGTGGCCGCCGAAGAACAGCCAGACGATGGCGATGCCCGTGAGCGCGGTGACGACCCAGCAGATCTGGAGCGGCAGCTGGAAGGAGTGGTCGACGACCCGTTTGCCGAGGTTCGTCGTGTCGGTCTCGTCCGCCTCGGCGGCGGCGATCTGCGTTCCGTTGGCGGCGGAGCGCGCCGACGACGGCGGTCCACATGGCGATCATGTAGCCGGCGCCGATCCCGAGCGCGAGGCCGAGCGGGACCATGGTGCGCGTCGCCGCCGATTGGCTCGTCGTCAATCCCGCGACGAGGAAAATCGCGACGGCGATCATGAACGGCCAGTTCTCGGCGAGGCTGCCGAGCGCCTGGACGATCGCGTCCTCGTTGTTCGCGATGAACGTGTCCGCCATCCAGGCGATGCCGAAGAGCGCGATCATCGCGACCATCCCGGAGCGGAAGATCGGGGTGCCCGGGATTTCACCCGCGTTCACGTGGGCGAGCACGAGGATCAGCGCGGCCGCGGTCAGCATGATCATCTGGATCAACGGGGTGACGGACATCGGCTCGACGCCGCCGCCTTCTGCGGCGACCGTCGGCCGGATCCCCTCGACGAAGCCGAACACGCAGATCGTCAGCACGCCGGCCAGGAAGATCGCCACGCTCCGTTTCGCGTACGGCAGGAGGGTGATCTCCTCCGAGGGCGCCGGCGGATGGATCTCGCCGGCTGCCAGCCGGCGCTGGTACTCGGGATCGTCGTCGAGGTCCTTGCCCCGCGTGCTCATCAGGAGCGACATCACGAAGATCCCGGCGAGACTTGCGGGGATCGTGATCAGCAGCACGTCGATGAGGTCGTAGTGGTAGATTTCGACAAGGGGGAGGAGCGTCGCCATCGCCGCGGCGACGGGGCTGGATGTGATCCCGAGCGCGTTGGCCACTGTCGAGCTCGCGAGGGGGCGCTCCGGACGGATCTTGTTCGCGTAAGCGACCTCGTTGATCACGGGGATGATCGAGAAGAACGTGTTGCTCGTCCCGGTCAGGATCGTGAGGAGGTACGACACGTACGGCGCGACGAAGTTCAGGGCCTTGGGCCTCGCGCGGAGCGCCTTGCTGGCGACGACGACCATGTAGTCGACACCGCCCGCCGCCTGCATCGCTGCGGCCGCCGAGACGACGGCGATGATGATCAGCATCGCGCTGAACGGCGGCTCGCCCGGGTCGAGCCCGAAGACGAAGACGAGGATCAGGGTGCCGACGCCGCCCAGAGCCCGAGCCCGATCCCGCCGGAGCGGACGCCGAGCGCGATGAACCCCACGACGACGAGCCCCTGGACGGCGACCAGGATCCAGTCCATCGTGCTCATCAGACGTCCTCTTCCTTCTTCCGCAGCTCCTGGCAGGTGCTCGAGTCACGCAGCGCAGCCGCGAGCGCGGGGTCGGACGCCGCGACGTCCGCGAACGTCTTCACGCCCGACGCGAGTGTCGTGCCGAGGGCGCCCGCCGCGGTGGTGAGCTGCTGGATCGCGTCCTCGAGGGTGTCGGCCTCCTCGTCCAGCGAGTCCTGCGCCTGCTCGAGCTCGTCCTTCGACGAGCCCGCCCAGTCGGAAATCTGCTGCGCGGCCTGCTGCCCCTGCGGCGTGTCGGGAGCGCCGGCGTTGTCGATCCCCTCGACGAGCGTGTCGGTCGCCTGGACGGCGACCTCCAGCCCGGCGCGGACGAAGCCCCTGCGGGTCTGCGGCGTCTCCGACTGCGGTTCGTCGACGCCTGCGTCGCCGAACGCCGCAGGCGTGCGGATGTCCTCGATGACCGCCTCGAACTCGCCCCGCCAGACGCCGACCGCGCCGCACACGCTCTGCGCCCACTCGCCGGCCGGGACGGTTTCGTCGCTCTTGTCGCGCCCACCGATCGCCGCAGCGACGACGATCACGGCGATCACTCCCACTCCGGCGAGGATCCAGGCGAGCGGGCCGCGTCGCATGTCTTTCACGTCGTCTCCGCCGAAGACTCGTCGAGGAAGGCCAGGAACTGCCGAAGCGGTCGACCGTGGGGATGCTCACCCGCTCGTCGGGGGAATGGGGGAACTCGATCTGCGGGCCGAAGGAGAGCATGTCGAGCCCGTGCACCTTACTGCCGATGACGGCTGTTTCCAACCCTGCGTGGACGGCGGTGACGATCGGCGCCACGCCGAACTGCCGCTCGTAGACCGTCTTCGCCGCCGCCAGGGCCGGCGAGTCGAGGTTCGGGCGCCAGCCGCCGTAGTTGACCTTGATCTCGAGCTCTCCGCCCGTACGGCGGGCGACGGCGTCGAGGGTCGCGATCACCTCGGGCAGGGCGGAGTCGTTGGACGAGCGGGAAAGGCTGTGCAGGGTGAGACGATCGCCGTCGGTCAGCGCCTCCCCGAGCGATGTCGACGTCTCCACGAGGTCGTCGAAATCCGGGCTCATCGCAGAGGGCCGGTCGGCACGAGCGCGACCGCGTCGAGCAGGCGCGCGGTCGCCTCCGTGTTCCATGGATCTGCCGTCGCGTCGGCGGTATCGACGCCGATCGAGACGCCCGGGTCCGTCGTCGAACGCGTCGCGGATCGTGTCGGCTGCAGCGGCGAGCGCGTTGCGGAACCGATCCTCGTCGACGGCTGCGACGGAGCAGACGGCGACCGCGTCGCGGGGAATCGCGTTCCGGCTCTTGCCGCCCGCGAAGGAGACGAGCCGGAACGCGACGGTCTCCGATGCCTCTCGCAGGGCGCGTCCGAGCACCTTCACGGCATTCGACCGCCCGAGCGCGATGCCCATGCCCGAGTGACCGCCCTGGCCGCCGCTCACCGTGACGGACAGCGTCACGGCGCCTTCGTCGGCCGGCCCGCGCGGCGCGTCGATGCGAATCCACGTGTCGGTGCTTCCCGCGCAGCCGACCGTCAGCTTGCCG
>CAVOSU010000016.1:0-323458 GCA_963698935.1 uncultured Actinomycetes bacterium
CGTCGGCGAGCTTGAGCAACTCGTGCGCGAGCATCCCCTGCGCGAGCGCCTGCGCGGGCAGCTCATGCTCGCGCTCTATCGCTCGGGGCGACCAGGCGGAGGCGCTCGAGGCATACCAGGACGCGCGCCACGCGCTGACCGACGAACTCGGGATCGAGCCTTCGCAGGAACTGCGGGAGCTGCAGCAGGCGATCCTGCGGCAGGATTCGTCAGTCGAGCTCGTGCCTGCGGTTAGAGCGCTTACGGCTACGGGCGCCTTTGTCGGGCGTGAACATGAGCTCGAAGCGCTTCGGATAGGGCTCGACGACGTGATCCACGGCCATGGGCGCCTCGTCCTTCTCGTTGGCGAGCCAGGCATCGGGAAGAGTCGCCTCGCGGAGGAGGCACTGCGGGTCGCGCATCAGCGGAGAGCTCGGGTTCTTGTGGGGCGTTGCTGGGAGGCAGGTGGCGCTCCAGCCTACTGGCCATGGGTTCAGGCGTTGCGCTCGTACGTCCACGACTGCCCTCACGAACTCCTTCGTGTCCACCTCGGTCCTGGCGCAGCGGATGTTGCGCAGCTGCTCCCCGAGCTCCGTGAGCTCCTTCCGGATCTTCCCGAGCCTCCCGGGCCCGATTCCGAAGGAGCACGCCTTCGCCTGTTCGACGCCGTCGCGGCGCTCTTGAAGAACATCGCCCGAGACCAGCCACTCGTCCTGTTCTTCGACGATCTCCAGGCAGCTGACGAGCCGTCGTTACTTCTCCTTCGATTCCTCGCGCGGGAGCTTGCCCGCGCACGAATGTTCGTCATCGTCGCCTACCGCGACGTCGACCCCACTTTGCGAGACCCGCTCCGAACGACCCTGTCGGAACTCGTGCGTGAGCCTGTAACGCGTCGCATATCCCTCGGCGGTCTCGCTCATGACGACATCGCCGACTACATATCGATGGCCGCGAGCGTTGAGCCCGAAGCAGCAGCGGTCGCGGAGATTCACGCTGAGACCGCAGGAAATCCGCTCTTCGTCGGCGAGATCGTGCGTCTTCTCGCCGCGCAGGGCCAGCTCGCCGGTGGGGCGGACTCGCTGGAGATCCCAGCCGGCATCCGCGAGGTCATTGGAAGCCGTGTGGCACGTCTCACCGAACCGTGTCGAAAGCTCCTCTCGATCGCCTCGGCGCTCGGGAGAGAGTTCGGCGTCGAGGTTCTCCAATACCTGAGCGAGTTTCCGGAGGAGACATTGTACGACGCCCTCGACGAGGCGATTGCGGAGCGCATCATCGGAGAAGTTCCCGGCGCTCCGAACCGCCTGCGGTTTGCGCACGTCCTGATTCGCGACACTCTCTACGACGACTTGACCGCGCCGCGACGGATGCAACGTCATCAGGAAGCGGCCATGGCGCTCGAGCGCGCGCACGCTTCGGAGCCCGAGCCACATTTGGCAGAGATCGCGCTGCATTTCATTGCTGCGGGGCCTGAGTCCACTGACCGTGCACTCGAGTACGCGCGACGTGCTGCGGGCCTAGCCGCGTCATCGCTGGCCTTCGAGGAGGCGGCACGCCTGTACGACCTGGCCTTAACGCTTCCAATGAACGACGCGATTCGGTGCGAGCTCCTTCTCACCCTCGGTGACGTGCTGGCGAGAGCCGGCGATACCGCGGCGTCGAAAAGCCGCTTCGACGAAGCGGCGCTGCTCGCCGAGAAGCTCAGGCTGGCAGAGCAGCTCGGCCACGCCGCGCTCGGGTACGGCGGACGCATCGTCTGGGAGGTCTCGCGCGACGACAACCATCTGATCCCGCTCCTCGAACGCGCGCTCGACGAGCTTCCCGCGGAGGACAGTCTCCTCCGCGTCCGCCTTCTCGCACGGCTTGCCGGCCCGCTCCGAGATGCTCGTTTCCCGCCCGAACGGAGGCACGCTGCTGCAGGCGAGGCGCTGGCTATGGCTCGTCGGTTGAACGACTCGCCGACGCTCGCGTACGCGCTTGCTGCCTACTTGCCCGCCTACATGGAGCCCGTCCGGACCCACGAGATGATCACGCTCGCGACCGAGCTCATAGATGTCGCAAGCGCCACGAGAGAGCGCGAGCGCGCGGCTGAGGGCTATCTGTGCCGTGCTTGCTCGCTTCTGGAGCTGGGTGAGGTCCAGAAGGCGAAGGCTGATCTTGGCGAGATGGCGAAGCTAGCGGAACAGCTCCGCCAGCCCTCACAGACGCTTTGGGTCACCTTCCTCCGCGCGCATATCGCGTTGCTCGAGGGCAACTTCACGAGTGCCGAACCGCTCATCAACGAGGCGCTCGAACTCGGGGAGCGCGCACAGCGCTGGAACGCTGGGATGACATACCGGCTCCAGCTCTTCCTGCTCCGCGAGGCGCAGGGTCGCCTCGCCGAGGTCGCCGAGCTCTACGAGGCACCTCCGAGCGCGTTCGAGTACCGGACGTACCGAATCTTCGACTGCGTGCTTGCGAGGTTCTACGACAGGTTGGGCCGGCGTGACGACGCACGCGCGAAATTCGAGGAATTAGCCGAGAACGACTTCACCGGCGTCCCCCTCGACGAGGAGTGGCTCGCGACCATCTGCCTCCTAGCGGAGACCGCCGCATCGCTCGGTGACGCGACACGCGGGCGCGTGCTGTACGAGCTGCTCTCGCCGTATCGAGAGCGCATTGGCACGTCTTATCCCGAGATCAACGTCGGCGCCGTGTCACGCTATCTGGCATTGCTCGCCGCAAGCGAGAAGCGGTGGGCGGATGCAGTACGGCAGTTCGAGCACGCAATCAAGCTGAACCGCCGGATCGGCGCGCGGCCCTGGCTCGCTTACACACAAGAGGACTATGCGCGCATGCTGCTCGCCCGCGCAGACTCCCGCGACGCCGAGACCGCGCATCGACTCCTGGACGAAGCGATAGCAGCGTACCGCGAGCTGGGGATGGCAGGCCCTCTGGCAACTATCGAGGCGGTGCTGGCGTAGCGATGGAGTTCAGCGTCCTCATCCGCTGGAGGTCCACGGCGACCGGCGGCGGATCGATTTCGGAAACCCGGGAAACCCCTCCTTGCTTCCCGCGCGCGGGAGCGACCGGTACGCCATCTCCTCTGCGATGATCATCGAATCGGGGCGCGGTCGCGGGCCAAGAATAAAAACTCCATCGCCTCGCGCAAACCGGTTGTAACCGTCGGGCAGCCTCGCTGCAACCGGCGCTTGCGACTCTCGCCCCAGTCGATCGCATGAAGCGGTCGGAACGAGGAGGCGACGATGAACGGAAGGACTCATCGGATCGTGGTGCTTTTCGGACTCGCAGTCGCGTGCGCTGTTGCGCTCGCGGGCGGGGCGCAGGCCGCCACCCGACCGGACGACCGGGGCGGCTCGATCGGGGTCGGCGCAACGCAAGCCGACGTCGACCTTCGTGCCGCGCTCGCGCGTGCAGAGCTGCGTAACGCAGCATCCGCTCCCATGCCGGACGTGTTCGAACGGGCGGTCCTGCGCGAGAGTCGCAACCTCGTGCGCCCCGACGACCGGGCCGGCGTGCGCGGCCCCGGCAGCACTCCGGTCTCGTCGACGATCGCCACGCCAGTCGAGGACTCCCGTGGCTGGAGCGATGCGCTCTTCGGCGCGGCCGCCGTGCTTGGCCTCGTCCTGCTTGGCGGCGTGGGCGCAATCACGCTGTTCCGGCGGCACCGCCTGATCCTGCGCTGAGCTCCGTCCACGGCCGAGTATGCGAACGCGGCGCTCCTTGCGCCGCGTTCGCCCCCAAATCGCCTAGCCGGTTGCCGCGGTTGGCGCTTACACAGCCTCTGCGGACAGTCGAGCAAGCGGCGGCCCCCCCGTACCGTCCACCGGACTAACTGTGTTAGATGCAGCTATGACGCATGCGCAGCCGGGTTCAGAGCACATCGACGCCGCAGACGAAGCGCCTCCAGTTCAGACGTCGCCGTCCGATCTCGATCAGGAGCGGCGTACGTCGATGGCTGCGGAGCGCACCTGGCTGGCGTGGTGGCGTACCGCGCTGGGCGCCACCGCCGGGGCGCTCGCTGTGGGCCGGTTCGCCCCGCAACTGCTCGATGTCGCCGCATGGCCATACATTCTGCTCGGCTGCGGCTACGCGACTCTCGCGGTCGGGCTCGCGCTCGTCGGCGCGCAACGCCAGCGCGAGTTGGAGCATGCGCTGCGAACCGGTGGCCACGTACCGCTGCGGTTCCGCACCGTCGCGCTGTTCACCGTCGGCGGAGTCGCGCTTGCCGTGATGACCGTAGTGCTCGTGATCGCGCAGACCTGACGCTGTCTCAGCCCGAGCTGGCTCGCGCTGCCCGAAACACCATTGATTCGGCAGTCAGGGATAAAGACAACTCTGTAGTCGCTGGGCCGGGCGTCGAGCCGACCGCCCGGCCGACACCGACCTCGCCCATCGGCGACCCGCGAAAATCGACATCCCCCGAAACCGTTACGGCGTGGGGCTACGGCTTCAGGACCGTGATCGAGGTCCCTGTCGAGTCGCCGTCCGGATCGTGGTTCGCGCTCGGCACATAGGCCCGCGTCGCGTGAGCCGCGCTCGTGACCGTGAACGCTGCGCTCCCGGCCTTCTTCGGGATCCCGGGCTTCGATACGCTGCACCGTCCGTTCGTTCCCGTGACGCAGTTCGATGAGCCCGAGGCGCCGCCGGTCCAGCTGCCCGTCACGGTCGCACCAGCGACGGCGCTGTGGCCTTCGTCGTCGACCTGAGCGGTGACCGTCGCCGTCCAAGACTTCCCGTTGTTCGCGCTCGAGCGATCGAGATCGCCGACGTGCATCGTGGGCTGGCCCGTCACTGTGATCGACACGGTCGCGGCCGGGCTGGCGAGCGAGCCGTCATTGACCGCGTACGTGAACGAGTCGCTGCCCGAGAAGTTCGCGTTCGGGGTGTACGTGACGGTCGCCGTGTCGCTGTTCGGCGAGCCGGAGGTGCACGCCGCCGCCGCGATCGGGCCGAGCGACCCCTTCGTCGGCTGGCCGACGATCGAGAAGGCGAGCTCGCAGGTTTCGGCGTCCGAGCCGCCGAGCGTGATCGTGACCGGCGTGTTCGCGGCAGTCGTCGCGCTCGTTAGGCTCGCAGTCGGTGCCGTGTTGGGCGGCGGTGGCGGCGGCGGTGCCGCGGAGTCGACCTCGACCATCCGCGCCACCGACGGCACGCCTGCGGAATCGACGATGAACAACATGTAGATCCCTGGGACGGCGGTGTTCATGTTCGCAGGCACGCTCGCCGTCAGCGTGCTACTTCCAACCGTGAAGGAAAGCGGGAGATAACGCTGCTCCATCTCGACCGAGTGCGTCTGGGACCCCAGCCTCATCAGCCCGACCTTCCGAACCGATGCAGCGTTTGGCGTCGTGATCTGGAAGGACGTGCCGTGGCTGACCGTGCTTGGCGCGCCAGTGATCTCGGGACGCGGTGCAAGCTCGCCTGAGCCGTCCTTCTTGAACAGATATGGCGGCGTGAAGATTTCGGCGTTCTTCGCCAGATAGCCGACCTGGTCGCATGTGCCGCAGATGCCGCCGCCCGAGGAGAGCACACGGCCATCGGGGAGCAACAGCGCGGTCGAGTGGTACTGGCGAGTCACCGCTTGCGCCGAAAGCGTCGTCCACTGACCGGTCGCGGGATCCCACCGCTCCGCGTTGTAGACACCGCCGTTCATGTCGATGAGCGACGCCCCGGTGGAATTGCCGCCCGTGGCCAGGACGCTCCCGTCGGCAAGCAATGTGAGGTTGTGCTGGCGACGCCCGTACGCCATCGGGGACGTGGCGGACACCTGAGGAGTAGAGCCGTTCGTGTCGATCACGAGCGCGGAGTTGGTCGATGCGCCGCCGCCGGCCACGAGTGTCTTGCCGACGTCGAAGACGGCATGGCTCCCGTAGCTGCGGTTGATGGCGTCGCGCTGGCCGAAGGTCTGCCACGCGCCGCCCGCGGTGGGGTCGAGCTTGCGCAGCGTCTGATCGGGCCCCGAGTAGAAGACACGACCATCGGGCGCAACGTCCAACCAGGGATAGAGCGGAAGGTTCAGCGAAGCCGTGCTCAGGGTTCGAAGAGTCCCATCTGTCTTCCGCACCTCCGGGGTATCGGGACCCCCTTCCGTGATCAGCATCTCGCCGTTCGTCAGCGGAGTGACCGACGGATACCAGCGTCCGGCCGCCATGTCCGGGCCGAGGCTCCAGTCGTACGTCGCGGGGTTGAACAGATGCGTCTTGACGATCCCCTGGAGTTGCGCATTCTTGTTTCCGCCGGCGATAAACAACGACCCGTCGAGCAGGTGGGCGAAACCAGCGCAGAAGATGTTGAACCCCGTATCGACGGTCGCCGGCGTGTGTGTCCCCGTGATCGGGTCGTAGACCGTGGCGCGTGTGAAGTCGTGAACGGGGAACGTCTCGGTCGCGGCATCGCCGACAGAATCCCAAGCGAGCACTTTGCCGTTCGGGAGCAGAGCCACGTGAATCCCAACGACCGGCCAGTCAACTACAGGTCCCCATTGCCCGACCTGCCCGGGATCGGTCACTACGGCAGCGGCAGTTGCTTGCGACGCCCATGCGGACCGTAGCCGCGTTTCGCTGTTGAGCCGCGCCTCGATCGCGGCGTCGTGGACAACCTCGTCCTCAGCATGATGGCCTGCCGGAGAGTTGATGTCGTGCGCGAGGACCGCCCCCGGCGCACCGAGCGCCACAATTCCGATAACCGCAGCGAAGATCGAATACCGAACCTCGCGACGACTGAGCCGCCGACGCCGCACTAATACTCCCCCCTTCCCCTGTAACGATCATGACACACTCGCGGGCCGCGGGCAACGGGTGGAATCGAGGTGCGCGGACGGTGCGCGTACGGACTTGGCTCCGCACGACGTATTTCGGTACGCCTCGCCGCACTCCGAAATGGCTTTTTTGCAGGCTAAACGTACCTAGCTGCAGACTTGCCTGATTGTGGGTGGCGGACACGAACGTCGAGCCGCCGAGCGTGCGACTATTCGGCCTGCCCATGCTCCGTGCGTCGCTTGCGCCTCAGCTCGTTCGGGCGCGCCTTCGGTCCCGCCTGCGTTGTGGGGACCGGATTCGTGCTCGGCTTGTCTCGGCTTGGTCGCGATCGCTTGATCGGCCGTCCATCGCAGTCGCGGGCAGTCGGAAGAGATCTCGGCTCGGTGGGCGAGCTTACTGTCGCTCGAGAGGGAGTCGGGGATAAAGACAACTCTGTAGTCACGCGGAGGATTCTCGTCTTTGCCAGCGTTCGGGGAACGCACCAGAAACCGACTAGGGGCACCCCCGACCGGTTGGCACGTTGGTTCTTAACTTGTCGAAGGTAGACCTGCGCTCTTAGCGAAGAGCCTCCTCGAACCGCGGGTCGTCCCGTACGGCGGCGAAGTCGTCGTCTCTGGGCGCGTCCTCGCGGAACCGCGGTAACAGCTCGACGGATCGGCGGAGGTGGGCGAACGTGTCGTCGCCGGTATCGCCCGCGAGCGTTGCGAAGCACGCGTAGTTGTAATTCAAGCCCGCGTGGTCCGGCATGCGCTCGAGGGCACCGCGGACCGCTTCGAGCGCGTCGGCGTACCGCTGTTCGCCGTAGGCCTTCATGGACTCGCTGTGGAGTGGCCATGCCTCACCCCAGTCGATCCCCTGGTACGCCTCGCCGGGTGTGGCGCCGACGGCAAGGACGGTTCCGTCCCCGGTCGCCTTGCGCCGCGACTCCGGCCCGACGAACACGAACGTCCCTGCGGGCGCGTCGACCGTGTCGCCGTCGATCTCGAAGGTCGCCTTCCCGTCGAGCACGATGTACAGCTCCTCCTGGCCCGACCCGGACTCGTCGTGCTCGCTGATCAGCGTGCCATCCTTGCCGGGCGTGTAGGCGTTGACTCCGAATGCGTGGATGCCGAGGTGCTCGCGCACCGGGATATCTCTGTCGCGCCGCTCGATGTCGTCGAGGCGCGCGACCTGCCACTTCGGCTTGTCGCTCATCGAATCTCCTCCTGTAGCGCGGGTCGCTCGAATCGTCGATCGTAACCGGGAAGAACCGCGGTGAAACGGTCACCAAGTTCCCGAGCCATATGCCGGTGGTTCGCGGCTCGCCTGCGCGAGCGTGCGGGAATGTCCCCCGAGTACCGGGTCCGACCCGCTCCGCCACGGCTCTTCGTAGTCAAGCTGGTTCGCCAGCGTGCGCGATGCCCCAGCTACCGGTGTCGCCGTGCCGTTTCGACCTGTCGTGCGAAGCGGGGCTCGAGCAACCGACGCCCACGTTCGATGAGGCGCCTGCTCGTGTTGACCAGCGATACGACGAGCACCGTCGTCACGACTGCACCGATGAAGAGGCTCAGCTCGGATCCTGCGCCCGCAGCGTTTGCGACGAGCCCCACAACGACCCCGGCGAGAGCTGCGTTGATCACCGCGACGAGCGTGGAAGTCTCGCCGATCAGGCGGTAGAACCGGCTCCCCGTGCCTGGGCCATACGTCTCGTACAGACCCTGCTCGTCGTCGTGGTGGCCAGTAACGAAATACGGCTCGAGCCCCGGCGAGATCTCGAGATAGGCGTGACGGAGGCGATTCATGCCGGACAGCAGCCAGAAGTCGTCGATCCGGGCTTCGATCCGCGTCGAGCATTCGAGCTTCGAAGAATGGTGGGAGCCGCTCACGTTCGGCGTCGGACCTGCCGGAAGCTATGTCGCCGGACTCGCCCCCGCACTACGAGCTCAGCTCCGGGAACGCTGTCGCGCGGAACTCCCTGCGGCACCATTCCTCTTGACAGCGCACGCCTGGGCTGCACGGGGGCTCGCGTAGTCCTGCCTTACGAAACGACGGCACTCTCTCCGCCGGATAGGTCGCCGTCGCCTGGGCGAGTGTGCGGGAATGTCCGCTGAGTACCTAAGACGAGAAGGCCGACGCGTACTGAAACCGTCCCGCGACAGACTCTGTGTACGCGGTCAGAGGTCGAGCCTGGAAGGCATCCTCCCATTCCGGCTCCGGAGATATCACGCCCAACTCGTTGGCCGGACGGAACCCGAAGCGGCTGTAGTACTGCGGCGCGCCGAGCAGAACGATCAACGGCACGTCCGCAGCATCCGCAGCAGCGAGAAGCGCGTCCATCAGGGCGCTCCCGATGCCGGTGCCTTGATGATCCGGAAGGACGCCAATCGGCCCCACGGCAACAACTGGGTCGGTGGCGACGGTCGCCTGGCTCGCCGTAACGTGGCCGACCACCCCGCCGTCGGTTAGTGCCGTGAACGAGAACGCGGGAATGGCGTCGCCCGCCTCCCACAGCGCCTCGAACAGACTGACCTCGGGTGGGACGGAACCAGGGTTCTGCGGCCGCCGAAAAAGCGGCCGCCGAAACGCCTCGGCGTAGACGTGCCGAATCGCCTCGTAATCGTCGGCCTGCTGCTCCCTAACGATCACCGGCCCATCCTCGCATCACATGCAGTCCCTCGCCTGCGCGAGCGCGTCACGGGATAAAGACAACTCTCTAGTTGCAGAGCCGTACCGCGACTCATAGGCGGCGGGCAGTCAAACGGTGGCCTTTGCCCGAGATGGCCGCGCAGGTGCTGTTACGCAGTAGCGGTTTATCTCACTTGAATGCGCACGCCCGAACGGGTCGACGAACCACGCGTCGAAAGCGTCCGAACTCGGCGTCCACAATCTCGCTGCGGACGAGCCGGAACTGGCGCCCGTCGTCGTGCGTGACCTGCCCCCATCGCCCGAACGTGAGGCGTGATCGCTCTCGCTCGGGCTTGCTGCTCCGCATCGCTTCGTTGAGCCGCTGCTGCTGAGGAGCTCCTCGCGCTGCCGGTGCCGCTCAGCGGCTGCCTCGACCTGGTCGATTGTTGGGCTGTGGCCCTCACTCGCATGGTGCATCCGCGGGGTTGGCGGGTTGCAGCCATTCCTCGAGCGCGTCCATTGGGATGCGGTAGTCCCCGTGGCTTCCGAGTCGTAGGGCCCGGAGTTCGCCTCGCGCAATTGCGCGCCTGATGGTGATCACGTCACATGCCGCGGTGTCGGCGGCCGTCCTCGTGGTCATGAGCGACCGCCGCACCGGGAACGGAGCATTCCGACCGACTGGCACTGCTTGCGATTGTACGTTCTTGCTCGGCCGTTTTTGCAAGTCGGGTAGACGGCTTTGCAGGCAACGGTTCCCGGGCGGTGTAGCCGCGGATATCGCCGGCAATCAGCGCTTGGGCCGCCTCAGTGACCCGTTGAACGAGGGCGTCCAGCTCTTCGTCGGTCACTGTGCCGGGCAAGAGCACCACCTCCGAGGCATCGGCTGGTCCCATGCTACGGGCATGCGACCAGCCAACTTCGCTCGCGGTCGCAGCGGTTCCGAGTTCGCAGCGCCGCCCCTCCCATCGCACCGGAGGGGTAGCACTGCAAGGCGCGCGAGTCAGGCGTCTTGCTCGGCGAGCTCCGCGAGGCTGATCTCGAGCCCGAGCGCACGGACCATCTTGCCGCCTGCGGACGCGACCCGGGCAGAGCCGACGATCGGGGCGATAGCGGCGAGCATGCCCTCGATCTGCTCGCCGTCGACGTTCACGTCGCTGGCCATCTCCACGTTCAGCATGTAGGAGACCGGCGGCGCGTCGACCGCTACCAGCGCGGCCAGCCGAACGAGCATGAGCGACTGGGGATCGAGGGTCGATGCCTCGATCCCCGCCCGGTTCATGGATGCGAGGAGATCGAGGATGGGCGAATCGGAAGCTTGGTCGGCCATAGAGGCTCCTTTTCGTCGGCTGGATGGACACTGCCGATGCTGACAGATCGCCGGCGCTCCCGAGGGCGAGTGGTCACTCCGTTACCGCGCCGTAACGCAACCGCATCTCTTGTGGCTGGTGCGCAGCGGAGATCGAGGGACAGCCACCCTCATCAGCGCAACTTCTCGAGAGCCCGGGCGAGTGCCTGTCCGCCCGCGAGCACGGGTTCGAACAGGTCGCCGTGCTGTTCGACGCGCTCGAGCGCCTGGCGCATCCCGAAGCGGCCCGGAGTCACGTCCTCTGTCAGCTCGCTCCAGCGAAGCGGCGTCGAGACCGGCGCGCCCGGCTTCGGCCTTACCGAGTAGACCGAGGCGATCGTCTTTCCCCGCGCGTTCTGACGGTGGTCGACGAGCACGCCCTCGCGCTTGCGCTTCAACCATTCGGTCGTGACCAGCCCCGGGTGCCGCTCCTCGAGCCCGCGAGCGACGAGCTCCGCGAACGCGTAGGTCTGCTCAAAGGTCGCTCGACGCGCGATCGGGACGAGCACGTGAATCCCGTCGGCGCCGCTCGTCTTGACGTACGACTCCAGCTCGAGCCGCTCGAGCTCCTCACGGATCAAGTGAGCGACGCGGATCGCCAGCGCAAAACCGGCGTCGGGCGGGTCGAGGTCGAAAAGCACGAAGTCCGGGCGGTGCGGCTTGTCGACGCGCGAGTACCACGCGTTCATGTCGATGCAGTTCATCTGCACCATCCAGAGCACCGCCTCCGGCGAGTTGACGAGCGGGAAGTCGACAAGCCGCGACCCGCCCCCGCGTGGATAGGTGCGATAGGTGCGCGTCGGGATCCACGAGGGCATCCCCTTCGGCGCCTGCTTCTGGAAGTACGCCTCGCCGGCCACTCCGTAGGGCGAGCGCTTCATCGTGAACGGCCGATTGCGCAGGTGCGGGACGAGCACCGGCGCGACCGCGCGGTAGTACTCGAACAGATCCCGCTTCGTGATCCCCTCGTCGGGGAACAGGACACGATCCGGGCTCGAGAGACGAACCGACCGCGGCGCCACGCAACGGGTTGTACCCGTCCGGCGCCGCGAGTGGGACAGCTGCTTACGCGAACGTTCGCTCCGCCGCGGCCTGCACCCAGACGATCTGGCCCTGCTCGACCTCGAGGTGCTCGAGCCGTTCGCGCGTCATCTGGATGGTCAGCGGATCGCCTTCGCTCGGCGTGAGCTCGATGCGGGCGTCGAACCCGTAGGTCGTGATCCGGTCGACGAGCGCCTCGACCGCGCCGTTACTCGGCTCGTTGACGATGTCGAGCTCGTGTGGGCGCACCCACCCGTCTCCGAGCCGGTTTGCGTCGCCGACGAAGCTCATGACGAACTCGGTAGCCGGGTTGTCATAGAGCTCGGTGGGGCTCCCGACCTGCTCGATGCGGGCATGGTTCATGACGGCGATCTGGCTCGCGACGTCCATCGCCTCCTCCTGGTCGTGGGTGACGAAGATCGTCGTGACGTGCACTTCCTCGTGCAGGCGCCGGAGCCAGTCGCGGAGCTCGGCGCGGACGCGCGCGTCGAGCGCGCCGAACGGCTCGTCGAGAAGAAGGACCTGCGGGTCTGGCGCGAGTGCACGCGCGAGGGCCATTCGCTGGCGCTGTCCCCCGGACAGCTGCGCGGGATAGCGACCGGCGAACGCTTCGAGCTGGACGAGCCGCAGGAGCTCGTCGACGCGTTCGCGGATCTCCGCCCGTGGACGCTTGCGAACGGTGAGCCCGAAGGCGACGTTGTCGCGGACGGTCATGTGCTTGAACGCTGCGTAGTGCTGGAAGACGAAGCCGACGTTCCGCTTCTGAGGCTTGAGGGCCGTGGCGTCCATGCCGGAGATCTCGATCTCCCCGCCGTCCGGCCTCTCGAGGCCGGCGATGATCCGCAGGAGCGTCGACTTGCCGGATCCGCTCGGGCCGAGCAAGGCGGTGAGGGAGCCGCCTTCGACCTCGAGCGAGACGTCGTCGAGCGCGGTGAAGTCGCCGAACCGCTTGGAGACGTTTCTCGCGATGATGGACATGTCAGGTGGCTTCCTCCCGTGGTTTCACGACCGTCATGGCGACGAGGACGACAATCGCCATCGCTGCAAGCACCAACGCGATCCCGTAGGCGGGCGCGTAGTTTCCGTACGCGAACTGGTACGCATCGTCGACCCTCAGGGTTGCCGTCTGCGTCTGGCCCTCGACGTTCCCGGAGACGACGAGGACCGCGCCGAACTCTCCGATGCAGCGGGCGGCGGTGAGCACGACTCCGTAGACGACCGCCCACCGAATCGCCGGCAGGGTGATCTTCCAGAACGTCTGCCACCCGGACGCCCCGAGCGTCATGGCTGCCTGCTCCTGCTCGTCCCCGATCTCGCGCAGCGTCGGAACCACTTCGCGTGCGACGAACGGGAGCGACACGAAGACGGTCGCCAGCACGATCGCCGGGACCGCGTAGAGGATTCTGATCCCGTGGTCGTCGAAGAAGCCGAACCAGCCGTTCGCGCCGTAGAGGACGACGAGCGAGAGCCCGACGATCACCGGTGACAACGCCAGCGGCAGGTCGACGAAGGCGTTGAGGATTCCTCGGCCGGGGACGGTGCTGCGGACGATCACGAGCCCGCAGATCACGCCGAAGATCGTGTTGATCGGCACCGCGATCGCGGTCACGTAGAGCGTGAGCTTGAACGCCAGGAGCGTGTTGTGGTTCGTGATCGCGGCCCAGGCGCCGTCGAGGTCGCCGAGCGTTCGCCAGATCATCATGGCGAGCGGGCCGATCAGGATGATCAGCAGGTAGCCGAGAGCCGTGGATCGGAGGAGGTACTTACGCACGCTCGTGCCTGGTCGCGTGGCGGCGGAACGCGCCGACCGTCAGGAGGACGGCAAACGAGATCGTGAGGAGCACGACGGAGACGGCTGCGGCGCCGTGCGGATCACCGTCGATGCGCAGCAGGATGAAGGTCGATGCGACCTCCGTCTTGTAGGGCAGGTTGCCGGTGATCAGGATCACCGACCCGACCTCGCCGACGGCGCGGGCAAACGCCATCGTCAGCCCGGAGAGGATGCCGGGAAGGATGTTCGGCAGGACGATCCGGCGAAACACGGTGAGCTCGCCGGCGCCCAACGATCGCGCCGCCTGCTCCATCTCCGTGTCGAGCTCGATCAGGACCGGCTGGACCGTTCGCACGACGAACGGCAGCGTCACGAACAGGAGCGCAAAGTAGATCGCCCAGCGCGTGAAGGTGATCGTCGCCTGGAAGTGGACGAAGCCGAGCTCGAAATGCAGCGGGGTCTGGACGCCGTACAGGGCGATCAGCACGAGCCCCGCGACAATCGTCGGGAGCGCGAAGGGCAGGTCGATGATCGCGTTGACGATCGACTTGCCGCGGAAGTCGTCGCGGACGAGGACCCACGCCGTGACCGTGCCGAGCAGCGCGTTCGTCAGCGCCGCGAGCGCCGACATCACGAGCGACAGCTTCAGCGCCGCGACTGCCTGTGGCGAGGAGACGACCGTCCAGAACGCGTCGACACCGTTTCCGGCCGAGAACCAGATCAGCGCGGCGATCGGCAGCGCGACGACGACCGACAGGAACGTGATCACGAAGCCGACGGAGAGGGCCGCACCGGCCCCCTCCATCGACGAACGACGAGCTACACGGCGCCTCGGAAGGAGAGGCGCCTCGGCAACGGTCTCAGTTGCCAGAGGTCGACACTCCGAGGCTCTTCTCGATCGTGGCCATGATGCTCGAGCTCGGGTTGAACCACTTCTTGTCCACCGCGCGCCAGCCGCCGATCACCTTGTCGTTGATCGTGAACATGCCGGGCCGCACCGGGTACTGCTTCTGGAACTGCTTGGCCGCTGCGGGCTCGATCGGCCGGAACCCGTTCTGACCGAACAGGACCTGCGCCGGGTGCGACTTCATGTAGCGAATGAACGAGGTCGCCGCGTCCTTGTTCGGGCTCTTCTTCATCACCGCGACGAGCAGCTCGATCAGCATCGTCTGGCGCGGGATCACGTACTGGATGTCCCTGCCCGCAAGCCGAGCGTTGATCGCCTCGCTCTCGAACGTGATCAGGACGTCTCCCTTGCCGGAGAGGAAGGTGTTCGTCGCGTTGCTCCCCGACGAGTCCTGCGAGACCACGTGCCCGAACAGCGCCTTGACGAACGCAATCGCCTGCTTGTCCGTCTTGCCGAGATGCCGCTGGGCACCGTACGCGGCCAGGATGTTCCACTTCGCGATGCCCGCCGTGAACGGGTTGGGGGTCACGACCTCGACACCGGGCTTCAGGAGGTCGTTCCAGCCCTTGATCTTCTTGGGGTTGCCGTCGCGGACGGCGAAGACGACGACCGAGTTTGCGGCGGCACCCTTGTAGCTTTGCTTGTCGTAGTTCTTGTCGACCAGCCCGTGGTCGACGAGCAGGTTGACGTCGGTTCCCGTCGAGAGGAACACCAGATCGGCCGGCTGCCCCGTCACAACGGCCTGCGCCTGCGCGGTCGACGCCCCGTACGACTGCGTGAACGAGACGCCCGACCCGGCAGATGTCGACTGGTACGCAGAGATGATCTTCGACATCACGGGCTTCGGCGTCGAATACGCCACCAGGTTGAGCCGAGCGTCCTGCTTCGCCCCCGCAGCACCCCCCACCGCGGCCGCAGCGACGGCCGTGGCGATCAACAGAACCAGCATCGTGCGTCTACCCATCAAGAACCCTCCTGCTAGACCTTGTCCACCGACTTAGTCGAGTATTGATGATCCATATATAACAGATAAGAGATCCTTACTGCACGTGAGCCGTCTCGCACGGTCTGCGGACGCGAGCGCCCGCCACGGCGTTCAGTGCACATGAGCCTCCACAGAGAGAAGCCCCCTCGCGCGGACAAAGGGGGCTTCGGAAGCACGCCCGCCGATCAGGGGGGATGGTGGCGGGGTGCTGAGCTCACGGACTACCCCGCGAGGCCGGGCTCCAAACCTCCCGTCGTGAGCTCCCGCTCAGCCGTCCCTGAGATAGGAGTCGCTGCCGTCGAGCCAGTCCTGCCGCGGCGGACAGAAGATGTCGCAGTCGAGCGTCCGCTCGAGCGCCTCGGCCCGATGCGGCACCCAGGACGGGATGTGGAGCACCTCACCGCCGCGCACGTCGACGACCTCTGCCTCGTCCTCCCCGAGCCAGAAGCGCAGCGTTCCCTCGAGGATGTACGTCAGCTGCTCGTTCTCGTGCTCGTGGCGCGGGACGACCGCGCCCTTGTCGAAGTAGATGTGCGCGATCATCATCCGCTCGGTGCTGACGAGGCGCCGCTCCACGCCCTCCTTGAGCTCCTCGCGCGGCAGCTCGTCCCACCGATGGAGCGTGGCGTGTCCGTTCACGGTTCTCCTCCCGTCGCTCCGACCATCGTCTCATACCCGCCCACGTACGCCTCGAGCACAGCGGCCACGGACTCGAGACTCCCTGGCGCGAGCTCGTACAGGACGTAGTAGCCGTCCCGCCGTCGGCGGACGAGCCCCGCCGCGGCGAGGAGCCCGAGGTTCTTCGACGTTCCCGCCGTGCTCAGACCGACGAGGTGCGCGAGCTCCTCGGTCGATCGCGGCCGGGCTGCGATCACGCGCAGGAGCTGCAGCCGGGTCGGCTCGGCGAGCGCACGGAGCGTCCTCGGAAGGGTCTCGGGCACCGGCTCTGCCTGCGCGTCCGCCCGCACGTCCGCGGGCGGGTAGATCACCGCAAGCGGCCATGGCTCGTCGCAGTTCACGCGGACGTGGGGCCACACGTAGACGCTCGGGACGAAGGTCACCGGGCGTCTCCGCGAGGGCCGCACTTCGTGGTCATGGGGCGAGTGGCGCAGGAACCAGCCCGCGTCGCGGTCGACCACCGTGTCGGCGAACCGCCCGTCGAGGACCGCGTAGACGCCCCGGGTCAGGACGGTGCGTGCGTCACGCCGGGCGACGCTCTCGAGCCGTGGCCCGAGCCGCCGCCACTCCTCGGCGAACGCCTTCTCCCAGTATGTCTGCAGCAGGTCGACGAATCGCAGCAGGAGTCGTGCGGGGTCGTCCCAGGCGAGGCGTGCCGTTGCCACCGCGGGCGGCCCGTAGCGGGCGGCGCGGCGCTCAACCAGCTCCCGCACGTCCGCACGCTCGAAGGCACCCGGGCCGGGCACCGTCTCGAGCGCGTAGTGAAACGCCGGCCGTGCAAGCTCATAGCCGGCGTCCGCGGGGGCAAGCGCGGCCACGCGCGCGAGCTCGTCGTCCCACGTCGCGGCGGTGCGACGACCCGGTACCGGAAGGATGCAGTCGGGCACCGCGAAGTCGAGGACGAACGAGAACGCGGTCAGCTCCCGGCGGAGCGAGGTCGGAAGCTCGCGCATTGCCCTGATCCAGCCGTGCTGGAGGCCGCGCTCGCGCGGGAAGATCGACGCGTTGAGGCTCATCACGGCCTCGCACAGGGGCGACACCGCGAAGCGAACCGCGCGCACGTTCTCGTTCTCGAGCCGGAATCGGATCGGCATGGTCGGATCCGATTCTCTCATCGGGGAATCGGTTGCGTCCAGAGTCGCTCCCTCCTACCCTCGACGCATGATGCGGGCGCGCAGCGCGATGCTCCTCCTCGCGGCCGCGCTGCTGCTTCTCCTCACCGCCGTGTCCGGCGTCGCTGCGCCGGGTACCAGCACCGTGGTCGCCAAGGTGAAGGTCGGCGGCCAGCCGTGCGGCGTCGTGGGCACGCCGAACGGGATCTGGATCGCCGACTATGCGGGCAACCGGCTCGTCCTCATCGACCCCGCCACCGGCGTCGTCGTGGGCGAGGTCGCCGGGGTGCGCCAGACGTGCGAGATCACCTACGCGCGCGGCGCGGTGTGGGCGCCGTCCCGCACCGGCGTCCTGTACCGCGTCGATCCGGTGGCGCGAAAGATCACGGCGCGGGTCAAGGTCGGCGGCGAGCTCGACGACGTCGTCGTCAGCGCGGGCTCCGTCTGGGTCGTGTCCTACGGCGGCCGCTCCGTGATCCGCGTCAACCCGCGCACGAATCGCGTCGCGCGCCGGATCGCGTTGCCCGGCGCGAGAGGCGGCGGATCGGGGATCACCGCGGCGGGCGGCGCCCTCTGGGCAGGGCAGACGCAGGGCACCGCCGTCTTCCGCATCGACCCGCGCACCAACCGCGCCGTCACCGTGAAGACCGGCAAGCTCGGACCGGCGTGGTTCTCGTCCTCCGGCGACGCGATCTGGTTCTCGAACATCTACGACGACTCTGTCCAGCGGCTCGACCCGGCGACCCGGAAGGTGACCGCGACGATCCCGGTGAAGTCCACGCCGGTCAACCTGGAGGCGATCGGGCCGGACGTCTGGGTGCCGAACGACACCTCGAACGCGGTCACCCGCATCGACCGCGAGAGCGGGCAGATCGTCGAGGTGATCGACACCACGCGCAACCCGGCCGTCGTCGCCGGCTGGGCCGGCGACGCGTGGGTGACGATGTTCGACGCGGGCGAGGTCTGGCAGCTCCGCCCGCCCAGGGCCTAGTCCCCCGGGCCCCCCAGCTGTTTCCGTCGAGACGCGCTACGCGACGACGCGAAGCGAGAGGATCCGGGCGCGGGCGGCGCCCGCCCGATCGACGACGCGGACACGCAGCCTGAACGTGCCCGTCTTCGCGGGGACGCCGGCGAGCTTGCCGGTCGCCGTGAGACGAAGCCCCGGCGAGAGGCTCCCCGCGGTGCGCGCCCAGCGGTAGGGCGCGTTGCCGCCGACCGCCTTGAGCGTCACTGCGTACCGCCGCCCCTCGCGGGCAGCGGGCAGGGTCCGTGACGCGATCGCGAGGAGCCGCCGCGCGACGGGGGCGGGCGCCTTCGGCGCGACACCGAGCTGGATGAGCGCGGTTTCGATCATCGTGGCCATGCCCTCCGCGCCCTCCGGCGTGAGGTGGATCCCGTCCGGCTGGAGCCAGTCGGGCTGATTCCGCGCGAGCCCGTCCCAGTCGAGGACGGTGATCTCCGGGTACTTCTTCGCGGCGGCGAGGATCATGTCGTTCATGTCCACATAGCTCTGCCGCCCGGCCCGAAGGGTGGCCCAGAGGACGCGCTGCACGCCCGCCTTGCGGAACACCGCCATTGCGTCGTCGATGTTCTCGGCGTAGTTCGCCTCGTAGTCGTTGTACCCCACGACGACGACGACCACGGGGCCGAGGTCGGTCCCCAGCTCGTTGGCGCGGTCGATCACGTTCGGCGGCCTGGCGCCGTCGTACGGGCAGCTCAGGTCACCCAATCGGCGGCACGCCGCCAGCTCGAGCTTCAGGTCGACTCCTCGGGACAACGTCCGCTTCGCGGCGGGGTCGTACGCCATCGCGGTCGCGGCGGAATCACCGAAGATCGTGACCCGGACGTCGGTGGCAGCGTGCCCGGCGGCACCCGCGACGAGCACGAGCGACACGAGGGCGAGAGTCGCCGCGAGGGCTGCCTGACGGACCATCCCGCCCGCGAGGGTAGCGGTCGACGTCGGGCGGGGAAACCCCGCAGCGGCCGTCCGAACGCGATGCTTACGGCGTCACGCGGGGACTGCCGACTCCATCTCCGCGCTCCAGTCGCCCGCGGCTGCGAGCGCGTTCATCCGCGCGCGATGGAGGTATGCCGCCTGCCCTGCCTCGGCGTTGGCCGGATCGCCGGCCCAGGCGGAGAGGGCCGACGCCTGCAGCGCCCTGCCGTACGAGAACGACAGCGGCCACGGGCCGCCCAGCCGGTTGATCGCATCGAGGTTCTCGGTCGCCTCGACCTCCGACTGCCCGCCGGAGAGGAACACGATGCCGGGCACCATCGCCGGGACGTGCCGAAGGAAGCAGTCGATCGTCTGCTCGGCCACCTGCTCGGGCGTCGCCTGCGTCGGGCACTGCTTGCCCGCGATCACCATGTTCGGCTTGAGCAGCATCCCCTCGAACGCGACACCTTGCCGTTCCAGCTCGGCGAACACGAGGTGCAGCGTTCGCGACGTCACCTCGTGACAGCGCTCGATCGTGTTGTCGGCGTCCATCAGCACCTCTGGCTCGACGATCGGCACGATCCCCGCCTCCTGGGAGAGCGCGGCGTACCGCGCGAGCGCATGCGCGTTGACGTGGAGGCACGCGTCGGTCGGGATGCCGTCGCCGATCGTGATCACCGCGCGCCACTTGCTGAACCGAGCGCCCAGCTCGTGGTACGCGGCGAAGCGCGCGCGCAGCCCGTCGAGGCCCTCCGTGACCTTCTCCTCCGGGTAGCCGGCGAGGTCCTGCGCGCCGGTGTCGACCTTGATCCCCGGGACGACCCCCTTCGATGCGAGCAGCTGTGGGAACGGCGTGCCGTCGTCGGCGGACTGGCGGATCGTCTCGTCGTAGAGGATCACGCCGCCGACGTAGTCCTCGAACCCGGGCGTCGTGAACAGGAGGTTCCGGTAGGCCCGGCGGTTCTCCTCGGTCGACTCGATCCCGATCGAGTCGAAGCGCTTCTTGATCGTGCCCGTCGACTCGTCCGCGGCGAGCACGCCTTTGTGGTCGGCGACGATCGAGCGGGCGATCGCGTTCAGCTCGTGCACGGCCATCAACGGTCTCCTTCCGTTCGCAATCTCTTCACCTTGCCCGAAGGATGCCGCGCGGTGATCTTCCGCACGGTTCCCGAGCGTGAGCGCATCACGATCGACTCGGTCTCGACCGCCGACTCGCCGACGCGAACGCCGCGGAGGAGCGAGCCGCCGGTGACGCCGGTGGCGGCGACGAACACGTCGTCGCCGCGCACGAGGTCGTCCTGCGTCAACACCTTGTCCACCGCGAAACCGGCATCGACGAGCGCCGCGCGCTCGTCGTCGTCGCGCGGCCAGAGACGTCCCTGCAACGCACCGCCGAGGCATTTGATCGCCGCCGCCGAGATGACGCCTTCCGGCGTGCCGCCGATCCCCATCAGCATGTCCACTCCGGTCCCGGGCTGCGCCGCCGCGATGGACGGGGCGACGTCGCCGTCGCGGATCAGGTTCACGCGCGCGCCGGACTCGCGCAGCTCGGCGATCAGGTCGTCGTGGCGCTCCCGCTCGAGGACGACGACCGTGACGTCGTTCACGGCCCTTCCGGTCGCCTCCGCGACGCGCGCCACGTTCTCGCTCGGCGGCGCGTCGATGTCGATCGCGTCGGCGGCGTGCGGCCCGACGGCGATCTTGTCCATGTAGACGGCCGCGCCTGGGAAGAACATCGAGCCGCGCTCCGCGACGGCGATCACCGAGATCGAGCCCGGGATCCCGAGCGCCGTGAGCCGCGTGCCCTCGAGGGGATCCACCGCGACGTCCACTTCCGGGCCGGAGCCGTCGCCGATCTCCTCTCCGTTGAAGAGCATCGGGGCCTCGTCCTTCTCCCCCTCCCCGATCACGACGACTCCGCGCATCGAGACGGTGTTGACCATCAGGCGCATCAGGTCGACCGCAGCCTGGTCGGCGGCGATCTTGTCACCCCGTCCGATCCAGCGCGAGGCACCCATCGCCGCCGCTTCGGTGACCCGCACGAGCTCGAGCGCGAGGTTCCGATCGGGCGGCAGGCTGGCGGGATCGGCGCTCATGAGGTGAGGCGATCCTACCCCGGAAGCTGCGCTGCCTACATGCGCTCGGGCGCCTCGATCCCGAGGAGGTCGAGGCACGTCGCGACGACGTCCCGCGTCGCCGTGCAGAGCGCGAGGCGGAACGGCTCCTGCTCGGTCTCGAGCACACGAGTGTGGGTGTAGAAACGATGGAAGTCGTCGGCGACGCGGATCGCGTACGTCGGGATCGCGTGCGGCGCTCGACGATCGGTCGCCTCTCGGACGACCTCGGGGAACTCGAGGAGCCGCTTCACGAGGTCGCGCTCCTCCGGCTCGAGCGCCCCTTTCGACGCTGCGTCGACGGCATGTCCCTCGGCGTTGCGGAGGATCCCGGCGATCCGTGCGTGCGCGTACTGCACGTAGTAGACGGGGTTCTTCTGGCTCCGCTCGGCGGCGAGGTCGAGGTCGATCTCGATCGTCTGGTCGTGCCCGCGGGAGAGCAGGTACCACCGCGCCGCGTCCACGCCGATCTCGTCGACGAAGTCGTCGAGGAACACGACGTCGCCGCGCCGTTTCGACATCTTCGCGCTCGCGCCGCCCTGGGTCAGGTGGACGAGCTGGTAGATCAGGACCTCGACCGATTCCCGTGGGTGGCCGAGCATCTCGGAGAGGGCCGCGAGGCGCGCGACGTAGCCGTGGTGATCGGCGCCGAGGACGTAGACGAGGTGGTCGAAGCCGCGCGCGAACTTCCGCCGGATGTAGGCCGCGTCGGCCGCGAAGTACGTCGTCGTGCCGTCGGAGCGGACGACGACGCGATCCTTGTCGTCGCCGTGCTCACTCGTGCGTGCCCAGACGGCGCCGTCCGACTCGTAGGTCTCGAGCTCGGCGAGCGCCGCGGGGATCTCGGCCTCGACCGCGCTCTCCTGCTCGAACGTGTCGAAGCGGATGCGAAAGCGGGCCAGCGTCTCTTCGATTCGGTCGAGCATCCGCGGCACGGGGTCGCCGTCCTCGCGGGCGAGGTCCGCGACGTACGCCCCTCGGTAGCCGTCCTCGGGAGGCTCCTCCCCACGCCGGAGCGCCTCGACCGAGACCCGGAAGCGCTCCATCTGCGCGCCGGCGTCGTTGTAGTAGTACTCGCGCTCGACGTCGTGCCCCGCGAACGAGAGGAGGCGCGCGACCGCGTCGCCGTAGGCCCCGTTACGCGCCGCGGCGACGGTGATCGGGCCCGTGGGGTTCGCCGAGACGAGCTCGACCTGGACGCGGAGCGGCTCGCTCGCCCAGCCGCTTCCGAAGGCGCGACCCGCCTCGAGCACCGCACCGAGGCTCTCTCCGAGCCACGTGTCGTCGACGGTGAGGTTGAGGAAGCCGGGGCCGGCGATCTCGACGCCGGCGATCCCGTCGATGGCCTCGACTTCGTCGGCCAACTCGCTCGCGACGTCCCGCGGCGCCTGGCGTCGGACGCCGGCGAGCTTCATCGCGACGTTCGTCGCGTAGTCGCCGTGCGCTGCGTCGGCCGGGCGCTCGAGGTCGACGGGCACGCCTGCGACGTCCGTGAGCGCAGACGTGAGCGCGTTGACCGGATCGGTCTTCGTCACGCGCCCATCGTACGGGCGTGCGCCGCGTTGCCTCCGCGCACCGTCGCGCGCCCGGCGACGTGGCTACTTGGCGGGAACGGCCGTCGCCGGCCGCGTCGTCGTCGCGGTGCCGACCGTGATCCCGTCGCGGGCGAGGGCGGCGGCGACCTCTTCGCGCGCCTTGTAGATCCGCCACTTCACGGTCGCGAGCGTGATCTCGAGCGCGTCGGCGATCTCGGTATACGAGAGCCCGACGATATCCCGGAGGAGAAGCGCCATCTTCAGGTCGACGTTCAGCGCTTCGACCGCGCGCCAGACGGCGTCGATCGTCTCCGTCCGCTCGAACGGCTGGTCGACCGCCTCGAGCGGCGGGATGTCGTCGAGGTTGACGACGGCGCGCGGCCGGCGCTCGAGCGCACGGAGCTCGTCGAGCACCCGGTTCTTCGTGACCTGGAACAGCCAGGTGGTGAAACGTGAACGATCGGAGAACGAGCGCAACCCCTGGAACACGCGGAGAAACACCTCCTGCGTGAGGTCCTCGGCGAGGCTCCGGTCGCCGACGAGACGCAGGACGTAGTTGTAGACAGGCTGCTCGTACGCTCTGACGATCAGGGAAAATGCCCGTTCGTCGCCCCGCTTCGCCTTACGAAGGACCCCGGGATCGGGCTGTGTCAGCGCCACGGCTCCGCGAGCATACAAACAGCTGAGGGAAATTCACGAACTATTTACGACCGGTGAAGTGTCACCGATCAGGTGAGACGAGGCTGGTGCCGGTCATCGCCTCGGGAACCGGCAGTTCGAGCAGGTCGAGCACCGTCGGAGCCAGGTCGGAGAGCTCGCCCCCGTCCCGCAGCGAAGCCCTTCCACGGGTCACGATCAGCGGAACGGGATTCGTCGTGTGCGCCGTATGCGGGCTCCCGTCGGGCTCGAGCATCGTCTCGGCGTTCCCGTGGTCCGCGGTGACCAGACAGACGCCGCCCACCCGCTCGGCGGCCCCGACGACCTGGCCAAGACACGCGTCGGCGGTCTCCACGGCCTGCACGACCGCCGGGATCACGCCGGTGTGCCCGACCATGTCCGGGTTCGCGAAGTTCACGACACAGAACCGATAGCCCTTGGCGAGCGCGGCGGAGACCTCGGCCGCCACCTGCGGCGCCGACATCTCGGGCCTGTGGTCGTAGCTCGGCACGTCGCGCGGCGAGGGCACGAGAATGCGCTCCTCGCCGGGCCACGCCGCCTCGACGCCCCCGTCGAAGAAGTAGGTCACGTGGGCGTACTTCTCCGTCTCCGCGGCATGCAGCTGCCCGAGGCCGGCGACGGAGATGATCTCCGCGAGCGTGTCGGGCACGTCCTGCTCCTCGAACGCGACGGGGCACTCGAAGTCGTCGCGGTAGCGGGTCATCGTGACGACGTCGACCCCCGCCTCGAGCAGTCGCTGCGTCAGCTGTCGGACGCGGTCGGGCCGGAAGTTGAAGACGATCGCCGCGTCCTCCGCCGGGTCGAGCCTCGGCCTGCCCCGGAGCACGATGGGCTCGACGAACTCGTCCGTCACACCCGCGTCGTAGCTCGTGCGCACGGCCGCCACCGGGTCGTTCGCCTCGACGCCGATCCCCCGCACGATCGCGTCGAGCGCGCGATCGGTCCGCTCCCACCGTCCGTCGCGGTCCATCGCGTAATAGCGGCCGACGACCGTCGCGATCCTCTCCGCCGGCAGGCGGGTCAGGTCGTGGACGGCGGCGTGCGGGGAGACGTCGCGGCCGTCGGTGAACGCGTGGATCCACGTCCGCTCCTCCAGACCGGCCTGCCGGGCCATCTCGAGGAGCGCGAGCAGATGGTCGAGATGGGAGTGGACGCCGCCCGTGGAGACGAGGCCGAGCAGGTGCACGGCAGCGTCCCGCTCCTTCGCGCGGCGGAACGCGCCGAGGAGCGACTCGTTCGCGAACAGGGAGTAGTCCTCGACCGCCTGCGATACGCGGACGAGGTCCTGGAACAGGATCCGTCCCGAGCCGATCGTGAGGTGACCGACCTCGGAGTTGCCCATCTGGCCCACGGGCAGGCCGACGGCCGGGCCGGAGGCACCGAGCTGCGTCGAGCCATGTCGCGCGACGAGGTCGTCGAAGACGGGCGTGTGGGCCAGCGAGATCGCGTTCCCCGGGCCGGGCGGTGCGATCCCCCAGCCGTCCAGGATCACGAGGACGACGAGCGGCGCGCCGTCGCTCACGAGCCTGCTGCGCGACAGATCGCCGCGAAGGAGTCCGGCTCGAGTGACGCACCGCCGACGAGCGCTCCGTCGACGGCGGGCTGCGCCATCAGCTCGACGGCGTTCTCGGGCTTGACGGAGCCTCCGTAGAGGACGCGCGTGTCGTGGAGGGCCTTGATCGTCTCGTGCGCGGCCTGGGCGAGCTCCGGGGTCGCGGTCTTGCCGGTCCCGATCGCCCAGACGGGCTCGTAGGCGATCACAAGCGAATCGTGACGGGGAATCGCGGCGACCTGGCGCCGAAGGACGGCCTCGGTCTCGCCCGCCTCGCGCTCCGACTCGGTCTCCCCGACGCACGCGATCACAGCAATCCCTGCCTCGAGCGCCCCTTCGCAGCGCTGCCGGACGGTCTCGTCCGTCTCCCCGAAGAGCTGCCGGCGCTCCGAGTGGCCGACGATCGTGCCTTCGACGCCGAGCTCCAGGAGCATCGGGGCCGACACCTCCCCGGTGAAGGCGCCGTCGCGCGCCCAATGAACGTTCTGTGCGAAGACCGGGACTCCCCGCCCCACGGCCGCCGCGAGCGACGTGAACGGCGGGCACACGACCACTTCGACGCCGGTCGGCGGCTCGAATGCCTCGAGGAAGGCGACCGTCGCTGCCGGGCCCTTGAACATCTTCCAGTTGCCGGCGACCAGCACGAGCGATGATCTTATTGCCGATGACCGAAGGTGAGATCCAGTACACCCGGAGCGGCGAGTACCACATCGCCTATCGCGTCGCGGGCGAAGGCTCCGGCGGGGTCGACGTCCTCTACGTCGGGGCGTACGTCTTCAGCCTCGCCCTCCGGCACCCGCCGTCGGTGCGGGTGCTGCGAGAGACGCTCGCTGCGCTCGGACGGCTGATCTCGTTCGACGGCCGCGGCATGGGCCTCTCCGACCGCTTGCGCGACCACCGCCTGCCGCCGCTCGAGGAGCGGATGGACGACGCGAGAGCCGTGCTCGACGCGACCGGCGCGGAGCGCGCGCTGCTGGTCGCCGGCGCTGACGGCGGGCCCCTCGCCTGCCTCCTGGCTGCGACCTACCCGGAGAGGACACTCGGGGTCGTGCTGATGAACACCGCCCCGCGCTTCGCCTGGGCGCCGGACTATCCCTGGGGGGTGTCGAGGGAGGAGCTCGAGCGAACACTCGAGGAGATGGAGCAGGGCTGGGGCACGCGGGCGTACGCCGAGCGTGACGCCCCGTGGCCAATGCCCGGGATGACGCGCGAAGAGGTCGTCGACTGGGAGCTCGACTGGATGCACTTGTCGGCGTCCCGCGGCGACGCGATCGCACTCACCCGGATGTTCTACGAGTCCGACGTCCGAGACGTGCTCGGCACGATCCGTGTCCCGACCCTCGTGCTCAGCCGCGCCGGCGGCGCGATGGAGGAGGAGGCGCGCGCATTCGCGGCGCTGATCCCCGGCGCACGACGGAAGACGATGCCCGGCACCCAGCTGACCGTGATGCAGGAGCACACGGAGGCGTACGCGGCCGCGATCGAGGCGTTCGCACACGAGCTGCGTGAGGAGGAGGCGCAGCTCGACAGCGTCCTTGCGACGGTGCTGTTCACGGACATCGTGGGCTCGACGGCCAGGCAGTCCGAGCTGGGTGACCGACGCTGGGCGGAGCTCGTCCAGGAGCACCACGCCGTCGTCCGAGGCTGCCTCGCGCGGTACCGCGGCCGCGAGCTCGACACCGCAGGCGACGGATTCTTCGCCGCGTTCGACGGGCCGGCGCGCGGGATCCGCTGCGCGCAAGCGATCGTCGAGGGTGTCCGGTCGCTCGGGCTCGAGGTGCGCGTGGGGCTCCACACAGGGGAGTGCCGGACGGTCGACGACAAGATCGGCGGCCTCGCGGTCTCGATCGGCGCCCGCGTCAGCGCGCTCGCCGGCCCGTCCGAGGTTCTCGTCTCACAGACCGTGCGCGACCTCGTGGCGGGCTCGGGCCTGGAGCTCTCCGACCGCGGCGAGCACGAGCTGAAGGGCGTTCCCGGCACCTGGCGGGTCTACGCCGTCGCGTGAGCTACTCGGACGGGATCGCAGCGACGCCGGGGAGCTCCTTCCCCTCCAGCAGCTCGAGGGAGGCACCGCCGCCCGTCGACACCCACGAGATCTCGTCGTCGAGGCCGAGCTCGGACACGGCGCGAATCGAGTCGCCGCCACCGACGACGGTGTAGCCGTCCACGTCCGCCACCGCCTGAGCGACCGCCTTCGTCCCTGCGGCGAAGCGCTCCCACTCGAAAACGCCCATGGGGCCGTTCCAGAACACGGTTTGTGCGCCGCGGATGATTGCGGCGAACCGGGCGCGGCTCTCCGGACCGATGTCGAGCGCGAGCCAGCCGTCCGGCACAGCATCCGCGCGCACGATCTCTGTGGGGGCATCCGCGTCGAACGCGTCGGCCGCCACGACGTCGACAGGCAACACGACGTGCACGCCTTCCAGCGGAGATCGCGACGCGAGCTCCGCCGCCATCTTTCCGCCGACGACGACGGTGTCGGCCCGCCCTCCGAGGTGCTCGAGGACTGCGAGCTTGTCGTCCACCTTGGCGCCGCCGGCGACGAGCACGAAGGGGCGCCCGACCTCGCCGAGGAGCCGCCCCAGGTGCTCGAGCTCCTGGAGCATCAGCAGCCCAGCGTACGCAGGCAGGAGGTGGGCGACCGCCTCGGTCGACGCATGCGCGCGGTGGGCCGAGCCGAACGCGTCGTTCACGTAGAGGTCCATGCCCTCGGCAAGCCGCCGTGCCGACTCCCCCTCGTTCTTCGTCTCGCCGGGATCGAAGCGTGTGTTCTCGAGCACGCGCACGCGCCCGTCGTCGACGAGCTCCCCGAGCCGCTTCGCGACAGGCGCGATCTCGAACGCGGGGTCGTGACCGTTCGGGCGTCCGAGGTGAGAGCACACCGCCACCGCCGCCGCGCCGCGATCGAGGAGAAGCCGCAGTGTCGGTATTGCGGCACGGATACGCGTGTCGTCGGCGATCCGGCCGTCGTCGAGCGGGACGTTCAGGTCGGCACGGACGAGGACACGCTTGCCGGAGACGTCGGCCCGTTCGACCGACCGTGGCAGCCTCATCGGCGTGGAGACGGGCTCACGGCAGCAGCTTCGCGACCACGTCGACGAGCCGGCACGAGTAGCCCCACTCGTTGTCGTACCAGCCGAACACCTTCACGGTCCGGCCGTGCGCCATCGTCAGGAGGCTGTCGAAGATGCACGAGTGGCTGTTGCCGACGATGTCCGTCGAGACCAGCGGGTCGTCGGCGTACTGGAGGTAGCCCTCGAGCGGGCCGCCCGACGCAGCAGACGAGAACGCCTCGTTGACCTCCTCTTTCGTGACGTCCCGGCCGAGGGTCACGACTAGGTCGGTCAGCGAGCCCGTCGGGACGGGGGCGCGGACCGAGATGCCGTCCACCTTCCCCTGGAGGTGCGGCAGCACGAGCCCGATCGCCTTCGCGGCCCCGGTCGACGTCGGGACGAGGTTGATCGCGGCCGCGCGGGCGCGCCGGAGGTCCTTGTGCGGGGCGTCCTGGAGCATCTGATCCTGCGTGTAGGCGTGGATGGTGGTCATGAAGCCCGACTCGATCCCCGCGAGGTCGTCGACGACCTTCGCGAGCGGCGCGACGCAGTTCGTCGTGCACGACGCGTTCGAGACGATGTGGTGGGTCTCGGGGTCGTAGTCGGCGTCGTTCACCCCGAGCACGACCGTGAGGTCAGGATCGGTCGCCGGAGCGGAGATGAGGACCTTCTTCGCGCCCGCGTCCAGGTGCTTCTGCGCGCCCTCGCGACCGGTGAAGAACCCCGTCGACTCCAGCACCACGTCCACGCCCAGGTCGTTCCAGGGCAGCTCGGCCGGGTCGCGCACGGACAGCAACTTCAGCTCCTCGCCACCGGCTCGCAACACCCCCTCGCCGAGCTCTACCTCTCCGGCAAAGGGGCCAAGGGTGGAGTCGTAGCGCAGGAGGTGCGCCATCGTCTTCGCGTCCCCGAGGTCGTTCGCCGCGACGATCTCGATGTCCGCCCCCACCTGCTGCTGTGCGCGGAAGAAGTTGCGGCCGATCCGGCCGAAGCCGTTGATGCCGACGCGGATTGCCATTTCGGTTCTCGCCCTCCATTGTCTCGTTTCGAGCGAGTCTAGTGAGACTCGGCGCACCCCTCGGGTAGGCTCGCTCGCATGCCCGCCGGGTACACGAAGCGGAACCTGCGCACGGAGATCGACGACCAGGCGCAGGCGTTCGGCTTCTCCCCCAACCTCGAGTTCCGCGTCGCCCGCGACGCTCTCGAGACCACTGAGTCCGGCCTGAGCTTCATGCGACTCGCACCGGGATTCCGGCTGCCGTTCGGTCACCACCACGAGCTGCAGGAAGAGGTCTACGTCATCGTCAGCGGAAGCGCGAAGCTCAAGCTCGGCGACGAGATCCTCGAGCTCGGGGCGTGGGATGCGGTCCGGATCGCACCCGGAGTGGTGCGCGACATCGAGGGCGGGGCCGACGGGGCGGAGCTGCTCCTCTTCGGCGCGCCCCGCGTCCCGCCCGGCGACGCGGTCACCGAACGGGACTGGTGGACGGACTGACGGCTTGCCCGCGAAGCAGGAATCCGCAGAAGCGGATTCCTGCCGCTTGATCCCTTGCCTTCGGCAGGGGCAAATCCCTAAAGGCGTCCGCTTCGCGGCCGCAACTGCCGTAACCGCACTATGTCGGAAGCCGGTGGCCAGCAGATTCCGCTGGCCTCCGGCCCGTCGCTGGGGGCGCGTCGGGAGGGGGAACAGTGCGCGAGCACGGCCCCCGACCAGAGCGGTTCCAGCGGCGGGAGGCGGGCGGAGCCGGGCTTCGCCCGGCGGGAGCCCGCCGGCCCGTGGCCAGCGGTGGGCTGAGGGAGGAGCTCCGAGGAGATCCCCTCCCTCACGAGCGCGCTCCGGCACCGGGCGGTGGACGGGGTCTGGTTCCGCCGCCCGGGAGCGCGAGCCCACCGTGGGGAGTATGGGTCCTGCGCGGCCCCCGCTTCAACCCGCGCGCGTGTGTTCGGCGGCTTTCTCTTCCGCGAGCGCGACGAGGCGTCCGAGCCGCGCGGCCATCGCGGCCTTCGTGACAGGCGGGTCCGCGCGCGAGGCGAGCTCACGAGAGGAGAGCGACGGGTGTCGACGGCGGAGCTCGGCGGCCGCCTGGAGGGCCGGGGCGAGCCCGTCGAGGACTCCTTCCTCCTCGAGCAGGCGCACGGAGTCGAGCTGCGTCCGGGCGGAGCGGCTCTGACGGACGAGGTTCGCGTGGTCCGCGTTCGCGAGGCGGTTCGCCTCCGCGCGGAGCTCCGCGACGAGCGCCCGCTCCTCGAGTGCGAGCACCGTGTCGGACGCGCCGGCCACGGCCAGGTACGCCTCGATCGCCTCCCAGCTCTTCGCGTACGCGATCGAGTGCGAGCCGCGGTCGGCCACCCGGAGCCGGACGCCGGTCGCCGACGCGACGCTCCGGACGAACGCGGCACCGCCGTGGAGGGGCGTTCGGATCTCCAGGTGCGGCGACGCCGGGCCGCTCAGCGAGCCGCCGCCCAGGAACGCGCCGCGGAGGTAGGCAGAGCGGCAGCACTGACGGGCCACGACCTTCCCGGGCGGCCGGTCGAGCGGCAGGCCGGCGTCCCCGAGCACGCCCGCCTGCGTGAGGACGTCGATCGCGTGGGCGGATCCGTCGACGAGGAGCTGCGTCCGCGCCGCGCGGTCGAACGCGGTGCGGTGGTACGTCCTGATCTCCGAGACAACCCGGAGCTCCTTGAGAACGGAGTACGAACGGCGCGCCACCGCGGACTCGGAGAGGTCGAGGTGGAACGAGAGCGCCCCTCGGCCGAGCAGGTGAACCGCTCCCGCGGTGTGGAACAGGGCGGAGATCTCGGCGAGCCGGTCGCACCGTCGCTCCGGGACGAGGGCAGCGAGCTCCGCCCGCGCGTCGGACGCCAGCGCAGCCGTCACAGGATCGTGCCTTCGAGCGCCAGGAGCCGTCGCTTCAGGCCGACGCCCGCCGGACCGTAGGCTCCGATGCCGTACGGCTCGCCCTGTCCCGCCGCGACGACGCGGTGGCAGGGAGCGACGAGCGAGAGGCGGTTGCCCGCGCAGAAGCTCCCCGCGGCGCGCGCGGCGCGCGGGCGGCCGGCGAGCGCCGCCAGCTCGCCGTACGTGACGACGTCGCCCCACGCGACGGTTCGCACCGCAGCGAGCAGCTCGCGCTGGAACGCGCTGAGCCCCGCCTGATCCACGAGCACGTCGTCGTATGCAACCGCCGACCCCGCGAGGTGGTCGGCGAACCGCCGGCACAGATCCGGCACGAGCGCGTCACCCTCCCGTGACGGCCTGCCGGCTAGCGTGACCTCAGGGGTGTTTGCACCCCCATAGGGGCCCCCTGCTGCGGGGGAGAGCGTGCGGCGCCTCGAGGGAAGCGAATGGGCGACGAGGACGCCGTCGCTGACGACGATCTCGCCGACGCCCCAGCCGGCGACCGCGTAGCGGTGCCGCGTCACCTCCACCCCGCCGACTCTACAATCGGCCACGTGAGCGCCCCGGGGATCTTCCGACCGCCAGCGGCGGAGAACGAGCCGATCCGGACGTACGCGCCGGGATCGCCCGAGCGAGCGGAGCTGCAGCGCCGACTTGCCGAGATCGCCGGCGAGCGGATCTCCGTCCCGCTCGTGATCGGCGGGGAGCGCATCGAGACCGGCGAGACGTTCGAGGCCGTGATGCCGCACGACCGCGATCACGTGCTCGCCGACGTGGCGAAGGGCGACGCGTCGCACATGGAGCGTGCGATCGCAGCGGCGCGCGACGCGCATCGAGAATGGTCCGCGACGCCGTGGCACGAGCGGGTCGCCGTGTTCCTGCGCGCCGCAGAGCTGCTCGCAGGCCCCTGGCGCTCGACGCTCAACGCCTCGACGATGCTCAACCAGTCGAAGACGGCGCACCAGGCCGAGATCGACGCCGCGTGCGAGACGATCGACTTCCTCCGCTTCAACGCCGAGTACCTCGTCCGCGTCTACGAGGAGCAGCCGATCTCGTCGCCCGGCGTCTGGAATCGCCTCGAGTACCGGCCACTCGAGGGCTTCGTCCTCGCGATCAGCCCGTTCAACTTCACCGCGATCGGCGCGAACCTCAGCACGTCGCCCGCCCTCATGGGCAACACGGTGATCTGGAAGCCGGCGTCGACACAGGCGCTGTCCGCCTGGTACACACTGCGCCTCTTCGAGGAGGCCGGCATGCCGCCGGGTGTGATCAACCTCGTGTTCGGCCCCGGCGCCACGCTCGGCGACGCCGCGTTGCAGAGCCCCGAGCTGGCGGGCGTCCACTTCACGGGCTCGACCGGGGTCTTCCAGTCGATCTGGCGGACGATCGGGGGCGGGATCGAGCGGTACCGGAACTACCCTCGGATCGTCGGCGAGACGGGCGGCAAGGACTTCATTCTCGCGCACCCGTCCGCGGATCCCGGGGCGGTCGCAACCGCGATCGTGCGCGGCTCTTTCGAGTACCAGGGCCAGAAGTGCTCTGCGTCGTCGCGGCTGTACATCCCGTCGAACCTCTGGCCCGAGGTGCGGGCCGGGCTCGAGCGAGACGTCGCGTCGATCGGCATGGGCGACGTCCGCGACTTCTCGAACTTCATGGGCGCCGTGATCGACGGCTCGTCGTTCGCGACGCAGAAGGCGGCGATCGACGAGGCACGCGCGTCCGGCGCCGAGATCGTGACGGGCGGCACGGCGGACGACAGCGAGGGGTGGTTCGTCGAGCCCACCGTGATCAAGACCGAGGATCCGGACTTCCGGCTCATGCGCGACGAGCTCTTCGGGCCCGTCGTGACGGCCTACGTCTACGACGAGAAGCACTGGGACGACACGCTCCGCCTCGTCGACGAGACGGGGACGTATGCGCTGACCGGCGCGGTCTTCGCGAACGACCGCGAAGCGATCGGGCAGGCACACGAGGAGCTGCGCTACGCGGCGGGCAACTTCTACGTCAACGACAAGCCGACCGGCGCAGTCGTCGGGCAGCAGCCGTTCGGCGGCGCGCGTGCGTCCGGGACGAACGACAAGGCGGGCTCTCTGTGGAACCTGATCCGCTGGGTCAGCCCGAGGACCGTGAAGGAGACGCTCGTCCCACCGACCGACTACCGCTACCCGTCCCTGGCGAAGGACGAGTAGCGTCGGCCACCGTCCCGCACGGACGGGTTGACGCGAAACGGTGTCAGACACCGTTTGCCGTCAAGGGGTGAGCGTGCCGATTTCGTGCCGGTCGCTCCACAGGGGCTTGCGCAGACAGGAGTGAGGTCGAAGACCCGGCTACGGTGAGTCCGTGTTCGAGACGATCCGGGACGCCACCGAGCATTTCTGGAGCTTCCTCTCGGAGATCGAGGTCGTGCCGCTCCTCATCGGGATCGGCTGCCAGCTCATGAAGCTCCTCTGCACCAGCCGTGCGTGGCGGAACGTCCTCGCGGCTGCGTACCCCGACCGGCCGGTGCGGTGGCGCCCCATCGGCGCCGCGTACGTCGCCGGCGTCGGCGTAAACGCTGTCCTCCCCGCGCGCGGCGGCGACGTCGTCCGCGTCTACCTCGCGCACCGCGCGATCCCGGGCAGCACCTACACCACGGTGATCGCCTCGAACTTCGCGCTCACGCCCGTCGACATGGCGCTCTCGCTTGCGGTGTTCGTCTGGGCGCTGACGCAGGGCCTGCTCCCGTCGCTGGACGCGCTCTCGGCGTTGCCGTCGTTCGACTATTCGTGGGCGTTCCAGGACGGCGTGATCCACCCCGGGGTCGTCATCGCGCTCGTCGCGATCGTCGGCGGCGCGACGTTGCTCCTCAACCGCTACTGGGACCGGCTCCGCGCGCGCGTGGAGCAGGCGTTCGCGGTCTTCAACCCGCCCGTGCGGTACTTCCGCACGGTGGTGTCCTGGCAGCTCTGCGACTGGGCCTTCCGCTTCGCGACGATCTGGTTCTTCCTCGGCGCGTTCGGGATCCGCCAGAGCATCACGCATGTCCTCCTGGTCCAGGCTGCGATGAGCCTCTCGACGCTCGTTCCCGCGACTCCCGGCGGGATCGGCACCGAGCAGGCGCTCCTCGTCTACGCGTTCCGGAACGCCGGGATCGGAGAGACCACCCTGCTCGCGTTCAGCGTCGGGATGAAGCTCACGCTGACGCTGGTGAACGCCGTCGTCGGGTTCACCGCGATCTTCTTGACGCTCGGGACGGTTCGCTTCCGGGGAGTCATCCAGCCGCCTCCCCCCGCGCAGGACGCGAAGCCGCCGCCGACCTGACCCACTAGCCCTTGCCGGCCTTGTGCAGCTGCGCGTAGACCGCGCGGGCGGTCTTCGCGGGTAGGCCGGGGACGCCCTCGAGCTCCTCGCGCGACGCGGCCAGGAACGCGTCCGCGGAGCCGAAGTGGCGCAGGATCGCGCGGCGCCGGGCAGGGCCAATCCCCTCGAGCCCGTCGAAGATCGACTCGAACGCCCTCGTGTCGCGGCGGCGGCGGTGGAACCCCAGCGCGAAGCGGTGCGCCTCGTCCCGAGCACGTTGGAGAAGCTGCAAGCCAGGGTCGTGGCGGTCGAGCCGGATCGGGTCCGATTGCCCCGGGACGAAGACCTCCTCATCGCGCTTCGCGAGCGCGACGACCGCGGTGCGCGGGACATCGAAGGTCGAGTGGATCGCCTCGAGCGCCGCCGCGAGCTGGCCCTTGCCGCCGTCGATCACGACGAGGTTCGGGATCTGCGCGAAGCTCTCGTCGTAGCGCCCGGGCGACGCCGAGTCGCGCAACCGGGCGAAGCGCCTCGAGACGACCTGGGCCATCGAAGCGAAGTCGTCCTGACCCTCGAGCCCGCGTACTGCGAACGTCCGGTAGTGCGGTCGCCGCTCCTGGGCGTCGACGAACACCGACATCGACGCGACGATCTCGCGACCCTGGATGTTCGACACGTCGAAGCACTCGATCCGGGTCGGCAGGCTCTCGAGGTTGAGCGACTCGCGCAGCTGCTCGAGCGCCTCGACACGCCGTTGCCGCCGTTGCTCGGTCGCGGACGCGTCGTGCTCGAGCGCGAGCTGCGCGTTCTCCTCCGCGAGCCGCGCGAGACGCAGCTTCTCGCCGCGCTGCGGCGCGCGCACCTCGACACGGGCTCCCCGGAGGTCGCCGAGGTAGGCGGCGAGCGCTTCGGTGTCCCCGATGTCGGCGGGGACGACCACCTGCGGAGGCACGGCAGGCGCTCCCCCGTAGTGCTCTACACAGAATGACTCGAGGATCGTGGCGCGATCCTGACCCTCGACGTTCTCGAGATGGAACGCGAACCGGTCGACCATCTTGCCGTCCCGCAACGGAAACAGCTGCACCGCTGCCCGGTCGCCGTCGACAGCGAGGCCGATCACGTCGATCGTCCCGACGGCGCGCTTGTCGGCCGCCTGCCGTTCGGCGAGGCTGGCGACGGCGCGGAGCCGGTTTCGGTACCGCGCCGCGTCCTCGTAGCGCTCCTCCGCGGCGGCCTCGCGCATCCTCGTCTCGAGCGCGCGCCGGATCGGTCGCGTCTCGCCCGAGAGGAACTCGATCACCCCGTCGATGATCTTTCCGTACGCCTCCTCCGAAATCGCTCCGATGCAGGGTGCTGTGCAGCGCTCGATGTGGAAGTCGAGGCACGGGATCCCCGAGTGCCGTCCGGGCTTCGGCCCCTCGCAGGGCCGGAACTGGAACACGCGGTTGAGGACGTCGAGCGTCTCCCGCACCTTTTTCGCGTTGGCGTACGGCCCGAAGTAGACGGTGCCGCGGCGGTGGCGCTCGCGCGTGAACATCACGCGGGGATACGGGTCGGCGACGGTGACGGCGATGTACGGGAACGACTTGTCGTCGCGGAGCCGCACGTTGAACGGCGGTCGGTGCCGCTTTACGAGGTTCTGCTCGAGGTGCAGGGCCTCGGCCTCGCTCTGCGTGACGATCACCTCGATCCGGCGGATCCGCCGGACCATGCCGTCGATCCCGACCCGGAGGTCGACGCCGCGGTTGAAGTAGCTGCGCACACGGGCCCGGAGCGACTTCGCCTTGCCGACGTAGAGGATCTCGTCGCGCGCGTCGCGAAAGAGGTAGACGCCCGGGCCCTGTGGCAGCCGTTTCAGCTGCTCTCGGACGGCATCGTCCACGTCGTCTAGCGTATCCGGCCGCTTCGTCGTCTCACTGACAATGAGCCTCCGCCGCCTCCCCCTTGTCGTGCTGCTCGCGCTCGCCTTCGGCGTTTTCGCCGGACGCGCCGACGCGGCCGGTCCGGCGATGACGCTCGGGGTCGCGGAGGACGCCGTTCGCGCACCCGATCTGCCGACCGCCGAGGCGAAGATGGCGCAGCTCCGGCTCGCGGGGTTCACGGCCGTCCGCGTGACGACGAACTGGGAGCCCGGTCTCACTGCGCCGACCGCCGACGAGCTCCGCGAGCTGCGCAACGTCGAGACCGCGGCAGACCTGAACGGCGTCGAGGTCTACGTCTCGGTCTACAACGTGGGCCAGCGCACGACCCCCCTCGACGCGACCGCGCAGGCCCAGTTCGCGCAGTACGCGGCGTCGGTCGCGCGGCTGCTGCCGAGCTTCGACCAGGTCATCGTCGGCAACGAGCCGAACCTGAACCGCTTCTGGCTGCCGCAGTTCGCCCCCGACGGCTCGAACGCCTCGGCGCCCGCATACCTCTCGCTCCTCGCGCAGACATACGACGCGCTGAAGGCGGTCGACCCGACCATCACCGTGTGGGGCGGCGCCCTCGCGCCGCGCGGGAGCGACCGGCCGGACGGGATCCGCCCGACGTCGTCCCCGACGGCGTTCATCCAGGCGATGGGGACCGCGTACCGGGCCAGCGGCCGCACGCGCCCGGTGATGGACGGGCTCGCGTTCCATCCCTACCCGGACAACTCTTCGCAGAGCCCGGATTTCCCGCACCCGCGTTCGACGTCGATCGGGCTCGCGGACTACGGAAAGCTCGTCGCGCTGCTCGGACAGGCGTTCGACGGCACGGCCCAGCCGGGCTCGTCCCTGCCGATCCTCTACGACGAGTTCGGCATCGAGTCGGCGGTGCCCCAGGGCAAGCGAAGCCTGTACACGGGCACCGAGCCTGCGACCACCAAGCCCGTCGACGAGCGGCAGCAGGCGGCGTCGTATGACCTCGGGCTCCGGCTGGCCTTCTGCCAGCCCACCGTCGAGGGGATCCTGCTCTTCCACTCGCAGGACGAGACCGCCTTCGCGAGCTGGCAGTCGGGCGTGTACTACGCGGACGGGACGCCGAAGTCGAGCTTCTGGGCCGTGCGCGACTCGCTCGCGCGCGCCCGTGGCGGGTCGATCGCCCGCTGCGACGGGATGGCGCTGGAGGTCTCGCCCCTCGGCGTCCGCTTCCCCGCTCCGCGCGCGTTCCAGCGCGGCGCGCACAGCGTCCGGTTCCGCTGCTCCCTCGACTGCGCCTGGACACTCCAGGCGCTGCGGTCGACGACCGGGGCGATCGCCGCGCGCGTGAACGGCTACGGGCGCGCCGACACCACCCTCGTCGCCTCCTTCGGCAAGACGAAACTCGGGAAGACGCCCGTCAGGCTCCGGCTCACGCTCGTCCACCCCGTCAACCCGGGCACGCCCGAGTCGGTCACGAGCGGCATCCTGCGCCCGGCCTGAGGCCGTAGCTCTAACATTCGACGCATGGCAGACGGCTACGAGCGCATCGACGGCGTCGAGGTCGGGCAGTACGTCGGCTATCGGTTCTTCGCCGTCGACCCTGCCTGGCGCCGGCTCCCCGTGGAGGAGCGCACAGCCGGCAAGGAGGCGTTCGCGGACGTCGTCGACGAGTTCGCCGGCCAGATGGAGGGCCTTCGCGTCTACTCGACCGTCGGCGTCCGCCCGGAGGCGGATCTCTTCCTCTGGACGATCACCCAGCGGTACGACGATCTCCTCGAGCTGGGAGCGGCGCTCAACGGGACGCCCCTGGGTGCGTGGCTGACCGTGCCCCACTCGTATCTCGGCACCACGAAGCCTTCGGTCTACACCGACAAGAAGCGCATCCGCCAGGGCCGCGTCGCGCCGCGGAACGCGCCGTACCTGATCGTGTACCCGTTCGTGAAGGTACGCCCGTGGTACTTCCTCTCGTTCGAGGAGCGCGCCACGGCGATGCGCGAGCACGCGGAGATCGGGGCGCGGTTCGTGACGATCACCAACCACACCACCTACTCGTTCGGGATCGACGATCAGGAGTTCATCCCCGCCTTCGAGGCGGAGGAGCCGGCCGATTTCATGCACCTGATGATGACCCTGCGTGAGAGCGAGGCGTCGCGCTGGACGGAGCGCGACACGCCGATCTTCGTCGGCAAGCTCGTCGACGTGCGCGACGCCCTCGACGCGCTCGACGGAGCGACGGCGGAGCTCCCGAGCGCCTCGACGCTCTACACCGCGCCCGACGGCTCGCGGTACCCCGCGCCCTCGCGGTAACGCCGCCGCGCGCCTCGCCTCGGGGCATACCGCCGACCCGGCGAAGCGATCGGGCCGTGGCAGCGTAAGATGGTTCGCGCGAGAAGGACCGTGAGGGACGAGGAGGTCGAACATGGCCGAGGTCGCGCTGGACGGTGTGAGCAAGGTCTATCCCGACGGCACCCGCGCCGTCGACCGCATGGACCTCGAGATCGACGACGGCGAGTTCATGGTCCTCGTCGGACCCTCCGGCTGCGGCAAGACGACGGCATTGCGGATGGTCGCCGGCTTGGAGGAGATCTCGGAGGGCATGGTCAGGATCGGCGACCGCATCGTCAACGATCTGACCCCGCGCGAGCGCGACATCGCGATGGTCTTCCAGAGCTACGCGCTGTACCCCCACCTCTCCGTCTACGACAACATCGCGTTCAGCCTCAAGCTGCACAAGGTGCCGAAGGCGGAGATCGACAAGCGGGTACGCGACGCGGCGCGCATCCTCGACCTCGAGCCGTTTCTCAAGCGCAAGCCGAAGGCGCTCTCGGGCGGCCAGCGACAGCGCGTGGCGATGGGCCGCGCGATCGTGCGCCAGCCGTCGGCGTTCCTCATGGACGAGCCGCTCTCCAACCTCGACGCCAAGCTCCGCGTGCAGATGCGAGCCGAGATCTCAGAGCTCCAGCGCCACCTCGGCGCGACGACGATCTACGTGACGCACGACCAGGTCGAGGCGATGACCATGGGCGACCGCGTGGCCGTGATGCGCAAGGGCGAGCTGCAGCAGGCGGCGGAGCCTCAGGAGCTCTACGACCATCCGGTCAACCTCTTCGTCGCCGGCTTCATCGGCAGCCCGGCGATGAACATGCTCGAGGCGACGCTGCAACGCGACGACGGGACGATGAAGGTGGTGGCGGGCTCGCAGGAGATCTCGCTGGGCGAGGAGACGCTGAGCCAGCGGCCGGCGCTTCGCGGCTACGAGGGTCGGGAGATCGTGCTCGGCATCCGGCCCGAGGACCTCGAGGACTCCCAGCTTGCCGGGGAGACGGCGCACGGCGGGACGCTCGAGGGCAGGGTGACCCTGCGCGAGGCGCTCGGCGCCGAGATCATGGTCCACTTCTCGGTCGACGCGCCGCCGGCGTTCACGGCGGACGTCAAGGAGCTGGCGGAGGACGTCGGCGACGCCGAGCGGATGGAGGCCCACGCCAGGGAGAGCTCGGCGGCCGTCGTCGGCCGTTTCGGCGCCCGTTCCCGCGTGAAGCCGGGCGACCAGGTCGACGTCGCGGTGGACACACGCCAGCTCCACTTCTTCGACGTCGAGACCGGCCTCGGCATCTACGGCGACGGCTCCTGAGCCGCCGGAGCGATCAACCCTTCACGGCGCCGGCGGTGAGGCCCGCCAGGATGTAGCGCTGGAAGATCAACACGAGCGCGACGAGCGGCACGGTGATGATGATCGTCGCGGCCATGATCGTCCCCCAGGGTTGCTGGAACGCGCTTCCGGACTCGCCGACGAACGACGTGATCGCGAGTGGGACGGTGTACTTGTCCGGGTCCTGGATGAAGGAGAGGGCGAACAGATACTCGTTCCAGGCGGAGATGAACGCGAGTAACCCGGTCGTGACGAGGCCCGGGAGGATCAGCGGCAGGAGCACCTTGTAGAAGACCTGGAACGGCGTCGCGCCGTCGACGTACGCCGCCTCCTCGAGATCGCCCGGCAGCGCCTCCATGAAGGTCGTCAGCACCCAGATCGTGAAGGGCAGCGTGAAGATCAGATACGTGAAGAGGAGCGACCACAACGTGTCGTAGATGTTCGGGAGATCGATCGGCCCGAGGCTGAAGCCGGAGATCATCGTGTAGAGGGCGCCGAGGATCGCGATCGACGGGAACATCGTCATCGAGAGCATCAGGTACAGGACGAACGAGCGGCCGCGGAAGCGGAAGCGGCCGAGCGCGAACGCCGCCAGCGCGCCGATCGCGAGCGAGAGCAGCGTCACGCCGCCCGCGACGAGCGCCGAGTTGAGCAGCGCCTTGCGGAAGAACTCGGCCTCGAACGCTTGCCTGAAGTTGTCGAACGTCGGTTGGTCGGGGACGTACTGGAGCGGGCTCGAGAACAGGTCACTCTCCGGCGTGAACGCGCACCGCAGCGCCCAGAAGAAGGGGAACAGCGCGTACACGAAGACGATCACGACGAGCAGGTAGAACGGCGCTCGCTTCACGACTCGCCCAAGTGGGCTGCGCCAGAAGACGCGGCTCCGGCTGATCGGGCGAACGACGGGCCCTGCTGTCTCGCTGGCGGTTGTCACCGCATCACCACGCGCTGGAAGGTCAAATAGATGACGACGAACAGTGCGATGACCAGGAAGATGGCCATGCTCACGGCCGCGCCATAGCCGACGTACCCGTCGCTGACGATCGTGGCTTGCGCGTAGATCGCCATCGATTGCGTGCCGAGCCGGTTCCCGAAGAACACGTAGAAGACGTCGAACACCCGCAGGGCGTCGAGCGTGCGGAAGATGAGCGTGACGAAGATCGCGGGCGCGAGTAGCGGCAGCGTGATCTTCCAGAACTGCTGCAGCGGGTTGGCGCCGTCGACCTCGGCGGCCTCGTAGAGATCGTGCGGGATGACCTGGAGCCCGGCGAGCAGGAGCAGGGCGACAAACGGCGCCGTCTTCCAGATATCCACGGCGGCGACGGCGCCGAGCGCCGTTGCCGGGTCGGCGATCCAGGCGTGCGGGTGGGACAGGAGGCCCAGCCGCGTGCCGGCGTCGCTGATGATGCCGTTCGACTGGAGCATCGACTTCCACATCTGCGCGGCGACGACGGTCGGGATCGCCCACGGCACGAGCATCACGGCGCGCATGACCCCACGGCCCTTGAAGCTCGAGTTGACGATGAGGGCGATCGCGAGCCCGAGCATGAACTCGAAGGCCACGGTGATCACCGTGAACTTGAGGGTCGTCCAGACGGAGTCCCGGAAGATCGTGTCGTTCCAGAGGTCCTTGTAGTTCTGCAGCCCGACCCAGCTCACGGGCTCGAGCCCGAGGAACTGCTCGTCCGTGAAGCTCTGGTAGACGGTCTTGCCGAGCGGGTAGATCGCGACGAAGGCGACGACCGCGAGCGCCGGCACCAGCAGCATCCAGGCGAGCCGCGTCTGCCGCCGCCGGAGCTTCGTCGTCTTGCGCCGGCGGGGAGCTGGTGCTGGTGCTGGGGGTGCGGCAGTCGACATCAGTTGGGGGGAGGATGGCAAATGCCACCCTCCCCCGCAACGGTTCGGCTCGCTAGCGGAGGATCCGCTGGAGCTTGGACTGGATGGAAGGCAGCACGCTGCTCGCGGGCCTGCCGTTGAGGATCTGGTTGATCCCCTGGTAGATCGCCTTGGAGCCCTCGTTGTAGTGCGCACCAAGGATGTTCGACGGACGCGCGACGCGCGCGACGTTCGCGATCGCCGGCTTCAGGTACGGGTTTACCTTCACCACGGCCGGGTCCTTGGCCACCGCCGGGATGGTCGGCACGTTGGTGTTGGTGATCGCGTCGAACTTCTGCACCGGCGCGCTCGTCAAGTAGCGGACGAACTCGATCGACGCGTCGACGTGCTTCGAGTACTTGTTCACGCCGAGCTGCCAGCCCCCGACCGTGCCGACCGACTTGCCGCCGGGGCCGTGCGGGAGGACCGTGACGCTGAACTTGCCCACGATCTTCGACGTTTTCGGGTCGGCTCCGATCGAATAGGCGTACGGCCAGTTGCGCATGAAGGCTGCGTTGCCCTCGACGAACGCGGTGTGCGCCTCGCCCTCCTGATAGGTGGTCACGTCACGGGGCGTGGTCTTGCCGATCTGGGCCGCGAACTGGTCGAGCACCCTGGCGCCCTTGGGGTTGTCGATCGTCACCTTGCCGGCGTCGACGAAGCTGCCGGCGCCCGACGATGCGTACCACTCGAGCGCGTCACACGTCAGGCCCTCGTACGAGTTCCCCTGGAAGACGAACCCGGAGAAGCTCGAGTTCCCGGCCTGCTCGCCGTCCTGGATCTTCTTCGCCATGGCGAAGAGCTGCGTCCAGGTCTTCGGCGGACTCGAGTAGCCGTACTTCTTCAGCAGATCCGTGCGGTAGTACAGGATCCCGAAGTCACCGAACCACGGCATCGCGACGAGCTTCCCGTCGACGGTGTCGTTCACGATGAGTCCTGGCGTGTGCTGCTTCGCCTCCTTGCCGAGCTTCGGCTTCAGGTCGACGAGGTAGGGCGCGAAGGCGCCCGGCCAGAGGACGTCGAGCATGGCGACGTCGAACGACGACGACTTCGACGAGAACACGCGCGCGAGCTGCGAGTACGACGCATCCGACGCGGTTGGATGCGGAACGACCTTCACCTTGATCCCGGTGTCCTTCGTGAACCGCTTCGCGAGCGCGAGGTCACGATTGTGGCTCCCGCCGACGGAGTCGCCGATGAACGTGATCGACTGGCCGCCGTACTCCTTCTTGAGGGCGGCGGCGTTCGGCACCTTCGGCGCCGGGTAGGCCGCTGCGCTCGTCGCCGCAGGCGTTGCCGTCGCAGACGGCCCCAGCCTCCCGGCGGACGCGACGTTCAGCGAGAGCGCGACGGCTACGAGTGCCGCGGCCGTCGCGAGCAGAACGATGCGGGCTTTCATTTCTCCTGTCCTTTCTCCGAGCGCGGCAAGCGCGCCCGGCACCTGAGTGTGCGATGTGGGCGTTGCGGACGCATGGAGCCGGGAACCTCCCCTGCCCAGTTCGCCCAGAGACCCCGTCCCACGGCACCAATCTACGACTTGCTGCGACGCGGGGCAACGGCGCCTCCGCCCGGCGCGCCTCAGACGTACCGGTGCTCGCGCCGCCAGACGCGGACGAGCGCCCACACGCAGCACGCGATGACCGCGACGAAGGCGATCGCGTCCGCCCCGCGCGGTGAGAGCCCGATCAGCGCGCCGACCGCCAGCACGGCGAGGGCGATCGCCCCGTAGAACGTACGCCGGGACAGGTCGGACCACGCCTCGATGTCGGAGCGGCGCTCGCGCCAGAGGAGGAACAAGAAGAACGCGATCGCGAGGAAGAACGCGATGCTGAGCAGCGCGCTCGCCGTCGCGAGCGAGTTCTCGAGCGAGAGCAGCACGATCGCGAGCGAGACGAGCGCGACGAGCGCGAGTCCGCGCAGGAACCGGTTCTCCCAGAGGCTCCTCACGACGCGCCCGTCATAAACGCGCGGATCGCAAGCGCGCCGGCTACGCCGGTGGTCGCGGCGAACCAGAGCAAGCGCCGCGGCCCGGACTCGGGCGCGTAGAACCACGGGGCGAGCACCACCGCCAGTGCGAGCGTCCCGTAGAGGTAGTGGAGCTGCTCCGGCGCGCGCTTGTCGTCGGCGAGGAGCAGGAGGCCGACCCCGACCTGTGCAACGAGGAGCGTCTGCGCGAGCGACAGGACGTGGGTCGTGATCGTGCCGGCGCCGCGACCGCGCCAGTAGAGAAACCCGCCGACGAACGCCGCGCACGCGCACACGACGATCGCAGCCCCGCCGAGCCAGGGATGGATTGCTGCCACCGCGCGAGCGTACCCGAGCACCGGCTCGACTCACGGAGCCCCGCGAACAGCCCGGCGGGTGCCGGATCGGAAGACCGTGGTCAGAGAGGCTGCGCCAGCCGCCGCCATCTCCCGTAGCGCACGACGCGCCGGGCGAGCGCCCGTACGAGCTCGCGCTTCGCCACTCCGGAGCGCCGTTCGACCACGGCCTCGGCGGCCGTTCAGGCCGGGAGGTGCGTCCGGAGGAGCCGGTCGATCTCGTTCCGGGTTGCCTTGCCCTCGAGACGGCCGACGACACGACGACGCACGATCAGGACGAGCGAGGGGAACTCCCGGATCCCGAACCGCCGGACGACGTCGAGCCGACGGTCGCCGTCCACTTCCATGACGCGGAGCCGCGCCTTCTGGGTGACCTTCACCCAGGCGACGAGGCTCTCCATCCGGCGCGACGGCCCCGAGCGGCGCGCGCCGACGAATAGCAGGATCGGCAGCTCGCTCTGCCGCGTCGTCGTTGCAGCCTCCACCCCGTCGTGCTGCCCGTCCCGCAGCCAGCCGAAACCCGGCCCCACCAGGAGCGTCGACGCGGCCCGCGTCGACCGCCCCGAGCGCCGGGCGCCGAGGTGACGGTCCTCAGCCGTCGTCCGGCCGCCCTTCCATCGCGCCGGCGAGCGCCTGCTCGCGCGTCGCGTCGAGCGGAAAAACGCGGTCGAGTGCCGTGATCTCGAAGACGCGGCGGATCTCGGGGGCCGGGACGACGAGTCGGAAGCGGTCCTTGCCAGCTCCGAACCGCCTCGTGCCGCGCATCAGCGCGCCGAGGCCCTGCGAGTCGACGAACTCGACGTCGGAGAGGTCGACGACGACGAGCGACGCGCCTCGGTCCACCACTCCCACGAGCAGATCCCCCAGCTGGTCGGCTGAGTGGAGATCCAGATCGCCGTAGACGGTGACGACGACTGTGCCCGGCTGTGGATGATCCTCCTCCAGTCGGAAGTCGCTGGCCTCCATCGCGGTCCCCTCGAGATCGCGCACGCCATCAGGGCATACCCCCTCCCCGCCCTCTCAAACCTCCGATCTCGCAACGTCCTAGGAGGCGTTTTCGGGAGCCTCCTGCGCGAGCTTCGTCATGTGGACGACCGTGCCCGTCCCGTCGTCGGTGGATCGGATCTCGAGCTCGTCCATCACGGCACGCATGATCGGGAGCCCCATCCCGCCCAGCTCGGACGGCCCCGCCGGAACCGGCAGCGCGATGCCTGCGCCGTGGTCCTCGACGACGACCTCGAGCCGGTCGTGCGCGACGACGAGCTCGAGCTCGATCTCACCGCCGGTGCTGCCGGCATAGCCGTGTCGCATGGCGTTGCTGCAAGCCTCCGTCACCGCGAGCTTGAGGTCGGCGACCTCATTGCGCCCCAGCGCCATCCTGCGCGCGACACCGGCCACCGCAAGCCGAGCGAGGACGAGGTACTCGGACCTCGCGGGGAAGCGCAGGCGAATGGCTTCGACGCTCACTGCCCACCCCCTCTTGCCTCGATCGACCCGCGCATCACCTCGAGCGCGTTGCGAAGGAGCCGCGAGACGTGCATCTGCGAGATCCCGAGCTCGGCCGCGATCTGGGACTGTGTCAGCTCCTCGAAGAAGCGGAGCTCGACGATGCGCCGCTCGCGCGCGTCGAGCGCGTCGAGGCCGGCGGACAGAAGCCAACGGTCGTCGACTCCCTCGTAGCCGGGATCCGGCCCGGCGAGGTAGTCGGCGAGCTGCTCGCCGCCGCCGTGCACCGCGTCGAGCGAGCGCGTCGAGAAGGCGTGCGCGGCGTCGAGCGCGTCGATCACGTCCTCCTCGTCGACCGCGGCGGCGTCGGCGAGCTCCGCGATCGTCGGCGACCGGCCGAGCGTCGTGGTGAGGTCGTCGAGCACGCGTGAGAGACGGACGCTCAGCTCCTTGATCCGCCGCGGGACGTGCATCGCCCAGGACTTGTCGCGGAAGTACCGCCGAATCTCACCGACGATCGTCGGGACGCCGTAGCTCGTGAACTCGACGCCCCGCGACACGTCGAACCGGTCGACCGCCTTGATCAGGCCGACGGACCCCACCTGGACGAGGTCGTCCAGCGGCTCGCCACGTCCGGCGTAGCGAGCGGCGAGGGACCGGACGAGCGGCATCAGCTCGACGAGGACCTGGTCGCGCGCGTTGCGGTCGCCGTCGCGGTGGTATGCGACGAGAAGCTCATCGACGGTCCGCTCCGTCGCCGGGCCGGGACGCCCGGCCTTCGAATCGCGCGGCCGGATGCCCGGGATCGACCCCGTCTCCCTCTCTGCCATCTCCAGGGACATCTCCCATCTCCTCCGACATCCCCAGGTCTGTACCCGGGGCGTCCCCGGGCAAACGTTTGGTCAGGTGGGTCGACGTGGAATCACGGGACATCGAACGAGGAAGGGAGGTCGGCGATGTACATCGGCGGCGGAGCCATCGTGCTGATCCTGATCATCATCCTGCTCATCTATCTGCTTTGACCTGTGCGCGCGGCTCCTCGACGAGGAGCCGCTTCTCCAGTGTGACGCGCGTCCCGCGGGGACCGGGTTCGACCTCGACCGATGACATGAGCGCTCGCATCAGTTGGAGGCCCCGGCCCCGGTCGGGTCGCGCAGAGGGAGTCAACCAGGTGCCGTTGTCCTCCACGATGACGCGGACGGTGTCTTCGGCCAGCTTGGCCTGCAGCCGGAACCCAGTCACCGAGAGGCTGTGCTCTGTCGCATTTGCGATCGCCTCCCAGGCCGCGAGGACGACGTCGTGGGCCTCCATCTCTCCGATCTCCGCCCCGGTCAGCCAGAGCCGGAGCGCTTCTCGTGCGTGGCGGAGCGACGTATCGCCGCTGACGAGGTGGATGTCCATCGTCCGCGGAGCAACGGGCAACAGTCGCGCCACCAGGAGCACGACGTCGTCGCGGCGGTCGTCGTCGCCGATCAGGTGCTCCAGCACGTGCTCGGCGAGCCGCTCCGGATCTCGTGGGCCCGTCGCCACGGCCGCGGCGAGCCGTTCGAAGCCTTCGTCGAGCGACCTGCCACGTTGCTCGATCAGGCCGTCCGTGTAGAAGAGCAGCACGGAGCCGTGGGGCAGCACCGCCACTGCCTGCCGGTAGGTGGACACTCCGGTTCCCAGCGGCAAGCCCCGGCCGCCTTCGAGGAACTCGACGCGGCCGTCCAGCGTCGCGACGAGGGGCGGCGGGTGCCCCGCGGACGCGTAGCGACAAACGCCGGTCTCGGGATCGAGCTCGGCGTAGACGACCGTCGCAAACGACGTCTCGATCACCTCTTCCGTGAGCCGGCTGAGGCGCCCGAGCGTCGTCGTCGGCTTCAGCCGGTCGAGCGAGAAGGCGCGGATCGCGTTTCTGAGCTGACCCATCGTCGCAGCTGCCCTGACCCCTTTGCCGACGACGTCGCCCACGACGAGGCCGAACCGCCCGTTGGGCAGGACGATCGCGTCGTACCAGTCGCCCCCGACCTCGAGCTCCGCCATTCCGGGCAGGTAGCGTCCCGCGAGCTGGACGCCTGGGAGCGAAGGCAGCGTCGCCGGGAGGACGCTCTGCTGGAGGGTTTCGGCGATCCGTTGCTCCGACTCGAAACGTCGGGCGCGCTCGAGCGCCTGCGCCGCCTGCCCCGCGAGCGCAGCGACGAAGCGAAGGTCGTCGGCGTCGAGGTCGAGGGGCTCGTGAGAGGACGCGACGAGCAGCGCGAGCGGGCGTCGGCCGAGGACGAGTGGGACGAACAGAAAGGAACGGTGCCCCGTGCCCGCCGGATCGTACGCAGGCTCACCGTCCGCACCGTCGTCTGCCTCGAAGAGGTACGGCGCGAGGCGTCGGATCGCCTGCCCCTGCGGCGTCGTCGCGTCCATCCGCGCGTCGAGCCAGCGCTCGGCCACGTCGTCCTCGAAGCCGCTCCACCCGAGGAGCTCGGTGAGCCCGAGCCCGTCGCCCAGCAGCGCGAGCACCGCGCACTCGGTGCCGACCGCCTCGTCGATGTGATCGAGCAGCACCCGAGCGACGTCGGCGCGCGTCAACGCGTTGGAGAGCTCCGCCGTAATGCTCTGCAGGCGTTCGGACGAACGACGAAGCCGGAGCTCCGAATCGAGCAGGAAGCTCCGTTCGAGCGCCAGAGCGCACTGCGCGACGATCGACTCGAGCCGGTCGCGTACCTCCACCGTCGGCTCGAAGGCGCCGCGCAAGACGAGCTGGACGGCCCCCAGGACGCGCGACCCGGAGCCCAGCGGCAAGGCGAGGAACGTCTCGTCGTCGGGATCACGCGGGCCGGGGACGTTCCGGTCGAGCTCCCACACCGGCTCGCCAGTGCGGATCGCGCGGGCGACGGGCGTGTCGGAGTCGAGCGCGAGCGCGCCGAGATCGACGCCGCCGAGGTCACCGTCGCTCGAGACGACGCGCAGCGAGATCCCTTCCGTCGGGGCTCGCACGACGAAGCCCCCCACCGCACCGACCGCGGCGCGGGTGTGCTCGATGCAGAGTCCGCCGACCTCTGCAGGTGTCGCCGCTTGTGCCAGTGCAGCCGTCATCTCGTGGAGCCGGCGGGCTTCGAGGGCACGGCGCGCAGCCTCCGCCTCGGCCCGGCGGCGCTCGACCTGCTCGAGCGCCAGCCCCGCCTGGTCGGCGAACCGGCGGACGAGCACGAAGGTCGCGGAGTCGGGTTGCGAGACCATCGTCTGCCAGGAGACGATCAGGACCAGCTCCGCCTGTCCCGCGATTACGACAGGGACGCGAAGCGACGAGCGGATGCCGAGCCGTCTGACTCGCACCAGGCCCTCACCAAGCGCCTCCGCGCTCACGTCCGGCACGAACGACACGTTGAGCGCGTGAACAGCGTCGCGAAGCCGCGGAAAGTCGTCGAGGTCGGACTCGAGGCCGGGGTGGAGAGGCTCGATCTCGGGGTCGAACGCGCTCAACTCGAGCCGATCCCCCTTCACGCGCCAGAGCATCGCGACGTCGGCACCGAAGACGGTCCTCGCCTCGCGGCAGATCGCGTCGGTCACCACCGACTCGCTCCCCGCGAAGAACCGAGGCGCGACGCGCAGGATCCGGTCGAGGCCCCGTCGCGACTCCAGCTCCTGCTCGTAGAGCCTCGCGCGCTCGAGCGCTTGCCCGCCGAGACCCGCGACGACGATCGCGAGGGCCTCGGCCTCGTCATGGGCATCGTCCGCGTGGTCGAACACGAACCCAACGGAGCCGATCACCCGACCCTCGACCCGGAGCGGGACGGCGATCGCGGCCTGCGCGCTCGGCGCGAGCGCCGCCGTATCCGGGAACGTCGCCTCGAGTTCCGCCCGTCCGACTGCACGCAGCGTCCGTCCCTGGCGCGCGGTGCGGTGGAGCATGCGGCCCTCGGTCAGCCGGAGCACCTGCCACTCGGCGAGCTCGATGCCCTCGGGATGGGCGATCACGATGTCGCCCTCCTCGACGAAGCCGAGTGCCACCGGCGCACCGACGACCGGCGGCGCCTCGTCGACAAGCGTCGAGACGACGTCGGACACGCTCGCCGCCGCTGAGAGCGCCGAGGAGAGCCGTTGGAGCGTCTCGAGGCCCGCAACCGACTCCTGCGCGACGTCGGCCGCTCGGACCGCCTGGACGCGCGCGCGCCGGAGGATGAGGCTGACCCAAATCATCCCCAGTGCCACCGCGAGTCCGACCGTCCACTGGCCCCAGGCTTCGCGCGCCGTCATGTCGAGCGAGTCGTGATCCCCGACGACGAACACGGCGGCGCCGGCCCACGCAAGGACGACACCGACGATGCCCGGCCCGACGCCGCCGTACCACACCGCGAGCGCGACCGCGCCGACGAGGATGGAGTAGACGGACACCTCCCACTCGTCCGTCAACGCGACCTGGGCGACGACGGCGGCGAGCGCAGCGAGTATGGCGAACGCGTACCGCAGGAGCGCGGCCCTGTGCCGGAAGCCGTGGAGCGGGCGAGCGCCGTCTGCCATCAGCGCCGATCGTAGATCCATAGGAGCTGGGAGGACGCCGCCGTTGCCCCGGACTGTGCGGGGCGGCCCGAGCTCAGACCCAATGCCGCGCGCGGACGACCGCGAGTGTCCCCATGGCGATCGCCGCGATCGCTCCGAGAGCCACCCAGAAGAGCCCGGGGTGGTCGAACAGCCCCACCTTGAAGTTCATGCCGAGCACACCGGCGATCAGCGCCCCCGGGAGCAGGAGAAGCGACACGAGCGTGAGGGTCTTCATGATCTCGTTCGTCCGCTGGGCCACCTGGGTCATCAGAACGTCGAACGAGCCGACCACGGACTCACGACTGTCGCGCGCCGCCTGGGTGATCTCGCTCAGCCGGTCGAGCAACCGGAGCTCATCGATCTTGTCGTCGCTCGGGTGCTCGAGGTCGATCCAGAGAAGGCTCGACTCACCGAGGTCGTCGAGCCGGCCGGGCCATTCGTCGACGTCCTCGACCTCGTGCTCGCGGAACAGGAGCGCGTCTGACACGGAACGTCGTCAGGCGATCACGTAGGCAATGACCACGATCACGAGCACGAGCGACGCGAATGCCCCGATCCCGAGGGCCACCCAGTTGATCATCGAAAACGGCGTCTGCTCGACGCGCCCTCGCGCAAGCTCCGCCTCGTCCGCGCCCGGGCGTTCCGCCGGCGGGAGCTGCTCGTCGGTAACCGTGTCCTCGAGGGAGCGCATCACGAAGGCCTGCTTACCCTCTCCCGGGGCCACGGAAACGGCTTTTGGCATGACGTTTTCGACCCGCCTCCGTTGGGAAGTCACGGCTCGACGGCATTCGAACAGAGAGAGGAGACACGATGTCGAACGATGTATGGACGTACCGCGGGACGATGGTCATGGAGCCGAACGTCGACGTCTCGGGCTACGACGTCGAGGCGACCGACGGCTCGATCGGCAAGGTCGACGAGGCGACGTACGATACGGGTCGCAGCTACCTCGTGGTCGATACGGGCCCGTGGATCTTCGGCAAGAAGGTCATGCTGCCGGCCGGTGTGGTGCGGGACATCGACGAGAGCGGGCAGACGGTCTTCGTCGACCGGACGAAGGACGAGATCAAGCATGCTCCCGAGTACGACGAGTCGCGTGCCGACGACGAGTACCGGGGACAGCTCGGCTCGTACTACGACTCCTCGGGTGATCCCCGCAGCAACCCGTCGAACGAGAGCCTGATGTGAGACCGCCGGTGGAGCCGGCGGGCGCACGCCCGCCGGCTCCACCGGCGTCGGTGCGGGTTGACCGTCGCTCCAGCGGGGAATACAGCGGCACCACGAAAAGGAGATGATCGGATGCTGATCTGGCTGCTCGTCCTGCTGCTCGTGATCCTCGCCATCGGCGGCGGGGTGGCGGTGTCGAAGTTCCTGTTCCTGATCCTCGTCGTCGCGCTCATCCTGGCGCTCGTCGGCGTGTTCAACCGGTCGACCGTCTGACCGACTCTCCGCAAGAAGGCTCCGGCGGGCGCCTAGCGCCCGGCGGAGCCTTGCCCTTTGCCGAGTCATCCCGTCGCGCAAGTCAGCGCCCGACGCAGCGGCAGACGTCGCCGCGACGGTAGAGCCGGCCGCACACGGGACAGCGCGCCTTCTCCCCGCGGAGCTCGATCATCCGCTTCCGGTTCGCGAGGTACAGCATCACGACGCCGGCGGTCACCGTCGAGAACGCGCCCACAGCCTCCGGGCTCATCCGACTTCCAGCCCACGCCGGTGGACGTCCATGGCGAATGGCTACCCGTGATCGCGTGGGGCCAATCACGGCGCGAGGGCCGCCTGTGGGGGCGGCCCTCGCGTGAACTCGATCGCGACGCCGGCTATGCGGCTGTGCGCTCCCGCTCGACGACCTCCTCGAACACGGCACGGAAGTCGAGCATCGCCTTGCGGAGGTTCTCGGTGCCCTCGGCACCCCTCACCTCGCCGAGCATCGCTCGCCCGTGGCGGTACCGCTCGACGACGTCCGGGTGGTCGACCGCGAGGTGGGCGCTGCGCTCCTCGGCGTCGTTGCCCGTCGGATAGCCACGCTCCTCGAGCGCGCGGAGCACGACGCGCTCCGCGGCGTTCGCCGAGTCCTCGGGATCGTTGACGAAGCGCGCCTCGATGCCGCGCCATTCCTCCAGGTAGCGCTCGCGAGCGGCCTCCGACAGCGGCCTGATATCGAGCTCCTCGTGCTCGCTCTCGACAGTCGCGAGCCGCCGTTCGGCGTCACGCCGGCCCGAGTCGGACACCGCACGGTCGTACTCAGGCCCGAAACGGCCGCGCAGATGCGACCTCCGTCGGGCCTGCATGCCCCAGAGCGCCGCGACAACGACGATCGCCGCGACGATGACGACGGCGATGACGATCCACATCCAGGTCTCCATCTGATACCTCCTCGCTGACGACGTTTGGGGTTCCCTCCACCGCTCCCGCGGAAACCCGTTTCGCGCCCGGACGACCGGGGCAGATACGTGACAGCCGACAGAAAGGAAGGGTCTCGTGGACAAGGACCGCGTGAAGGGCAAGGAGAAGGAGCTCGAAGGCAAGACCCAGCAGAAGTGGGGCGAGGCGAAGGACAAGGCCCGCGACACCTGGGACGACGCCAAGCAGAAGGCCGACGACATGCGGGATGACCGCGATCGGAAACGCGAGGCCGAGCCGACATCGAAGCCGGCCTGATCCGCGCGCTTCGCCCTAGTCTCCGCGCGATGCAGCGCGGAGAAGCCGGAGAAGCGCGCGTTCGTCGACGGACATCCGTGCGGGGCCGCGCGCGCGGCCCCGCGGTAGTCCTCGAGCGTCCGCCCCTCGAGGTACGCGTCGACGACGGCCGGGCTCACGTATGACTCGCGCGCGACGGCCGCGGTGTTCCCGAGCTCGCGGGCGACCTTGCGCATCACGAGCCCCAGCACCCGCTTCGCGTCTCGCTCGCTCTGCGCCGGGCCGTGCCGTGCGAGCTCGCTCGCCGCGACGAGCGTCCCGCCCCAGGTGCGGAAGTCCTTCGCGGTGAAATGGTCTCCGAGCCGCTCCCCGATGTAGTCGTTGAGGCGGTGCGCGGTGAGCGCGACGAGCTCTCCGTCCCGTTCGAACCTGAACAGCCGTGATCCGTCCAGCGCCACCAGGTGCTCCAGCTCCCGTGCGAGGGGAACGCTCCGCAGCGTGCGGCGGACGAGCGCGTTGTTCTTCGTCCTGAAGACAAAGTGGATCTCGTCTCCGTCCACTTCGACGTGACGCTTCCGCAAGGTCGTGACGCCGTACGTGCGCGAGGTGCGCGTGTGCCGGTCGGACCCGACCCGGAACCACGCCTTGTTGACCAGGCCGATCGCGATCGCGCACGCCCATTCCGGCTCGTACGGCCCGCGCCGGAGGTCGTTCTCGGCACTCGCCCGGAGCGTCGGCAGCCCGCGCGCAAAATGAAGGAGCCGGTCGAACTTCTCGCGTTGACGCGCCGCCCGACGGCGCTCGCTGTAGAGGTACTGCTTCCGGCCCGCCGAGTCGATCCCGGTCGCCTGCAGGTCGGCACCGGCGGTGGGCGAGATCCACACGTTCTCCCAGGCGGGCGGGATCGCGAGCGATCGGATCCGCGCGAGGCTCTCCTCGTCGCCGATCGCCCGGCCGCGCGAGTCGACGTACCGGAATCGCCGCCGGCCGAGCCGGCGCCATCCACCGCGGCGTGCCATCGTCGCGGGGTACCCGACAGGCCGATGCGGCGAAACGCCTGCCCAGGCGGGCGCCCGACGGTTAGCCTGCGCAAACGGAAGCCCCGCGAAGGAGGTCATGCGTTGCCGGTCGAGGAAGGTCAGCCCGCACCAACGTTCACGCTTCGGAGCGACACCGGCGAGGATGTCTCGCTCGCGGGGCTTCACGGCAAGCCGGTCGTCCTCTACTTCTATCCCAAGGACGACACGCCGGGCTGTACGGCGCAGGCATGCGGGATCCGGGACGCCTGGGGCGAGTTCGAGCAGGCGGGCGCGGTCGTCCTCGGCGTGAGCCCGGACGGCGAGGCGTCGCACGCGAAGTTCAAGGAGAAGTACGACCTCCCGTTCACGCTCCTCGCGGACACGGATCACGAGGTCGCCGACGCCTACGGCGTCTGGGGCGAGAAGTCCTATGCCGGCAAGACGTACATGGGCGTCAACCGCTCGACCTTCGTGATCGACGGGGACGGGAACGTGGCCCGGATCTTCCTCGAGGTCAAGCCCGACGAGCACGCCGACCAGGTGCTCGAGGCTCTCGGGTCGTAGCGCGCGCCCCGGCTACACTGAGCCACCCCGCGGATGTGGCGGAATTGGTAGACGCGCACGGTTCAGGTCCGTGTGCCCCTAGGGGCGTGGAGGTTCAAGTCCTCTCATCCGCATGACGCAAGGCACGGCCGACGACTGGCCGCCGGAGGCGTCTCAATTCCGATGAGGCGCCTTTTCCTCCCTCTCCTCGTCCTTGCGGCGGCCGCGCTGCTCGGCGCGACGGCCGACGGACGCAACGTCTCGGCGGCGGTGCCGTCGGGGACGGAGGTCGTGGTGCAGCTGACGGCGCCGCCGCTCGCCTATGCCGACTCGGCGCGCGCACGCGCGCGGGTCGATACCCAGCAGCGGCGGTTCGTCGAGGCGCTCGGCACGGCCGTTCCCGACGCGACCGTCCGCTGGAGGTACCGCCTCGTTGCGAACGGCCTCGCCGTCGTCCTGCCCAGCCGGGAGCTTCCGCGCCTCGACCGGCTCCCCGGGGTCGAGCGGGTCTACGCAGGCTCGACGTACCGGGTGCTCGCCGGGCCGGACTCCGACACCATCCACGCGCGCGACCTGGCGGCAGCGGGACTCCCCACCGACGGGGCCGGCATCAAGATCGGGATCATCGACGACGGGGTCGACCAGACCCATCCGTTCTTCGACCCCACGGGCTACACGATGCCTGCAGGCTTTCCGAAGGGGCAGCTCTCGTTCACCACCGCAAAGGTGATCGTCGCCCGCGCCTTCCCGCCGCCGGGGGCGACATGGCGGTTCGCCGGCCGGCCGTTCGACCCCGAGGAGTCGGGGCACGCGACGCACGTCGCCGGCATCGCGGCGGGCGATGCGAACACGCAGGCCGAGGGGGCTCGGATCAGCGGGATCGCGCCGCATGCCTACATCGGGAACTACAAGGCGCTGACCGTCCCCACGGACGCGAACGTCGGGCTCGACGGCAACGCGCCGGAGCTCGTCGCCGCGATCGAGGCGGCCGTCCAGGACGGGATGGACGTGATCAACCTCTCGATCGGGGAGCCCGAGATCACGCCGCAGCACGACGTCGTCGCGCTCGCGCTCGACGCTGCCGCGGCCGCCGGGGTCGTGCCCGTCGTCGCCGCCGGGAACGACTTCGAGGAGTTCGGCGCCGGGTCGCTCACGTCACCCGGATCCGCTGCGGATGCGATCACGGTCGGCGCATCGACATCGGGCTCGTCCCCGTCGATCGCCGGATTCTCCTCCTCCGGCCCGACTCCCCTGTCCTTGAGGCTGAAGCCCGACGTCGTCGCGCCGGGAACGGCCATCCTCTCGTCCCAGCCCGATGGTTGGGGCACCCTCTCCGGGACGAGCATGGCGGCGCCACACGTCTCCGGGGCGGTCGCGCTGCTGCTCCAGCGCCATCCCGACTGGAGCCCGGCACAGGTGAAGGCCGCGCTCACGGTCACCGCCCGCCCGGTGGGGCCGGCGACGTCGCGGGTCGACCCCACTCGCGCGGGCGCCGGGCTGCTGGACGTCGCCGCGGCAGACACCCCGCTCGTCCGCCCGACGCCCACCGCGGTCTCGTTCGGCCTCGTGAAGCCGGGCTCGTCCGAGCAGCGTGAGGTGCGGCTCGACGACGCAGGCGGCGGGTCGGGTGCCTGGACGGCGACCTTCGAGCCGGACCAGGCCGCGGGAGGCTCGACGCTGGCCGTGACCGGCCAGGTGAACGTCCCGGGGACGCTGGCGCTCGATCTTCGCGCAGGCTCCGCGCAAGGCGAGATCGGGGGCGTCGTCGTCCTTCGCCGGGATGGCATGACCCGCCGGATCCCGGTCTGGGGCCGCGTCTCCGCCCCGCGGCTCGGCGCGGGCAGCGCCCCGATCCTCCGGCGACCCGGGTCATACGCAGGAGACACCCGCGGGCGCCCGGCGCGCGTCGACACATATCGGTACCCCGAAGTGCCCGACGGGAGCATCGTCAGGAGCCTCCTGCGCGGCCCGGAGCAGGTCTTCCGCGTCGTGGTGCGCCGCCCGGTCGCGAACCTCGGTGTCGCCATCACCTCGCGTGCGCCAGGTGTACGCGTCGAGCCCCGGCTGGTCGCGGACGGCGACGAGAACCGCCTGACGGGCTACGCGGCCCTTCCGTTCGACCTCAACCCGTACGTGGACGAGTTCGAGAGCCCCGTCCTCGCAGCCGGTGCGATCATGCCGGCGCCCGGGGCGTACGCCGTCGTCTTCGACAGCACGACCCGCGCCGGGGCGGGCAAGTTCAGGTTCCGGTTCTGGGTCGACGACACGACGCCGCCGCTCGCACGACTCGTCGGACGGAGCGTCGTTGCGACGCGCCCGATCCGGTTCCGCGTGAGCGACGGCGGCGCGGGGGTCGATCCCCGGTCGCTGGAGGCGTCGATCGACGGCCGCGCGGTCACCGCCCGCCTGGTCGCGAGCGAGGTGCGCCTGTCGACCAGCGACGTTGCGCCCGGTCGCCACCGGGTGCGTCTCTCGGTCGCCGACTACCAGGAGACGCGCAACATGGAGAACGTCGCGCGGATCCTCCCGAACACGCGCGTGGTCACCGCCTCGGTGACCGTCAGGGGCTCGGCGTCGTAGCGCACGTCAGGGTCGCTTCGTGCGCGGCTCTTCGATCGTCGGCAGCGCGTCGAGATCGCGCGTCACGCTCTCGACGAAGTCGTCGTCCTCTGGGCTGACGACTCGAAGCTTGGACTTTCGGCGCTCTCGCTCGCGCTTTCTGCGCGCGTCGGCGCCGACGATGCCCGAAACCCTCGGCCACTCCGCGGCGGCGACCAGGAGGACGCCGAGGGCGAGCAGGACGATCCACGGCCAGCTCACGAATGACCATTCTAGAGGCTGGATGTCTCTCGCGGAAGTCAGGCCGGCCGGGTCAGCGCCGCCCTCGCCGCTTCGACCCGGAGCCGCGACGCACAGCCGTCGAGGTGATCGTCGACGAGGCCCATCGCCTGCATGAACGCGTAGACCGTCGTCGGCCCCACGAACGACCAGCCGCGGCGGCGCAGCTCCTTCGCGAGCGAGCGCGACTCGTCCGACTGGGACAGGTCGCTGAGCGCCTCGCGCGTCATCCGCCGTGGACGCGCCGAGTCGGGCGGCTCGAACCGCCACACGAAGGCGGCCAGCGAGCCGGCCTCGTCGACGAGTTCTTCGGCGCGCCGGGCGTTGTTGATCGCGGACTCGATCTTGCCGCGGTGCCGGACGATCGACGCGTCGCCGAGCAGCCGCTCGACGTCGCGCGTCCCGAAGCGGGCGACGCGGCGGAAGTCGAAGCCGACGAACGCCTGTCTGAACGCCTCGCGCTTGCGGAGGATCGTCAGCCAGGAGAGCCCCGCCTGGAAGCCCTCGAGCGTCAGCTTCTCGAAGAGACGCACGTCGTCGGTGACGGGCATCCCCCACTCGTCGTCGTGGTACGCGCGGTAGACGGGGTCGTTGCCTCCGCCCCACCCGCAGCGGGCAACGCCGTCCTCGCCCTCGACCAGCCCCTCGGCGAGCGCCACGTCTTCGGCCTAGCCGCGCTCCGCGCCCGCGCGCACGATCTCCATCGGGAGGTCGGCGAGCGGGACGCCGCCGGACGACGTGACGAGCCATGTGTCCTGCATGTAGAGGCAGTCCTCGCCGTTCTCGGCGATCGCGTGTGGGTGCATCGACAGCACCATGTTCTCCGCGAGCTCGGTCTCGACGCCCTCGCCGATCTTCGGGAACTCGATCATCGTCATGCCGATCGAATGCCCGGTGACGTGCCCGAGGTGGTAACCGCGATCGTGGAAGCCCTTGGAGACCGCCATGTGGACGTCGTGGCAGCTCGCCCCGGCCCGCATCCCGCTCCGCGCGGCTTCGTAGTACTCGGCGTACGCGTCCGCCATCGCGCTCGTATCCGGAGACAGCGTCGTGTCGGGCGCAGCGAGGGCGCGCGAGACCTCGACCCAGTGCATCCCGGGGCCGGCGATCTCGAGCGAGGGCAGCACGAAGTCGCCGAGCAGCTCGTCCTTGCGGGCGATCTTGAACTCCGGGAACGCGACACCGGAGCGACCGGGCGCCGTGAGCACCATGTTCATCGTCAGCCGGCCGCATCCCTCGGCGACGAAGTACTCCTCTGCCGCGGCCATCACCGCGGCCGCCGTCCGGCCGGGCGCGTACGCATCCGCGAAGAGCTCGAAGCCCCGCCGGTTGATCCGCACGGAGTCCCTCACGCTCTCCAGCTCCGCCTCGCTCTTCACCGCCCGCGCGAGGTCGAACTCGACGTCGAACGGCACCACCTGGAACGCCTCGAGCGCGCGGTAGTCCCGCACCGTCATCACGTAGTCGAGCCCGTAGACGCCGATCCGACGCCAGCCCCGGTCATTCGCATGATCGGCGATCGCCCGGCCCGGGTGCGGGTCGAAGCGCTGCTCGACCTGCGCGGTGCCGTGCTCGCCGACGTACCGCGCCTCCGCGGGGAACACCACGAAGGGGTCGTCCTCCGCCGGCACGACGACGTACGCGTACCGGTGGACGATCTGGAACCCGGAGAGGTACGTGACCGCCCCCTCGAACCCCGAGTACTCGCTTCCGGCGACGACGAGGCCGTCGAGCGCATGCTCCGCCATCGCGGTGCGGACGTTCGCGAGGCGCCGGTCGAGCTCGCTGGAAACGGAGTCGGTCACAGGCCGAAGCCTGTCACCGACGCTGCTTTTGCCATGAGGCCTCCACTCCCTTGATCAGCGCTGCGACGGCGTCGTGCAGCGGGGTCGGCACGCCGAGCTCGCGGCCGAAGCGCGCGATCCCGCCGTTCAGGTAGTCGATCTCGGTCGGCCGGCGCGCCTCCACGTCCTGCAGCATCGAGGCCTTGTGGCCGTACGCCACGTCCGGGCGCGCCGCGTGGTCGATCAGCTCCTCGGGGTCGGCGTCCAGCACGATCCCCTGCGCGGTCGCGACCGCCTTCCCCTCGTCGACGAGCCCGGAGACGAGCGCGCGCAGGTCCGGCCGCTCGCAGACGCGGCCGTGCGTCAGGCCGGTCAGCGCGCCGATCGGGTTCGTGGACGCGTTGAAGATGACCTTCCGCCACTGCGGCGGGCGGGCATCTCCGACGGCCCTGCGCGGGCATCCCGGCCCGGGTGCACGCGTCCGCGAGCGGCTCGATCGCGGAGAGGTCGACCGGGCTCGGCTCGAACGGCCCGAACGTCGTGTCGCCCTTCACGTCCCACTGCACGACACCGGGCTCGAGCACCTTGCCGGCCGGGAACGTCGTGCCGCGGATCACGCGGTCGACGTGCTCGGCGAGCGTCTCCTCGTTGCCCACGCCGTTCATCACGGACGCGACCGCACCGCCGTGCCGGAAGACGTGCGCGGTCGCGGCGATCGCCGGGCCCGCGTGCATGGCCTTCGTCGCGACGATCCCGAACTCGCAGGGCGGGATCGCGCCCGCGTCGCTCGTCGCGTTCGGCCGCCCGGTGACCTCGCCCGCGCCGACGAGCCGGAGCCCGTCACGCGCGATCGCGTCGACGTGCGCCTGGTTGAGGTCGAACGCCCACACCTCGACGTCGTCCAGCGTCGCGAGGTTTGCCGCGAACAGCGACCCGACGGCACCGCAGCCGACCACGCAGATCCTCATGGCGTCTCCCCTCGTGCGACGGCAGGACGCTGCGGGCGCAGATGTCGAGTCGCGAGAGCGAGAACTCGCGACCGCCGGTCAGCCCGGACGGGCGCAGGACGAGCACCAGCCCCATCAGAAAGCCGACGACGACGAGGCGCGTGCCCGCGGGCAGGTCGATCGTGACCGCCGACGCCGAGGCCTTCTCGGCCTCCGCCAGCAGCGAGTCGAGCCCGACACCGCGAGCGCCCCCACGACCGCGCCCCAGAGGCTCGTCATCGCCGCCGATCACGAGCATCGCGAGCGTGATGAAGGTCAGATCGAGGTAGAGCGAGTCGGCGCCGGTGGGCAGGAGGTGCACGTAGAGCCCGCCGGCGAACCCTGCCAGCAGCCCCGAGATGGCGAACGCCGACGAGCCGCTGCCGGTAGACGGAGATCCCCACCGCGCGGGCCGCGGCGGGATCGTCGCGGGCCGCCCGCAGCTGCCGCCCGAACCGGCTTCGTTGGTACACGAACGCGACGCGATCGACGACGACAGCGCGCCGACCGTCGCCTGCAACAGGTCGGTCGTCTCGGGAACCGAGGAGAAGACGTTCGCCCGGGGCCGATCTTGTCGCTGTCGCGGAGGACGTTGTTCGTGATCTCGAGCACGGCGAAACGTCGCGATGCCGGCCGCGAGCCCCGAGAGGCGCATGAGAGCGAGCCCCACGAGGAGCGCGAAGAGTCCGCCGACCGCGGCCGCGATCGACGAGCGACGGGACGTTGCCGATCGTCGTGTCGCGCAGAAGCGGGCGAGATTCGGCATCGTCGCCGGTCTTCGACTCGCTCGGGATCGAGATGACGCCGGCGGCGAAGGCGCCGACGGCGACGAAGCTGATGTGCCCGAACGAGACGACGCCGGAGTTGCCGACGAAGACGTAGATCGCGACCACGAACGCGACCGAGACGATCGCGGTGATGAAGTAGATCTGCGATCGCGCGCGACGGTCAGCGAGCCCAGCATCGCCGCGCCACGATCAGAACGGCCGGCGCGACGAGCTGCGGCGCGGCGCGCACGACGTTCACACCCGCTCCACCAGGCTCGCCTCCGCGCGCGAACACCCCCGCGGGCCGCACCAGGAGGACGAGGATGACGAGGCCGAAGAGGAGCGACGGCAGAAAGTACGGCTCTGGTCGGTCGGGAGCGCGCCGTCGAGCAGCCCCGAGACGAAGCCGATCGCAAAGCCGCCGAGCATCGCCGAGAAGAGGCGTTCATCCCGCCGACGACGACGCCCGCGAGCACGACGATCGTGTCCTGCAGGGCGAAGTCGGGCGTCACGAGCGGGAACTGGATCGTGAGCATCACCGCGACGATGGCGGCCAGGAGCGCCGGAGATGAGCACGGCGACGCGATGACCGGTTCGCCCGCACGCCGAGCAGGCGCGCGGTGGTGAAGTCCGTCGAGGCGGCCCGCATGTGGAGGCCGATCGACGTGCGCTCGAGGAGGAGCGACGAGCGCCACGAGGGCGATCGACCGCGACGACGATCGCGACGATCGTGACCTTGCGGATCTCGAGGCCCCCGATCGTGACCGGGCGGTTGAGCGACACGAGCGACGCCGCCGGCTCGCCGACGGTCGTCCCGCACGTCGACAGGAGCGCGACGTTCTGGAGCAGGAAGGCGACGGCGAAGGTCGCCACGAGCATCACGGCCGGCGACTGGAGTCCTGAGCGGACGGAAGACGAGGCGATCCATCGAGCGCCCGGAGAGCGACACGACGACGACGAAGCAGATCGCGATGCCAGCCCAGACGGGCCAGTCGCACTGGGACGCGAGCGCCAGCGTGAACGCGCCGGCCATCATCAGCTGGCCGTAGGCGAAGTTGACGAGCCGCAGGACGCCGAACACGAGGCCGATGCCGACCGCCATCAGGGCGTAGACGGCGCCGAGGCCGATGGCGTCGATCTGGACCTGAGGTCGACCGCATCGAGCGACGCGACGACGAGCCGTCGCTCACGAGAGGTATGCGTGCTACGAGCCGTCGGTGTCCGCGGCGTCTTGCGGGTCGAGGACGAGCCGCAGCTCTCCGTTCGCCATCAGATACGTGCGGTCGGCGAAGCCGATCGTGCGCTGCGCGCGCTGCTCGACGAGCAGCACCGTCACGCCGCGTCGCCGGATCTCGGCGAGCGCATCGAAGACGATGTCGACGATCCTCGGCGCGAGCCCGAGCGACGGCTCGTCGAGGAGGAGCAGATCCTCGGCCGGCGACGAGCGCGCGGGCGATCGCAAGCTGCTGCTGCTGACCGCCCGAGAGCGCCCCGGCCTGCCGTCGCCGGAACTCGCCCACGACCGGGAAACAGCTCGAACCTCGCCTCGAGATCGGCTTCCTCTCCCGCCTCCGGCCGCGACCGCCCGCCAGCCCGAGCCGGAGGTTCTCCTCGACCGTCAGATCGCCGAAGATCCTGCGCCCCTCGGGCACGAGTGCGACGCCCGCGCGCGCGATCTCCTCGGGCGCGCGACCGCGCAGCGACCGGCCCGCGAGCTGCACGTCGCCGAGGCGACCGGCAGGCCGCCCATGATCGCGAGCAGGGTCGTCGACTTCCCGGCGCCGTTCGGGCCGATCAGCCCGACGATCTCCCCTCGCGTCACCTCGAAGCGAGAGATCGCGCACCGCGGTACGCCGCCGTACCGCACCTCCAGGGCGTCGACCTCGAGCACGGCGGGCCGCGACAGACTCGCTCACGGGGCGTCCTCCCTCACGGCGGAGTCGCCGAGGTAGGCGGCGGCGACGTCGAGGTTGGCGCGGATCTCGTCCGGCGTACCACCCGCGAGCATCCGGCCCTGGTCGAGCACGTAGATGCGGTCGCAGACGTCCATGACGAGCGCCATGTTGTGGTCGATCAGCAGCACGCCGGCGCCGTAGTCGTCGCGCACGGAGCGGACCACCTCCGCGAACGCCGACACCTCCGCCTCCGGGAGGCCCGCCGCGGGCTCGTCCATGAGGACGAAGCGCGGCCTCGTCGCGAGCGCGCGGGCCACACCGAGACGCCGCTCGTCGCCGTGCGGGAGGTTCGCAGGCCGGAGCGTCGGCACCGCGCGTCGAGGCCGAGCAGCCCGCCAGCAGGTCGTCGGCGCGCGCGCGCCTCCGCGTCGTGCGGCGAAGCTCCCGTTCCCATCGCCGCGATCTCGACGTTCTCCCGGACGGAGAGGCCCCGGAACGGCGGCTGTGCTGGAAGGTCCGCGCGAGACCTGCCCGGCCGCGGCGGTCGGGCTCCAGCGGGTCACGTCTCGTCCGCTCGAGCTCGACCGAGCCCTCGTCGGCGCGGTCGAAGCCGGTCAGAACGTTGACGAGCGTCGACTTGCCCGCGCCGTTCGGGCCGATCAGGCCCACGACCTCGTGGTCGTGGAGCTTCGAGGTCGACGCCGTCGAGCGCCTGCACGCCCTCGAAGGATCGCGACACTCCGGTGGCCCGGAGGCTGTCTCCGGGCCACCGGTCCTCGTTTGCCTGTCGTCTCGACGACTGCCCAAGTCGTCCTAGATCTTCGGGACGACCTTCGCGACGACCGTGCCGACCATCTTCGCCTTGTTGTTCTCGATGCTGAGCACGCGGTACCGACGACCGAAGACCGAGTGCAAGCTGCGGCGTGAAGCTCACGAGCCCGGAGATCGTCGGGCACCTTCTTGAACTTCTCGATCTGCGCTGCGAGGCGGGCGCCGTTCCTGGGTCGACTTCGCCCGACTGATCGCGGTTGCGACGCCGTCGATCGCGGCCGCACCGGTGACGAACCCACCGGTCCCCGCCTTGACCTTCTTCGCGAGCGCGTTCACCGCCTGGCCGGGATCGTCCCCGAAGACCGACGCGATAGGTCACGAAGTAGTAGTTGAGATCGACGGGCTCCTTCGGACCCAGTACGTGCCGTCGCCCGCCCACGAGTTGAGGATCGGCGACTTGTTGCCGAGCGACCGGAGCCCGTTCACGATCGTCGGCATCGCTCGCCCAAGGCGAGCCGTCGATGTGACGACGACGTCCGCGTCGACGCCGTTCAGTCGGCTGACCGCTTGCCACGACGTCCGTTCGCCGCCGGTCGCGTAGCTCTCGTCGGTCGACGATCTTGCCGCCGAGCTGCGTCCACCGTGCCTCGAACGCCTGCACGACGTTCTTGAAGTAGACGATCACGTGTTGGTCGCAGTCGCCGCCGTTGCGCCAGCCCTTCGGCACCACGCGTACTGCGGCCATCGCCGACCCCTCGTCCTGGGCCACGTTGCCGAAGCGTGAACGCGAGGCGTGCCCTTCGCGCCGAAGCGCTTCGGCCCCATCTGGTCGGTGCCGATGCACGGCGCAACCGCGAGGATGCCCCGGTTGATCGCCTCCTGGACGACCGGGGTCGCGTAGATCGACGTCGCAGGTGGTGAAGATGATGTTGGCGCCCCCGCCGATGAGGCTTCGCCGCACACGACTTCGCGTTCGCCGGCTTGTTGCTCTGGGTGTCGCAGGTGCGGATCATCGATCGGACGCCCGAGAACGCCGCCGGCTGCGTTGATCGCCGACGCGTAGCTTCGCCGCGGCGAGCGCCGGGCCGTCGAACGGGCGCCATGCCGCCCTTGCTGTCGAACGCCCAGCCGATCACGATCGGGCGGACTGGGCCGCGGACGCAGACGCGGCGACCACGAGCGCGACGCCGGGATAGCCGCCGCGAGGAGCGTCGAGCAAGCGCTCTTGTCTTCCGTTCTCATCACGCCCTCCTCGAGCTTGACGCGGTGGCGATGACGGTCAGGTCCACGACTCCTCCTTCGCCTTGACGAGCCGGTAGAGCGCCGTGTGCAGTGGCACCGCGACCCCGTGGCGCTCCGCCTCGCGGACGAGCGAGCCGGTGATCAGGTCGATCTCGGTCGTCCTGTGTGCTTCGACGTCCTCGAGCATCGACGGATAGTGCGCGTGGCCCCGCTGGGTCGCGTGCACGTTCATCTCCCACGGGTCCTCGTAGAGCTCGATGCCCGCCGCCGCCGCGACGGCCTTGCCCTCGTCGACGAGGTCATGGACGAGATGACCGAGGTCGGCGGGTGTCTCCTCACGCGCGAAGTGCGCGTCGTGCGGCAGCCCGGTGAGGGCCGCCACCGCGTTCACGGTCGCGTTGAAGATCAGCTTCGACCAGCGGGCCGGGCGCAGGTCGGGGAACGTCTCGGCCTTCAGGCCGGAACCGCGAACGAGCTCGCCGATCTCCTCGACCCGCTCGTACGGGGTCTCCTCGTACGGCCCCATCCACGTTGCGGTGTCGAGGATGTACTCGACCTCCGTGTCCGAGTGCTTCGTGCCGGACATGAACGTCACCGCGGAGACGAGCGGCCAGTCGCCGCGTGCGCGAACGACCTCCTCGGCGCCGAGCCCGTTGAGCGTCGTCATGATCGTCGCCTCCGGGAAGCGCCCCTCGAGCGAGGCTGCGGCATCCTCGAGGCCCTCGGCCTTCGTCGCGACGATCCCCAGGTCGAACGCCGGCAGCTCGTCGGGATCGCGCGTCGCGAAGACGGTCGCGTGGCGGTCGCTACGGCCGGTCACGCGGAGCCCGTCGCGGTTGAGCGCGTCGGCGTGGTCCTGCCGCCGCGTCAGCACCGAGACCTCGGCAACCTCGGCGAGATGACCCGCGAAGAGGCTGCCGATCACCCCTGCACCGATCACGCAGACACGCTCGCTCACGAACCGGCCTGTGCGAGCTCGGCCGAGCTCGCCGAACGGACCCGCGGCATGACCGCGGCGGCGAACAGCTCCTGGTTCTTGATCGCCATCCAGTGCGGCGCGCCGCCCGCGTTCACTGTGATGCCGATCTCAGAGATCCCCGGGCAGATCTTCCTGGTCTCCTCGATCCGCGCGACGATGTCGTCGGGCGTGCCGACCCAGACGTAGTCGTCCTCCACGAGCTGCTCGAATGACACGTCGGCGAGCTGCTCCATGATCCCGGAGGCGTAGAAGCCGTATCCCGCCTTCCCGAGGGCGTCGGCGGCCGGCTTCTCGTACTCGAGGAGCGGCGAGCTGTTCCCGTAGATGAACTTCGAGACCCAGTCGCGCGCCTCGCGCATTGCCGTTTCACGCTCGTCGTCGATGTGGCAGGCGTGGAGCCAGACGATGTCCGGCGTGGTGCCGTGCTCGGCGCATTTCGCGCGATACAGGTCGAGCTGCTCCTCGAGCGCCTTGTACGGGAGCAGCGGCGGCACCGCGACGCCCCAGCCGTGCTCGGCCGCGAGCTCGTACGTCCGGTCGGACGTACCGCCGAGGAAGATGCGGAAGCTCCGGGTCGGGAACGGGACGATGTGCGAGTCGCCGACCTCGAAGTAGGTGCCGCTATGCGAGAACCGTTCGTTGCCGAGCGCCGTGAAGAGCAGGTCGACGGCCTCCTCGTACTTCGGCCGCGCGTGCTCGTCGAGCGGGATGCCGGCCTTCTCCGGGATCCACCCGTGGCCCCGGCCGACGCCCCACTCGTAGCGGCCGCCGGTGAGGATGTCGGTCACCGCGATCGCCGAGGCCAGCACCATCGGGTTGTGGTACGGCAGGACGTGGAGCATGGTGCGGAAACGGATCTTCCGCGTCCTCTGCGCGGCCGCGGCGAAGAGCGCTGTCGGGTTCGCGGAGATCGAGAACTTCGGGAAGAAGAAGTGCTCGATCGACGCGTAGCAGTCGTACCCGAGACGATCGGCGTTCTCGATCTGCTCGAGGACCTCGCCGTACAGCTGCTGCGGCGTCTTGCCCTCGTGGAGCTGCATCTCGGTGTACAGGCTGAAGCGCATCGACCTCCCTCCCTTGCTGTGACATGTCAAGGACGAGTATCCCGTAGCTTGTCATGTCAGTCAATCGGGCGGAGTTCCCTAGAACTCGGCCCCCTGCCAGCGCAGGTCCCGCCCGCTGACCTCGATCGCGTCGATCGCCACCGCGTCCGGATCGTCGGCCTCGTGCACAGGCGACCACACCCCCCACGAGCGCCGGTAGTAGAGGATCGGCGGCTCGAGCTCCGGCCGCACGCCGCCGCTCTCGACGAGCGCGATCAGGACGACGTGGTCGCCCACCTCGACCTCCTGCAGAGTCGTGCACTCGGCCCAGGCGAGCGCGTCCTCGTGGAGCAGCGGGAGCCCGGACGCGCCGCTCGTCCAGGGCACCCTCTCGAACTTGTCTCGTTCCTTCGACGCGAACAGCAGGCACAGGTCGCTCCGGCCCGCGCCGATGAAGTTGACAGCGAACGCCCCGCGCTCGCGCAGGGCGTCGAGCGTCCGCGAGCCGAGATCGAGCGAGACGAGCACCGTCGGCGGGTCTGCCGAGACGCTGCAGACTGCGGTCGTCGTCAGCCCCCGCGGGACGCCGTCGCGGGTCGTCGTCGTCACGACCGCGACACCCGACGGGAACGACGCCATCACGTCGAAGAACGTCTGCCGGTCGATCCCCACGCGCGCTACGCCTCGGCGGCGGTCCCGTCGGCGCGCTTCGCGTGCCTCCGCACTAGGCGGCGGAAGTCTGCGTCCGAGACGAGACCCTGCCTCGAGGTGCCGAGGCGCTTGACCGCCTCGAGCAGCTCGGCCTGACCGTCGGCGTCGACCTCGAGGCCGAGCCGTGCCAGCGTGATCCGGATCGAGTCGAGCCCGCTCTTCTTCCCGAGCACGATCCCCCGCTCTGCCCCGACGAGCTCCGACGAGTAGGGCTCGATCGCGGGCGGGTCGTGGAACTGTGCCGCGACAGCGCCGGACTCGCGGGTGAAGAGCGCCTCGCCCGTGACCGCCTTCCACGGGGGGAGCGGCGTGCCGGCTCGCTCCGCGACCAGCTGCGAGACCCCGCGCGCGTGCGTCAGGTCGAGCCGCGTGGGAATCCCGTAGAGCGCTTCGAGCGCGAGCGCGACCTCGAGGAGGTCCGCGTTGCCGGCCCGCTCGCCCATCCCGTTGATCGTCCCCTGCACCCACGTCGCGCCCGCCTGCACGGCCGCGATCGCGGCAGCCGTCCCGAGCCCGAAGTCGTCGTGACCGTGCCAGTGCACCGGGACGTCGAGGCGGTCCAGGGCACGCGAGACGAGCAGCGCCGCGGCCTCGGGGGTGGCGATCCCGAGTGTGTCGACCACCACTATCTCGGCAGCGCCCGCCTCGACGGCCGCCTCGTACGCCTGGTCGAAGAAGTCGAGCGACGCGCGTGACGAGTCGACGCCGAAGAACGCAACGTGAATCCCGTGCTCGGTGGCGAAGGAGACGGCTTTCCGGATCCGCTCGAGCATCGTCTCGCGGCTCACGCCGAGCGCATCGAGCTTCCCGTCGGAGATCGGGCTCTCGATCACCGAGGCGCGGACGCCGAGCTCGACGAGCACGTCGACGTCGGCCTGGACGGCGCGCGAGAACCCCCACACCTCGGCGCGAAGCCCGGCCGCGGCGATCAGCTCGACGGCTCGGAAGTCGTCCGCGGAGACGCGCGGGAAGCCGGCCTCGATCCTGTCGACCCCGGCCGCGTCGAGCGCCTCGGCGATCTCGAGCTTCTCCTCGGGGGTCAGGACGACCCCGATCGTCTGCTCGCCGTCGCGCAGCGTCGTGTCGTACAGGCCGATCGGCGAGCGCGGCTGCGGGTCGAGGGCCTGCTCGTTGATCGACCCGGTCCAGATCTTGGTGCGGTCGAGGCTCATCCTGTCACCCTGCCTGCACGATCCCGTCGGGGAACGGCGAGAGCTTCTCCGGCCCGTCGTCCGTCACGAGGAAGTTGTCCTCGACGCGCAACCCACCACCTCCCTCCCAGTAGCATCCTGGCTCTATTGCAAGCACCATCCGGCTGCGGATCTCGCCGCCGCCGGCCTGGTGCGCGTACGGCGGCTCGTGCGCCCTCGCGCCGACACCGTGACAGATGGGATGCGTCGGCTGCCCCGGGTAGCCGATCCGCTCCACGCCCTCCCGGATGCGGCGATCGAGCTCGGCGAGGCTCGCGCCCGGCGTGCAGAAGGCGACGGCGTCGTCGTAGACCTCGCCGAGACCCGCCTCGAGCTCGGCGTATGCGGGTGTGAGCTCGCCGACCACGACGTTCTTCGTGTGGTCGGCCCAGTAGCCGTCGGCGCAGACCCAGATCTCGAACAGCGTCGGCTCGCCCTCGACGACAGGGCGGTTGCTCGTCGCGGTGAACGTCCTGATCCCGGGTCCCGCCCAGACGAGCGAGAAGCCGAGCGCAAGCTCGACCCTCCCCGCCCAGCCCGTTCCCTCGCCGTGCACGAACCCGAGCCATTCGGCCGCGATCTGCGCTTCGGTCATCCCCGGCCGGATCACGCCGCGGACGTGGTCCATCGCAGCCGCGGCGATCTCGTTCGCAAGGCGGACGCGCTCGATCTCCTGGTCGGTCTTGACCATGCGCGCCTCTGCGAGGAGCGGCGTTGCGTCGACCGCGTCGGGGACCGCGTCGAACCACGCCTTCGTGTAGGTCGTCGGCTCGCCGACCATCCGGTCCGACGCCTGGGTGCCGAGGCTCAGCTCGAGCCCCACGGTGCCGTGCTCGGCCGCGCAGGCGACCGCGAGCTCCAGCGTGCGCACCACCGGCGGCCGCGGATCGTCGGGCAGATAGCCCGGAACGAGGCGCACGTCGCTCGTCCACGCGTTCCGAGCCGCGTCGTCCGCCGAGGCCTCGAGGCACAGGAGCGTCGGCTCTCCTTCGCGCGGGAACACGACTGCGTCCCAGCCCTTCATCCCCCAGAACCCCGTCAGGTAGACGACGTTGTCGGGCGCGCGGGCGACGATCGCGTCGAGCCCCTGGTCCGCCATGAGTCCCCGGACCGTGTCGAGCTTCGCGTCGTCACGGGGCCAGGGCATGGCTCGATTCTGTCATGTCACCTCAGCTCAGACGCTCTCGATCCCGACGTAGTTCTCGGCGAGCGACGTGGCCGCGACCCTCGACGTCCGGAGGTAGCGGAGCTGCGACAGCTGCAGCCGCAGATTGGTACTCGACGCGGGGACGATCGGTGTCGACGTCGTGGAGCGCCACGCCGTCCACGTCGAAATGGATTGGAGCGCCGCTCCCGAGCCGCGCCGCGATGAGGTCCTTGACGATCTCGGTCTGGCCGTAGACGACGACGCTCTTCCCCGTCAGCTCGTCGAAGCCGATCCGCTGCCGTTCGCCAGCCGCGCGCAGCTCGACGCCACCGTGGACGAGGCCCTCGCGGCGCATGCGCTCGCCGACACCTGCCTGCTCGAACAGGTCTGCGACGTCGTGCTCGAAGACGCCTGCCCTGACCCGCGCCTCGACGTACTCCCTCTCGCGCCGCTCGAGGGTCACCGTCTCGATCCCCGCTCGGTGCAGCAGCTGCCCGAGCGTCAGCCCGGCCGGCCCGGCGCCGACGATTGCGACCTGCGTCCTGTTCACTCGCGGGCCGGTCACGCCTCGTCCTCCGCCGCCTTGTCGATGACGCGTTGCGCGACCGCGAACGCGCCGTTCGCGGCGGGCACCCCGCAGTAGATCGCGCACTGGAGGAGCACCTCGCCGATCTCGTCCGGCGTCAGCCCGTTCCGCAGGGCGGCGCGCACGTGCATCGCGAGCTCGTCCTCCCTCCCGAGAGCGACGAGCGCGGTGAGCGTGATCATGCTTCGTGTCCGCCGGTCGAGGCCGGGGCGCGCCCAGACCTCTCCCCAGGCATACCGAGTGATCAGATCCTGGAACGCCTCGTTGAACGGCGTCGTTCGCTCGACCGCCCGGTCGACGTGCGCGTCCCCGAGGACGGCGCGCCGTACGCCCATTCCGCGGGCGTGCTGCTCGTCACGGCTCTCGCTCACCCGAAGATCGTCTCGCGCTCGGCGGCGAAGCGGGCGAGCGCCCGGTCGACGAACGCTCCCGCGGAGCCGAGATACGTCGCCGGGTCGAGCGTGGCATCGAGCTCTGTCTGGCTCAGCCCGGTGTCGACGGTCGCCAGCGCCTCGGCGAGCCCGCCCCCGTCGCCGAACGGCCGGGTGGAAGCGTCCCGGACGAGGGCGCGTGCCGCGGTCCGCCCCATCCGCTCCGTCAGCACGAGCGCGAGTCGCTCGGAGACGATCCCACCGTTCGTCAGGTCGAGGTTCGCCCGCATGCGAATGGTGTCCACCTCCAGTCTCCCGAGCGCGCGCACGAGCGCCGCGACGGCGCCTCCCGTTGCCGCGAGCGCACCGGAGAGCGCGTCCCACTCGGCCTGCCACGGCCCGCCCGCCCGCTCGTGCTCGGCGGGCGTCGCTGCGATCAGCACGGAGGCCTGCGCGCCCCCGAGCTCCGCGGCAGCCCGCGCCCACATCGCATCGACAGGGTTCCGCTTGTGGGGCATCGCCGAGGAGCCGCCCTCGTCGCCCGTGACGCGCACCTCGCCGACCTCGGTCTGCGCGAGCAGCTGGAGGTCGAGCCCGACCTTCGACGCGACCATGCAGACCAGAGCCAGCCCGGAGCCGAGCTCCGCGATGCGAACGCGGTTCGTGTGCCAGGGCAGCGTCGCCTCCGACAGGCCGAGCTCGGCCGCGAAGTGCGCAGAGACGTCGAGCGCCCGATCGCCGAGCCCCGCCAGCGTCCCGGCCGCGCCGCCGAGCTGTGCCGCGAGACGGTGCGCGCGCACATCCGAGAGGCGCGTGCCCGCCTCGAGCGCCGCGACGAGCCAGCCCGCGGCCTTGACGCCGAAGGTCGTCGGCACGGCGTGTTGGAGCATCGTCCGCCCTGCCATCGGCGTGTCACGGTGCTCGCGCGCGAGTGCCGCCGTGGCGTCGGCGACGCGACCGAGGTCGGAGAGCACGACGCCGAGGCATCGCCGTGCGACGAGCATCGCGGCCGTGTCGACCACGTCCTGGCTGGTCGCCCCGAGGTGAACGTAGCGCCCGGCCTCCTCCCCGACGTGCTCGACGAGCGCCCGGACGAGCGGTTCCACCGGATTGCCGACGTCACGCCCCTCCCGCAGCAGCGTCGCCAAGTCGTACCGCTCGACGTCGCAGGCCGCGGCGATGACGCTCGCCGCCTCTTCGGGGACGACGCCAGCGAGCGCGCCGGCCCGCGCGAGCGCCCGCTCGGCCTCGAGCATCGCGCCCAGCCACGCCCGAGCCGAGACCGCCTCCCCGAGCTCGTCGGGCACGTAGAGCGGGGCGAACGTCGTCACACCGCGAAGAATGTCGTCTGCGACGGGCCCTGCAAGTGGATGTCGAACAGTAGGCCGTCGCCGTCGGGCACCGCGACGAGCGGCTCTCGCTGGGCGGAGGACAGCGTGGAGAGCACGGGGTCCTCCTCGTTCGCGTCACGCTCGTCCGGGAAGTAGAGCCGGGTGACGACGCGCTTGAGCAACCCGCGCGCGAACACCCCCACCGCGAGATGCGGAGCCTGCAGCCCTCCCTCCGGCCACGGCACGCGGCCGGGCTTCAGGGTGACGAACTCGAACCGGCCTGCGTCCTCGGTGCCCGAACGGCCGAACCCGTGGAATCCGCCCGCACCGTAGCGCCCGTCCGCATCCGCCTGCCAGATCTCGATCATCCCGTCCGGAACTCCCTCGCCCGCTCCGTCGAGGAGCCGCCCGTGGATCCGGATGGCGGCCGGGTCGCCCGGCGGCACGAGCGCCGTCGGGACGAGTTGCCGCAGCAGCCCGATCGAGAGGTATGGCCCAGCGGTCTGGGAGGGCGTGAGCCTCAGGGCCTCAGTCATCGTGCGGCCCCTCGAGCGGCGTCGCCTCCCGCCCGCCGAGGACGATGTCCCAGCGGAACCCGAGCGCCCGGTCCGGCTCGGTCAGCTCGATGTCGAAGCGGCTGACGAGGCGGCCCCGCGCAGCCTCGTCGCGCACGGAGTTGAAGATCGGGTCGAACGGGAACAGCGGGTCGTCGGGGAAGTACATCTGCGTGATGAGCCGCTCGGTGAACGCTCGACCGAACAGCGAGAAGTGGATGTGCGCCGGTCGCCAGGCGTTCGGGTGGTTGCCCCACGGGTAGATGCCGGGCTTGACCGTCAGGAACCGGTACCGCCCGTCGGCGTCAGTCAGGCAGCGGCCGGCGCCCGAGAAGCTCGGGTCGAGTGGCGCGTCGTGCGTGTCGACAGCGTGGCGGTAGCGGCCCGCCGCGTTCGCCTGCCAGATCTCGACGAGCTGGCCGCGGAGCGGCTTGCCGTGGCTGTCCAGCACGCGACCCTCGACGATGATCCGCTGACCGGCCGGCTCGCCCTCGTGCTGCCTCGTCAGATCGGCGTCCGAGGCTTCGACCGCAGACTCGCCGAAGGCAGGCCCCGTCAGCTCCGTCTCGGTCGCGGGAAGGATTACCAGGGGCTGCTTCGGCGCCCGAAGGCGTGTGCCCACGTAGTCGTGATGGTCGTTCGGCGGGTCGACGCCGCCGCGAGTGACGTCGTCGACCTCGGCAAAGCGGCGCTCACCGACGCGCATGGCTCTCCACCAGCGCGACGACGAAGGCGGCGTCGGTGACCTCTTCGACCTCGTCGACCGTCGCGTCTCCGAGGAGCTCTGTCAGGTGGAGCGCGCCGCCGACGAGCCGGAAGACCGAGAGCTCGGTGACGATCACGTCCGCAGCGCCCGCAGCCGTCAGTGGGTAGCGGCATTCCGCGACGACCTTCGGCTCGCCGCTAGACGATGTCGCGGTCATCGTCACGATGACCCGCTTTGCGCCGACCACGAGATCCATCGCGCCGCCCACACCGAGCACATCTTTGCCGGGAACGGCCCAGTTCGCGATGTCCCCGGTCGCACTCACCTCGAGCGCACCGAGCACCGCAACGTCGATATGCCCTCCGCGGATCATCGCGAAGCTCGCCGCGCTGTCGAAGTACGCCGCCCCGGGCAGCGCGGTGATCGGCCGCTTTGCCGCATCGATCAGATCCGGATCGAGCTCGTCCCCGGCAGGGCGGGGACCGACGCCGAGGAGGCCGTTCTCGGTATGGAGCACGACGCCCGAGTCGACATCCAGGAACCCGGGGATGAGGTTCGGGATGCCGATCCCGAGATTCACCACCTCGCCGGGCCGAAGCTCCTCCGCGGCGCGAGCGGCGATCCGGGCTTTGACGTCGTTGCTCACGCGCTCGCCACCAGGGTGTCGACGTACAGGTGCGGCGTCACGACGTCCTCCGGATCGAGCTCGCCGACCGGCACGATCTCGCCGGCCTCGGCGATGGTCATCCGTGCCGCGGTCGCCATCAGCGGATTGAAGTTCCTCGCGGTCCGGCGATACCAGAGGTTCCCGAGCATGTCCGCCCGAGCTGCGTAGACGAGGGCGACGTCGGCGCGAATCGGCTCCTCGAGGAGGTGAGGGACGCCGTCGATGACCCGCTCCTCCTTCCCCCGCCCGAGCTCGGTGCCCGCGCCCACCGGCGTGAAGAAGCCCCCGATCCCCGCACCGCCGGCCCGGATCGCCTCGGCGAACGTGCCCTGCGGCACGAGGGTCGCCTCGATCTCGCCGGCGTTGACCGCCGCCACGGCCTCAGGGTTCGACGTGAAGTACGAGGAGATCCCCCGCCGAATCCGGCCCTGCCGCAGAAGCTTGCCGAGACCCCGTCCCGGCTCGCCGATGTTGTTCGAGACGATGGTCAGGTCGGTCGCGTCGGATGCCTCGACGAGCGCGTCGATCAGCGCGAGCGGCGCCCCGACGAGACCGAACCCGCCGACCATCACCGTGTCACCGGAGCGGACGACGCTGACCGCCTCATCGGCCGAGATCGTCGTGGTTGTGGTCATCGGATGCGCCTGCTGCCTCTCAGAACGGGAACGGATGCGAGCCGCGCTGCACCGTGACCCACCGCATCTCCGTGAACTCGTCGACGACCGCCGAACCGCCGAACCGCCCGAACCCGCTGTCCTTGACCCCGCCGAACGGCATCTGCGGCTCGTCGCCGACGGGCTGGTCGTTGACGTGGACGATGCCGGCGTCGATCGATTGCGCGAGCGCCATGCCCCGGTCGGCGTCCTGCGTGATGATCCCCGAGGCGAGCCCGTACGGCGTCGCGTTCGCCCGTGCCACGGCCTCCTCGGCCGAGTCGACGACCTCGATCGCCGCGACCGGGCCGAACGTCTCGAGCGTCGCGAATTCCGAGTCGGCGGGGACGTCGGCCAGTAGTGTCGCCTGCATACAAGGCCCTTCGGTCCCGCCTCCCGCGAGCAGTGTCGCACCCCCGCGCACGGCGGCATCGACGCGCCCCTTCACGGTCTCGAGCGCAGCCCCGGTGATGAGCGGGCCGATGATCGTGTCGTGCTCTTTCGGGTCGCCGGCCTTGAGCCCCTTTGTCTTCTCGGCGAGCCGCGAGACGAACTCGTCTGCGATCGGCCGCTCGACGATGATGCGCCGCGCGGACATGCAGATCTGGCCCTGGTGGAGGAACGCGCCGAATGCCGACGCGTCGACGGCGTACTGGAGATCCGCGTCTCCGAGCACGACCAGCGGGTTGTAGCCGCCAAGCTCGAGCAGGACGCGCTTGAGCTGACGGCCGGCAGCCTCGGCGAGCGAGCGTCCTGTTCCGGTCGAGCCGGTGAAGTTGATCCGGCGGACCGCCGGGTTCTCGACGAGCTCGTCGCCGATCAACCCGGCTTCGCCCGGCGCGTGCGTCACGATGTTCAAGACTCCCGCCGGGAGCCCGGCCTCCGCGAAGACCTCGCCCCACAGGAGCCCGCCCACCTGCGGCGACCATTCCGACGGCTTGAGGACGACGGTGTTGCCGAGGGCCAGCGCCGCAGCGATCGACCGGGCTGAGAGGATCAACGCGGCGTTCCACGGGGCAATCGCGCCGACGACGCCGACGGGCCGTCGGATGCCCATCGCGAACGCGCCCGTGTCCGAGGGGATTACCTCGCCGAGCGGCGCGTACGCCAGCGCGGCCGCCTGACGGAACAGCCCGGGGACGAAGTGCATCTGGAACATCCCGAACCCGAACGTGCACCCGGTCTCGCGTGCGAGCATCGAGACGACCTCGTCGTGCCGGCTCTCGAGGACGTCGGCCGCCTTGAGGAAGACACCCTGGCGGACGGCCGGCGGGGTCTGTGACCACTCGGCCGCGGCCGCCGATGCAGCCTCGACCGCGCGGCGCGCATCGTCTCGACCTCCGGCGGCGACCTCCGAGACCACCTCGTCCGTGAAGGGGTCGCGATTCTCGAACGTGCGCCCCTCCTCGGCCTCGACGAACTCACCGCCGACGAAGAGGCGGGTGTCGATGTCGGTGCCGCTCTGCGTGGGCATGCGTGCGCTCCTTCCGTCGTGGGCCGCGAACCGAGGGGCACGGCCGCGTGGAGGCCGGCGTCGTCGCCTTCTCGATCGGCGCCCCAGGGGGCCTGCGAGTGCGCGGGAGTCGACGCTATGCCGCGAGGTTTCGACTTGTCAAGACGTCGTTCGACTATATAGAACACAGAAATGACTGCAGACGGTGACGGACGCACGAGCACCTCACAGTCGCTCGAGCGCGGCCTCGCGATCCTGACCTCCTTCTCGTCGGGACGGCAGCTCATCGGGGTCAGCGACCTCTCTCGCGAGCTCGGCCTCACGCGGAGCACGACGCACCGCTATGTCGCCACGCTGGCGCGCCTCGGCTACCTCCACCAGGACGACGGCACGCGAAAGTACTCGCTCGGCCCGCGAGTCCTCGAGCTCGGCTTCACGGCGATCAACTCGATGGAGCTGCGGCACGTGGCGGCGCCATACCTTCAGCGTCTCTGCGACGAGACAGGGCACACCGTCAACATGGCGATCCTCGACGACGTCGACATCGTCTACGTCGAGCGCTTCCGGGCCTTTCGTCGCGGCCAGAACGAGATCGACCTCGATCTCCACGTCGGTTCCCGGCTGCCGGCGTACTGCACCTCCCTGGGCAAGGTCCTGCTCGCATTCCTTCCCGACTCGGCGCGCGACGACATCCTGAGCAGGGTCACGTTCGCTCGTCGCGGCCCGAACACGCTCACCTCGAAGGCGGCGTTGCTCGCGGAGCTCAGCCGGGTCCGCGCCACCGGCATCGCGGTCAACAACGAGGAGCTCGCCTACGGGCTCCGCTCGGTCGCCGTGCCGGTGCTCGCCGCGACCGGCGAGGCGGTCGCAGCCGTCAACCTCGCCGCCCACCGCACGATGGCCTCGCTCGACGATCTCGTCGCGCGCATCGGGCCGTTGATGCAGCGAACCGCTGCCGAGATCTCCGCGCAGCTCGGCTACCGCGCCGCCCGACCGGGCGCGGCATCCTCCGGCCGCTGAGGCCGACGGCGGGAGCCGACGAGCCGATCGAACAGCCCTGCGGCGGTGGGAACGACTCCCTGTCTGAGGAACAGGAAGATCGCGATCACGAACGCGCCGTAATAGGCCTCGCGAAGCTGCCCGCTGTCGGCCAGCGCGCGGTCGAGGAAGCCGAACGCCGCGGCGCCGATCACCGGACCGAGCAAGGTCCCCATGCCGCCGAGCGCCACGATGACGAGGACCTGCACGTCGACCTGGGCGAAGCCGTAGGTGACCGGGCTGATGAAGCCGAGGCTGTATGCGTAGAGCCCGCCCGTCAGTCCGATCATGGCCGAGCCGATCACTGCTGCGTAGATCCGATACCGCGCGACGTCGACGCCCGCCAGCTCGGCAGCGACCTCATCGTCGCGGAGCGCCTTGAACGCCCAGCCGATGTGCGAGAGCTGGAGTGCGCGAAAGACGAGCAGCAGGCCGATCAGCAGGCCGACGAAGAGGTAGTACCCGCCGAGTCGGTCGTCGGCGAGATCCGTGGCGGCCACCTTGAGCACGTAGCCCGTGTCGGCGCCCGTGAGGTCTCGCTGACCGATGATGAGATTCGTGAACGCGAGCGAGAACACGAGCGTGACGATCCCGGTGAAGATCACGGTCAGCGAGCGTCGTACGGCGATCCACGCCAAGAGTCCGCCGACGAGCGCCGCGGTGACCGTCCCGATCGCGACGCCCGCGACCAGGGGGAGTGACGCCTTGTCCGAGAGGATCGCCGTCGCGTATCCCCCGACGCCCGCGAGGGCACCCACGCAGAGGAAGAGCTGGTTCGTGCTGCCGAAGATCAGGTTGAAGCCGACGGCGTAGCACCCGAACGCGAGCGCCTCCACGGCGAGACCGGTGGTGTAGGGCGAGTCTGCGAACCAGAAGCGCGGGAGCACGAGGAGGATCGCCGCCGTGACGGCGATCGGGAGGAGTACGCGCGCGGCTCTCGAGACGGCGCCGTCGAGTCGGGGCTGGGCGTGCTGAGGTTCTTCCACCGCGGGCTACCGTCCGAGCAGCCCTCGCGGCCGCACGAGGATCGTCACAGCGGCCGCGGCGAGCAGCACGATGGCGGTGATGTATTCGCCGATGTAGTGGGCGCTGACGGTGTCGACGATGCCCAGGATCACGCCGGCGAGAAATGCTCCGGCGACGCTCCCGAGCCCACCCACGACCGCGACGATCAGCGCGAACGTGGTGAGGTCGAAGCCCGCCGTGACCGTCAGCGGCGCGGTCATCGACCGCGTGACGGCGACGAGCCCCGCGAGGCCGCCGCTGAGCGCGAAGATGAGGGTCCGCACGAGCGACGGGCTGATGCCGACCAGACGCGCGCCGATCTCGTCCTGGATCACGGACCGAACACCGCGCCCGAAGGTCGTCAGACCGAAGAACAGCAACAGGACTCCGGCGACCGCGAGCGCGATCACGGAGGCCCAGATGGCCCCGGCGGCCATCGGGACGCCGGCGATCGAGATCGGGTCACCCCCGACGAAGATGTAGAGCGCTCCGGTCGGGTATTTCCAGTTGAGCAGCCCGACGATGACGAAGGCCACCCCCAATGTGAGCAGGAGCCCGAGCAACGTCCTCTCCTCGCCCTTCTGCCGGTACACCGGTCGCATCAGCGTCAGGTCGAGGAGGACGCTCAGACCGGCGGCAGCGAGTATGCCCACGGCGGCTGCGACGAGCGTCGGCGCCCCCCGATCCATCACCTGCGAGACGACGATCGCTCCGAACACTGCGATCTCGCCGTAGGCGAGGTTGAGGACGCCGCCGAGCCCGTAGACCAGCGTCAGGCCGACGCCGAGCAGCCCGAAGCCGAGCCCCAGCACGATCCCGTCGAGAATCACCGCCCTCATGCCCGCTCCGACGCCGGCAAAGCCGGCACCTTCGCTCCCGGGTCGAATCCGTCGAGCCTACGGCTCATGCCACGCCCAGATATGCCCGTCGAACCTCGGGGTTCGCCTCGAGCTCCGCGGGGCTGCCCTCGAGCCGGATCCGGCCGTTCTCGAGCACGTAGCCGCGATCGGCAACCGAGAGTGCGAGCGGAACCTGCTGCTCCGCGATCAGGAGCGTCAGCCCCGTCGTCTTGAGGCCCTCGAGCGCAATGAAGGCGGCTCGCGCGAGCTTCGGCGCGAGCCCCGTCGTCGGCTCGTCGAGCATCAGGACGCGCGGCCGCGACATCAGCGCGCGTCCCACCGCCAGCATCTGCTGCTCGCCGCCGCTGAGCGTCCCGGCGCGCTGTCTCAGGCGCTCTTCGAGGCGTGGGAACAGCCCGTAGACGAGCTCGAGCGCGCTGCGGTCGGGCCTGCGAGGGTAGGCGCCGAGCACCAGGTTCGTCTTCACGGTCATGGCGGGGAAGAGGTGGCGCTCTGCGGGAACGTACGCGATCCCCGCCCTCGCGACGCGGTGGGCCGGGCGCCGTGTCAGGTCACGTCCCTCGAGGCGCACGCGGCCCTCCATGGCGCCGAGCAGCCCCGCGATCGCACGGAGCAGCGTCGACTTGCCGGCGCCGTTCGAGCCGACGATCGCGACCGCCTCTCCCGCGGAGACCTCGAAGTCGATGTCCGAGATGACCTTCTCGCCCAGGTAGCCGGCGGCCAGCCCCCTCACCTCAAGCAGCATCGGCCCGCCCGAGGTAGGCGTCGATGACGTCGGGATGGCGCATCACCTCCTCCGGCACGCCCTCGGTCAGGACCTCACCGAAGTTGAGGACGATCGCCCGCTCGGCAAGCTGGATCACCGCGCTCATCACGTGCTCGACCCACACGATGGTCGTCCCGAGCTCGTCGCGGACCCGTCGGACGATGTCGACCGAAGCTGCGAGCTCCGTCTCGTTGAGGCCGGCCATCACTTCGTCCAGGAGGAGCAGTCGTGGCCGCCCGGCAAGCGCCTTGGCAAGCTCGAGGAACCGCTGCTGGTGGAGGTTCAGGCTCTGGACCGGGTGACGGGCCTGCCGGTCGAGACCCACGAAGGCAAGCGATTCGAGCGCGCGCCGTCTCGCCTCCCGCTCGCCCACGACCCCGTGGCCCGCGCCGTACATCGCACCGACGAGCGCGTTCTCCAGCACTGTCAGAGAGCCGAAGGAGAGCGGCGTCTGCATGACCATCGCGATTCCGTTCCGGCGAACGCGGTGGGCGGCGAGGTCGCCGATCGACTCGCCGTCAAGGCGGATGGTGCCCGACGTCGGACGGTCGAGACCACCGGCCAGCTTCAGAAGCGTGCTCTTGCCCGCCCCGTTGGGACCGACGACGGCGACGATCTCGCCGTCGTCGACCCCGAACGTCACGCCTGCGAGGGCCGGGAGCCCGCCGAAGCGCCTCGTGACAGCGTCAACTTCGAGTAGCAGGTCGCCCCCGAGGCTATGACGGACGGTAGGGGGTGAGCGGCTTCGACTTCGACAGGTTCCTCGGCCACCAGTCGCCGGCCTTGTTCAGCGCGGCGTCGGGGGGTGGGCCCTTGGTCAGGACGGTGAGGAACGGCGCCGGCCCGACCAGCTCTCCCCACGCCGTCCACTTCAACGGGAATCCGTACCCGGGGATGTTGAACGTGTGGGAGTGGACGTAGGCCGCAACCTTCTTCGGATCCGCGCCGACCTTGCCGACCGCTTCCGCCAGGACCTTCACGTACGCGTACCCCTGCATCGCCTCGTCCTCGAAGAACCCGTTCTGCGGGAACGTCCTGAGGTACCGCTTGGCAAGCGCCCGGTACCCAGGGCTGGCGACGTTCATGCACTTGAAGTCCGCCCAGCGCCCGTAGGCGGATGCACCCGCGGCCTTCGCGGTCAGAGAGAACGGCGAATAGGCCCCGATGACCGGCGCCTTCATCCCGAGCTGCCCGGCCTGGGCGAGGATCGCCCCGCCTCCCGGCGGATGACCGGTCGCCACGATCATCCCGACGTTGCCCAACGCGCGCAGGTACGGGGTGAAGTCGGTGGTCGGGAGCGGCGCCACCTGGATGTTCAACTTGATGCCCGACACACCCTGGAACGTGTCTTGCAGCGCCCGCTTGAACGCCTGACCCCAGGCGTAGTCGGCGACGATCGCACCGACGCTCTTCACGCCCCGCTGTTGCGCCAGGTCGAGGATCGGTGGCCCGTCCTCCTGGGCGGGAGGCAGGCAGGTGCGGAAGGTGTAGCGGCTCTGCAGCGTCAGGATCGTGTCGTCTCCGGCTCTCAACAGGAACAGAGGCACCTGCGCCTGCTCGGCCAGCCGCCCGGTAGCGAGACCGACGTTGCTGCCGACCACACCGCCCACCGAGACGACGTCGTCCTGCTGCGTGAGCTTCCTGAACCCGTCGATGCCCCCGTTCGGGATCGACTGGTCGTCCGCGACAGCGAGGTTCAACAGCCGTCCCTTGACACCGCCCTTCCTGTTGATCTCGTTCACCGCCAGCGCCGCGCCTGCACGGAACTGGATGCCCCACGGTGCGAAATTCCCCGAGAGCGACGTGAGCACGCCGACCTTGATCGGAGCCGCAGCGCCCGCCGCGCTCGATCCGCCGTACGCCGTCGAGCCACCCACCGCGGCCGTGAGCACCGTCATACCAGCGACCGCCGCAACCAACCAGAACCGCTTCACCGACTCCTCCTTCGTCATCGGCCGTCGATCATCCGCAGCCGGCCACGCACCGACCGGTCAGGCAGCGATCCCCGACGCCCGAGGGCCGACCCCTCCGTTGGCTCCTGACCGTCGGTCAGTCACGGGCTGAGCTAACCAGGAAACTGTCGATTTGTCGAGACGATGTTCGACTATCCGGGAAGATAAGCCGTGGGCGGCTCTACCCCCGCCTGCCGCGCACCGGTCGATCCCCCGGACGGCGCCCGTAACCCCGTGTCGCCGTTCCCGTCCATACGTCATTCTGCTCCTTGCAACGCTCGCGCCGTCCGGTATGAATGCGCCAAGCCGAGCCGCGCACCTTGCGCGAACGGATCCCGGGCCGCGATCGCAGACGTGTCGAGGAGTGAGACCAGATGGAGACGGCATCATCAGTTGGGTCCTTCCCGAGCCCCTACGAGGTGGGCACACCGCCCGGCTGCGAGGGCTGGGAGGAGCTGTACCCGTACTACGCGCTGTTCGACGAGGACCGGCGCGAGGCGGACGAGCAGCGCTTCTGGTTCTGGAACTCGATGCACTTCCCGCTGCCGATGCCCGCGTTCGACGCGATCTGCATCGACACCGCCTACCAGGCGCTCGGCTCGTGGCAGAACCGGGTCTTCGCCGTCCCGCCGGCGATGGGCATCGACTATCGCTGCCTCAACGGCTACATCTACATCTCGGGCAACCCGGTCACGGACCCGGAGAAGATCGCCGAGCGCGCCGGGCACTTCCAGCAGCGTGCGGGCTACTACTTCGAGCACTGGGACGAGCTGTACGCGGCGTGGCGCACGAAGATGGAGACGCTGATCGCGGAGCTCGAGGCGCTGGAGGTGCCGCAGCTGCACGAGCTCGAGCCCGACGCGGTGGCGTTCGGCGACCAGGAGACGAGCTTCTGCGCCGTCCTCGACGCGTACCGCCGGGCCTTGCGGCTCGCCGACGTGATGTGGCAGCACCACTTCGAGTTCCTGCTCCTCGGCTACGGGGCGTACGTCACCTTCACCGAGCTCTGCAAGGCGCACCTGCCGGACATCCCGGACCAGCACATCGCGCAGATGGTCGCGGGGCTGGACGTCACCCTGTTCCGGCCGGACACCGAGCTCCGCCGCCTGGCGCGTCTCGCGCTCGACACGGACGTCGACGCGGCGTTCGTCGAGGGAAGGACGCCGGACGAGATCCAGGCCGAGCTCGGCCGGAGCGAGCGCGGCCGCGAGTGGCTCGCGGAGCTCGAGGCGGTCAAGGACCCGTGGTTCCACATGGCGACCGGCGACGGGCTCTACCACTACTACGGCAGCTGGCTCGACGACCCGACGATCCCGTACGCCTCGCTGACCGGGCACATCGCCGCGCTGCGGGCGGGCGAGGACATCGAGCGGCCCTCCGACCACATCGCCGCGGAGCGGGAGCGGCTCGCGAACGAGTACGGCGCCCTGCTCGGCGACGAGGCGCGCAAGGGCTTCGACGAGCTGCTCGCGCTCTCCCGGACGGTCTTCCCCTACGTCGAGGAGCACAAGTTCCTCTGCGACTACTGGTTCCTCACGAGCTGGTGGAACAAGATCCGCGACTTCGGCGGCCTGCTCGCCGAGCACGGATTCCTCGAGGATCGCGAGGACGTCTTCCAGCTGTCGCGCCTCGAGGTGTACTCGGCGCTCGACGAGCTCCTGCTCACCTGGGCGACGGGGGGGCAGCCGCGCGGGCCGCGGTACTGGCCGCCGATCGTCGCGCACCGAAAGGAGCTGCTCGAGCGGCTGGCCGACTGGACTCCCCCGCCCGCGGTGGGGGCCGTGCCCGAGGCGATCCTCGACCCGGCGCTGATCATGCTCTGGGGCGTCACGACGCAGCGCGTCCATGCCTGGGCGCAGGCGGGTGAGGACGGATCGTCCATCAGCGGGACTCCCGCCTCGCCGGGCGTGGTCGAGGGCCTTGCCCGCGTCGTCCGGAACGTGAGCGAGCTCCGCGACGTACGGGAGGGCGAGATCCTCGTCTGCAGCATCACGTCGCCCGCGTGGGCACCGATCTTCTCGAAGATCCGGGCCGCGGTGACGGACATCGGCGGCGTCATGTCGCACGCGGCGATCGTCTGTCGCGAGTACGCGCTTCCGGCGGTGGTCGGCACCGGCCGCGCGACGTCGCAGATCCGCACGGGTCAGCGCATCCGCGTCGACGGCTCCGCCGGCAGCGTGACGCTGCTCGAGTGACCGAGCCGCGCCACACGCGTCCGCTCGCGGCGCTCGGCCGCGGCGACGGCCGGGCGTTCGGCGGGAAGAGCTCCACTCTCGGCGAGCTGATCGCGGCGGAAATCCCCGTCGCGCCCGGCTTCGCCCTCTCGACCACGGCGTTTCGCGCCTTCGTCCGCGAGGCAGGGCTGGACGGAAAGATCGCCGCCGAGCTCGCCCGGGTGACCCCGGGGGACGTCGACTCCGTCGTCGCCGCGTCGCACGCGATCAGCGAGGCGATGCGCTTCGCGCCGGTGCCTGGAGCCGTGCTCGACGAGGTTGCGGCGGCATACGACGCGCTGGCCGAGGAGGCTGGCACGCCCGAGCCGGCGGTCGCCGTCCGCTCCAGCGCCCTCGGTGAGGACGGTGAGGACGCGACGTTCGCCGGCCAACTGGAGAGCTACCTCTGGGTGCGCGGCGCCGAGCAGGTCGGCAACGCGGTCCGTGACTGCTGGGTGAGCCTCTTCGGCCCGCCCGCGATCGCGTATCGCGCCCACCTCGGGACGGACGAGCCCGCGATGGGCGTCGCCGTGCAGCTGATGGTGGACGCCGAGGTCTCGGGGGTGCTGTTCACGTGCAACCCCGTGAGCGGCGATCCCAGCATGGTCGCCGTGAACGCGAGTTGGGGCCTCGGCCTGGCGGTGGTTGGAGGCGAGGTGACCCCGGACGACTTCCTCGTCAGCAAGGTCACCGGCGAGGTCGTCCGGGAGCGCGTCCACGTCAAGGACGTCGAGTACGTCCCCGATGCCGGCGGCCGGGGAGCGGTGAGGGTCGACGTGCCGGAGGAGCGGCGAGCGGTCGCATGCCTCGACCGAACGGCGCTCGAGGCGCTCGTCGAGGTCGGCCGCCGGGTCGAGGGTGCCTTCGGCTCCCATCAGGACGTCGAGTGGGCGATCGCGCGGGCCCGGGGGCTCCCGGACGGCCTCTTCGTCCTGCAGTCGCGACCGGTCACGGGTCTGCCGGAGCGTCGGTCGCCGTCGGAGAGCGCCACGGCGATGGGGCTCGTGATGGGCATGTTCGGCGCCGGCGACCAGGAGGCGTAGAGCGCAGATGGCCCTCAGCGACGACGACGTCCGCGAGATCCTGCGGCTCATCGACGAGGCCGAGTTGGGCGAGCTCCGCATCGAGACGGAGGGCCTCTCGCTCCACGTCGTGCGGAGAGGGTCGGCGCCGGCCCCCGCTCCTCCTGCGTCCGCGACGGTCGACAGCGGAGGCGTGGCGATCGAGTCGCCGATGCTCGGCGTCTTCTACCGCGCGCCGAGCCCGGGCGCGCCGCCCTTCGTCGAGGTCGGCACGCGTGTCGAGGCCGACACGATCGTCTGCCTGATCGAGGTGATGAAGATGATGAACTCCGTGGCCGCGGGGGTCGCGGGCACGATCGCGGAGATCCACGTCGAGAACGCGGAAGCTGTGGAGTACGGTCAGCCGCTGTTCCGGGTGGAGCCGACGTGACGGCGGGCGCCGGCCGCCCGGTCGAGATCGTCGACACCACCACCCGCGACGGGAACCAGAGCCTCTGGGGCGCGACGGGCCTCACGGGGCGCGAGACGCTCGCGATCGCCCCCGCGCTCGAGCGGGTCGGCTTCCACGCGCTCGACTTCACTTCGAGCACGCACATGTCGGTGTCGGTCCGCTTCCACCGCGAGGATCCGTGGGAGCTGATCCGTCTGATGCGCGCCGCGACGCCGACGACGCTCCTCAACTTCATCACGACCGGCATGCGCTTCATCGCGTGGCAGCCGTGCGACGAGGACGTGATGCGGCTCGCGTATCGGTGCGTGGTGCGCAACGGCATCCGCCGCTTCCAGTTCGCGGAGCCCGCGAACGACCCCGACGCACTCCGACGCTCCGCCCGGATCGCCCGCGAGGAGGGTGTCGAGGAGATCGTCGTCGGGCTGACCTACTCGATCAGCCCGGTGCACACGCACGCCTACTACGCCGAGCGGGTCGCGGCGCTCGTGGACTGCGCCGACATCGATCGCTTCTACCTCAAGGACCCGGGCGGCCTCTTGACGACGGACGCCGTCCGCGAGCTCGGCCCGCACTTCGCCGCCACGGAACGCACGGTGGAGCTTCACAGCCACTGCACGATCGGGCTCGCGCCGCTCGCGTACCTGGAGGGCCTGCGCGCCGGCTTCGACGTGCTGCACACGGCCGTCGGCCCGGCCGGCAACGGGACCTCCCAGCCGACGGCCGAGTCGACGATCCGCAACCTCGACGCCGAGGGCTACGAGCACGCGCTCGACACGGAGCAGCTCGCGGCCGTGTGCGCGTACTTCGAGGCGCTCGTGGAGGACAAGGGCCTCCCGGCCGGTGCGCCGCGCGAGTACGACGCCGCGTACTACCACCACCAGCTGCCCGGCGGGATGGTGACGACGACACGGCGGATGCTCGAGGAGATCCGCCGGCCCGAGCTGTTCGACGCGGTGCTGGACGAGGTCGTGCTGGTGCGCGCCGAAATGGGCTACCCGATCCTCGTCACCCCGGTCTCGCAGCTCGTCGCGTTCCAGGCGACCCGCAACGTGATCGACCCCGAGCGCTGGCTGAACGTCTCCGACGAGACGGTGCGCTACTTCCTTGGACACTACGGGGCATTTGCCGCGCCGCCCGACCCGGACGTGGCCGACCGGGTGCTCTCGCTTCCAAAGGTCGACGCCCTCCGCGACGCCCAGCCGGTCGGTCTCGACGGCGCCCGCGCGCGGTTCGGGCACCGGATCTCGGACGAGGAGCTCCTGCTGCGCCTGACCATGCCGCAGGAGCAGGTGGACGCGATGCGGGCCGCGCCGTCGATCTCGGAGCAGCCGTCGCCGGACCACGCCGCGGGTCGCGCACCGCTCGTCAGGCTCCTGCGCGAGCTCGAGCGCCGGAGCGGCATCTCCTACGCGCGCGTCCAGAAGGGCGACGACCTGGTGGTGTGGCGCCGTGCGTCTTGACGAGGTCCGGGGCTTCGTCTTCGACGTCGACGGGACGCTCGTCCAACGGGCCGGCGCGGAGGTGCGCCTCATCCCCGGCGCCCGCGAGGTGCTCGGGCGGATCCGAGCGTCGGGACGGCCCTACGTCCTCTTCACGAACGGCAGCCATGTGGCGCCGGAGGCGATCGCGGCCGAGCTGCGCGACGCGGGGCTTCCGGTCGGCGACGAGCAGATGCTCACGCCGCTCCGCTCCGTGCAGACGTACCTCGGTCGCTTCGCGGGCGGCCCGCGGGTCCTGCCGTTCCTGACCGACGCCGCCCACCGCTACCTCGAGGCGGCAGGGGTGCGGCTCGTGGACGGGCACAACGGCGCTCCCGTCGACGCGGTGTTCGTCGCCCAGCCGCGCGCCGTCGACTTCGACGAGCTCGAGCGCGCGGCGCGCGCCGTGGTCGCCGGTGCCCGGCTCCTGACCGGCAGCTACGTTCCGGCGTATGCCGGGGCGGACGGGCCGATCTTCAGCCGGGGCGCCATGCTGACCGCCGCACTCGCGAAGGCGACCGGCGCTCGGCCGGTCGTCGTCGGCAAGCCCTCGCATGCGGCAGTGCGCGAGCTGCAGACGCGGCTGGGGGTTCCCTCGGAGGAGACGGCCGTGATCGGCGACGACGTGTCCCTCGATGTTGCGCTCGGCCACCTCGGCGGTTCCGTGACCGTGCTCGTCCGGAGCGGGATCAGCGGCGCACTCGACCTGAGCCGCGTGCCGGAGAGGCGTCGACCCCACGTCACGCTCGAGACCGTCGCCGACCTGCTCGACCGGCTGTGACGACGGCGCGCGCCGTGGGGATCACGCGACCCGGAGGGCCGGAGGTCCTCGACGTGATCGAGCGCGAGGTGCGCGAACCGGGCCCGGGCGAGGTCCGGCTCTCGGTGAGCGCCGCTGCCGTGAACCCGACGGACGTCGGGCTGCGGCAGCGCGGCATCGAGGGGCTGCCGCCGCCGTGGGTCCCCGGGATGGACGCCGCCGGTCTCGTCGAGTCGGTCGGAGAGGGCGTCGAGCACGTCGCCGTCGGCGACACGGCAATGGCGGCGATCGCTCCGCGACGCCCCGAAGGCGGGGCCCAGGCGGAGCTCGTCGTCGCCCCGGCCGCGTCCGTCGTCCCCGTTCCCGACGGGATCACGGCGGAGCGGGCGGCGACCCTGCCGATGAACGGGCTGACCGCGCTTCACGGCCTCGATCTGCTCGGGCTCGCCGAGGGCCAGACGCTCGCCGTCACCGGCGGCGCGGGGCTGCTCGCGTCGTACGTGATCGCGATCGCGACGCTGCGCGGCCTGCGGGTGCTCGCGGACGCGTCCCCGCAGGACGAGACGCTCGTGCGGGGCTTCGGCGCGGACGTCGTCCTCCCACGCGGCGACACGCTCGTCGCCGCGATCCGCAGCGAGGTGCCCGACGGCGTCGACGCCGTCTTCGACACGGCCTTGCTCCGCCGGGACGTGTTCCCCGCGATCCGCGAGGGCGGCGCGATCGCCGTGGTCAGGACCTGGGACGGCGACGACGTCGAGCGGGGAATCCGGATCGAGAAGGTGGAGGTCTGGACGGTGCTCGACCGCACGGACTGGCTGTGGGAGGTGCGGGAGCTGGCGCAGCGCGGCGTCGTCGTGCCGCGCGTCGCCGGGACCTACCCGCCCGAGGCGGCCGGCGAGGCGCAGCGGCGGATGGAGGCCGGCGGCCTGCGCGGCCGCGCCGTCATCGTCTTCGGCGACGGGCGATGACCGGCGCGTCGCCGGTCACGGCACGAAGTGCGAGTCGGGCGCGACCGCGACCTCGAGGAAGAGCGGCTCGTCGCGGCCAGCGAGCCCCGGGACGATCTCGTCGAACGTCGCCTCGAGCTCGTCGTAGGTGCTCACGCGACGCGCCGGGCAGCCGAACGAGCGCGCGAGCCCCGACAGGTCGATCTCGGGGAACCGCGGCCAGACCGAGGCGCCGCCCTGCAGCTCCGCGAGACGGTCCATCACCGTGTACCCCCCGTTGGCGAGGATCACGAAGACCACCCCCACCCCGTAGTGCGCCGCGCTCCAGAGCGCCTGGATCGCGTAGAGGGACGACCCGTCGCCGACGATCGCGACCACGGGACGGTCGGGCAGGGCCATCCGGACGCCGATCGAGGCCGGGATCGCGAACCCGAGCCCGCCCATCGCCGGGCTCAGGAACCCGAGCGGCGCGCGTGCCGCGATCCGCGCGTGGAGCTCGGGCTTGCTGGAGGGCGCCTCCTCGAACACGATCGCCTCGCGCGGCAGGCGCCGCGCGAGCGCCGAGAAGACGTGCGCGGACGTGAGCGGGCCGTCCGTCGCGGCCGGGTCGGACGGCCGCTCGTACAGCGCGCCGGACGCGGTGCGCCCTCGCTGCGGCGAGACGGGCGACGAGCGCCTCGCACGTCGGACCGACGGGCGCGAGCACGACCAGCTCCGCGGCGCTGCGGTGCGCCTCGTCCGGGTCGTCGGTGACCACCGCGACCCGGGTGCCCGGACCGTGGAACGGCCCGGGCACGAAGGCGTACTGGCGGAACGCCGGCGCGCCCACCACGAGGACAGCGTCGAACGGCTCGAGGACGGCGCGGAGCCTGGCCCGGTCGGACGGCAGGTGACCGGCGAAGCGCGGGTGGTCCTGCGGGAACCCGGCCCGGGCGCCGAACGACTCCTGCCAGACCGGCGCGTCGAGCCGCTCCGCGAGCTCGACGAGCGCGTCCCAGGCCCGCGGCTCGTCCGCCCCGGCGCCGACGACGAGGGCGGGACGCTCGGCCGCGTCGAGCAGCACCACGAGGGCGTCGACCGCGGCCGGATCGACGGCTGCGGCGCGAAGGACGGTCCCGGCGGCCGCAGGCTGGTCATCCTCGTCCGCGCCGGCTGCGAGCCAGTCGTCCATCGGCACGACGACGAGCGCCGGGCCCCGCCGGGTCGTCGCCGCGTGCCACGCGCGGTCGATCGCGCCGGAGCAGCTCCTGCGGCCTGACCGGCTGCTCGACCGAGACCGGGTACGTGCCCGCGAGCCCCTCGAGGCGCCCGGCGAGGAACGGCTCGTGGGCGAGGTGCCGCCGGTCCTGCTGGCCGACGAGCACGACGAGCGGCGCGCGGTTGACGCGCGCCGTCGCCAGCGCGCCGACGGCGTTCCCGAGACCGGCGGTCGTGTGGAGGAGGACGAGCGCAGGCTCGTCCCGGCCGATGCGCCCAGCCCGGTCGCCATCCCGACGACGGTCCCCTCGTGCAGCCCGAGGACGAACTCGAGGTCGGCCGGCAGGTCGATGAGAAGCGGCACCTCGGTGGAGCCGGGGTTCGCGAACATCCGCGTGAGCCCCCGCGCGCGAAAGATCTCGAACGCGGCGTCGCGCACGGTGGGCTGCGCCATCCGGGCGACCCTAACCGCTCAGCCCGAGTAGGTCGCGTCCGGCTGCTGATCCGCGCCCGGCGCACCGGAGAAGATCTCGGTGACGAGGCCGAGGTCGCCCACGGTGTCGAGGTAGGCGAACCGGATCCCCTTGTACTCGCCGCCGAGGAGCACGCCGTTCCCCCGCTGCCGCCTGCTCGGCGAGCGTCTCGTCGAAGTCCGGCACGGCGACCCCGACATGGTGGAGTCCCCCGCCCTTCTCGGCGAGGAAGCGCGCGTAGACGCTCTCCTCGTCGAGCGGCTCGATCAGCTCCCACTGCACCTGGCCGACTTGCGTGATCGCGAGGCGCCACGAGCGCTCCACGGGCTCCCCGTCCTCGCGCATGTCCGCGACGTTCGCCGGATCGAACCCGTAGATCTCCCAGGGGCCGATCCCGTAGTCGTGCACGTACGTGCGCATCGCGGCGTCGAGGTCGCGCACCACGATCGCGAGCTGGACGGTCTCCGTGAACACGGGCGGGGGCACGACTATGCCTCCTCGCCCAGGCCGAGCAGCCGGGCGGCGTTCTCCTTGAGGACGAGCGGGCGCACCTCGTCCTTGAACGGCGCCTCCGCGAAGTCGGCCAGCCACCGGTCCGGGGTGATCAGCGGGAAGTCCGAGCCGAAGAGCACCTTCGTCCGGAGCTGGGTGTTCGCGTACTGGACGAGCTGCGGCGGGAAGTACTTCGGCGACCAGCCGGAGAGGTCGATCCAGACGTTCTGCTTGTGCAGGCACACCGAGATCGCCTCGTCCTGCCAGGGGAACGACGGGTGCGCCAGCACGATCTGGAGCTCGGGGAAGTCGGCCGCGACGTCGTCCAGGCACATCGGGTTCGAGTACTTGAGCCGAAACCCGCCCCCGCCCGGGACGCCCGTGCCGATGCCGCTGTGCCCCGAGTGGAAGAGCGCCGGCAGCCCCGCCTCGGCGATCACCTCGTAGAGCGGGTAGGCGCTGCGGTCGTTCGGGAAGAACGCTTGGAGGTTGGGGTGGAACTTGAATCCCTTGACCCCGTGATCCGCGATCAGGCGACGCGCCTGCGCGACAGCGTCCGCACGGGCAGGGTCGACGCTCGCGAACGGGATCAACACGTCGGCGTTCGCCGCAGCGCCCTCGGATATCTCCTCGTTCGGGATCGGCGCGATCCCGCTCTCGAGCTCCCAGTCGACGGTGAACACGACCGCCGCCAGCCCCCGCTCGCGGTAGTACGCCGCGACGTCGTCGATCGTGGGCAGCGGGTGGTCGCTGCCGAAGTAGCGTGCGGCCGCCTCGCGCAGCTCCGGCGGCATCGGATCGTGCCCTGCCCGCGTGCGCTCCGTGTGCACGTGCACGTCGATCGCGGTGACGGACGCGACGTCGATCACGGCGAGACCGTACCCAGCTCCGCCTGGAGCGCCGTTCCCCACGCGAGCAGGTCCCAGTCGGCGCCGGGGGCGCCGACGAGCGAGACGCTGGTCGGCAGCCCACTCCGCGTGCCGACGCCGGACGGGAGCGAGACGACGGGGAAGCCTGTCCAGTCCCAGTAGTGGGTCAGCGACAGGTCGTCGAGGTCGCCGAACGGCTCGTCGTAGCCCGTGCCGCGCACCGGGGCGACGATCGGGATCGTGGGCTCGACCACCGCGTCGATCCGGAACTCGGTCAGCCAGTCGCACCAGGCGGCGGTGTCCTCCGTCCGGCCGGCCTGGCCGACGAGGTACTCCTCGGCCGTCATCGCCCGCTGCTCGGCGTGCTCGAGACGCGCGCGATTCGAGAAGCGGTAGTCGTCGCGCCGGTCGTCGAAGCGCCGGTGGTAGGCGAGCATCTCGGTGAGCACGAGGTCGAAGAACTCGCCCAGCACGTCGAGCCGGGCCGCGGGAGGCGGCGGCTCCACGCGTTCGCCCGGGAGCGCCACGATCGCTCGCTCGAAGCCGTCGGCGACGTCCGGGTCGAGGTCGGCGATCCGCGGGGAGACGGCGTACCGGAGGAGTGGCCTGGCGCTCGCGCGCGGGCTCGACACCCGCGAGAGCGGCCAGGAGCGGCTCGCAGTCATCAACCGTGCGGGCCATCGGCCCCACGTGGTCGAAGCTCGGCGCGAGCGGCACGACGCCCCGGAGCGGGAGCAGACCTCGGGTGGGCTTGACGGTCGACGTGCCGCATTCCGCGGACGGGATGCGGAGCGAGCCTGCCGTGTCCGTGCCGGTCGCCGCCGGTACCTGGCGCGACGCGAGCGCCGCGCCGGAGCCGCCGCTCGAGCCACCGGCCGAACGTTCGAGGGACCACGGGTTGCCGACCTGGTCGGTCGTCCCGCCGCACGCGAACTCGTGCGTGTGGAGGTGGCCGAGGAGGACCATCCCCTCCGCCTCGAGACGCGTCCAGGCGTCGCACGAGCGCACAGGAAGCTCGTCGAGCACCCGGCTCGACGCGGTGAGCGGCCTCCCGGCGACGGCATAGAGGTCCTTCAGCCCGATCGGGATCCCGCAGAGTGGCCGCGCATCGCCCCGCGCGAGCCGCTCGTCCGCGGCCGCCGCCGCTGCGAGCGCGTCCTCCTCGTACACCCGCACCCACGCGTTGACCGACCCCGGGGCCCCGTCGTGGCTGTGATCGCCGTCCCGCTCGTCGATGCGCGCAAGGCACGCGTGCGCCAGCTCGACGGCCGACAGCGACCGGCGGGCGAGGAGCCGTGAGGCCTCGAGCACCCCGAGATCGCCCGCCTCGTCCATCGCACGATCCTCGCACGTCCGGGCGACGAGGAGGCCGGGCACGGCGACCCTCGGCACGCGGCTGAGGCACGCCGGTCTTGAAATCGGAATCCGAAGGCACTAAAGATTCCTCTTCGGGTATGCGGAGCGATGTCCCACATACTCGAACGAAAATGGGAGGCCCCACTCCAACGGCTCCTCGGACAGCCACAGAACAGGAGGATGCGGATGACGTTTCGGAGGGCACTCACCGTGGGCGGGATCGCCGCGCTGCTAGCGTCCGCCATCGCGGTCGCCGGCGCCGGGGCAGGCCCGGACGCCACGCCCCCCGGCAAGGGGAAGGCGGGCGCGCTCGGCGTCTGCGGTCTCGGGAACGGCAAGAAGGCCACGGGGGCGCCGATCAAACTCGGCGGCCTCGGCATGCTGATCCCAGGCGTCGACTTCACGACGATCGGCAAGACGGCGGATGCGTACTTCAAGTGCGTCAACGACAACGGCGGCATCCGCGGCCGTCCGATCAGCTACAAGCTCTACACCGAGGCGCTCGACCCGAACCAGGAGAAGGCGCTCGCGCGCAAGCTGATCGAAGGCGACAAGGTCGTCGGCGTCGTGGGGAACACGAGCTTCGCCGAGTGCGGCACGAACTGGAGGTACTACAAGAGCAAGGGCTTCGTCGTGATCGGCGCAGGCGTGCAGGCCGAGTGCTACAGCACGCCGTCGTACGCGGAGGTGAACTCTGGCCCGCGGTACAGCAACGTGGGTGCGGCGCAGGCATTGATCGCGGCCGGTGCGAAGAAGCTCGCGATCGCGTCGCCGGACACGCTCTCCGCCTACGCCGACGGGGGGCCGGCGCTCGTCGCGAAGAAGGCCGGCATCCCGGTGAAGATCTACCCGACGCACCTGCCGGTCACCGACGCGACCTCGCAGCTGCTCCAGATGTACCAGTTCGCCGGTGACGGGGGTGGGATCCTGCTCGACTTCACCCCGGACACCGCCCCGGCGTTCATGAAGGCTGCCGAGCAGCAGGGCCTCGTGAAGAAGGTCCTGTGGGGCTCGTCGACCCCGATCGCGAACACGTTGATGTCGAGCCAGTTCTCCCCGTCGTTCGACGGGCGCCTGTACATCGACAACGAGTTCTCGAACGTCGACCCGAAGGTCGGACCGGACTCGGCACTGATGTTCGCGGTCCTCAAGCAGTACGCGCCGAGCGTCGTCCCGCAGGCGTTCTCGCAGATGGGCTTCCTCGTCGGGAAGTTCGCGACGAACGCGCTGCTGAGCATCAAGGGGCCGATCACCGCGAAGACCTACAACGCGGCGGTCGTGAAGCTCAAGAACCAGAAGTCCGACATGCTCTGCAAGCCCTTCTACGTGGGCGCGCTGCCGTTCCACATCCCGAACAACACGAACATCATCGTCGACTACAAGAACGGTGCAGTCGTCGTGAAGAAGGGGTGCACTGACTTCCAGGCCGTCGACAAGGCGATCGTACAGACGCGTGCGTTCGAGAAGAAGTTCAAGCTCAACACCGGCAAGTAGACCGAGACAACGAATCGAGAGATGACGATCAGGGTGCCCGGAGGCATCGATGGCTGACCTGCTCGCGCTGAGCGTCTTCGGCGTCGACTGGCAGTTCCTCAAGCCCTTCATCGTGATCGGCCTGGCGTTCGGGGGCGTGTACGCGCTCTCGGGCGTCGGGCTGGTCGTGCTGTACCGGGCAACCGGGGTGCTGAACCTCGCGTTCGGCGCCATCGGGGCCGCCGGTGCCCTGATCGCGTACTACCTGATCAACCACACGAGCTGCCCCGAGTGGCTCGCGTTCACGGTCTGCGTCCTCTTCGGCGGCGTCCTCAACCTCGCGTACGGGGTGATCTTCGGGCCGGCCTTCGCCCGCCGTGACCCGCTCGTGAAGATGATGGGCACGCTCGCGCTCGCGCTGATCCTGCTCGGACTGATGGGCTGGCGCGCACCGGCGGGCGGCGCTTTCGCCCGCTTCCTCCCCCTGCCGAGCTCCGAGCACCACTACTTCATCGCGGGCACGAGCGTGAACCTCACGCAGATCATCTCGGTCGCGCTCGCGCTGGCGATCACCGTGGCCGTCACGGTCTTCCTGCGCTTCACCCGACTCGGCACGGCGATGCGGGCGCTCGCGAACGATCGCGAGATCACCGCCACGCTCGGCGTGCCGGTGCGGCGCGTGGAGGCGGTCGCCTGGTTCGGCTCGGGCCTCGCGTGCGGTGCGGCCGGGCTCCTCCTGCCCGACCTGCTCACCTCGCTCGACTACGCCGCGCTCACGTTCCTCGTGATCTCGGCGCTCGCGGCCGCGCTGATCGGCCGGTTGCAGTCGCTCTGGGCGACGTTCCTCGGAGGCATGGCGGTCGGTCTCGCGCAGGCGGTGGTCACGCCGTACGCGTCGGTCACCGCCTACCGCGCGGCCGCGCCGTTCGTCCTCGCGATCGTCGCGCTGCTCGTGCTCTCTCGCCATCGGGTCGTCACGATCTCGCGTGCGAACTGAGCGCGTGAGCCACGCTCCCGCAGCGAGCTCGGACGCCCAGCGACGCGCGCCCTTCGGCGTCGAGTGGCGGCTCGCCATTCGTGCCGTCGTGATCGCCGGCGCTGCTCGTCTTCGTGCTCGTCCCCCTGCCCTCGCTCGTCGGCTCCGACTGGCTCACGACGTTCGCGAGCACCGCGATCTACGCGATCGTGGCACTCGGGTTCGGGATCCTCTACGGCCGGGTCGGGATGATCTCGCTCGGCCAGGTCGCGCTGCTCTCGATCGGCGTGTGGATCGGGGCGCGGCTCGCGTACGGGACCGGCATGCCGTACCCGCTGCTCCTGCTCGCCACGGGCGCACTCACGTGCGTGGTCGGGACGCTGGTCGGGACTGCCGTCGCTGCGCCTCTCGGGTCTCTACCTCGCGCTGATCACGCTGATGTTCGCGGGCGCGACGACGATCGTGCTGTCGGTGACCGACTTTCCGAACGGCGGCGGCGGCTTCAAGGGCAGGGTCGCGACCGGCGCGCTGACGACGGAGACTCCCTCCGGTCCGGCGACCGTCGATCGCGGAGGGGGACGTCGCGTTCTACCGCTACATCGTCGTCGTCGCCGCGATCGTCTTCCTGCTCGCGCTCATCCACGTCGCGTCGAAGCCCGGGCGTGCATGGGCCTCCATTCGCGAGAGCGAGCCCGCAGCGCTGGCGGCGGGCGTGAACATCACGTTCTACAAGATGTGGGCGTTTGCGCTCGCGTCGTTCATGACCGGGGTCGCGGGCTGCCTCTTCGCATCGCAAGTGGGTGTGCCCCGCGTGATCACGTTCAGGACACAGGACTCGCTCACGCTCGCCGCGACCGCGTTGATCGGAGGGGTGTTCAGCCTCTGGGGCGCGATCGTCGCCGCGGTCTTCAACCAGGTGCTCCCGTTCCTGTTCCAGGCGCAGTGGGGGATCGACACGAACTTCCTCCTGATCATCTTCGGGATCGGCCTCCTGCAGGTGCTGCTGACCGCGCCCGGCGGGCTGGCGCAGCAGTTCCCCCGGGACATGGCGAACCTCGGTCGCCTCGTGCTGCGCGGCGTCCGCTCGGTCCGCGGACCGAGAGGAAAGAGCCCGTGATCGACGTCTCCGGCCTCACGGTGCGCTTCTCGGGGATCACCCCGATCGACGACATGAGCCTCGTGTTCCCGGTCGGCACATGCGGCCTGATCGGGCCGAACGGCGCCGGGAAGACGACGTTCTTCAACGTGCTCAGCGGCTTCGTCAAGCCGGTCGCGGGGACGATCACGGCCTTCGACCAGGATCTCCTGAAGATGGCCGACTTCCGCCGCGCGCGCTGGGGCCTGCGCCGCACGTTCCAGACCGAGATGGCGATCGAGCAGCTCTCGTCTACGACAACGTCGCGATGATCCACGAGCACTCCGGCGCGAAGCGCTCCTCGCGCCGCGCGGACGTGCTCGCTGCGCTCGAGTTCGTCGGCTTGACCATGCCGCCGAAGACGAAGGTCGGCGGGCTGAACGCGCGCGAGCGTCGTCTCGTGGAGGTCGCGCGAGCCGTCGTCGGCCAACCGCGGCTCGTGTTGCTCGACGAGCCCGCCGCCGGCCTGCCCGCGGAGGAGACCGGGCATCTCTCCCAGGTGATCCGGAAGATCCCGGACGCGTTCGGCGCGCTCACGATCCTCGTCGACCACGACATGAGCCTCGTCTCGAGCTGCTGCGCGACGACGGCGGTGCTCGACTTCGGCAAGCTGATCGCGCTCGGCCCGACCGCCGACGTGCTCCGAGACGAGCAGGTGATCAAGGCCTACCTCGGCACGGAGGAGGACATTGCTCCCCTCGACGCCGCGGAGGAGGAATGAGCGCGACGGCCGAGGTGCCGCACGCGAGCGCTACGGGCCCGCGCTCAGGCTCGACGGCGCTCTCCGTCTCGCGCGGCCGCCCGGTCGTCCACGACGTGTCGCTCGAGATCCCGGCCAACGCGATCACCGCGCTGCTCGGCCCGAACGGCGCGGGCAAGTCGTCGCTCGTGCTGGCCGTCGGCGGCGTGCTCCGCCCGACCGCCGGCCGCGTGTTCGTCGGCGATCAGGAGATCACCCGCCGACGCCCCGAGGCGATCCGGGCGGCCGGTGTCGCGATCGTGCCTGAGGGACGGCGCCTCCTGGGAGAGCTCTCCGTGGAGGACAACCTCCGGGTGGCCACGTACGCGCTCGGCCGGTCGCAGGCGCGCGAGGGGATCGACTACGCGCTCGAGCTGTTCCCACCGCTCGAGCGCCGCTGGAAGGCGTCGGCGCGCACGCTCTCGGGCGGGGAGCAGCAGATGGTCGTGCTCGCCCAGGCCCTCGTGTCCCGCCCCAAGGTCATGCTCGTCGACGAGCTGTCGCTCGGACTCGCACCCCTGATCGTCCAGCGCCTCGTCCCGATCCTCGCCTCGGTGGCGGAGAGCGGGGTCGGCGTCCTCCTGATCGAGCAGTTCGCCCACGTCGCGCTCGGGCTCGCGCGGACGGCGTACGTGATCGAGGGAGGTCGGATCCGCTACCACGGGACCGCGGCCGAGCTCAAGAGCCGTCCCGAGATCCTGCACAGCGCCTATCTCCGACGCGAATCGGAGACCGTCGGCGACGAATCCGAATGAAGGCGGCGGTCACCGAAGCCCCCGGGGCGATGCGGATCACCGACGTGCCGGACACGGGCGCGCCGGCGGACGGCGAAGTGCTCGTCCGCCCGGAGGCGGTCGGCCTCTGCGGGTCCGACTTCCACTACTTCCTCGGACACCTCGGGGACACGGTCGGGACCGATCCGTACCCGCGCGTGCAGGGGCACGAGTTCGCCGGCGTGGTCGAGTCCGTCGGACCGGGCTGCCCGGCGGACCTGCGCGCGGGCGGGCGCGTTGCGGTCTGGCCCCTGACCGCGTGCGGGCACTGCTACCCGTGCCGCATCGGCCGGCGCAACGTGTGCTCGAACATCAGCCTCGTCGGCATCCACCGGGACGGCGCGCTGCAGGAGCGCGTCCGGGTGCCCGCCGACCAGGTACTTCCGGTCGGCGATCTCGGCCCGACCCTGTCCGCGCTGATCGAGCCCGTCTCGATCGCGATCCGGGCCATCGTCCGCGCGCGGATCGAGGCGGGTGAGAAGGCGGTCGTCCTCGGGGCCGGCCCGATCGGCCAGGCGGTCGCGACCGCGGCGATCGACCGTGGTGCCTCGGTGCTGCTCGTCGACCGCGTGGCCGGTCGCGTCGAGCGCGGCAGGGCCGTCGGCGCAGACCTGCTCGCCCTCGGCGCCGACGACGACCTCGTCGCCGCCGGGCGCGAGTGGGCCGGCGACGAGGGCCCGGTGGTCGTGTTCGAGGCGACGGGCGTGCCGGAACTCGTGCAGACCGCGGTCGAGCTCGTCTCGCAGGCGGGCCGCGTGGTCGTGGTCGGCCTCTCCGCCCACGACGCTCCGCTCCGCGTGGGCGACCTCGCCTTCCGGGAGCTCGACGTGCTCGGCGTGAGCTGCTGCAACCGAGACGAGTTCGCCGAGGCCGCGTCGCTCGTCGCACGGCGTCGCGACGCGCTCGCAGGGCTCGTCACGCACGAGTTCTCGCTCGACGAGACCCCCGTGGCGATCGACTATGCGATCCGTCATCCTGCCGAGGTCATGAAGGCCATGATCCGCCTGGAGCGCGCGTGACGGGGCTTCGCGCGCTCGACGAGCGGCGGGCGGCGGCGGTCGCGGCGCTCTGCGAGCTGATCGTCCCCGGTTCGGGTCGGGTCGGGGCGGTCGTCTACGTCGATGCTCTCGTCGCGGGGATGCCGCCCTCCGTGCGCGACGGCGCACTCGCCTCCATCGACGCGCTCGCGCCCGAGGCGGCGCAGGGCGCCGAGGCACTGGCCGAGAAGACACAGACGCCGGAGTTCGGCTTCGTCCGGGCGCTCGCGATCGAGGCGTACTACTCGGACTTCGTCGCGCCGGGGAAGGACGCGCCGGGCGCGTGGGCGGAGATCGACTTCAACTCGCCCCTCGCAACGCGCCTCGCGAAGGACTGGTCGTGGCTCGGGATCGCATGAACGCCGCCTACGACGTCGTCGTGGTCGGGTCGGGCGCGGGCGGCGGCGTGATCGCGGGCGAGCTCGCGCAGCGGGGCCGCGACGTCCTGCTCCTCGAATGCGGGCCGCACCTCCGCGCGCCCGACTTCACGCGCTTCGAGGCCAAGGCCGCGCACGACCTCTTCTGGCCGCTCCGCTTCGCGCCGCTCGAGAACGGCGAGCTCGTCACCTTCCTCGCCGGCCGCTGCGTCGGGGGCACGACGACCATCAACACGAAGGTCGCATTCCGTGCGCACGAGCGCGACGTCGCGAAGTGGCATCCGGCGAGCGGGCTGACGAGCGACGGCCGCACACCGTTCTCGGTCTCGGAGCTCGAGCCGTACTACGACCACGTCGAGCGGGTGCTCGGCGTCCGCGAGCGGTCGGACTGGGAGAAGAGCGTGCGCACGGTCGAGCCCGGCTTCCGCGCGCTCGGGGCCGAGCTCGAGGCGGTCAACGCGTACACCGACGCGAACTGCACGAGCTGTGGGTCCTGCATCCAGGGCTGCGCGTCGAACGCCGGCAAGTCGACGATGAACACGTACATCGCCGACGCCGTCGCGCGCGGAACTCTCGACCTGCGCGCGAACACGACCGTCGAGCGCGTGCTCGTCGAGGGCGGCGAGGCGACGGGGGTCGAGCTCGTCGACGACACGGGTGAGCGGCGGACGGTGCGCGCGGGCGCGGTCGTCGTCGCGGCGGGAGCGCTCAACACGCCGCAGCTCCTCCTCCGCTCGGGCCTCGAGAGTCCCGCCGTCGGGCGACATCTCGGCCTGCACCCCGTGCGGCTCGTGTACGGGCTCTTCGACGAGCCGCAGGACGCCCACATGGTCTACCCCATCTCCGCGCACTGCCTGAAGCACCAGCACGACGAGGACGGCGGCTTCGTGATCGAGGCGACCACGATCCAGGATCCGGTCGCGTTCGCGACGACCATCGGGGACGAGAACGGCCCGTTCTGGGGCCCGCGCCTCGTCGAGGCGATGCGGCGGTTCCGGCACTGGATCGGGTTCCTCGCGATGGCGAACGACGACAACAACTCCTCGGTCTCGGTCGGCGAGGACGGCGAGGAGCGGATCGCAGTCGACCTCCGGCCGGTCGAGCGCGAGCGCGTCGACGCCGGGCTGCGGTTCAGCCGGGAGGTGCTCGAGGCGTCCGGCGCGACGCAGGTCTGCTGGACCGGGCTCACGTCGACGCACGCGCAGGGCTCGTGCCGGATGGGGGACGACCCCGCGCGGTCGGTCGTCGACCGGAACGGCGAGTCGCACGAGGTCAAGCGCCTCTTCGTCGGCGACGGGTCGCTCGTGCCCCGCACGCTCTCCGTGAACCCGTCGCTGACGATCATGGCGCTCGCGACGAGGCTTGCCGAGCACCTCGACGCCGACCCGAACGGGTACCTCGGCGCGAAGGCGGCCGTGGCGGCATGAAGGCCGCGCTCCTGCACTCCTACCACCGCCCGCTCGAGCTCGTCGAGCGGCCCGAGCCAGAGCCCACAGGGCCGCGGAGCGTCGTCGTGCGGGTCGGCGGCGCGGGCGTCTGCGCGACCGACCTCCACGCGATCGACGGGCTGATGGAGCCGGCGGGCCTCACGGTGCCCGTCGTGCTCGGGCACGAGAACGCGGGCTGGGTGCACGCCGTCGGGGACGACGTCACGACGACCGCGGTCGGGGACGCGGTGCTCCTCTACCCCGCCTGGAGCTGCGGGTTGTGCGTCCCCTGCCGGCGCGGCCAGGACGTCTTCTGCGTGCGCCACCAGTTCACCGGGCTGACGCGCGACGGCGGCTTCGCGGACTTCGTCCTCGCCGACGAGCGCTCGGTCATCCGGCTGCCGGACGGCGTGGAGCCCGCGGCGGTCGCCCCGCACTCCGATGCGGGTATCACGGCGTACCACGCCGTGAAGAAGCTCGTCCCGCGGCTCGAGCCGGGAAGCACGACGGCGGTGATCGGCGTCGGCGGCGTCGGGCACATCGGGCTCCAGCTCGTCCGCGTGCTCGGCGCCTCCCGGGTGGTCGCGATCGACACCGACGAGCGGCGCCGCAGGCTCGCACGGGAGCTCGGCGCCGACGAGGTCCTCGGCGACCAGCCTGACGTCGCCGGCGCCGCACGCGAGCTGACGGACGGCGCAGGTATCGACGTCGTCCTCGACTTCGTGGGCACCGACGAGACGCACGCCGCCGCGCTCGGGATGCTCGCGCGGCAGGGGGTCTACTCCGTCGTCGGCTACGGGGGCGCGATCTCGCATCCGTCGGTGGGGTTCGTCGCGAACGAGACCTCCCTGGTCGGCAACCTCGTCGGCAACTGGATCGACCTCTGGGAGCTCCTCCAGCTCCACGCGCGCGGCGACGTGACGCTGCGGAGCGAGACGCATCGCCTCGAGGAGGTGAACGACGTGCTCGACAAGCTGCGCGAGGGAGAGGTGACGGGCCGGGCCGTCCTCGTCCCGTGAGACGTCCTCTGTCAAGCCCCGACGCCCGCGCGTTCCTGGGGCGCCGCTCGCGGTGCGGGGCCGGAGGGCACAGTACGCGAGGTACGGGCCCGGAAGGCACCGTGCCGCGAGCGGCGTCAGGCGGCCACGGAGGCCGGCTCCGCCGGCCGGGAGTGGCCGCCGGCCAGGGGCGCGCGTGAGCGTCCAGGAGCGGATCTTCGACGTGACGGGATCGCGGGTCGTCGTCACCGGCGCGGCCGGCGGGCTCGGCTTCGCGATGGCAGAGGTGCTCGCGGAGTGCGGCGCGCGGGTCACGCTCGCCGACATCGACGAGGAGCGGCTCGCGGCGAGCACCGAGTCGCTCCGCGCGCGCGGGCTCGACGCGCGCGCCGAGGTCGCAGACGTCGGCGACGAGGACGCCGTGCAGGCGCTCCTCGACGGGGTGGTCGCCGCGCACGGCGGCGTGGACGTCGTGTTCGCGAATGCGGGTCTCGCGGCCGTCCCGGGTTTCCGCTTCGAGGACGGGCAGACGTTCGACACGATCGAGCGCTCGGACTGGGACCGGGTTCTCGGCGTGAACCTCACCGGCGTCATGCACACGATGCGGAGCGCCGCGCGGGTGATGAAGACGCAGCGCTCTGGCCGCATCGTCGTCACGGCCTCGAACGCCGGCCTCCGGATCGAGCCGATGGCGTGCTACGGCTACCACGCGAGCAAGGCGGCGGTGATCCACCTCGTCCGCGCCGCGGCGCTCGAGCTGGCCGCGCACGGGATTCTCGTCAACGCCGTCTGCCCGGGGCCGTTCTACGGGACGCTGATCGGCGGCGGCGTCACGGAGCACCCGACCGAGGAGATGAAGAAGCTCTGGGAGATGCTGATCCCGCTCGGTCGCATGGCCCACCCGGACGAGCTGAAGGGCATCGTCCTGCTTCTCGCCTCGCCCGCGTCGAGCTTCATCACGGGATCTGCGCTCGTCGTCGACGGCGGCTCCCTCGTCCAGGCCTGACCTAGGATCGCGGCATGAGCGCTCCGACCGGCCGCCCGATCGTGCAGGGCGACGTCCTCTGGTCACCGCCCTCGGACGCGCGGGAGCGCTTCGTGATCGGTCGCTACCTCGGCTGGCTCGAGCGCGAACGAGGCCTCTCGTTCGCCGGGTACGACGAGCTCTGGCGGTGGTCCGTCTCCGACCTCGAGGGGTTCTGGTCGTCCGTGTGGGAGTTCTTCGAAGTCCGTTCGCACGCTCGGTACGAGCGGGTGCTCGGCTCGCGGGAGATGCCGGGGGCCGAGTGGTTCCCCGGCGCGCGCCTGAACTTCGCCGAGCACATGGTCGGCCGCGACGAGGACCTCGACGCAAGCGCCGTCGTCGCCTACTCGCAGACGCGGCCAACGCGCGAGCTGACGTTCGGCGACCTCCGCGGGCAGGTCGCCCGCGCCCGCGCCGGCCTGCAGCGGTTGGGCGTCGGCCCCGGAGACCGGGTAGTCGCCTACCTCCCGAACATCCCGGAGACGCTCATCGGCTTCCTCGCGAGCGCAAGTCTCGGCGCGATCTGGGCGACGTGCCCACCCGAGTTCGGCGTGCGCAGCGTGCTCGACCGCCTCGGGCAGCTCGAGCCGAAGGTCATCCTGGCCGTCGCCGGCTACCGGTACGGCGAGAAGCACGTCGACCGGCGCGAGCAGGTCGCGGAGATACGCAGCAAGCTTCCGGGCGTCGAAACCGTCGTGCACGTCCCGTACGCCGGCGGGGAAGATGACGCGCTTCCCGACGCGGTCTCCTGGGACGACCTCCTTTCCCAGCCCGCCGAGCTCGCGTTCGACCCGCTCCCGTTCGACCACCCGCTCTACGTGCTCTTCTCGTCCGGGACGACCGGGCTTCCGAAGGCGATCGTGCACTGCCACGGCGGCATCCTGCTCGAGCATCTGAAGAACCACGGCTTCAGCTGGGACCTCCAGCCGGGTGACCGCCTCCAGTGGTTCACGACGACGGCCTGGATGATGTGGAACGCCCTCGTCTCGGTGCTGCTGCACCGCGCGTCGATCGTGATGATCGACGGCAACCCCGCCTACCCCGACATCTCGTTCCAATGGCGCGTGATCGAGGAGACGCGGCCGACGTTCTTCGGGCTGAGCCCGGCGTTCACGATGGCGTGCCGCAAGGAGGGCCTCGAGCCCGGCCGGCTGTTCGACCTGTCCTCGGTGCGCATGGTCTGCGAGGCGGGCTCGCCGCTTCCACTCGAGGGGTACGAGTGGCTCTACGAGCAATTCGGGCCGGACGTCAACGTCAACGTCGGCAGCGGTGGCACCGACGTCTGCACGGGCATCGTGCAGGGAATCCCGCTGCTTCCCGTCTACGCCGGGGAGATGTCGACGCGGATGCCGGGCGCCGACGTCGACGCGTTCGGGCCGGACGGCACGTCCGTGGTCGGCGAGCTCGGGGAGCTCGTCATCAAGCAGCCCATGCCCTCGATGCCCGTCGGCTTCTGGAACGACCCCGACGGGTCGCGCTACCGGCAGGCGTACTTCGAGCATTTTCCGGGCGTGTGGCGCTTCGGGGATTGGGTCCTGCTCACCGAACGGGGGACCGCGATCATCACCGGGCGGTCCGACGCGACCCTCAACCGCGGCGGCGTCCGCCTGGGCTCGAGCGAGATCTACTCGGTCGTCGAGGAGATCGACGAGGTGCTCGACACCCTCGTCGTCCATCTCGAGGAGGGAGACGAGCTCCTGCTCTTCGTCGTGCTCCGCCCGGGAGTCGATCTCGACGACGCGCTCCGGAAGCGGATCGCGGAGGCCCTGCGGAACGCGCTCTCGCCCCGCCATGCCCCGGACACGATCGTGGCGGTGCCGGCGATCCCCCGCACGCTGACCGGGAAGAAGCTCGAGGTTCCGGTCAAGCGCATCTTGACGGGAGCCAACGTGTCGGACGTGGCCGCGCGCGATGCGCTCGTCGATCCTGCCTCCATCGAGCCGTTCGCGGCCTATGCCCGTACCCGGCCGCAGGCCGTTCGGTCCTGATGCCGCTCCGCGGGCTCGAGCACGCGCTCGTGCTGACCGACGACCTCGAGGGCACGAAGGCGTTCTACTGCGACGTGCTCGGCTTCGAGTCCGGCGAGCGGCCGCCGCTCGCCTTTCCCGGCTACTGGCTCTATCTCGAGGGGGTCGCGTGCGTGCACGTCGCCGAGCGCGCGGCGTACGAGGCGCAGGTCGACCGGATGGGGCTCCGGCGGGCAGAGGGATCGGTCGACCATCTGGCGTTCGTGGCCGGCGACCACGACGCAATCGTCGCGCGCCTCGACGCGGCCGGCGTCCATGCTGTCTCGAACGAGATGCCGGCCGCCGGCCTCCGCCAGCTCTTCCTCGACGACCCGAACGGTGTCCGCATCGAGCTGAACGTCAGGTAGCCCACCACCGCCCGCGTGGCGGGGTGTGCCAGGATTGTCGCTGCAACCGAGCTGGAGGCGGGGATGGGCTACGAAGACGTTCCGGTTCTGATCGTCGGCGGCAGCCTGGTAGGTCTGTCGACCGCGGTGTTCCTCGGCCACCACGGCGTGCCGTCGCTCGTCCTCGAGCGCCATCGCGGCACCGCGATCCACCCGCGGGCGGCGCTCGTCAACCAGCGCACGATGGAGACCTATCGCGCCGTCGGGTTGGAGGAGCAGATCGAGGAAGCCGCCACGCGGGAGTTCGTCCAGAACGGCGCGATCGTGTCCGTCGACAGCCTCGGCGGCAAGGAGCTCGACTGGTACTTCCGGTTCATCAACGAAGGCGTCGAGGAGCTCAGCCCGTCGCGGAGGGTGTTCATCACCCAGATCGGGCTCGAGCCCGTCCTGCTTCGGGCCGCGGATCGTCTGGGAGCACGGATCGAGTACTCGTCGGAGGCCGTCTCGGTCGAGCAGGACGCCGACGGCGTGACGGTCGTCGTCCGACCCCGGGACGGCGGACCCGAGCGCACCGTCCGTGCCCGCTACCTCCTCGCGGCGGACGGCGCGCACAGTCCGATCCGGGAGCGCCTCGGCATCCGCCAGCTCGGCCATGGAAGCTTCTCGGACAGCATCACCATCTACTTCAAGTCCGACGTCCGCAGGCTGATGGGCGACCGCAATCTCAGCGTGGTGTACGTGTTCGGACCCGGCTCCAGGGGTTCTTCCGCTTCTCGATCGATCTGCAGGCGGGCTTCCTCGTCGTCAACTCGACCGTCGACGCGGACGGGACGCGGTCGGTCCGGATCGGGGAGGACATGAGCACGCCGAGCTGCGTCCGCTACGTCCGCGAGGCGCTGGGTGATCCGGAGATCCCGGTCGAGATCGAGAACGTGCAGCGCTGGTCCGCCTCTGCGGAGTACGCCGAGCGCCTGCGAGAGGGCCGCGTGTTCCTTGCGGGCGACGCGGCGCACGTCATGCCTCCCACCGGCGGCTTCGGCGGCAACAACGGCGTCCAGGACGCCTACGACCTCGCGTGGAAGCTCGCGTACGTCCTTGACGGCCGGGCGGACGAGTCCCTGCTCGACACCTACGACGCCGAGCGCCAGCCCGTCGGAGCGTTCACGACGGAGCAGGCGTACACACGCTACGTACTCCGTCTCGACCCGTCCCTCGGCAAGGACGACCTGATGCCGATCGTCCCCGAGGCGCCGGTCGAGCTCGGCTACCGCCACCGCTCCCCCGCCGTCCTCGCCGACGCCGGAGACGACGAGACGTGGGAGGACCCGGCCACGCCCTCCGGTCGTCCCGGCTTTCGTGCGCCGCACGTGCCGGTCACGGTGGACGGCGTCGAGCAGTCGACCCTCGACCTGTTCGGGCGGGGCTTCGTGCTGCTCGCCGGGCCCGACGGGGAGCGCTGGTGCGCCGCGGCACTCTCGGCGGGCGACGCGCTGGGCGTGCCCGTCCAGGCCCACCGGCTCGGCGCCGACGTGAACGACGCGAACGGCGCGCTCGAGCCGTCCTACGGCACCGGCCCGGCAGGCGCCGTGCTCGTCCGCCCCGACGGGTTCATCGCCTGGCGGACGTCCGCCTCGCACGCCGATCCCGAGAACGAGCTCTGCGGTGCGCTCGGCGCGGCCCTAGGCCGAGGCGGCGCCGTCGGCGCGGGCTGACACCACTCGAACCTGTTCACGATGCGGCGACAGTGGTCGCGGGTGCGAGCGGCGCCTTCCCGAGGATCATGTCCGCCGCCTTCTCGGCGATCATGATCGTCGCCGCGTTCGTGTTGGCCCGCGTGATCGTCGGCATCACGGACGCGTCCGCCACGCGGAGCCCCTCGACGCCGCGGACGCGCAGCTCCGCGTCGACGACCGACCCCATCGCGCACGTGGAGGTCGGGTGGTACACGGTCTGGCTCGCCCGTTCCACCCAGGCGAGGATGTCCTTCTCCGAGTCCGAGTCGGGCACGCTCAGCGGCTCGCGCCGGATCGCGCGGAGCGAGGGCTGCGAGGCGATCTCGAGCGCGATCCGGACGCCCTCGAGGACGCTCGCCCGGTCCTCGTCCGTGGTCAGGAAGTTGCAGAGCACCGTCGGCTTCGAATCCGCCATCGGCGTCCGCAGGCCGACCTTTCCCCGCGAGGTCGGCTTGACGATCACGGGGCCGAACGCGAAGCCGTTGTCCGGCGGCGGCGTCAGGCCCTCGTCGAAGAACGGCGCCGCCGCGAAATGGAACTCGACGTCGGGGGCGTCGAGGCCCGACCGGGTACGGAAGAAGCCGCCCGCCTCGGGGTAGTTCGAGGTCAGCGGGCCGCGGCCCTCGTGCTCGAGGAGCGCGAAGTTCTCGGCCGTGAAGATGCCGAAGAGGCCGGGCTCGTCCGTGAGGTAGTTCACGTTCACCATGGAGTGGTCCTGCAGGTTGTGCCCGACCGGCAGGTCCTCCCGCACCGGGATGCCGAAGAACCCGAGGTCGGCGGCGGGCCCGATGCCCGAGAGCATCAGCAGCACCGGCGACTGGTACGTGCCCGCGGAGACGATCACCTCGCGCTCGGCCCGGACGGTCTCGCGGGCGCCGCCCGAGACGAGCTCGACGCCCACCGCGCGGTCGCCCTCGAAGGCGATCCGCTCGACGAAGACGTTCGCGCGCACCTCGAGGTTCGGCCGCCCTTCGGCAGGGTGGAGGAACGCATCCGCGGTGCTGCACCGCAGGCCGTTCCGCTGGGTCAGCTGGAAGCGGGAAACGCCCTCCGGGCAATCGACGTTGAGGTCCTCGATGTGCGCGTACCCCGCTTGCACGGCGGCCTCGAGCTGGGCCTCGATCAGGGGGCACATGGAGCGGCTGTCGGACACCGTGAGCGGTCCACCCACGCCATGGAACTCGCTCGCACCGCGCTCGTTGTCCTCGGAGCGCTTGAAGTAGGGAAGCACCTCGTCGTACGACCAGCCGGTGCAGCCGTCCGCCGCCCAGCCGTCGAAGTCGGCGCGATGGCCGCGGAGGTAGATCATCGCGTTGATCGAGCCCGAGCCGCCGATCACGCGCCCGCGCGGCAGGTACAGCCGCCGGCCGCCGAGGCCCGGCTCGCGCTCGCCGAACAGATCCCAGTCGAGGCCGGACTTGAAGACGAGCGGGAACATCGCGGGGATGCGGAGCTCGGTCGCCGTGTCCTGCCCGCCGGCCTCGAGGAGCAGCACCTCGACGTCCGGGTCCTCGCTCAGCCGTGCGGCGAGCACGCATCCCGCCGACCCGGCTCCGACGATCACGTAGTCAGCCGCCATCGAGCATCCTCCGGTCTCGGTTACGGGGCCAGCCTAATTGTCCGTCGATCTCGTTACCAAGATTGTTGGCGAGTGGCGCACGACCCGTTAGGTTCTTCCTCGATGGGCGATCGCGACGAGGTCATCGGCCTCTACTGGACGACGTCCGGTCCCGTCGAGGTGCATTTCGGGCGGGAGTGGAGCCTCTTCGACCTGCGCGACCGCTGCGAGCAGGCGGCGCGCGTCGGGTTCGCCGGCCTCGGGCTCTGGCACGCCGACCTCGAGCACGTGCTCGAGACGCGCACGCTGCGCGAGGTGCGCCAGCTCTTCGACGACAACGGGCTCCGCCATCTCGAGCTGGAGTTCCTCGGCGACTGGTTCCTCGACCCGGACGACGAGCGCCGGCGCGCCTCCGACGAGCGACGCGCGCTGCTCTTCGACGCGGCCGCGGCCCTTCCCACGCACCACATCAAGGTGGGCAACATCGTCGGCACGGAGTGCGAGCTCCCGAAGATCGTCGAGCGCTACGGCGAGCTCTGCGCCGACGCGGCGCTCTACACCGACGCGACGATCGCCTACGAGTTCATGCCGTACGACGTCAACGTGAACGACGTCGACAAGGCGCTCGCCGTCGTCGAGGGGGCGAACCCGCCCAACGGTGGTCTCGCGCTCGACACGTGGCACCTCGGCAAGCTGCGACTCGAGCCCGACGACCTTCGGCACATCCCGCCACGCTTCCTCTCCTGGGTCGAGCTCTGCGACGGCCCGTACGAGTACGCGGAGGACCGGCTCGACGAGGTCATCAACCGCCGGAAGCTGCCGGGCGAGGGGGAGCTCCCCGTCGCGGGGTACGTCGCAGTCTGCCGCGAGCTCGGCTACGACGGCCCCTGGGGCGTCGAGGTGCTCTCCGAGGAGCTCCGCAGCCTTCCCATCGAGCAGATCTTCGATCGCGCCTACGAGACGACAACCGCACAGCTCGCTCTGGCAAGCGAAAGGAGCCCCGGTGGCTGAGAACGGCCTGTCGAAGGAACGCCTCACGTGGATGTACACGCAGATGGCGCGCATCCGCGAGTTCGAGGAGCGCGTCAAGCGGACGTTCGAGGAGCATCCCGGGGTGATCCGCGGTCACACGCACCTCGCCGACGGCGCGGAGGCGTCGATCGTCGGCTCGCTCGCCGCGCTCGGGCCCGACGACCAGTTGACGGCGACCTACCGGGGTCACGGCTACCCGATCGCGCTCGGCACCGACACGAAGGCGCTGATGGCCGAGATCTTCGGGAAGGAGACCGGGATCTGCAAGGGCTACGGGGGATCGATGCACTTCGTCGACGCCGGGCGCGGGTTCCTCGGGACGTCGGGGATCGTCGGCCAGGGCATCCCCCACGCCGCGGGCGCCGCCTGGGGCGCGCAGATCCGTGGGAAGGGCCAGGTGGTGCTGTCGTTCTTCGGGGACGGGGCGTCGAAGCAGGGCGCGTTCCACGAGACGCTCAACATCGCCTCCCTCTGGAAGCTCCCGGTCGTCTTCGTGATGGAGAACAACAACTACCAGGCCTACACGAGGGTCGAGCAGGAGGACGCCAACGCGGCGGCCGGCGAGCGTCTCGCCGTCAAGGCGAAGGCCTACAGCATGCCGGGCGTAACGGTCGACGGAGGCGACCCCGTGGCCGTCTACGACGTCGTGCGCGAGGCGGTCGAGCGCGCGCGCTCGGGCGAGGGGCCAACCCTCGTGGAGTCGCTCGTCTACCGCCTGAGCGCCCACGGAAACATCATCGCCCCGCCCGGCGTGCCGCTGCACTACCCGGAGCACGAGGCGATCCACGTCTTCGGCAACGTCGAGGAGTACGAGGCGGCGAAGCGCGGCGACCCCGTGCCCCGCTTCCGCGCGCGACTCGTGACCGACGGCGTGCTCACCACGGAGGAGGGCGACGCGATCGCCGAGGCGGCGCAGCAGGAGATGCAGGAGGCGGTCGAGTTCGGGCTCGAGAGCCCCTTCCCGGCGCCGGAGAAGGCCGTCGAGTACGTCTACGCCTGAGGAGGACCCCATGGCACGCGAGATTCCCTACATTCAGGCGCTCGGCGAGGCGGTCCACCACGAGATGACGCGGGACGACTCGGTCATCTACTTCGGACAGAACCTCGGGCTGACCGACGACGATCCGTACGTGAAGGCGTTCGGCGGCGACCGCGTCCGGGTCACGCCGATCTCGGAGACGGCGGAGATCGGGATGGCGGTCGGCGCGGCGTTCGCGGGCTTTCGCCCGGTCGTCCAGCTCTACATGTCCGAGTTCATGCTCGTCGCGATGGACCAAGTCGTGAACGAGGCCCCCCGCTTCTACGGCATGAGCGGCGGCGAGGTGAAGGTGCCTCTCGTGCTCCAGGCCGGCTACGGCTTCACAGCGGGCTGGGCGGGCCAGCACACCGGCACGATCTACGGCATGTTCATGGGCGTGCCCGGCCTCAAGGTCGCGGTGCCGTCGACGCCCGCCGACGCGAAAGGGCTGATGACGGCAGCGATCCGCGACGACAACCCGGTCGTGCTCTTCCACAGCTACCTGCTGACGCTGGAGCACGGCGATGTCCCCGAGGGCGAGCACGTCGTTCCGCTCGGCGAGGCCGTGACCCGACGGGAAGGCGGCGACGTGACCGTGGTCGGGATCGGCTGGACCGTCGGGATGGCTCTCGCGGCGGCCGAGCGACTGGTCACCGACGGGATCGAGGCGGAGGTGATCGACCCGCGGACGCTCGCGCCGCTCGACACCGCTGCGATCATCCGCTCGGTGGAAAAGACCGGGCGGCTGGTGATCGTCGATCAGGCGACGCGGCACGCGTCGGCGGCGGCGGTGATCGCGGCCGAGGTCGCGTCGGAGGGATTCGCCGCGCTCAAGGCGCCGATCGCGCTGGTGACCGCCCTCGACGCCACGATCCCCTACAGCCAGCCGATGGAGGAGTACCTCATGCCGAGCGAGGAGAGGATCGTCGCTGCCGTCCAGCAGGCGGTCGGCTCCTCTCCGGTCGCCGCCTGAGCTGCCGGAGATGGCGAACGTCACGCCTGCGGAGGAGCTCGACGCCGCGCTCGGCGTCGAGCTCCTCCGCGGCATGTGGCGGATCCGTGCGTTCGAGGAGCGGGTCGGCCAGCTGACGCGCGCCGACGAGGTGCACGGCCTCGTGCACCTGAGCGTCGGCCAGGAGGCGGTCGCGGTCGGCGTCTGCGGACAGCTCTCGAGCGACGACGGCGTCTACGGCAACCACCGCGCGCACGGGCACGCGATAGCGAAGGGCGCGCCGGTCGAGCGGGTCGGCGCGCCCTTTGCGCCCGTCCCCTTCAGCCCGCCGCTCGAGGACGCCTACGTCCCGGGCCGCCGGGACGTCGCGGCGGCTGTCCGCGCGCTCTTCGGCCTTGGCAGTGGCGCGTTGTCTCCCCTCTCGGACGAGTTTAAGGTCGCTCGAACATGAGCATTCTCGGCAATCGCGTCGTGAGGCTGGAAGATCCGCGCTTTCTCCGCGGGGAGGGCCTGTACGTCGAGAACCTCGAGCTCGAGGGCGCGCTCTCCGCGACGTTCGTCCGCTCGCCGCTCGCGCACGCGCGCGTGAACGCCGTCGACGCGTCGGCCGCCGAGGAGCTGGCGAACGTCCAGGTCTTCACCGGTGCCGACGTCGACGCGCACCCGTTCGGTCCGCCGCCGCACTGGCACATCACGGCTGGCATGGAGCGCCCGCTCCTGGCGCGGGACGTCGTCCGGTTCGCAGGTGACATCGTCGCGGTCGTCGTCAGCGAGAATCGCGCGTCCGGCTTCGACGCGGCGGAGCTCGTGATGGTGGACTACGACCCGCTTCCGGCCGTTCTCTCCGTCGAGGACGCCGTTCGGGACGACGTGTTGCTCTTCCCGGACGTCGGGTCGAACGTCGCCAACCGCAGCGGCACGGACGACCCCGACGACGGGCTGTTCGACGGCTGCGACCTCGTCGTCTCGGGCGTGGTGGTGAGCCAGCGGCTGGCCGCCGCCCCGCTCGAGCCCCGCTCTGCGGCCGCCGTGGTCGGCGAGGACGGCCGCCTGACGCTCTGGGCCACCTCGCAGACGCCGCACATGGGCAAGATGGTCGCCGCCGGGCTGCTCGGGCTCGACCCGGGCCAGGTGCGGGTCGTCAGCCCGGACATGGGCGGAGGGTTCGGCGCGAAGATGATCGAGCCCGAGGCCGTGCTCGTCGCGTGGCTCGCCCGCGCACTCGGGCGGCCCGTCAGGTGGACCGAGACGCGCTCCGAGAGCATGCTCGGGCTCCCGCACGGCCGCGGCCAGCGACTCTCGTTCACGCTCGGCGGGACACGGGCCGGGAAGCTGCTCGCCTACCGGCTCGAGGTGCTCGGCGACGGCGGCGCGTACCCCGCCCTCGGCGCCTACCTCCCGAACATGACCGCGCTGATGTCGAACGGCGTGTACGCGATACCGAAGGTCGAGACGAGAACGGTGTCGGTCGTGACCAATACGACGCCGACGACCTCGATCCGGGGCGCCGGCCGGCCGGAGGCGACGCAGGCTATCGAGCGCGCGATCGATCTCTTCGCGGGCGAGGCCGGGCTCGACCCGGCCGAGGTCCGCCGCACGAATTTCGTCGCCAAGGATGCCTTCCCCTACGCGACGCCGACCGGGGCCACGTACGACTCGGGCGACTACGAGGGTGCGCTCGAGCTTCTGCTCCGCGCGGCCGGCTACGAGGAGCTCCGGGAGGAGCAACGGCGCCGGCGCGCCGAGGGCGCGGTGGTCGCGCTCGGGATCGGGCTCGGTGCGTACGTCGAGATCTCGAACCCCGTCGGAGAATCGGAGTTCGGCGAGGTCGAGATCACCGAGGACGGCGGCGCCATCCTGCGCACCGGCTCTCACTCCCACGGTCAGGGGCACGAGACGACATTCGCGATGATCGCGGCGGAGCGACTCGGGCTACCGGTGGAGCGGGTCGTCGTCCATCGGGGGGACACGGACGACGTGCCGAAGGGCACCGGCACCTTCGGCTCCAAGTCGACGCAGATCGGCGGCGTCGCCGGGCGTCTCGCCGCCGACGCGGTCGTCGAGCGGGCGACCTCGCTCGCGGCCGACTACCTCGAGGCGAGCGCGGCGGACGTCGTGCTGGACGTCGACGTGGGCAGCTTCCACGTCGCCGACGCGCCTCGACCCGCGCTGTCGTGGGCCGAGCTGGCGGCGAAGGCGTCGGCCGACGGGCGCCTCGGCGAGCTGAGGGTCGCGCACGAGTTCCAGGCGCCGCCGACGTTCCCCTTCGGCTGTCACCTCGCGGTGGTGGAGGTCGACGTCGAGACGGGGAAGGTCGAGCTCGTCCGCCACGTGGCGGTCGACGACGCGGGGACGCTCGTCAACCCGCTCGTCGCGGACGGGCAGGTGCACGGCGGCATCGCGTTCGGCGTCGGTCAGGCGCTGTTCGAGGAGGTCGTCTACGACGAGGACGGCTACCCGCTCACCGGCACGTTCGTCGGGTACGGGTTCCCGTCGGCCGCGGAGCTCCCCTCGTACGAGCGAGTCGAGATGGTGACCCCGACGCCCAACAACCCGATCGGGGTCAAGGGGATCGGCGAGTCCGGGACCGTCGGCTCGACCCCGGCCGTGCTCAACGCCGTGATCGACGCGCTCGCGCCGTACGGCGTGCGCCACGTCGACATGCCCTGCAACGGCGAGAACGTGTGGAAGGCGCTCCGGGAGGCCAACGCATGACGAACGTCGCGGTGACGGTCAACGGCGAGCGCCGGGAGGCGGACGTCGAGCCGAGGCAGCTGCTCGTGTACTTCCTGCGGGAGCAGCTCGGCCTGAAGGGGACGAACGTCGGCTGCGACACGTCGTCGTGCGGCGCGTGCACCGTCCTCGTCGACGGCGAGTCGGTGAAATCGTGCACGGTTCTTGCGGTCCAGGCGGACGGCACCGAGGTGACGACCATCGAGGGCCTCGCGAGCGGCGACGAGCTACACCCGGTGCAGCAGGCGTTCCACGAGCAGCACGGTCTCCAGTGCGGGTTCTGCACGCCGGGGTTCGTGATGGCGACGGTCTCGCTCCTGCACGAGAACCCGACCCCCTCGGAACACGAGATCAGGCACGCGTTGGAGGGGAACCTCTGCCGCTGCACCGGGTACCACAACATCGTCCGTGCGGTCGAGGCCGCCGCGAGGGCAGGCGCATGATCCCGGCGGCGTTCGAGTACCACCGGGCGGGGTCCGTCGACGACGCGATCGAGGCTCTCGGCCGCGACGAGGACGCAAAGCTGCTCGCCGGTGGGCATTCGCTGATCCCCGCGCTGAAGCTCCGCATCGGGCGGCCGTCGGTGCTGGTCGACATCGGGCATCTCGACGATCTCCGCTACGTACGCGACGACGGCGACCGGATTGCGATCGGCGCGCTGACCCGGCACGCGCAGCTCGCTGCCGACCCCGCCCTCGAACGGGACTGCGCCGTCGTGGCCCGAACCGCGGCGCTCGTCGGCGATCCGCAGGTACGGCACCGGGGCACGATCGGCGGGTCAGTCGCCCACGCAGACCCTGCTTCGGACCTCCCCACGGTGCTTCTCGCTCTCGACGCCGACCTCGTCGCGCACGGCCCGGACGGCGCGCGGACGATCGCCGCGTCGTCGTTCTTCAGGGGCCCGTTCGAGACCGCGCTCGCGCCGCAGGAGGTGCTCACCGAGATCTGCGTCCCGAAAGTCGAGCGCGGCGTCTACCTCAAGCACACGCGCCGCGCACAGGACTGGGCGACTGTCGGTGTGGCGGCGGTGGTCGTAGGCGGCACCACGCAGGTGGCGTTCGCGAGCATGGGCCCGACGCCGCTTCGCGCCCACGCCGTCGAGGACGCGCTCGCACACGGAGCCGGAGCTGCCGAGGCGGCCGAACGCTCCGGCGAGGGCACCGAGCCGCCGAGCGACGTCACCGCCGGCCGGGAGTACCGCGCGCACCTGGCGCAGGTTTACGTCCGGCGAGCGCTAGAGCAGCTCTAGATGGCTCGCCGCGGGCTCGCTGAGCGTCAGGGACGCTCGCCGGCGAACAGCTCGGTGTGCTCCCCGAAGTAGCTCGAGATGAGCAAGTCGTGGTTGGTGCGCAGCTGCTCCGCCGGGCCGTCGAGCACCAGCTTGCCGTGCGAGAGGACATAGCCGCGATCGGCGATCGTCAACGCGAGCTCGATGTGCTGCTCGACGAGCACGACGCCGCAGCCGCTCTCCTCCGCATACGCGCGGACGACGGGAAGCAGACTCTCGACGATCACCGGCGCGAGGCCGAGGCTCAGCTCGTCCAGGAGCAGAAGCGTGGGATGGCGCGCGAGCGCCCTCCCGACCGCGAGCATCTGCTGCTCACCGCCGGACAAGAGGCCGCAGCGCCGATCACGCAGGGGGTCGAGCGCCGGAAAGTACCGGTACGCGACGGAAGCGTCGAGACGCTCGCCGCGGTAGCCGAGTCGCAGGTGCTCCGCCACCGTCAGCCCGAAGAAGAGGCCGCGTGAGTCCGGAACATGGGCGATGCCGAGCCGGGCACGGCCGCTAGCGGACACCTTGCGCAGGTCGCTTCCACCGAAGCGGACCACTCCTTCGAGCGGGTGCACGAGGCCCGAGACGGTGCGTAGCGTCGTCGTCTTCCCCGCCCCATTCGCGCCGAGCAGCGCGACGATCTCCCCCGCTGCGACCTCGAGCTCGAGGCCGCGAAGCACCGCAGCCCCGTCGTATCCGGCAGTCAGCCCATCGAGCTCGAGTACGGGAACGCTCACGCCGACACCTCTCCCGCGTCGCGCTCCTCGATTGCGGCGCCCGTCTGGGCGGCGGCGCCACCGAGGTATGCCTTGACGACGAGCGGGTCGCGGCGCACCTCGTCGGGTGTCCCGGCCGCGATCACCTTCCCGAACTCGAGCACGACGATCAGGTCGCAGATGGTCAGGACCAACCCCATGTCATGGTCGATCAGGAGCGTGGCGGTGCCCGCGTCCGCGATCTGCCGCAGTCGCCGACCGAGGTCTCCGCTCTCGTGGGTGTCGAGCCCGGCCGCCGGCTCGTCGAGGCAGAGGAGGCGAGGCCGCATGGCGATCGCGCGGGCGACGCCGATGAGTTTTCTCTGGCCCTGCGTGAGCTCGCTCGGCATCGCGTTCGCGAGCCGCCCGAGCTCGAGCAGCTCGAGCGCCTCGTTGGTCGCAGCGTCGTCGCCCGCGGGACGACCGACGAGCTCCGCCGCGAGCGCCAGCCAGGACGGGCGCTCGGAGGCGACCATCAGGTTCTCGCGCACCGTGAGGTCGTCGAACAGCTCCGTGCTCTGCCACGTACGGGCGAGGCCGCGGCGCGCGCGCACGTGCGGCGGCATCCGTGCGAGATCGTGTCCGTCGAGCTCGGCACGGCCCGTGTACCCCACGAAGCCCGTGATCGCGTCGACGAAGGTCGTCTTGCCGGCTCCGTTCGGTCCGATCAGCCCGACCAGCTGACCCTCCTCGACGGCGACGTCGACCTCGTCGACGGCGCGGACGCCGCCGAAGCGCACGGACAGGCCGGCCGTCGAGAGGACGGCGGTCACGAGCCGCTCGCACGCGCCGACGCAGCAGGCGCGGCCTTCCGGTTCGCCCGCGCCTGCGCCGTCCGGTAGAAGGAGCCGGCGACGCCCTCGGGGTTCTGGATCAGCGTGAAGATGAGCACGACGCCGCCGAAGAGCAGGAACCAGTTCCCCGAGAGGCCGAACCACTTGTCGAGCGCATACGGCAGGATTCCCTGCGCGGCGATCAGCCCGGCGAAGACGGCGCCGGAGACGAGCGTGATACCGCCCGCGTAGGCGAACGCGATCAGGCTGAGCGCGAGCGGCACGCTGAAGCGATCGGCGCTCACGGAGCCGAAGTTGTACGCGTACAGCGTTCCCGCGACCCCGGCGATGAGCGCGCTGATGCCGAAGGCGATCAGCTTGACGTTGCGGACGTCGATCGCCGCCCCCGCCGCGGCGCGCTCGTTGGACCGGACCGCCAGCATGCGTTGGCCCAGGATGCCACGACGCACCGAGATCACGAGGAGGGAGAGGAGGACGGTGGCCGCGAGCGCCACCCAGCCGAACACGGGGCTCGGGAGGTTGCCGTCGAGGCCGCGGAACGACGCGTTCGGCCCGAGGTTGATGCCGAGGAGCTCCGGGTCCGGCACAGGCGAGCCGGTCGCGCCGCCGCCCCAGGTGGGGTTCACGAAGCCGAAGTTGAAGACCGCCACCGCGGCGGCGATCGTCACGACCGCGAGGGCCACGCCGCGCACGCGCAGCGCCGAGACCGCGGTCACGAGGCCGAGCAGCACGGCAGCGGCGATGCCCGCGAGCGGCGCCAGGGGAAAGCCGATCCCCGCATCGACCGCCAGATGCGACACCGTGAAGCCGGCGACACCGGCGAGGGCGAGCTGGACGACCGAGATCTGCCCGACGAAGCCGGTGATGACCACGAGCGAGAGAGCCATCACGATGCCGATCAGCGAGTTCGTCAGCGCCTGGCGGAAGTCGAACGGCAGCACGACGAGCGCGATCGCGCACAGGATCGTCGACGGGATCGCGAGCGCGTACGCGTGCTTCGGGCGAGGCACGTCGGGAAGGCGCTGCTCGACGAGCTCGCCGCGCGTCGGCAGCGACGCCCCGCGCAGGAACATCGCCGCCACGATCAGCACGAAGACGAGCAGCTCCTTGACCCCCGGCCACGCCACGCTCTGGCTGGTCGGGAACCACGACTTCGTCGACGCGTACTCGATCAGGGACTCGGCCATCCCGATGCCGAGGCCGCAGGCACACGCGATCGTGAACGAGGTGAGCCTGGCGAAGAGCGCGGCAGCGAGAGCCGGCACCACGAGGAACGGCAACGTGGTCGTGTCGAGCGCCGCGACCGAGCCGGCCAGGATCCCGAGCGTCCCGAGCAGCAGGCTCGCGAGGAGCGAGTTCACGAGCGACAGCTCGTCCGGGGACAGGCCGGCGAGGCGGGCAGCGACGTCGTTCTCCGACGACGCCCGGGTCGCGAGCCCGAAGCGCGTCCAGCGATAGAGCGCCCAGAGCACGACCGTGATCCCCACCACCATGCCGCTCAGCACGAAGGCGGACAGCGGCACCGCCCCGTCGAGCAGCCGAATCACCTTGATGGGAATGATCGTCGGCTGTGGATGCTGAGACGTGCCGAAGGCGAGCAGCATGGCCGCCTGCAGGGTGAGCAGGACGCCGAGCGAGGCGACGAGCTTCGCGAGCGGAGCGGCGGTGCGGAGCGGCCTGAAGACTGCGAGCTCGATCGCGACGGTGACGAGCACCACCACGACGTACGAGAGCGCGACGGCCGGCGGGGTGCCCACGGTGAAGCCGAGCTCGCCCGTGCGGAACGCCCAGAACGAGAACCCTGCGAGCATTGCGACGGCGCCAGCCGCCAGGTTGATGAAGCCGGAGCCGCGGTACGTGACGACGATGGCAACAGCGATGGCGGCGATCGTCGCCCCCGTCCCGAGGCCGAGCAGGAGGAAGAGGAGGATCTCGTTCACGTCGCTTCGCGAGTATCACGCGACGGGGCCGGCCAGTCGACCGGCCCCGTCGGGGGGAATCTGGTGCCCGCTCCGTCAGCCGCCGAGTGGTCCGATCCAGCCGGAGGCGCGCTTCCACTGGAACTTGCCCAGGTAGGTGAACGCCTGGAACATGTCGTTGCAGATCCCCGGAGCCTCCTTGTACTTGCCGCACTGGAGCTTCGGCGCCCCGAGCGCGAGCGGCCCCCTGAACGCCTTCGCCCGTGCCAGGACCCGCGCCGGGGTGATCTTGTCCGCCCCGACCTCGTTGAGGAACCGCGCGGTCGTCAGGAGCTCCGAGAACGCGACGATGTGCCAGGGATCCGGCGCGTTCTTCTGCGCCCTGTAGCGCTTGATCACCGCGTCGTAGGCCGGCATGCCCTTGTCGGTCTTGTCGCCGTAGAGCGACGAGGCGATCGCGTACGTCCACTTCGACCAGTCGCCGAGGGCGTCGATCACCTGCGAGTTGAGGCAGAGCGGCGCCGTCATGATCTTGCGCGAGTCGGTGATGCCGAGCTGCTGCATCGACTTCGCCTGGTTCGCGCAGTCGGAGGCCGTTCCGTACGGGGCGATGAAGTCCGCCGTCGTCGCCCCGGCCGCGGTCAGCGGCGCGGTCAGGTCGGTCTGGCCCTGCGTGTAGCCGACCTGCTTCGTGTTGATGCCTGCCGCCTTGAGGCCGGCAGCGATCACCTGGCCGGCGTCCGCGACGCCCACCGCATTCGGGTAGATCACCGCGGCGGTCTTGGCGTGGAGGACGTTCTTCGCGTAGTTGCCGAACGGCAGCAGGATGTGCGGTGCGTCGCCGAAGAGGACGACGGCGTTCTTCTGCGCTCCGTCGACCGGAGTGGTGGCGACGCCGGTGACGACCGGCTTCTTGCCGCGGATCGTCGCGAAGAGGGATTGCGCTCCCGTGGCGACGGCGCCCGTCGCGATGACGCTGATCCGCCTGTCGTTGACGAGCTTCTGACCGCAGGTCGTGCCTTCCTCCTCGTTCGACTTGATGAAGCACTGGACGAGGGCGACCGGATGACCGCCGATGCCGCCGAGGACGTCGTTGACGTACCTCACGGCAAGCTGCGCGCCGGCAGTCGCCAGCCCGCCGATCACGACCTGGCCGCCCTGCTGGTTGACCCAGCCGATGTAGACCTTCGACTTCTTCGGGTCGGCCTTCCCGCGGGTCCCCTTGACGTAGGCGACGTAGTTCGTCACCGCCGCGCCGGCGGTCGGCGCGGTCGAGCGGTCGGACGTCGCCGTCGTCGCGGAGGCGGCGATCGCGAGCACGAGTGCGACGAGCGCCGCACCGGCGAGCGTCGCGCTACGACCAAAGCGATTCATGACTCTCCTTCCACGTGGCACGTGACTTCGTCGTCGATGACACGGTGCGCGCGACCGGGATCGGGATTCGGCTACGCATCCTGTTCGGGTACGGACGAATCAACCAGATCAGAACCAATGTTGTCAACAATTTCTCAAGCAAGCTCTGCTTCCGGCCGTCCTGGGTCGCGAGATGGCGCCACTGGCCCGAGCCTCGTCACAGCGCACCGCGGCTTGCCTTGTCGATATCCCCCGGAATGAACCGGCGTCGCACGGCCTGCGCGACATTGAGGAGGTGGCGGCGCATGGCGGCGTCCGCATCGTCCGGGCGGCCGTCGATCACCGCCTCCACGATCGCCTCGTGCTCGTCCACCGAGGCCGCAGACCGCCCGGGGATCAGGATCGTGCGGTACTGGTAGCGCACGGTCTGGGCGTGCAGCGCGTGGATCAGCCGTTGCGCGGTGCCGTGCCCCGACAGCTCGAGCAGCGCCGCGTGCAGATCGGCGTTCGCGTCCGAGGCGCCGAGCAGGTCGCCGAGCTCGAGGAGCTCCCGCTGCCGCGCGAGACACGCGGCGAGGTGCTCCTTGCCCGCGTCGTCGATCCGCTCCGCCGCCTGCCGGGCCGCGAGCCCCTCGAGCACCGCGCGTGCCTGCAGGATCTCGACGGCCTCCTCGTTCGACACCTTGCGGACGCGCGCCCCGCGGTGCGGCTCGCGGACCACGAGCCCGTCCTGCTCGAGCCGGATCAACGCCGTCCGCACCGCACCTCGTGACATGCCGAAGGTGGCGCTGACGTCGGCCTCGACGAGACGGGCGTCCGGAGCGATGTCGCCGCTCACGATCGCCGCGCGAAGTGCGCCGTAGCTCGAGTTCGTCTTCACGCTCATGACCGCCATCCTGCCGGAACGTTTCGAAGATCGTCAACAATTCTGCTCAGGGATCGCCTGCGCCATGCGTGCACTCCACGGCGGCTTCCCCTCGGGCCGATTATCAGGTAAGCCTGATTCTTTCCGACCGAGGAGGGCCCAGTGGGTGTGCTCGAGGGGAAGGCGGCGATCGTGACCGGGTCGGCGCGAGGCATCGGACGCGCGACGGCCAACCTGCTCGCGGCGCACGGCGCGCGCGTTCTCGTCACCGACCTCGACGAGGACGTCGCCCGGGAGACCGCGGCCGCGATTCCCGGCGAGACCGCCGTGTTCGGCGGCGACCTGACGAAGGACGGCGTTCCCGACGCGCTCGTGCAGAGGGCGATCGACGAGTTCGGCCACCTCGACATCGTCGTCAACAACGCCGGCTACACCTGGGACGGCATGGCCCACAAGATGGGTGACGAGCAGTTTCGCGCGATGCTCGAGATCCACGCGGTCGCTCCGTTCCGGCTGCTCCGGGCCGCCGCACCGTACCTGCGCGACGCCGGCAAGGCCGAGAGGGAGGCTGGGCTCGAGGTCTTCCGCAAGGTCGTGAACGTCACCTCGATCTCGGGCACCCAGGGGAACCTCGGCCAGGCCAACTACTCGACGGCGAAGGCGGGGCTGATCGGATTGACGAAGTCGCTCGCGCGTGAGTGGGGCCCGTTCAAGGTGAACGTCAACGCCGTCGCCTTCGGGTTCGTCGAGACGCGACTGACGGCGCCGGCCGACGACAACGCCGAGCGCTTCGTGAGGGACGACGGGGTCGAGATCCCCCTCGGGATCCCGGAGCGGATGCGGGAGCTGGCGCCGGCGATCATCCCGCTCGGCAGGCCGGCGACACCGGAGGACGCCGCGGGCCCGATCTTCTTCCTCTGTTCGCCCTGGTCGAACTTCGTCCACGGCCAGGTGATTACCGCGAGCGGCGGCCAGACGACCGGGATGACCTCGTGACGCCTCCCTCGGACTAGCGCCCCCAGACCTCGTCCGCCACCTCGACGACGAGCGCGAGCTTCGCACGCTGCTCGTCCGCCGTCAGTGCGTTCCCGTCGACGGTCGACGAGAACCCGCACTGCGGCGAGAGGCAGAGCTGATCGAGGGAGACGTGCCGGCTCGCCTCGTCGATCCGGCGCTTCAGCTCGTCCTTCGACTCGAGCGCACCGTGTTTCGTCGTGACGAGTCCGAGGACGACCTGCTTCGGCCCCCGGGGGAGTAGCCGGAGCGGCTCGAAACCGCCGGAGCGCTCGTCGTCCCATTCCATGAAGTACCCGTCGACCTCGAGCTCGTGGAACAGCGCCTCGGCGACGTGCTCGTAGTCGCCCTCGGCCACCCACGAGGAGCGGAAGTTCCCGCGGCACATGTGGGTCGTGACGCTCATCCCGGCGGGTCGGCCCTCGAGTGCCTCGTTGATGTGCCGGATGTACTCGACGTGCTGTTCGTCGGGGTCGCCGCCGATCGACGCGACATACAGGCGCTGCCCGGGGTCGTTCAGGTAGGCGAGGCTCGTGTCGTCGAGCTGGAGGTACGTGCAGCCGAGGTCGGCGAGACGCCGGATCTCCTCCCGGTAGGCCGCCGTCAGGTCGGACCAGAAGCCGTCCAGCTCCGGGTAGACGCCCTCGTCGATCGCCGCGCGACCTCCGCGCCAGTGGACCATGCTCGGCGAGGGGATCGTCAGCTTCGGCACTGCGCCGTCCGCGCAGCCCTGCAGGAACGAGAACGCGTCGCCGAAGATCGTCTCCGACACGCCGATCCGTCCGTTGACGTGCAGCGCGGCCGCCGTGAACTCGATGTCGCCGTCCGCGTTGTGGAACGAGACCTTGACCTTGTCGTCCGCCGTCGAGATCCCCTCGAGCCCGTAGATGAAGTCCATGTGCCACGAGGTGCGCCGAAACTCGCCGTCCGTCACGGCCTGCAGGCCGGCGTCGCGCTGCAGCCGCACCGCGCCGCGAATCGCCTCGTCCTCGACGGCGCGGAGCCCCGCGGCGTCGATGCGCCCCGCCGCGGCGTCCTCGCGGGCGCGCAGGAGCTCGGGCGGCCGGAGCAGGCTGCCGACGTGATCGGCGCGGAACGGCGCGGTCGTACGGACGGCCATGGCTCTCCTCTCGCTTCGGGCCCGGGCAGGCTATCGCAGCCACAGCTCACCCCCGGTGCCACCCGGAGCGCGACCGAGCCTCTTGTAGAGTCGCGCCCGAGATGGCGCCGCCCCCCGACTCCGGGAAGCTCCTCGTCGTCAGCGCGCACTCGGCCGACTTCGTCTGGCGCGCGGCCGGCGCGATCGCGACGACGACGGCGAATGGTGGCGTGGCGACGGTCGTCTCTCTGTCGTTCGGCGAGCGCGGCGAGTCGGGCGAGCTGTGGAAGGAGGAAGAGCAGACGGTCGAGAACGTCAAGGCGATCCGTCGGGCGGAGGCCGAGAAGGCCGCCGGGATCCTCGGCGCCGAGGTCGTCTTCCTCGACCGCGGCGACTACCCGCTCGAGCTGAACGGCGATGCGATCGACGAGCTCACCGACCTGATGCGCGACCACGCGCCCGACGTCGTGCTCGGGCACGCGCGCCAGGATCCGTTCAACCCCGACCACGGGGTCGCCTCCGAGGCGACGATCCGGGCGCGGCAGCTCGCGAGCGGCGCCGGGGTGGCGAGCGGGTTCAGGACGATCACCCCGCCGGCGCTCCTGCTCTTCGAGCCGCACCAGCCGGAGCTCTGCGGCTTCGTGCCGACGACGTTCCTCGACATCACGCCGGTCTGGGAGCAGAAGCTCGCCGCGATGGAGGCGATGGGAGCGCAGGACTACCTCCGCCAGTACTACACCGAGCGCGCCGGGCACCGGGCGAACCACGCCCGCCGGATCTCCGGCAGGTCGGACATCCGCTACGCCGAGGCCTTCCAGCGCGACATCCCGCAGGTGGTCGACGCGCTGTGACGCAGCTCGAGGAGCTGGCGCGGCTCGGGGTCGCAACGGTCCACGAGGCGCAGGAGAAGACGGGCCTCGTCGACATCCCGCTCGTGCAGGTCGTGCCGGGCTCACGTGTCGCGGGGCCCGCCCGGACAGCGCTCTGCGCGAACGGCGACAACCTGATGGTGCACGCGGCCGTCGCCAATGCGGAGGCCGGCGACGTCCTCGTGCTGACGATGCCCGACCCCACGCCGGTCGCGCTGATCGGCGACCTGCTCGCGACGCAGGCCCTCGACCAGGGCGTCGTCGCGATACTCGTCGACGGCGCCGTGCGCGACCTCGACGAGCTGCGCGAGCTCGGGCTCCCGATCTGGGCCCGCTACGTCCGCGCGCAGGGAGCGGCGAAGGATGAGGTCGGCGAGCTCGACACTCCGGTCGTCGTCGGTGGCGCCCGCATCGAGCGCGGCGACGTGATCGTCCTGGACGCGGACGGCGCCGTCGTCGTCGAGGCGGGCCGCGTGGACGACGTCGTGGTCGCGGCGCGCGAGCGCGAGGCACGTGAGCGTGGGCTCAGAGCCCGCTACGTGGCGGGCGAGCGCTCCTACGACGTGAACGACCTCCGCCGGCTGGTCGAGGGCCGACGCCCCGCGTGACCCTCACGGTCGCCGTGCTCGGCCTCGGCGAGGCGGGCGGCACGATTGCCTCCGGCCTCGCCGCAGCAGGGTGCACGGTGCGGGGTTGGGACCCCGACGCTGCCCGCGACGCGGTCGGCGGCGAGCGCACGGCAACCCCGGTCGAGGCCGTCGCGGGCGCCGAGCTCGTCCTGAGCCTCGCGACGGCCGCGCATGCGCTCGACGCCGCGACGAGCGTCGTCTCGGCGCTCGGGCCCGCGCAGCTGTACGCAGACCTGAACACGACCGCGCCCGCCCTCAAGCGCGAGGCCGCCGCGGCGATCTCGCCGACAGGGGCCGGGTTCGCCGACGTCGCGCTCCTCGGAGGCGTGCCCGCACGGGGCGTCGGGACGCCGGCGCTCGCCTCGGGAGACGGCGCCGAGCACTTCGCAGAGCTCATGCGCCCCCTCGGGATGCCGGTCGACGTGGTCGGGCGCGAGCCGGGCGAGGCGGCGGGGCTGAAGCTGCTCCGCAGCGTGTTCATGAAAGGGCTCGCCGCGTCGGTGCTCGAGAGCGTCGAGGCCGCGCGTCGACGCGGCGCCGAGGACTGGCTCCGCGGCGAGATCGCCGACGTCATCGGCGTACAGCTCCTCGAGCGTCTCCTCTCGGGGAGCGTCGCCCACGCCGAGCGGCGCCTGGACGAGATGGACGCCGCCGCGGCGTATCTGGGCGAGCTCGGAGTCGAGCCTCGGGTCACCGAGGCGGCCGTCGGCTGGCTCGGGCAGCTCGCCGACGAGAAGCGGGCGCGCCCCGCCTGACCTGCGCGCCCGCTCGCCTCTCCGCCTCGGCTCGCCCTCAGCCGACGGGCTGCTCGGTCCTCCAGCCCTCCGCGTACGACGTCCGCACGACCTCCGAGTACGGCACGGGGCTGACGATCACGCGGACCTCCTTCTGCCGGTGCGGCAGCACCGTCGTCTTCCGCGACCCGCCGTCGGGCTCGCCCCAGACGACCCGCAGCTCCGTGCCGATCTCGATCTCGGGGTCGACGGTCGCGAGCGAGAGCGCGCGCTTCTCGTTCGCGCTGTACCCCGTGAAGAGCGAGAGGCCGACGACGTTGCCGCCGTCGTCGAGCACGGCGTCGAAGTTGGAGGAGCCGTAGTTCGCGTTGGGGATGTCGAACGGCATGTAGCCCTCGCCGTCCGGCGCGAAGACGGACGCGAAGATGTCGGTCACGTCCTCGTTGTTCCAGGCGAGCGTGACCTTCTTCCGCTGCGTCTCGGGGTCGATCTGCTCTAGCGCCTCCCGCCCGTGGAAGTCGTGGTCGAACTTCACCATGTGGCCGTAGCCCAGCTCGAACGGGTTGAGGTAGTAGTCCTCGATGTCGTCCGAGACGAAGCTCCCTGCGAGCGCGTTGACCGCCTCGTAGCTCGCCGATGTGAGCCACTCGCGGTAGGCACGCACCGCCTCTCCCGAGTAGATCGCGGGGAGCGGCGACGGGATCCAGCCCGACTCCAGCGTGTTGGAGGAGTACGCGCGCGACCCCACGGGCTCGAGCCCGAACTCCTTGCCCGCCTCGAGGATCGTCTCGCGCGCCTCGTCGTACGTCTCGTACGGCCCCCACAGCTCGAGGCCGGGGGCGCCCGCCATCCCGTGCCGAAGCGTCCGCACCTGCCGCCCCGCCACGTTCATGGTGCTCATCCGGAAGAACTTGACGTCCTCGAGCGGGCCGCCGTTCACCTTCTCGAGGACCGGCCACGCGTTCGGGCCCTGGACTTGGAAGCGCCAGAGTTGCCGCGTGACCTGCTTGCCCATCGGTCGCATCGGCGAGCGGTCGTCCTTCTCGATCTCGACGTCGTACCCGCCCGTGGAGCCGTGGAACTCGAGCCAGTTCGCCGCCGGCGCACGCCCGACGAACACGAACTCGTCCTCGTCGAGGTGGAACAGGATCCCGTCCCCGACGACGTTCCCGGCGGGCGTGGTCGGGACGTACTGCTTCGCCATGTCGACGGGGAAGCTCTCGACGCTGTTGATCGCCGTGTCGGAGATCAGCTTCACGGCGTCGGGACCCTTGACGAAGAGGTTGACCATGTGGTGCGACTGGTCGTAGAGGACCGCCGCGTCGCGCCAGGCCTGCTGCTCCCGGCGCCAGTTCGTGAACTCGGCGGCCACGACCGGATACACGTAGGCGCCGACCTGTGAGTTGCGCAGGAGCTCGACCGGGTCCGTCTGGTCGAGGATCTCCTGCAGGTTTTTCGCTGCCATCCTTCCTCCTGGGGCTCGTAGGGCTTCTCGTGCTCAGTCCGGTGCGTCGACCGGCGGCGTCGCGTAGGTGAACCAGCTCTCGGGCATCAGCGTCCCCCACGCCTGGCCGCGCATCCGCTCCGCCATCGTCCACGTGACCGGGGGCCAGTCGGGTGCCAGCAGCAGGCGGCCGTCGGTGATGACCTCGATGCGATTGCCGCCGGGCTCGAACGCGTAGAGGAAGCACGTCTGCTGCACTGCATGCTTCGCGGGGCCGCACTCGATCCGCACACCCGCATCGAGGAACACGTCGGCGGCCCGCATCACGTACTCGCGGGCGTCGACCGCAAACGCGACATGGTGGAGGCGACCGCCGACGCCCGCGGGGTCGACGCGCCCGTAGGCGAGGTCGTACGACTTCGGCGTGACGTGGAGCCACGAGCCGACGAGCCGCCCGTCGTCGCCGACGACCTGCTCGCTGATGCGGAAGCCGAGCGTCTCGACCATGTAGGCGCTGTTCTCGTCGATCGCCCGGCACCAGACGTTGACGTGGTCGAGACGCCGCACGCCGACGCCGCGGGTCGACATCCGCTGCGGCTGGTTCTTCAACGTCGGGACCTCGTCGCGGGCCGGCTCGTGATACCGACTCTCGTAGTAGACGGTCATCCGATGACCGTCCGGATCGGTGAACCGATAGCTGCGGCCGTGCCCGGCGATGCCCGGAAACCATCCCTCTCCTCTGCCCGACGCCTCCACGGCGGTCACGCGCCGCTCGAGCGCGGCGTCGCTGGACGTACGCCAGGCGATCGTCCCGACCCCCGGACGGTCCGCGGCGGTCAGCTGGAGCGAGGCGTGCTCGTAGTCGCCCCATGCGCGGAGATACACGGAGCCACCTGTCCGCTCGACCTCGTCCATGCCCAGCACGTCGACGAAGAAGGCAACGCTCGCCGGCAGGTCCGGCGTGAGCAGCTCGACGCGACCGAGGTGCGCGACGTCGTACACCGGCTCGGTCACGACGCCTCCGCCGGCGAGACGCCGGTCGGCCGGTCGGCGTACGGCTCGAGGCCCGCCAGCCGCCTGGTGTTCGCAACCGCCATCGTGCGGATCTCCTCCTCCGCGAAGCCGTCGGCCAGGAACGCGTCGGCCATCAGCGCGAGGCCGTCCTCGACGGGTGGGTTCGCGACCTGGCCGAGGTCCGTCGCCCAGATCGTCCGCTCCGGTCCGACCGCCCGGGTGGCCTCGAAGACCCGCTCCCACGACACCTTGCCCGTGTGCGGTGTCGTGAAGGCCCGTTCCATGAGCGCGCCCATCGCCGCGAGCTCGAGCTGGTCGTCCGGCGAGATGGACTGCGAGGGGAACTCGGGATGCGTCACGACGATGTCGCGGACGCCACGCTTCGCCGCCGCCTCGACGAGCCGGAAGACCTCGTCGCGGCCGAGGTGCCCTGTGCACAGGACGAGGCCGTGGCGCGCGACGACGTCGAGCACCTCGAGCGCCTCGGGCAGAAGCGCGCCCCGCTCGTCGACGACCGGCACGGACTCGCAGGCGAGGCCGGTCTCGCGAAGGGACAGCTCGAACTGGGCCCAGACGGGCACCTTCGCGTGCGCACCTGGCCGGAGGACCTCGTCCTGCTCGTTCACCGACGAAACGGTCGGGAACCAGACGATCCGAGCGCCCTGCCGCGCCGCCACCTCGACGGCGAGCGGGTTGAGCCCGCCGACCGCGCGATTGAGCGTGATCGTCCCGAGCACGACGACACCGTGGACAGCGGCCGCCACGACCTGCGCCCGCTCGGTCGTCGGCGTGTAGTGCGACTTGAGCCCGAACCCGGCTTGCCCGGTCTCCAGGCAGCGGCGGGCGAGATCGACGTCGGTGATGCGCCGGGCGACGAAGTCGGGCGCGACGTGGACGTGGTAGTCGACCGCCCCACGGACGAGTGTGCGGGCTCGCTCGCTGGGCAACCGGTGGCCGTCGTTCTGCGTGCTCACGATGTCAGTCCTCGTCCCCGTCGGCGGCATGCCGGCGCGCCTGGTGATCCCGGCCGAGGAAGGCATTGGCCCAGGCGCTCGTGCCGGCGAGGGCATTGTCCTTCACGACGACCGGGCCGTCGAGCATGTCCTCTTCCTCACCGTACGCCTTCAGCCGCTCGTACGCCTGCGACCAGATGCACTCGGTGTCGTACACCTCGCAGAGCCCGTCGCGCGTCCCGCCGCACGGGCCGTTTCGCTGGTTCTTCGCGCACATCGACTCGGGGCACACGTACGCGATCTCGGGGAGCGAGCAGTCGCCGCAGTCCTTGCACCCGAACATCGACACCTTCGCCGCCTGCTCGAGCGCGTGCGCCGCCTTCCCGATCGCCTTCGGTGCCTGCTCGATCTTCCGGTAGAGGGCGCGGCCGGTCGGGTGGAGCGGCGCGTCGTCCGCGAACGCGACCTGATGCAGCCGGCGGCTGAAGCGGTACTTCGCCGGCACCCGCAGGTCGGTCTGCCGGCGGCGCCTGGACTCGAGGTACGAGGCGCTCACGACGTCGGACGAGAGGCCGGTCTCCGGGTCGCGCGCGAAGAAGTAGAACTCGCCGGGAAGCGAGAACTGGATCTCGCGGGCGAGCGCGACCCAGTCGTCCGTCGCGTACCCGTCCGCGGCGTCGAGGATCTCGTCGAACGTCGCCACCGGCACGTGACCGCCGAGGTAGACCCCGGCGAAGCCGAGACCGCGCGCGACGGCGACGTGCTTCGCCGCGAGGTCGGCGAAGAACGCCTTCCCCTCGTCGGGTGACGCCGCCTCCCGCTCGGCGATCGCGAGCAGCTCGTCGCTCACGACCACCCCGGGGATCGCGCCGCGGTGGAACGCCCGTGCCGTCGCGCGCGTCAGGACGTACACGTTTGCGAGCGGCGCGACCGGCAGCGCTTCGCGCCGGATCCAGCGGAGAAGCTCGTCGTCCTTTCTCGTGTCGTAGCCGATCTGGTTGATGACGAACCGCGCGCCCGCGGCGACCTTCTTCTTGAGCTTGAGGTACTGCGGGACGACCTCGCGCTCGTGTCGCTTGTGGTTGGTGACCACGCAGCCGAGGAAGAAGTCGGTGCGCCCGAGGTCGAGGCCGGGCCGTCGCCGGTCGTGCAGCCCGTCGTTCATCTGCGCGAGCAGGCTGAGCAGCCCCACCGAGTCGATGTCGAACACGGGCGCCGCGTGCCCGCCGTGCCCGGTCACCGGGTAGTCGCCGGACATGCAGAGGACGTTGTGGAAGCCCTCGGAGCCGAGCTTCCAGCCGCGGCTCTCGAGCGCGTTCCGGTTCCAGTCCTTGCACGCGAGGTGGATGATCACCTCCTGCCCGAGCGAGAGGAGGTCGTTGCCGAGCGTGTCCGGCGCGAGCATCGCGTTTCCGCCCGGGTTGTCCGTGATCGAGAGCACGTCGATCTGCGGGTGTGCGGCGAGCTCGCGCGCTCTCGCCTGGAGCGCGCGGCCGCTCTCTCCCGAGAGCAGGCCACGGCTCGTGACGAGCTCGGCGACCGTCACGAACGCTTCGGGCTGCTCGAGTTGCTCTCGAAGCGTCGGCACGGTCTGTCAGAGGGCACGCCGCAGGAGCGGCGCGCCGGGGAGTCGGTCGAGCGCGGGCTCGCTTGCGAGCACGAGCTCGAGGTTGAGCATTGCGAGCCGCGCGTGCTCACGCGCGATCTCCTCCGCACGCGCACCGTGCCCGGCGCGCACCGCCTCGATCATCGCGCGGTGCTGGTGCTGCGCGACGACGAGAATTTCTCGCTCCCGCGTGAGCGCCGCCTGTGACGCGAGCAGCGCGCCCGGCGACGCGAACGGCAAGGCGACGACGTTCGCGATCGCTCTCGTGATCGCGTCGCTCTTCGCCAGGTCGACGAGGGCACGGTGGTACTCGTCGTTCAGCTCGACGAACCGCTCCAGGACCGGCGATCGCGTGTCGACGACGGCGTCGAGCTGCTCCGTCACGGCGACGAGGTCGGCGAGCTCCGGCTCTCCCACGAGCCGCTCGGCGGCGAAGCGTGCGGCCGTTCCCTCGAGGACGCCGCGCAACTCGATCGCGTCGGCGACGTCGCTCAGCGAGAACGAGCAGACGACGAACCCGCCTCCCGGCAGCGCACGGAGCAGCCCCTCGTGTGCGAGCGTCGCGAGCGCGAGCCGGAGGGGCGTACGCGAGACGCCGAGCTGCTCGGCGAGGCCGATCTCGGGCACGCGTTGCTCCGGCGCCAGCTCTCCCCCGAAGATGAGCTCGCGGAGCCCGAGCGTCGCCTTCGTCGTCAGCGAGCTCGCTGCGTCGCCACGCGGCACGTCGAGAGCCTATTGCATGCAGTTCGGCTGTGCCACCGTGGTTCTGTGCGCTTCGGACCTCGTTCTGCATGCGATCCGGCGCAGGATCTGACCCTCAGGCGTCGCCCCAGGGGCGAATCCGCGGCGGCGCGGGCTCGCCGTGCCCGTCCTGCCACGAGATCACCGGGTTGCGGAGCACGCCGATCCCCTCGATCTCCGCCTCGATCACGTCGCCGGGCTTCAGGTAGAGCAGCGCTCGCTCCTCGGGCGACTTGAACCCCGCGACGCCCGAGACCGTCCCGGTCGAGAGCACGTCCCCTGCCGAGTACCCGAGCGCCGAGAAGTTGGAGAGGATCTCCGGGATCGTCACGGACATGCGGCCCGAATGCGACTCCTGGCGCACCTCGCCGTCGACGCGGAGCTGCATCGCCAGGTCGTGTGGGTCGGCGATCTCGTCCGGCGTCACGATCCACGGGCCGAGCGGGCAGAAGGTGTCGATCGCCTTGCAGAAGCTGAACACGCCGGAGCGCATCTCGCCGCGCTGGATGTCGCGCGCCGTGATGTCGTTGAAGATCACGTACCCGCCCACGTAGTCCATCGCCTCCTCGGGCGAGAACCACTTCCCGGACTTCCTGAGCACCACCGCGAGCTCGAGCTCGTAGTCGAGCTCCTCCGTGAGGTGCTCGGGGTAGATCACCGGCTCGTCCGGGCCGACGATCGCGTCGACGTTCTGGAAGAAGTTGATCCAGGGGGCGATCGCGTGCGACCAGTCGACGTTCTTCGACTCGTCCTCGTGCTCGCGGAAGTTGCCGGCGGTGTGGAAGAACTTCTTCGGCGCGATCGGGGCGCGCAGCCGCGTCTCGGCGAGCGCCACACGCTCACCCGTCTCGTCGGCTCCGCCGCGCTCGAACCACTCGCGCATCGTCGCGACGTCGAGGACGGCGATCTCCTCGCCGGCGAGCGTCCCCACCCGCCCCGCACCTTCACCGAACGTCACCAGCTTCGCCACACCATCTCCTCGCGTCGAAGAAGCCCTTGCAACAGACTGTTGCAAGGCAGTTACGCCACGCCGCAGACGCGCATCGCCACCTTTGCGTACACCTCGGCGGTACGGACGAGGCCGTCGATCTCGAGGTTCTCGCCGAGCGCGACGTCCTGGAGGCCGGTCGACGTGCCGTAGTTCACCGTCGGGACGCCATAGCGGGTCAGCGCGGACGCGTCGGAGAACCACCTCGTGACGTCGCGCCCAGGCTGCTCGCCGAAGACCTCCTCGTGCGCCCCGTCGATCGCCGCGACGAGCGGGTGCTCCTCCTCGATCTCCGCGCCGGGCGCCGTCACGTAGACCTCGCCCTCGATCCCGTAGTCGGGGAACCGCTCGCCGAGCCCGCGCACCATCTCGAGCACCTCGCCGCGAGCGGCGCCCATCGGCTTCGTGGGCGGAACCCGGACGTCGAGGAAGACGTCAGTGTGGTGTGGCGTGCGCGACACGCGCCAGCCGAAGCCGCCTTCGATCGCGCCGACATTGACGATCGCCTTGGCGCCGCGGTACGCGTTCGCCGGGTCGTCCTCCCACGACGGGATCCAGGCGAGGATCGCGTCGAGCACCTCGTGGGCGCGGACGATCGAGTTCTCGCCTCGCTTGCCCTCGCTGAACGCAGTGTGGATGAAGTTCCCGTGGACGCGGACCCTGAGCCAGAGCGCCCCGAAATGGCCGAGCACGACCTTGCCCTCCGTCGGCTCCCCGAGGAGGCACATGTCGGCGACGCCTCCGTGCGAGACGAGGTAGCGCGTGCCGGCTGCGTACCCGCGGTACTGCGCGCCCTGCGCGTCGCCCTGCTGTGTCTTCTCGATCTCACCGCAGACGGCGGCGACGAGCACGTCGCCGCGAAGCCGCACGCCGGCGTCCTGGAGCGCCGAGACCGCCTCGACGTAGCAGGCGAGCGCGCCCTTCATGTTCGAGATGCCCAGGCCGTAGAGCCGTCCGTCCTGGACGAACGCCGACGGCTGGAAGCCTCGCACGTTCCGCAACCACGGCTCGCGGCCCGAGTACGAGGTGTCCATGTGGCCGTTGAACATCAGGCTCGGGCCGTTACCGGCGCCCGACCACGTGCCGAGCGCGTTGGCACGGCCGTCCTCGACCTGCTGCCACTGGACGTGCAGCCCTCGGGCTTCGAGGAGCTCGACCATCAGGCGCGCCATCCCCTCCTCGTCGCCGGTAAAGGAGTGGGTGCCGATCATCCGGCTCGCCGTCTCGACGAGCCGGTCGCGGTCGACGGCGACGGCGGTGGTCGCCATCAGCCGCGGACGTGCGGGAGCACCTGCTCGCCGAACAGGCGGATCTGGTCGTGGCGGTCCTCACCCCAGAGCTCGAGCATCACGTGCGTGCACCCGGCGTCGCGGTACTCCTCGATCGCCGCAATGCAGTCCGCCGGCGTGCCCGCGATCGGCTTGCACTTGTCGAGCAACGCGTCCGACACCTCGGCCTTCGCCGCGAGACGGCCGCCCTGCTCCATCGCCTCGGCGACAGGGCGGATCTCGTCCTGCTCGATCCCGGCGAGGTCCAGCAGCACGTCAGCCGAGCCCTGGATGTTCTGCACCTTGTTCGCGAGGTACATCCCGGCGATCTCGCGCGCGCCGTCGCGGCCGCGGTCGCGGTCGGTCGCGTGGATCGACGCGACGACAGTGCAGCCGATGTCGATGTCGGCGCCGACGTTCTCGCACGTGTACTCGACGAACGCGGGTGTCGTGATCGACGGCGTCAGGCAGCCGTCTGCGATCTCGCCGGCGAGCGCCTGCATCTTCGGCGCGGTCGCCGCGACATAGACGGGCGGGACGTCGCGCGGCGTGTGGGCGCCGTCCTGGAGTGCGGGCACGGAGGCGCTCCACGTGTCGCCCTCGTACTCGAAGGCATCGCCGCCGAGCACGCCGCGGACGATCGTCACCGCGTCGCGCATCGGGCCGAGCGTCTTGTTCGTCTGCGAGCGGATGTTGTTGAGGAAGATCTTCGACGTCCCGAAGCCGAGCAGGAACCGGCCCTGACCTGCGGCCTCCTGCACGACGCGGGCGTCCATCGCGACCTGCACCGGGTGACGCGTGAACGGCGAGATGATCCCCCAGCCGATCGTGAGGCGAGTGGTCTCGCGCGCCATCAGCGCCGAGACGACGGTCGAGCTCCGCGCCTCCATCCCGTGCTTGCGCCACCAGGGGTAGGCCTCGGCGAGCCAGATCGTGTCCATGCCCGCCTCGTCCATCGCGCGCGCGGACGCGAGCATCTCGTCGAGCGGCTCCATCGTGAGCTGCATCACCCCGACCCGGAACGGCACCGCCACTAGTCGCCTCCCAACCCCGTCCGTGACATGTCACGGGACCCTAACACGATCCGTGCTCGAGGAAGAACGATGCGGAGAATGGCAGCAGCGCCCCTCGGACCGGCTCGCTACGCGCCCGCGGCACTCGCCTTCGCGGCCTGCACCTCCGCGTCGAGCGCGGCGAGGACGTTCCCGACCTGCTGGTTGATGATCGGCTGCAGGACGCGCTGCCCCATCGACCCGACCGGGCCTGCGATCTTCACGTCGGCCTCCCACCCCATCGAGGTCTGCTCGCCCTCACCGCTCAGCGTGAACGACGTCGTCATGTTCATCAGCGCGCCGACCCCGGTGCCCTTCGCGTTCAGCGAGGCGAACTCGAGCGGCCGCTCCTCGAGCTTCGTGAACGCGATCGACATCTTCAGCCCGCCCAGCCCGAGCGGCACCTTGACCTTCGCGCTCCAGTGGGTGTCGTCGGCGATCTCGAAGCTCTCCACGCCAGGCATCGTCTTCGCCATCTTCGACGGGTCGTTGATCACGCTCCAGACGACGTCGCGCGGCGCCTCGAACTCCTTGGTCCCCTCGAGCTTCATAGTGCCCTCACCTCGACCTTCGCGCGCGCCTGCTCGGGATGCGTGAGCATCTCGAAGACACGGTGGTAGGGATTGTGGCTGTCCGTCACGATCGCGCCTCCCGAGGCGCGCAACGCGTCCTGGAGCGCGGCCGAGATCGCGTGGATCCCGCCGCCGCCGCCCTCCCCCATGCCCTTCGTCCCGAGCGGAGTAAACGGGGACGGCGACTCGATCGCGCCCGTCTTGAGCGGCGGCATGTCCAGCGTGTGCGGGACGTGGTAGTCGTAGAAGTTGGGGGTCAGCAGGTTCCCCTCCTCGTCGTACGTGAACGACTCGAACATCGCGGCGCCGATCGCATGCGCCGTGGCCCCCATCACCTGGCCCTCGACGATCTGCGGGTTGACCCGCATGCCGCAGTCGTCCACTGCCGCGTAGTCGACGAGCTCGTAGACGCCCGTCTCCGGGTCGACCTCGAGGACGCAAGCGTGGATCTGCATCGAGTACGTCAGGGTCAGGTTCCCGAACTTGCGCTCCTTGTCCGGGACGTCGAACGGCGGCCGGTAGACGAAGCGCGCGTTCATCTGAGGCGGGTCGATCGGGAACCCGGCGTTGTTCATGTTCGGGATCGCCCCGAGCGCCATGAACGGCAGCGCCGCCTCCGGGTTGTCGGCGATCCGCGCGAACCCGTCCGCGAGCTCGATCGCCTCCTTCGGGCACTGGAAGACCATCGAGGCGAGCGTCTTCATCTGGTCGGCCAGCATGTCCGTCGCGCCCTTCACGGCACCGAGGCCGCTCACCGCGAACTGGCTGGCGTAGGTCCCCGAGAAGCCGGCGTGCGAGTTCCAGTAGCTGTCGTGGCCCGCGCGGACGTTGACGATGTCGACGTCGCAGCCGAGGATGTCGGCGACGACCTGCGCGGCGGTCGTCTCGTGGCTCTGCCCCTGCGGCGTCGTCCCGAGCGTGAGGACGATCTCGCCGAAGTTGTCGAGCTTGATCGTCGCGACCTCGTTGTTGCCCGAAAACTGCAGGTCGGGGTTGATCAGCTGCGACTGGCCGAAGTTGTTCGTGCCGGAGTCCAGTGTCGAACCGATGCCGAAGCCGAGCAGCTTGCCGCGCGAGGCCGCCTCGCGCCGGCGCTCCTCGATCGTGTCGTACCCGATCAGGTCGAGCACCATGTCGAGCACGGCCGGATAGTCGCCGGAGTCGTAGACGCACCCGTTCGGCGTCTCGTAGGGCATCTGCTCCGGCTGGACGTAGTTCTTCTTGCGCAGCTCGACCCGGTCGAAGCCGAGCTCCTGCGCGACGATGTCGATCATCCGCTCGGTGAACCAGAGGTGCTGCATCCGCGAGTAGCCGCGGTTCGGCGAGCACGGCGCCTTGTTGGTCAGCACCTGCGTGAAGTCGAGGCGGATGTTCCGCCAGCCGTACATGCCCGGCGCGACCTGCGACCAGATCACACCGCCGAGCGGCTCGTAGCGAAGGTACGCACCGGCGTCGTCGAGCGCGTTCGTGCGGAAGGCGGTCATCGTGCCGTCCGCCATCACGGCGACCTCGGTGTCGAGGAACCAGCGGTCGTTGCCGTGGGACATGGACTGGTGGAAGTCCGTCCGCCACTCGGTCCACTGAATCGGCCGGTTGAGCTTCCGCGCGAGCAGGCAGCACGCGACGAGCTGCGGGTGCGAGGTGATCTTGTTGCCGAACCCGCCGCCGATGTCCTGCGTGACCATGCGCAGCTTGTCGGTGCCGACGTGCATGGCGGGCGCCATCATGATCACCGCGAACCCCGGGAACTGGTTGTTCGTCGTGATCGTCCACTGTCCCGTGCCCCGGTTGAACTCGACGAGCGCCCCGTCGAGCTCGAGCGGCGTCGAGTTGAACCGGTCGAAGTGGAGCTCGCTGATCTTCACGACGTGGTCGGCCTCCGCGAAGGCCTTGTCGACGTCGCCCCACTCCCAGACTCCCTGGTAGGTCATGTTGCCGCCGCACTCCTCGTGGAGCACCGGCGCGTCGGCCTCGAGCGCCTTGCGCGCATTGACGAGGACGTCGAGCGGCTCGTAGTCGACCATCACGAGCTCGGACGCGTCGCGGGCGAGCTCGCGTGTCTCTGCGACCACGGCGGCGACGGGCTCGCCGACGTACCGCACCTTGCCGACCGCGAGCGCGTAGTCCTTGATCGCGCCGCCCGGCTCCGCTGCGATCTGGAAGAACGGGTCGGTGAGGATCGCGACCTCGTCACCGGTGAGCGTGCCGTAGACCCCGGGCAGCTCGAGCGCTGCCGAGACGTCGATCGAGAGGATTCGTGCGTGCGGGTACGGCGAGCGGACGAAGTGGAGGTAGCCCATCCCGTGCCGTTTCACGTCGTCGAAGAAGACGCCCTGCCCCTCGAGGAGGCGCCGGTCCTCCTTCCGCGGGACGTTCTGCCCGACGAAGCCCTTCTGGAGGGTTGTCGTGCCCTCGGTCTCGACGGCGGTCATGCCGACCCCTTCCCAGCGGCGACGACCGCTTCGACGATGTTCCAGTAGCCCGTGCAGCGACAGATGTTTCCCTGGAGCGCGACCTTGACCTCGTCCTCGCTCGGGCTCGGGTTCTGCTCCAGGAGCGCCGACGCGCTCATCAGCATCCCGGGAGTGCAGTAGCCGCACTGCAGCGCGTGGTGTTCCGCGAACGACCGCTGGAGTGGCGTCTGCTCGTCGCCCGCGAGCCCTTCGACCGTCGTGATCGACGCTCCGTCGGCCTGCGCGGCCAGGACGGAGCAGCTCTTCACCGGCACGCCGTCGAGATGCACCGTGCAGGCGCCGCAGCTGCCGGTGTCGCACCCGATGTGCGTGCCGGTCAGGTCGAGGTCGTCCCGCAACATGTGCACGAGCAGGCGTCTCGCCGGAACTTCCCGCTCGTACTCCGTGCCGTTCACGGTGACCTTGACGAACAGGCTGGACGTCGGTGTCGCGGACACGGTCAACCCTCCGCTCGCTCGTGTGCCTGCAGGACTGCGCGGACGATCGACGTCTCCGCGAGGCTGCGTCGGTACTCGGCCGACGCATGCACGTCCGAGGGCGGGTCGAGGGTCGCGCCGAACCCCTCGACGGCCGCGCGCACGGCCGCCTCGTCGACGCTTCCCGACAGCGCGGCCTCGACGGCGGGCGCGCGGACCGGTACCGCCCCGACGCACCCGAGCGCGATCCGCCAGGTCCCGTCGACGACGGAGGCCGCCGCGTTCGCGATGTACGTGCCGTGGGCGCCGAGCGTGACCCCGGACATGCCGTCGCCGCTGCCCTTGCCGCCGGCAGGCACTGTGATCCCGGTCAGGAGCTCGCCCTCGCGCACGCTCGTCTCGAAGACCCCGACGAAGAACTCCTCGGCCGAGACGGTGCGCTCGCCGTCGACGCCCGCGACGGTCATCGTCGCGTCGAGCGCCACCAGGAGCGGCGGAAAGTGGTTGGTCGGGTCGTTCACGCAGATGTTCCCGCCAAGCGTCCCGCGGTTGCGCACCTGCACGTCCGCGACGGTCGCGGCGACCTCGGCGAGGATCGGACGCGTGACCTCCACCTCGGAGGACCGGATCAACGTCGTGAGCGTCGTCATCGGGCCGATCTCGAGCGACGAGCCCGAGACGGAGATCGTGCGGAGCTCGTCGAGACTGCCGAGGTCGACGAGCACATCCGGGGACGCCGCCCGTTGCTTCATCACGTTCAGGAGCGTCTGGCCCCCGGCGAGGGCACGGGCTCCGTCGTGCTCGGCGAGCAGCGCGATCGCCTCCTCGACAGTGCCCGGCCGCGCGTAGGAAACCTCTCGCAGCAGCATGACGACGATTCTGTCACACACGTGCCGCTGACATGTCAAGGAACCGCGACCGTGGTAGCCTCGCCTGCGTGACGACGTTCGACGCCGTGCTGGTCGGGTCGGGCATCAACACGCTCACGGCCGCGGCGCTGCTCGCACGGGACGGCTGGAGCGTCTGCGTGGTCGAGCAGTCGGACCGGCTCGGAGGCGCGATCCGCACCGAGACGGACTACACCCTGCCCGGCTTCACGCACGAGGTGATGAGCTCGTGGCACCCGCTGTTCCAGGGATCCGCGGCCTACGCGGAGCTCGCGGACGACCTCCACGCGCACGGCCTCGAGTACGTCAACACGCAGCTCCCCACCGGGACGGCGTTCCCGGACGGCTCGGCGATGTTCCTCGGCACGTCGCTCGAGGCGAACGTCGCCGAGTTCGACCGGTTCGCGGAGGGCGACGGTGCGGCGTGGCAGCGGCAGTTCGAGGAGTTCATGGCCCACGCCGACCTCAGCTTCGGCGTCCTCGGCACAGAGCTCTGGTCCGGCTCGGGCCTCGGGCTCGGACGGCGGATGTTCCGTCGGCTCGGGCGGCGGGGCCTGCTCGAGTTCGCCGGCCACGCGCTCGGGACGTGCCGCGACTGGACGGCCGCGACGTTCCGCTCCGAGCAGGCACACGGCCTGCTCGCGCCGTGGGTGCTGCACACGGGGCTCGGACCGGACAATGCGGTCTCGGGCTTCATGACGCAGGTGATCGCCTGCGCGGTGCAGCTCGGCGGCATGCCCGTGCCCGTCGGCGGTGGCGTCACTCTCGTCGACGCCCTCTCGGGCATCGTCCGCGACGCCGGAGGCGAGCTGCGCACGAGCACTCAGGCGCAGCGGATCACCGTCTCTTCGGGCCGCGCGACGGGAGTCGTGCTCGGCAACGGAAACGTGATCTCGGCACAGCGCGCCGTCATTGCGGGCGTCACCCCGACCCACCTCTACGGCGACCTCCTGCGGGCGCCCGACACGCCCGCAGACGTCCGCGACGCGGCAGCGCGCTACCGCTACGGGCGCGCCGGCATGCAGATCCACATCGCGATGGACGAGCCGCCGCGCTGGAAGGGCGCGGACGCCGAACGCCTCGCGCGCACCGCGATCGTCCACGTGACGCCCGGGCTCGACGGCGTCTCGCGCGCCGTCAACGAGGCCGAGCGCGGCCTCCTTCCCGCCGAGGCGACGATCGTCGCAGGACAGCCGTGCGCGGTCGACCCGTCCCGGGCGCCGGAGGGCAAGTCGATCATCTGGATCCAGCTGCAGGAGCTCCCCGCGGGCCGTGTGAAGGGCGATGCGGCGGGGCAGCTCGACGTCGGGGACGGGACCTGGACAGAGGAGCTTCGCGAGGCGTACGCGGACCGTATCGTCGCTCGCCTCGGGGAGTCCATCGAGAATCTCGGCTCGGCATCGCTGCGGCGCATCGCGCTCTCCCCCGTCGACCTCGAGGCGCTCAACCCGAACCTCGTCGGGGGCGACATCTACGCGGGGAGCTGCGCGCTGGACCAGAACCTCCTCTGGCGACCGTTCGCCGCGGCGCCCGGTCATCGCACGACGGTCGAAGGCCTCTGGCACGTCGGCGCGAGCACGCACCCCGGCCCCGGGCTCGGCGCCGGCTCCGGCTACCTGGTCGCGAAGGAGCTCACGAAACCGCCGATCCACCGGCGAGTTGTTGCAAAGCTTCCAGGACGCTAACCTCGGTGAAGCTCTCCCTCTCGACGATCTCGACGGTCAACGCATCGTTCGCCGACGACGTGTCGGCCTATGCCGCAGCCGGTTTCGACGCGATCGGCCTCTGGGAGATGAAGCTGCCGGACGACGATGCCGAGAATCGCGAGGCGATCCGCGCCGCCGGTCTCACCGTCTCGAACTGCATCCCCACGGTGCCGTCGTTCCTCCAGCTCGGGATCCCGGGGCTCGAAGGGCCGGCCGACCCCGAGGAGCGGATCGCCGCGATCTGCGCGTCGATCCGCCGACTTGCGCCCTACGAGCCGGAGAGCGTCGTCGTGCTCAGCGGTCCGCTGGGGGAGCGCGACGAGGACGAGGCGCGCGACATCCTCGTCGACGGCCTCCAGCGGGCTGCCGCCGCGGCCCGCGAGGAGGGCGTGCCGCTCGGATTCGAGCCGATTCACCCCGCGCAGAGCGACTCGACGGCGTTCATCTGCTCCGTCGCGGACGCGCTCGCGGTGCTCGAGGAAGCAGGTCTCTCGGACGTCGGGCTCACGGCCGACAGCTACAACCTCGCGGCCGAGGGACCGGACGCAATCATCGCGTCGCTCGACCGTGTCACGGGGCTCCACCTCGCCGACCGCCCAACCCAGACCATCGGCCGGGACGCGCGCGTCCTACCGGGCGAGGGCCACGGCGATGCCGCAGCGTTCGTCGCCGCCTTCCGTGCCGCGGGGTGGGACGGCACCCTCGACGTCGAGATCTTCTCGACACCGGACGCGTTCTGGTCGTTGCCCGCGGACGAAGCCGCGCGCCGGGCGTTCGCCGCGGTGTCGCGCTTCCGCTGAGCGTGGAGTCGGACGTCGCATCCATCCGGCTCGACGAGCTCGACCTGCTCTGGGACTTCGACGATCCGGCCGAGAGCGAAGCTCGGTTCTACGCGCTCCTCCCACGGGCGCGGAGCGAGCAAGACGGAGCGTACGAAGCAGAGACCCTGACGCAGCTCGCCCGCGCGCAGGGCCTCCAGCGGCGCTTCGGCGACGCGGCGGCGACGCTCGACGAGGCCGAGCAGGCACTTCGTCCTGCCGATGCCCGAGGGCGGCTCCGGCTCCTGCTCGAACGCGGGCGCCTGGCCAATACGTCGGGCGAGCCGGGACGCGGCCGGGAGCCGTTCCTCGCCGCATGGGAGCTCGCGGGCGCCGTCGGCGAGGACGCACTTGCCGTCGACGCCGCGCACATGCTCGGCATCGTCGAGCCACCGGACGAGGCGCGGTCGTGGAACGAGCGAGCGATGGCGCTCGCGCGGAGCTCGGCAGATCCGCGTGCCCGTCGCTGGGTCGGATCGCTCGCGAACAACATGGGCTGGGCCCGCCATGACGCGGGCGACGACGACGACGCGATCGAGCTGTTCGAGCTCGCGCGCGACGAGTGGCTCGCGGACGGACGCATCGATCGCGCACGCATCGCCCGCTGGTCGATCGCGCGCTGCCGGCGCTCGCAGGGAGAGCTCGAGGCCGCGCTCGCCGAGCAGGAAGCGTTACGCGTCGACCTCGAGGCGCTGGGCGAGGCCGACGGCTACGTCTTCGAGGAGCTCGGCGAGTGTCTCCTGGCGCTGGGACGAGACGAGGAGGCACGGCCGCATTTCGGGCGCGCCGCCGAGTTGCTCGCCGGCGACCCGTCACTCGCGGACGAGGCGGAGCGGCTCGAGCGGCTCCGGTCGCTGGCTCAGACCGAGCCGTAGAGCTGGAGGATCACGGCGACGTACTGTTTCGTGTCGTCGAAGAGTCCGCGGTCGCGGACAGCGCGGGCGCCCTGGTAGTAGCCGGCGAGCGCGAGCCGCACGTCGCCGTCGAACTGGTCGAGCTGCCAGCGCAGGTACCGCACGCCCGCACGGACGTTGCCGTCGTAGGTCCGCGGCGTGACATCGCCGAGGAGGACGGTGTCGACCCACTGCCACGTCTCCGGCAAGAGCTGCATCACGCCGACCGCGCCGGCGCTCGAGACGACGTCCTCCTGGAACCCGGACTCCATCCAAGCGAGTGCCCTCGCGAGCTTCGGGTCGACACCGTAGGCGGCCGCCCACCGGTCGATCGCCAGCCGGACGGTTCCCCGGTCGACCGACGGCCCGGACGCGGCGAGATGCGCGCCGGACGGCAGCGTCAGCCGCTGCCCGGGGACGATCGTCGACATGAGGCGGAGGTGGCTCGCTTGCGCGAGGCGCCACGGGCTCACGTGGTACCGCTGCGCGATCGAGAAGAAGCTCTCGCCCGTGCCGACGGTGTGGTAGCTCGGAGTCGCAGTGGGCGTGGGTTGCGGCGGCGATGACTTCCGCGAGGCGACGAGCCGCCCCGGCACGCGCAGCTTCTGACCGGGCGAGATCACGCTGCCGAGCGTCAGTCCGTTCGCCCCTGCGAGCCGGACCGCGCTGACCCCGTACCGCCGCGCGATCGTGAAGAACCCCTCGCCTGGCTGCACCGTATGGAGGACGAGCGCGATGGACGGCTTCGCGACGCGGCGCATCGGCGCCCGGGATGTTCCGCCCGGGACGCGCAGACGCTGCCCGGGCACGATCACGCTGGAAAGCGTCAGGCCGTTGGCCTTCGCGAGCGCTGCCGCTCCGATCCCGTAGCGCTTCGCGATCTGCGTGAACCCCTCGCCGGGCTGAACCCGGTGGATGCGAATCGACGGCCGCGTCTTCTGCCTCGCCGGGGTCCGTTGCTTCGGGTGCGCCAGCGCCCGGAACGTGCGGGTGCCGGCGATGCCGTCGCCCTGCAACCCGTGGGCTCGCTGGAAGCGCCGAAGCGCGGCGACGGTCGCCGCATCGAACCGGCCGTCGACCCGCTTCGCCGCGAGCCCGTACGGCCGCAGCCGGAATTCGAGCGACGCGACGTCCCAGCCGACGCGCCCACGGGACAGCACTCGCTGCCCGAGCAGCGGCGTCCCGAGCCTGCCCAGCTTGCAGCGCGTCGCCATCCCGAGCTTCGCGGTCGCCCTGATCCGGTGGTTTCGCTGGAACGTGAGCAACGCGTTCCGCGTCAACGGACCGTTCATTCCGTCCACGGCGCCCGCGTAGAGGCCGTGCGAGCGCAGCGCGACCTGGAGCGCCGCGATCCTGGCGCTCGGGGCTGCGGCGGCGTGCCCGGACACGGCCAGGCCGAGTGCCGCCGCGACGACGATCACGACGATACGGCGCACGGAACTCCCTTCCTTCTCCACCCCCTCCGTTCCTCCTTCCGGGGTCATGGGGAGCAAGATCCTTCCCACAGGGCGGCTACACTTGGCCCCCGCTGCCTTCCCCGGTAGCTCAATTGGCAGAGCATCCGGCTGTTAACCGGAGGGTTGTTGGTTCGAGTCCAACCCGGGGAGCTGCAAACAGCCTGCATTCCCCCGGAAATGCGAAGGGCGCCCGCGTGAGGCGCCCTTCCTGGCGATTCCGTAGCATCCCGGCCATGCCAATCGTCGCGGGCATCCGTATTCCCCGCGAGCAGACCCTCCAACTCGCCGCGATGCTCGCACGAGCCGGCTTCGACCGCACCTCCAGGGTTCTGCTCGACGCCATTACGAACGGGCACGAGTTCGTGGCCCTGGTGACCGACGATCGTGAAGCGATACTCGCAGTCTTGGATCACCCGGCGAAGGACGAATTGCTCGCGCTGCGGGAAGTGCTCTTCGACGAGCTCAACTGGCGTCGAGGGTATGGTCGCGGCCCGATGCGCGACACGCGGTCGCCCTACGGGCGACGACCGTCGCGGCAAGCCGAAGGCGCGTAGGCGTTCGACGGCCAGGGCACCCGTGCACCGACGCGTGCCATGATCCAGCGAGCGGGCCCGCGACGAGCTCTGCGGCCACGACGCGCGAAGGGGAAGCGCGCGCCAGCGCGGGTCCGCCGCATCACAGCCGAAACTGTCCTAGCATCCCGCCGATGAGCCCCCGAGCCGTCTGGCTCTGGATCGCTGCGGCCTACATGCTCGTGATCCTCACAAGCCTCTGGGCCACCGGCGTCCTGCCGCCACCCAGCCCCCCGCTCGGCTAGCGGTCGGCTGCGGCGAAGCGGATCGGCTTCCGATTTCGGACGCCCTGGCCCGTGTCCCCCGAACGAGGGGTTAACCCCGACAGCCGTTCGTTCCGACTCTCCGAGTAGATCCTGGCGGCTTCCTGCGGAAGGACACTCATGGGCATGCGGCAGCCCGCACAACTCGCTCGACCTGCCTACGGGCTCCCCGAAGCAACCCTCGCGAACGACCAGTCGGGCACTCCCAGCCCACTGATTCCGCTCCTCCTCCTCTGCATCGCGCTCGCAGCCGCGGCAGTCTGGTTCGTCGCGCTGCCCGCGTTCGCGAAGCCTGCGCACGCGGCGCGAACGTGCGAGGTGATCGTCCTCAAGGCGGGCACAACGAAGTGCGTCCACGAGCGTGGATCACACGGCCACGCCCGTCAAGTCCCACAAGCACGCCAAGCGCTGACCCCGCCGCGCTGAGCAACAGGGACGGGCGCGACGCCCGCCGACCTGGAGCAGAGCGGGCAGCGCACCCGATGCACCTTGCTCATCGAGCGCGAGCCGGGTTGGATATGCACGATGACGGGCAGGCTGGAGTGCGAGGAGTGCGGCTGCGCGAGCCGCGGCCGCGCTGAGCGGTGGACCGCGTTCCTCGGCGAGGACACCGCTCGGATCGAGCCTTCGTCCGTCGGGGTCTTCTGCCCGCGCTGCGCCGGGGAGGTCTTCGACTATCGGACGCGCGAGGGCAAGGACTACACCTGAACCTGGTACCCACCCCGGCCGTGAGCTTGGGAACGATCACGCGAGGCTGAGCCGGCACCGAGGTCAGCTCGCCGGCTCCCCGGCTTGCCCAGGTCGGTCACGAGGGCGCCGAAAGGCGCTCGGACCGCGGTGGCCGGCCCTGGCCGTCAGGCGCGACGGCCGATCGGATGCATCCGCGAGCGATGGAAGTTCCGGGTGCCCGCCGCTTGCAGCACGAGCTCGGCGATCAGCCACTCCCCGTCCTCGCGACGGAACCGATGCAGGTATCTCCCCCAGAGCTCGCTCTCGGAGCCGTCGACGTATTCGTGCCACGCGTACAGGTACGAGACCGACCGCGCGTCGTCCTCGTCGGCGAACGTGATCTCGATGTTCGAGACGTGATGGCTCGTCGCCCTGAACCGCTCGCCGAGGCCGACCGCGATCGTAGGCGCGATCGCGTCCCGGCCGACGATCGGGGCGTGTTCGGGCCCGTAGTCGATCGTCGCGTCTTCCGTGAACAGCGCCGCGACAGCCTCCGGCTCGTTCCGGTCGAAGTGGAAGCAGTACTTGTGGATCAGGCTCCTGATCTCGTCCCGGTCGGTGTCCATCAGCACTTCGGTCCCCTCCGCCGGCCGCACCTGCCGGTGTTCGCATTGTGCCCGAGTGTGGGCTCAGACGAGCTCGGCGAGCGCCGAGTGGACCTTCGTGAGACGTGCCTGGAGCTCGGTCGCACGGACGAGGTCGGCACCCGCCCCCTGGAGCTCACGGCGCAGGCGCCGCTCGTGGAGCCGGAGCATGAGCTCCTTCCCGGTTCGCTCGTCGATTTCGTCCCGATCGGCGCGGGCGCCGAGCTCGGCGCGCAGTGCGACCAACTCGTCGTCCTCGGCCGCGCCTGCGACGAGTACCTCGCGGAAGCGACGGTGCACCGGGTCGTCGAAGTGCTCAGGCGTGAGCGCCGCGAGCTCCTCGAGGAGCAACGGGTTCCGGACGACGGCGGCGAGCAGATCGCGCTCGCGCTGCAGGCCCGCCTCCAGCAGCCTGGGCGTCGCAGGCGGTGCGGCGCCGCCCGTCCCTCGCGGGCGGGCGGGTGCGAGGCCCGCAAGCGTCTCCCGCGGGAGGTCGAGCCGGTCCGCGACGAGGCGGAGCGCCTCCTGGCGCTCGGGCGAGTCCTCGAACGGGCCCAGGATCTCCCTGGCTCGGACGAAACCTTCCTGCCGGTCGCCGGCGCGCTCGAGCGCGATCCGCACGCGGTAGTGGAGGTAGCTCTCTGCCGAGCCGAGCCGAGCCGCGAACGACTCCGGCGCGTCCGCCGGGTCCTCTCCCTTGGGAAGCGTGACCACCCGGACGTCGAAACCCTGCTGCACGGCGAGCTCCATCCCACGCAGGGTCGCCTCCTGACCGGCCGCGTCGGCGTCGAAGCAGAGGAAGAGCCGCTTGGTGAGCCGGCCGAGCTCGCGGAGCTGGTGCTCCGTCAGCGCCGTGCCCATCGACGCGACGACCGGCTCCACGGCCGCCTGCCTGAGCGCGAGCACGTCCGTGTTGCCCTCGACGACGATCGCGCGATCCTGCTTCGCGATCGCCGGCCTCGCGAGGTGGAGGCCGTACAGGACGCTCCCCTTCTTGAAGAGCTCGCTCTCCGGCGTGTTCACGTACTTGCCGCGGAGCGGGTCGTCGTCCCGCAGCCGGCGGGCCTGGAAGCCGATCACGCGCCCTCTCGCGTCGGCGAGGGGGAACATCAGCCGGAACGGGAAGTAGTCGTTGCCGCGCCGGTTCGCAAGCCCGGCAGCCTGGATCTCGTCGACCTCGAAACCCCGCTCCCGCGCCTTGGCGACCAGCCCCGCTCCCTGCGAGAGCCCGAGCCGGAACTCCTTCGAGATCTCCTCGCCGAGCTTGCGAGAGGCGAGGTATTCGCGTACCGGCGCGCCCGCCTCCGACTCCCAGAGGACGCGCTCGAAGTACGTCGTCGACTGCTCGAGCAGCGAGGTGAGCCGGTCGCGGCGGCGGCGCGCGGCGTCCTGCCTCGGCGAGGTCTCCTCGTAGTCGAGGGTCACACGGAAGCGGTCCGCGAGCCACTCGATCGATTCCGCGAAGTCGAGGTTCTCGGTCTCCTGGACGAAGCGCACGACGTCGCCACCCTTCCCACAGCCGAAGCAGTAATAGAGCTTCTCGACCGGGTCGACGGAGAAGCTCGGCGTCCGCTCCTCGTGGAACGGGCAGCGGCCGGTGAAGCGTGCGCTCGAGGCGCGTCGCAGCGATGTGCGGGCGGAGACGACCTCGACGATGTCGGCCGCCGCCTTGACCTCGGCGACGCTGCTCTCCTTGATCCGCGCCACCGGGGCGACCCTACTCCGCCGAGAGGCGCTCGACATACGCGAGCGCGAAGCGATCGGTCATCCCGGCGAGGTAGTCGGTGATCCTGTCCTCGAGCGTTCCGTCCCCTGGCGGCAGCAGCTCGGGCTCCTCCGCCAGCCCGGCGAAGATGGCGCGCACCACCCGCTGGGCCTCGCGGTGCTGCGGCTCGACCTGGGGGCCGAGGTAGACGCGTTCGAACATGAACGAGCGCAGGGACAGCATGGCGTCTCCGACTTCCTCGCCTTGGACGATGTCGCCGGCCGCCTCGGACGACTCCACCAGATCGTGGACCAGCGTGTCGATCCGGCTTCCGCCCGTCGTCCCGAGGAGCGCGATCTCGTCGGCCGGGAGGTCGTCCTCCGTGAGCAGCCCGTAGCGCACGGCGTCGTCGATGTCGTGGTTGACGTACGCGATGCGGTCGACGATGCGGACGATCTTGCCCTCCTGCGTCGCCGGCTTCTGCGGCCCGGTGTGCGTGAGAATGCCGTCGCGGACCTCATGGGTGAGGTTGAGGCGGCGTGCGATCCGATGGGATTGCTCGTTGTGCCGGAAGCCGCTGCCGAATCGCTCCCGCAACGCCTCGTCGAGCGCCTGCTCTCCCGCATGCCCGAACGGGGTGTGGCCCATGTCGTGTCCGAGCCCGATCGCCTCGACGAGGTCTTCGTTCAGCCGGAGGGCCCGCGCCACGACGCGCGAGATCGCGGTCGTCTCGAGCGCATGGGTCATGCGCGTCCTGTAGTGGTCGCCCTCGGGATCGATGAAGACCTGGGTCTTGCCCTTCAGCCGGCGAAAGGGTTTCGAGTGGACGATCCGGTCGCGATCCCGCTGGAACGGCGTCCGCACACGACACGGCTCCTCCTCCCGCTCGCGACCGAGCGTCTCGTAGGAGCGCACCGCGCGGGGCGAGAGCGTCGACTCCTCGAGCGCGCGCACGCGCCCGGCGAACGTGTCGGCGACCCTGCCCGCGACTTCCATCAGCCCAGCGTAGTTACAGCCCCGGCGCGCGAAAATCCTTGTAACACGCTGTGGCAAGGACGAGTCGCGCCGGGTTTCAAAAGGCGCGCGACTGGCCCCCGTCGACCACCACCGAGGTACCGACGACCCACGAGGCTCGCTCCGAGACGAGGAACGCGACGACGTCCGCGATCTCGTCGACCGTTCCGAATCGGCCCCAAGGGATCTCGCGCTCCACGAACGCGGCGATCGCCTCGGGATCCTCGCGCTGGCGCCGCTCCCAGCTGCCGCCCGGGAAGAGCACGGAGCCGGGGGCGACGCTGAAGACGCGGATCGAGTCCTTCGCGAGGTCGCGCGCCATCGTCTTCGCAAGGCTGATCTCGGCAGCCTTCGCGAGGTTGTAGCTCGGCCCGCCGCCGAGCTCGCGTCCGAAGATCGAGGCGATCACCGCGATCACTCCGCCGCCGCGGGCACGGAGCTGCGGAAGCGCGGCCCGCGAGACGAGGACGGCCGGGACGACGTTCTTGGCGAGTACCGCACCGAGATCCACACGGTCGAGCTCGTCGAACGTGCTTGCGCCCGAGCCGCCGACGTTGTTCACGACGATGTCGAGCCCGCCGAAGGCGGACACGGCTGCCCCGACGACGGACGCGGCGCCCTCCTCGGTGGAGACGTCTACGACGACGCCATGGGACCGTCCCGGGCCTGGCGCTGCTGCAACCGCCTCCTCGAGCGCTGCCTGACCGCGCGCGCAGAACACGACGTCTGCCCCCTCCTCGACGAGCCGAGTCGCGATCGCCCTGCCGATGCCCCGGCTCGAGCCGGTGACGAGCGCGATCTTCCCGGCCAGTCCGAGCTCCACGTGGCTAGCCTAGTCGGGTGCCGACGACGCGGATCCTGCTGGCGCGCCACGGCGAGACGGAGTGGAACCGCCTCGGACGGTGGCAGGGCCACGCCGACCCGCCGCTCAACGACACCGGACGGCAGCAGGCGGAGACACTCGCCGCGCAGCTCGACGATGACGGAATCGCTTCGGTGTACTCCAGCGATCTCCGGCGGGCGAGCGAGACGGCGGGGATCGTCGCTGACCGGCTCGGGCTGACGGTCACGGAGGAGCCTGCGCTCCGCGAGATCGACGTCGGCTCGTGGTCGGGCCTGACCCGCGAGGAGGTCCGGGAGCGCTACCCCGAGGGCTTCGCCCGATGGCTCGCGGGCGACATCGGGCACGATGGCGAGACACGCGAGCAGCTTGCGGACAGAGTCGTCGGGGCGGTCGAGCGGATCGCCCGGGCCCATCCTGACGAGCATGTTCTCGTCGTCACCCACGGCGGCGCGATCAGGGCGCTCCGACGCCACGCGGCCGGGGATCCCGGCGAGTCGCTCGAAAACGGGGCGACGTTCCCACTCGCGCTCGTCGAGGGTGAGCTCGTCCTCCGCGAGCCCTGACCCCGACTTTGATGCCGCCTGGCCCGATACCGCAAAGCACCAGAGCAGGGCTCACTGGTGTACAACGGGTGGATGCCCATGATTTCCAACGCGCACACGACGCTCGTGCACTACCCGGACGGAACGTCCAAGGTCATCACCCTCTACGTCCGTCCGGTCGAAGGCCAGATCATCGCCCACGGCTGGGAGGTCACGAGTGTCACGCCCGGCGAGGGCGAGGGCCCGGGAGGGCCGGCCGAGTACGAGATCTCGGTCGCACGTCCAAAGGGCGAGGCGTCGCCGCAGAGCCCCGCTCCGCCCTCGTGATCCGCGGCCGACCCGTCTGAAACGGGCGACGATTTCACGGCCCGGGCGGCATGACCCCGTTTCGAGCGACAACCGCTAGCCTGCGCGCGGTGGAGGACTACACCAACAAGTACAAGGCTCGTGTGTCCATGCGGGTTTGCGGCCCCGGTGCGGCTTTGAGACCACACCGGGACCACACCGGAACAGCGTTCTACAACGTGCGTCCCGACCTCGGCGGCTACGGGACGGAGTCCCACGGCCATCTGGTGGGCCACCCGCACACGCACTCGCGCGAGCAGGAACCAGATTCCGTCGAGAAAGCCGAGTTAGAGGCGGTCTAACCCTAGCCGCGCTTCACGGTCACCATAAAGCGTCCCACCTTCGCGTTCGCGCTGGTGTCCGTCGCTGAGCACGTGACGAAGGTGCGACCGATTTTGAAGGTACTGCCCGACCACGGCCGACAGGACACCGGGACGGAACCGTCGACGGCATCGCTGGCGGCGACCCTGTAGGTGACGCGCACGCGCTTCGACCCCCTTCGGGCCCGAACTTCCTTGTTGACGGCGCCGCGGAGCGTGGGCGGCGTCATGTCGAATTCCAGCCCAGGCACATTCAGCGTGCCGGTCCACGTGTCCTTCCCGGCTGAGCCGCTCGCCGTGGGAGAGGCGCGCTGACTCACCGTGCCCCCTCCCGAGGCTCCTGCATAGATGCCCGAGCCACCGGTGATTGTGAACGCGCGGCTCAGGTTCAACGCCGACGAGATGCACTCCCCGCGGTATCGCTCGACCGCAAGTTGGAGCTCGCCCTTGCCGGGGACCTCGAGACGAACTGTCGTCTCGAACACGCGGTCACAGTCTCCCTCTTGCACGAAGAACGTGTACGCCTCCGAAACTCCGCCGAGGCCGCGGACGTCCCCGCTGCCGGTACGCGCGGCGCAGACATCAGCGTCCGGTGGCGAGCCGGGCGGGCACTCGCCGAGCCTCGAAGTCATCCGAAGCGCGGCCTCGAAGGTGAGCGACCCCGTGGCCACACCCGTCTTCGCGACGCCTGAGGCGACCTGGACTGTCGCCGCGGCTGCGAGCGCCGTCGCCAGGGCGGCGAGAGCAAGACGTCGCTTCGTTCGGTTCTCGTTTCCGGTCATTCAGCATCGCTTCTCAGATGAGGTGATTCGGCCGTAGTCTGGTTGACTCATGCCCTGAGATCAAGGGCTGGCGTGGGCGTCGATCAGCGTCAGAAGCCGCTCGGAGGCAAGCTCGTCCGGCGGCATCACGTGCGAGTACACGTCGAGGCTCATCGACGGCCGCGCATGACCGGCGCGCTCCGCCAGCTCGCGGGCTGGGACGCCGGACTGGTGCCAGATCGTGATCCGGCGGTGGCGCAGGTCGTGCGGGTGGTAGTGCGGAACCTTCGCGTTCCGGCAGGCCCGCGTCATCGCCTGATACGCGCTGGCCTCTGTGATGCCGGGGAACACTCGACGTTCGGGCACGCGATCCTCGAGCGGACAGGTCTGCTCGATCGCTTCGATCAGCCACTCGGGCAAATACACCCACCTTGCCTTGTCGCGTTTCGTGGCCGACCGCGGCAGACGCAGCCGGAGGTTCGCCGCGTCGACGTCCTGCCAGCGGAGCGACACGGCCTCGCCGAGCCTGAGCGCGCCCTGCTCAACGGTGACGAACAGCAGCCGCCACTTCGCGCCGAGCGCGGCGAGGATCGCCTCGACATGCTCCGCGCTCGGAGGGTTCGGCTCCTCCCGCACCAACTTCGGCTTCTTGACGCGCGGGTCGCGTGCCGGGTTCGGGTCGACGCCGGCGTAGTCGAGCAGGAGCCGGAACGTCAGCAGGTACAGGCCAACGGTGCCGGCCTTGTGCCTGTCGGCGAGGACGGCAACCCAGGCGGCGACCTCGTCGACCGTGATCGTCGCGGGGTCTCGGTCGCCGAACGTCTCCCCCGCCTTCCGTAGCGCCGTCCTGTAGTTCTTCGTGGTGTTCGCGTCGACGTCGATTCGAGACGCGATGAACCTCTCGGCCCACCGCTCCACCGTCAACGTCGGTGCCGGCGCCGCGGGCGCAGCACGAAGCGCATCAGCCGGGTTCCGGCCCGCGGCGATCTCCCCAGCAACGAAGTCTCGTCGCGCGCGAGCCTCCTTCAGCGTTCGGAACGAGCCCGCGTGAACGATCGGGTAAGCCCGGCCGCCGAGCCTGTATCGGACGATGTACCGCGGCCCGGACTGGGTGCGCCGGGTGGTGATGACGAGGCTTGCCATTGCTCCTCCTCGGTCGATCCCCTAGACGCCCGGAGGATACAACGGGGCGGACACGGAGGAGCCTTGTCTAGGGGATCCAGCCGAGGTCCGCCCCGAGGTCACGATGGTACTTCCTGCTTCGCAAACGTCCTCGTGTCGAGGTAGCGGGCGACGTCGTGGCGGCGGACGTACACCTTGCGGAGACCTTCGATCTGCACCACGGGCAGGTGCCGCATGATGGCTTCGGCTGCCGCGCGTGTGACGCCGAGCTCGGCCTGGAGCTTTTTCGCGTCGAGGAGCTCGGGCAGCGAGTCGGTCACGCGGCCAGTTCCTCGCCGTCAAGGTCGCCCCACCCGTCGCCGTTCGGTTCGGCCCAGTGCCCGAACATCGCGCGGCCGGCGGGAGTGAGCCGCCATCTGTCGTCGTGCCTCTCCGCCACGCCCTGACGCTCCCAGTCGCCGAGGAACTGGACCGCCAACCGCTCGGTCATCTTCGTGTGACCCTGTGCGCGAACGCGGTCCGTGAGCTCCGACGTTGTGAGTCCGTTCACGCGGCGTCCCCGTACTCAAGGAACAACCGCTCGGCCTCCGACTCGAGGGAGTCGTCGACGACGTCGTCAACCCCTCCCTCCGCGTACTTGGGGTTACCTGGGTTACCTCCCGGATGGCTACTGGACCTGGAAGTAACCCCTGGTAACCCCGGTAACCCCGACTACGCGAGAGTAGGCATCGGCGAACTGCTCAGCCTTGTAACCCTTGACCGTCTCGCCGTCGACCTTCACCGACATCGTGCGAATCCCGCGCTCAGGTATCTGCACCGCTACATCGACGAGGCGAACCCGTCGCTCGCGGACGTGGTCCAGGTCGCCGCATTGCTGGCGGAGCGAAGTCTCCTGATGCGCGATCTGTAGTGCTATCTCGAGACCACACCGGGACCACACCGCAGCCGCATTTTGCGGCCTGTACGGCGGGCGCGACCACCGTTTCAAGCGGCAACGGCTAGCCTGCGCGCCGTGGAGGACTACACCAACAAGTACAAGGGCGAGCAGGTCGAGCTCGCGCTGTTCGGGGGCGAGTACCAGGAGGGCGTCCTGACCGCATACTGCTCGATCGAGGACGTCCCTCACGTCGAGCTGAACGGCCATATCCTCGTTCCGCTCCAGAACGTCGCGAGTCTCCACTGCTCGAGCCGTTGCGACGCGCCCGAGCCGGACTGGCCGCCGCGCGGGCTCGAGGAGCTCGACCGGGACGACCGGCCCGAGGACGAGGACGACGACGGCTGAGGCGCCCGGCGTGCGGGGCGCGGCCGCACGCAACATCCTCAAGGCGTGGGTCCTCGTCGCGATCCTCGCCGGCATCTTCGGCGGCATCGGCTGGCTGCTCGCCGACGAGCGCGGCGCAGCGTTGTTCGCGTTCGCATCCCTGCTCGCCGCCGCCGGCGCCTACGCGGCCGCCGATCGCACGCTCCTCGGGATGCTCGGTGCGCGGCAGTTCGCGCTCGCCGAGGATCCCCTGCTCCGTTCGACGGTCGACCGCCTCTCCGCGAGGATCGGAATCGCTCCGCCGCGGCTCCAGCTGCTCGACGACGGCTTCCCGCGGGCGTTCGTTGTCGGACGCAATCCGCGGAGCTCGACTCTCGCGGTCAGCACCGGGCTCCTGACGGCGCTCACCCCAGGCGAGCTGGAGGCGGTCCTCGCGCACGAGCTCGCGCATGTGCGCACGCGTGACGTCCTCACACAGACGCAGGTCGTACTCCTCGCGACGACGCTGCTCGAGCTGTCCCGGGTCGGCGGGTTCCTCTCGCGGTTCCTGGTCGCCGTGCTCGCGCCGGTGGGGGCGGCGTTCACGCACCTCCTGCTGTCTCAACGTCGCGAGCTCACGGCCGACGCGGTCGCCGCCGGGATCGTCGACCCGCACGACCTCGCGGACGCCCTGCTTCGCCTCGACCGCGCGGCGGAGCTCGTGGAGTTCCACGCGTCACCGACGACCGAGCCTCTGTACACGGTGAGCCCGTTCGACCACACGGACCGGGTTGCCCGCATGTTCGTCACCCATCCGCGGCTCGCGGACAGGGTCGCGCGCCTACGGGTCTGACCGTCGGACGGAACGTTGTGCGTCGCGGCCGGAGGCCGGCTTTGCCGGCCGGGAGGCCAGGCTCCTTCTGCGTTGGCGCGCGGGGGTCGGCGGGGGAAACATCGTTCCCCCGCTCAACGACGAAGGGCGCCCGACGGGCGCCCTTCGAAAAAACCGGCGGCATCCTACTCTCCCGGGGGCTTGCGCCCCAAGTACCATCGGCGCGAGCGGGCTTGACTTCTCTGTTCGGAATGGGAAGAGGTATTTCCCCGTCGCTATGACCGCCGAACTGTCAAAGGTCGCGCTCACCGGCCGGCCGCCGGGCCCGCGATACCTTCAAAACTCCATAGCAACCCATCGTGTTCAAAATCAAGACCTCGGGCAATTAGTACGGGTCAGCTGAACGCATTGCTGCGCTTGCACCGCCCGCCTATCGACGTGGTGGTCTCCCACGGCCCTTACTCACTCGAAGTGATGGGGAACCTCATCTCGAGGTGGGCTTCCCGCTTAGATGCTTTCAGCGGTTATCCCATCCAGACGTGGCTAATCAGCAGTGCCCTTGGCAGGACAACTGATACACCAGAGGTCCGTTCGTCTCGGTCCTCTCGTACTAGAGACGACTCCTCTCAAGTTCCCAACGCCCATGGCGGATAGGGACCGAACTGTCTCACGACGTTCTGAACCCAGCTCGCGTGCCGCTTTAATGGGCGAACAGCCCAACCCTTGGGACCTGCTTCAGCCCCAGGATGCGACGAGCCGACATCGAGGTGCCAAACCCTCCCGTCGATGTGGACTCTTGGGGAGGATAAGCCTGTTATCCCCGGAGTACCTTTTATCCGTTGAGCGACGGCAATTCCACTCTTAACCGCCGGATCACTAAGGCCGACTTTCGTCCCTGCTCGACTTGTCAGTCTCGCAGTCAGGCTCCCTTATGCCTTTGCGCTCTACGCACGATTTCCAACCGTGCTGAGGGAACCATTGCGCGCCTCCGTTACATTTTAGGAGGCGACCGCCCCAGTCAAACTGCCCACCTCACGCTGTTCCCGACCCGGATCACGGCATCGGGTTAGAAGCCCAGAATCCGAAGGGTGGTATCCCAAGGTTGGCTCCACGAGAGCTGACGCCCCCGCTTCAAAGCCTCCCACCTATCCTGGACAGCGAACACCAAACTTCAACGCAAAGCTGCAGTAAAGGTTCACGGGGTCTTTCCGTCCAGCCACGGGTACTCGGCATCTTCACCGAGACTACAATTTCACCGGATCCCTCGTTGAGACAGCGCCCAAGTCGTTACGCCATTCGTGCAGGTCGGAACTTACCCGACAAGGAATTTCGCTACCTTAGGACGGTTATAGTTACCGCCGCCGTTTACCGGGGCTTGGATTCAAAGCTTCGCCCGAAGGCTAACCTCTCCTCGTGACCTTCCGGCACCGGGCAGGCGTCAGCCCCTATACGTCGTCTTGCGACTTAGCAGAGGCCTGTGTTTTTGGTAAACAGTCGCTTGGGCCGTTTCTCTGCGGCCTCCTCGAGCTCCGATCCGCAAGGGATCTTCACCCTACCGAGGCGCCCCTTCTCCCGAAGTTACGGGGCCATTTTGCCGAGTTCCTTAACGAGGGTTCTTCCGATCGCCTTGGTATTCTCTACCTGCCCACCTGTGTCGGTTTTGGTACGGGCACGCCCGTTCTCCCTAGACGCTTTTCTAGGAGGCATGGCTTCAGGAACTTCGCCCATGCGGGCTCGGCATCCCGTCTCAGCCTTGATGGGTGACGGATTTCCCTATCACCCGGCCTACGCGGTTACCCCAGGTCGACCATCGCCTGGGTTTCCCTAGCCTACCCCGTCCCGCCTTCGGTCAAGCGAACGGTACGTGGTACAGGAATATCAACCTGTTGTCCATCGCCTACGCCTTTCGGCCTCGGCTTAGGTCCCGACTAACCCTGAGTAGATTAGCTTTACTCAGGAACCCTTGGGCATTCGGCGGAGGAGTTTCTCACTCCTCTTTCGTTACTCATGCCAGCATTCTCACTTCCCATCGCTCCACGGCAGGCTTCCGCCGCCGCTTAGCCGCAATGGGAACGCTCCCCTACCACTCCACGCAAAGCGTGAAGTCCGTAGCTTCGGCTCCATGCTTGAGCCCCGTTGAATTATCCGCGCCCGATCACTTGACCAGTGAGCTGTTACGCACTCTTTGAATGGTGGCTGCTTCTAAGCCAACATCCTGGTTGTCTGTGCAATCAGACATCGTTTGCCACTTAGCATGGAATTAGGGGCCTTAGCCGACGGTCTGGGCTGTTTCCCTTTCGACCACGGAGCTTATCCCCCGTAGTCTGACTGCCGCGCTCTGGATTTCCGGCATTCGGAGTTTGCCTGATTTCAGTAAGCTGGTAGGCCCCCTAGACCAAGCAGTGCTCTACAACCGGAAATGAACGCGCGACGCTATACCTAAATATATTTCGGGGAGAACCAGATATCTCTGAGTTTGATTAGCCTTTCACTCCGACCCACAGGTCATCACCGCCGTTTTCAACCGACGTGTGTTCGGTCCTTCACGGGGTCTTACCCCCGCTTCAACCTGCCCATGGGTAGATCACTCAGTTTCGGGTCTGCCTCCAACGACTGAACGCCCTGTTCAGACTCGCTTTCGCTACGGCTCCGTTTCCTTAACCTTGCCGTTGAAGAGCAACTCGCTGGCTCATTATGCAAAAGGCACGCCGTCACGGCACGAGGCCGCTCCGACCGCTTGTAAGCACACGGTTTCAGGTGCTATTTCACTCCCCTCGCGGGGTACTTTTCACCTTTCCCTCACGGTACTAGTTCACTATCGGTCGCCAAGGAGTACTTAGCCTTACGGGGTGGTCCCCGCGGGTTCCGACCGGGTTTCCCGTGCCCGGCCGTACTCAGGTACCCGTCCAGCGAGGCCACGCCGTTTCGCGTACGGGACTCTTACCCGCTGTGGTGCGGCTTTCCATCCGCTTCCGCTACGACGCGACTTTGTAACTCGCCGACCCGCCGGCAGACGGATCGAGACGGGCCCTACAACCCCCGGAAGACAACGACTGCCGTCTATCACGTCGGCCGGGTTTGGGCTCTTCCCTTTTCGCTCGCCACTACTCAGGGAGTCGAGGTTTCTTTCCTTTCCTCTGGGTACTTAGATGTTTCAGTTCCCCAGCTTGCCTCTACCTGCCCTATGGATTCAGGCAGGAGTACGCGCGCATTACCACGCGTGAGTTTCCTCATTCGGAGATCCCGGGATCAAAGGTCGGTCAGCACCTCCCCCGGGCTTATCGCAGCCGCCCACGTCCTTCATCGGCTCTTGGCGCCAAGGCATCCACCGTGTGCCCTTGTTCTCTTGATTCGGAAAGAACACGTTGATGTCGCTATGGAGTTTTCAAGGTACGCGCGTGCTCGAGCACGCCCTGCGAGAAGGCCGCCGGCCCGCACTCGGCGGGCCGCCGATCCCTCAAAGCTCAACAGCGTGCGAACATCGTGGACGAGGTCGACGTTGTTCTAGGCGAACCGGGTCATCGGACGACGTGGAGCAAAGAGCTCCGGTCATCAACGAGCCCGGCGGCCTCCGGAGTAATCGCTCCGGAATCCCTAGAAAGGAGGTGATCCAGCCGCACCTTCCGGTACGGCTACCTTGTTACGACTTCACCCCAATCATCGACCCCACCTTCGACGGCTGCCTCCCACAAGGGGTTAGCCCACCGGCTTCGGGTGTTGCCGACTTTCGTGGTGTGACGGGCGGTGTGTACAAGGCCCGGGAACGTATTCACCGCGGCGTTGCTGATCCGCGATTACTAGCAACTCCGCCTTCATGGAGGCGAGTTGCAGCCTCCAATCCGAACCGGGACCGGCTTTTTGGGATTCGCTCAACCTCACGGTATTGCAGCCCTTTGTACCGGCCAATGTAGCACGTGTGTAGCCCAAGACTTAAGGGGCATGATGACTTGACATCATCCCCACCTTCCTCCGATTTGTCACCGGCAGTCTCCCATGAGTCCCCGACTTTACTCGCTGGCAACATGGGACAGGGGTTGCGCTCGTTGCGGGACTTAACCCAACATCTCACGACACGAGCTGACGACAGCCATGCACCACCTGTGATCGGGTCCCGAAAGAGGGCTGAATTTCTCCAGCTTTCCCGAACATGTCATGCCTTGGTAAGGTTCTTGGCGTTGCATCCAATTAAACCACATGCTCCGCTGCTTGTGCGGGCCCCCGTCAATTCCTTTGAGTTTTAGCCTTGCGGCCGTACTCCCCAGGCGGGGCGCTTAATGCGTTAGCTGCGGCACGGAAGGAGTCGACACCTCCCACACCTAGCGCCCATCGTTTACGGCGTGGACTACCAGGGTATCTAATCCTGTTCGCTCCCCACGCTTTCGCGTCTCAGCGTCAGTACCGTTCCAGAGAGCCGCTTTCGCCACGGGTGTTCTTCCTGATATCTGCGCATTTCACCGCTACACCAGGAATTCCACTCTCCTCTCCCGGACTCTAGCCAGATGGTTTCGGTCGACCTCTGAAGGTTGAGCCTCCAGTTTTCACAACCGACCTACCTGGCCGCCTACACGCTCTTTACGCCCAATGAATCCGGACAACGCTTGCCCCCTACGTATTACCGCGGCTGCTGGCACGTAGTTAGCCGGGGCTTCTTCTGGAGGTACCGTCACCCTCTGGGCTATTCACCCGAGTGGCTTCGTCCCTCCTGAAAGCGGTTTACAACCCTAAGGCCTTCTTCCCGCACGCGGCGTCGCTGCGTCAGGCTTTCGCCCATTGCGCAAGATTCCCCACTGCTGCCTCCCGTAGGAGTCTGGGCCGTGTCTCAGTCCCAGTGTGGCTGATCGTCCTCTCAGACCAGCTATGGATCGTCGCCTTGGTGGGCCATTACCCCACCAACAAGCTAATCCACCGCGGACCCATCCTCGGCCAGAGGCCGAAGCTACCTTTTCCCACGTTCCCCGCAGGGATGTGGGGCTATCCGGCATTAATCCGAGTTTCCCCGGGCTATTCCGGTGCCGAGGGCAGGTTATCCACGTGTTACTCACCCGTTCGCCGCTGTCCCCGGAGCCGAAGCTCCGGTTCTCGCTCGACTTGCATGTGTTAGGCGCGCCGCCAGCGTTCGTCCTGAGCCAGGATCAAACTCTCCGTGAAGAAACAGGTTGCCTGGAAACCAGGCGAACTTGTGTCTCCCTTCGAGCTCGTAATTGACGCCCTACCCCCGTGCCGGCCGTAAGGCCGGACAAGACAACAGAGCAGGAACGTCGCTCAAAAGGCGTCAGTCCCCGTCCCACCGGATGGTGGCACGAGGGTGACGGGTAGACGACGTCGTCCACCACCCGCACCGCCCGAAGGCGGGGCGAACGGCGACGCGACGTCGCTTCTCGTCGCACACGCACGCTGTTGAGTTTTCAAGGATCGGTGCCGGACGGCGGGCAACGAAAAGGCCTCCGCTCGCGCCAGAGGCCTTCGATTCGACGGGCTACGAGAAGGTCGTATCCTGTTCGAGCGGAAGGCGCTCCTGGTCGGTTGCAGAACTTTCCGAGCCACCCTCGCGAGCGGCCGAAGGAGTGTACCAGAGGGTCTTGGAGTGTCAAGAATGCCCGTCGATACGGGCAAAACGGCGCTTGCCGACCTGGAGCAGCGAGCCGCCGAGACTCCCGCGGGAGACGTCGAGCTCGTGGATCACGGCGCCGTCCAGCTTCACCCCGCCCTGGGCAATCATCCGGCGCGCCTCGCTCGTCGAGAGGTCGAAGCCGGCCGCGATCAGCGCCGGCAGGTGCACCGGGTCGCCGTCGGGCAGCGCGAGCTGCGGGACGTCGTCGGGAGCCTCGCCCTCTCGCACGACACGGGTGAAATGCGCCTCGGCCGCAGCGGCCGCCTCCTCCCCGTAGGAGCGTCGCACGATCAGGCGGGCGAGCGTGAGCTTCGCCTCCAGCGGATCGCCCTCGGGCACCTCCTGTTCGGCGACGAGCCGCCACCAGTCGGGGAGTAGCTCGTCCGGGATCCGCATCGTGCGCCCGAACTGCTCCTCCGGCGGCGCCGTGAGCGGGATGTTGTTCCCGACCGACGAGCTCATCTTCGCGCCGTCCCAGGAGAGCAGGAGCGGCGTCGTGAGCACGACCTGCGGCTCGAGCCCGTATGCCTCCATCACGGTGCGGCCGGCGAGCAGGTTGTAGAGCTGGTCGGTACCGCCCAGCTCGACGTCTGCCTCGATCGCGACCGAGTCGTACGCCTGCATCAGGGGGTACAGCAGCTCGGAGACCGAGATCGGCTGGCCGCCGGCATACCGCTTCGCGAAGTCGTCCCGCTCGAGGATCTGCGAGACCGTCGTCGTCCGCGTGAGCCGGAGGATCTCGGCGAAGTCGAGCTGTGCCAGCCACTCGCCGTTGTACCGCACCTCCGTCCGCGCGGGATCGAGCACGATCATCGCCTGCTCGACGTACGTCCTGGCGTTGCGGTCGATCTCTTCCCCCGAGAGCAAGGGGCGCTCCGCGGACCGGCCCGACGGGTCGCCGATCCTCGTGGTGTAGTCGCCGATGATGAGGACGCCGAGGTGACCCTCGTCCTGGAACGCCCGCATCCGCTGCAACGGGATCGCGCGCCCGACGTGGATGTCCGGTGACGTGACGTCGATCCCCAGCTTCACCCGCAGGGGGCGGCCCTGCCGAAGCTTTTCGGCGAGCCCGCCCTCGGGGAGGAGGTGCACGGCGTTCCGTGCGAGCCGCTCGAGGACGTCCGCGCTCACGGGGAGCCGATCGTACCGACCTCCGGCTCGGGCTCGGGCGCGCGGCTTCGCCAGCCGACGAGGATGAAGAGCCCGACGACACCCGCGAGCGCCGAGAGGCCGCCCGCGAGCCAAAGGGTCTCTCGCGCACCGAGGGCGCCGACGAGGAGGCCGCCGGCCGCGAGTATGCGGTGTCGCCCGGCCGTCGTCCACGGCCGGGACCCGGGCTCAGAAGGGATACGGCGCCAGGCTCCACGCCGCCGCGGCGTACCAGAGCCCGAACGCCAGGCTCGACAGCGCGAGGGCGGGAGCCGCCGTCGCGACCGCAGACGAGACTCGCCGTGCGGACAGCACGGCGCCGAACCCGGTCGTGACGATCGTCATCGACACGGCGGTGAACACCGCCAGCACGACGAGCGCGACGAGCGCCAGTGTCCGGGACGGGATCGCTGCGAGGAGCAGGACGCCGACGCCCGCGCTGCCACCCATCCCGTGCACGAGGCCGATGCCGAAGGCGCCCGCCGACGTGCGCACCGTATGCCGGTGAACGCCGTCCGCGGCTCCGTTCGAGGCGAACGCGCCGTGCCGCCAGCGGACGAGCAGACGCACCGCGAGGAAGGCGATCAGCGCCGCGACCGTCGTCTCCGCGCCCCGCTGTACGAGCTCGGGGAGGTAGCGCTCCGCGAGGAGGATCGGCACACCGAAGACCACGAGCGTGACCGCGTGGCCGAGGCCCCACGCGGCGCCCAGCCGGGCGGCCGCCCGCGTCGCGCGCTCGCGTCCGGAGACAACGAGGGTCGAGACGGCGGCGAGATGATCCGGGTCCGTTGCATGCCGGAGCCCCAGGAGGATCGCGACCAGCAGCACGATCGCGATCGACCCCTCGTCCGATACCCCTGCGATCCACTCGTCGAGCCCGAACATCACGCCCTCCTTCGCTCAGAGACGAGACTTGTTCGCCGGGAGAGGATCATCGGTTCGGCGACGTTGTCAGATCACGCCTGGGATCGCGCGCACGGTGAGCGCCACCCCTACGAGGAGGATGACGACGGCGCTCAGCGCCGGCAGCGCCCGGACGACGGGCCCGTCGAGGCCGACGCGCGAGAAGACGCGCCGGGCGAGCACGGCGACCAGGCCGATGCCGGTGATCGTCGAGGCGAGCCCGAGGCTGAACGCGACGATCAGCGCAAAGCCGAACCCGATGCGGTGAAGCGCGAGGGCGCTCAACAGGACGACGAGCGCCGACGGGCACGGCAGGAGCCCCGCGGCGATCCCGACGCCCACGATGCCGCCCCGTTCGAACGACGGATCGTGGTGCCCGTGATCGTGATGCCCGTGCGAGTGGTGCTCGTGATGGTCGTGGTCGTGCGCGTGGTGATCGTGGTCGTGCCGGACGCGCGCGCGCTGACGCAGGACCGCAGCGCCGACGACGACGACGAGCAGGCCCGAGACGAGCGTCAGCCACGGGTAGAGCTGCTCGGGGACGATGAAGCGCGAGAGGAGGAGCGTCACGAGGCCCAGACCGAAGACGCCGGCCGTATGCGTCGCGGTCACCGTGGCGCCGAGGAGGACCGCGTCCCGCGGACGGCCGCGGGTGCCGATCAGGTAGCCGGCGACGAGCGCCTTGCCGTGCCCCGGCGTGAGCGCATGCGCCGCGCCCCAGAAGGCCGCTACGAGGAGCGAGAGCACGACGATGCCGGGCGACAGCGCGCCGCGCTCGACGAGCGCCTCGAACCCGCCGCCGCCGTGGGCCGGCGCCGCTCGACCGTCGACGGCGGGGGGCGCCCCCGCGATGTCGCCCGGCACGTAGTGCGCGGTCGCCGCCCGCACGTCCAGCGGAGACCGGAGGAGCGCTTGCGGATAGGCGCGCAGCTCGTCGGACCGGCTCACCGCCGGCACGGATGCGCCCACGAGCCGCGCACCGTCCCGCGCCGAGACCGTGATCTCCCGCCAGCCGATCCGGCTCGCGAACGTGCGGTCGGCGAACGACACCGACCGGCCGCCGCGTGACGCTCGATAGATCGCCTCGAAGCGGAGCGTCGGCAGGCCGCCCGCTCCCGGACGTGACGACACGCGGTGCGAGACGGGCACGAGGCGGGCTCGTGTTCCGTCGATGCGGAGCTCGAGCTCGCGCGCGACGTCTGCCGCGTACCCGCGCGCGCGGACGCGTCCGCCGTCCTGGTACGTCGGGATCTCGGCGAGGTCGAGGACGAACCGCACGTACACGCGGCTGCCGGCGAGCTCGATGCCCGCGTAGTGGTTGACGGTGAAGTTCCCGAGCGGGTGCGCATCGGCGACGCCCGGTCGTCCGAGTGTCGCGGCCGTGACGGCTACGAGGACGGCCGCCAGCGCAACGACGCGTTTCACGAGAGTGCCCTTTCGGCGACAGGCGCCCACCGCACCGAGAACGCGGGGCTCTGCTCGATGGCCCTCCGGTACCAGTCGCGCATCTCCGGGCGGTCTCCGGCACAGCCGGCCGCGTACCCGCGGTGGAAGTAGATGAGCGCGTCTCGCGTCCCGAGCCGCAGTGCGCGGTCGAGCAAGGGCACTGCCTCGTCGCAGCGCCCTGCCCGGGCGAGCGCCCAGCCGAGCGCGTCGTCTCCGTAGATGGACGGTCGGGCAGCCCGCGCACGACGGGCGAGACGGACTGTCTCGGCGGGGCGCATCCCGTGGTCGGCGCGGAACACCGCCGACTCGAGGTCGACCCGCAGCCCGTTCGCTGCCAGCAGCCGGTCGATGGTCGCCACGGTGGCCCACTGGCGAGCTGCCTTGCTCGCTCGCCCCTCCCGATCGAGCAGGTCGCCGAGCAGCGCGACGAACTGCGGGAGCGGCACGGATGCGACGGCGCGGCGTGCGGTCGCGACGGCCGCCGCGAGACGGCCCTCGGCAGCCTCGACGCGCGCGCGCTGCTCGAGCGCGAGGACGTATCCGGGGAAGACCGTCAGCGCGGCGTCGACGTGCGCCTTCGCCTCACGAGTCCGGCCGTCGCCGAGATCGAGCTTCGCCAGCTCGACGTGCGCCCAGGCGGTCGGCTCGGGGACACCGCCGGCGGCGTCCAACGCGAGCCCCATCGCAGACCTGGCCCCTGCGCGGTCACCGCGGAGCTCGCGGGCGTACGCGACTCGCGCATACGACGCCACGCTCGGCTTGAGCGCGGTCATCCGGTCGAACGTCGCGAACGCGGCGCGATAGCGGCCGAGCTCGACCAGCGCGTCGCCGACCACGCCGTACGGCCGCGCGGCATAGGGCGCGCGGCGTTGCGCCTCGCGGCCAAGCGCGAGGGCGCCCCTGAAGTCGTGGCGGATCAGCGCGAGGTTGCCGAGCGCGAGCGTCGCCGTCGCATCCTTCGGGCGCAACGAGAGCACCCCGCGGAGCGCCCTCTCGGAGAGCGGCAGGAATGCCGCGTCGCCCGTTTCGCGCCAGCGCACCTGGTAGGCGAGCCCGAGGTCGTCGAGCCGGTCCGCATCGGGGCCGGAGCGCGCGAGCTCCCCCTCCAGCTGCGCGACGGTCGTCGCCGTGCCGCTGTTACGACCGAAGCCCGACAGCACGGTCCCGGGATCGATCGCGGGCCCAGCCGGTGCCGCGCCCGCAGGCCCGAGCTCGGCCACGACGCCTGCGAGCAAGCCGCCGAGGCCGAGCGCGACCACGGCCGCGCCAGCCACGAGAAGTCTCGTCCTCCGCCTCATGCTCTCCTCCCTCTCGGCTGGTTCGCGTCTGCTCGACACCCGGTTCGGTCCGGTCGGGGCGCCGTGAGCGCCCCGACCGGAAACCGTGGAGTCAGGGCTTCTGGAGTGCCCTTGGTGTTGTCGAAGCCGGACCTTGGGTCGGCGGCGTAGGGGAACGTGGCGAGCTCCGCCGCGTCCTGACGATCGACGCCGTCCCCGAGCGGGAGCTTCTTGCCCTTCAGGAACCCACCGACCGCCTGCTCGGCGATGTCGATCACGTCGTCGTCCAGGCGGCGGCCGTTCGGCCACCCCTGTGTATCGCCCCCGAGCACGCCGAGCCGGTTCGGGCTCTTCGCGACCGGGACACCGAGGTTGAGCCGCAGGACGTCCGCGAGCTTCTTCCCGGTGAAGTTCAGCTCGGGCACGCCGGTGAGCAGCACCGAGACGAGGTCGTCGCGGCCGGTTTCGGGGGCGCCGAGCTTGTACAGCTTGTTGATCACCGCGGCGAGCAGCGGCGACTCGTAGTACTTGCGGTACGCCGACTCGTTCCACGGCTGCTGCGCGTTCCAGCGGTCCTTGAGCCCGGTCGGGATGATCACCTCGTTGACGAGCGGGTTGCCGAGCCGGTTCACCTGCACCCAGGCGCCGGAGTCCCGCGTGGCTCCGCCGCGCGTCGTCACCTTGCGGCGGTCGACCGACGCCCACACGCCGATCGTCGAGCCCTTCGCCGCGAGGTCGGCGATGGGGAGCTGCACGGCGAACGTGTGCACGCCGTAGCCGGCGAAGAAGTCCTTCCCTCCGCCCATGTTCCCCGTGCCCTTGCGGATCGCGACGAGGTCGAAGATCGCGCCGATGTCCCCGAAGAACGGGTCGTCCCGCTGACCGGCGAACGCCTTCGAGTCGCCGTTGTCGAACGAGACGATCGACTTCGTGACGAGACCTCGGTAGTCCGGGGTCGAGCGCGGGCCGATGTTGTTCGGCGGGGTCGTTCCGCGGGCGACGACCTTCGAGCGGCCCTTGGCGACGCGCGTCACCGTGTACGGCTGCGTGGTGTCGCCGAGGAACAGCTGCCCGGTCTTGCGCGTGAACTCGAACCGGTAGATCACATCGGGCTTGACGTCACCCGACGTGTCGATCTTCAGGTTGTAGCGAGCGCCCGGCGAGAACGTGTACCAGTTCGGCCCGGCGGCCGGGTCCTCGCCCGGGATGACGTTCGCCATGATCGTCACCGTGCTCGGCTTGTCCGGGCTGCGGAACGCATAGACGTCCGTCAGGTCCGCCGAGGGGTCTTCCGCGATCAGCGGCGCCTCACGGTGGCTGGACGCCTCGCCGTCCCCGGGGCCGAGTGCGACCGCCGCGGCGAGCGCGGCGCCGGTGATCGCAGCGGCGCACGCCGCGATCGCGATGCCCTTGCGCATGGTGCTGCTCCTTCCGTCGAGATGGTCGGTCATCGGGCGCTTGTTCGCGGTGCCGCCCGGCCCGGTTCGGACCGAACCGCCCGACGCCGCTCCGCGAATCACCGCCGTGCTCGCCCACGCGCCCCACGAGCCTGGCCCGATGCGCCAAGATCAACTCGCGTTGCGACGGCAGAGGCACTTGTCCGACGAGGCGCTCGTCGCCCTCGTCGCCCGCGGCGACGAGACCGCGCTGGGAGAGCTCTACGACCGCGTTGGGCGCGTCGCCTACGGGATCGCGCTCCGGATCCTTCGTGACGATCGACTCGCGGAGGACGCCGTCCAAGAGGGGTTCCTCGCCGTGTGGCGCTCGGCGTCGACGTTCCGCGCCGAGCGCGCCAAGGCCAGCACGTGGGTCGTGACGCTCGTGCACCGCCGCGCGGTCGACATCGTGCGCCGCGAGGAGCGACGGCGGGCTGAGCCACTCGAACCGATGTCGGTCGGCGAGACGCCGGACCCGGCCGGGTCGGCGGAGGACGAGGCCTGGCTCGGGTTCGAGCGCGAGCGCGTCCTCCGGGCGCTCGCCGCCCTCCCCGACGCGCAGCGCGAGGCGCTCGAGCTCGCCTACTACGGTGGGTACTCGCAGGCGGAGCTGGCAGAGACCCTCGGGGTGCCGCTGGGTACGATCAAGAGCAGGATGTTCGCCGGGCTCGCGCGCTTGCGCGAGCTGTTGGACGAAACCGAGACAGAGAGAACATGGACGCCGAGGCTCACGAGCTGATCGCCGGCTACGCGCTCGACGCCCTCGCGCCGGCCGACCGCGCCCGCGCGAAGGAGCTGCTCGAGCGGTCCGAAGAGGCACGGGAGGAGCTCCGCGCGCTTACGGAGACGACGGCGGCGATGGCGACCGCGGTCTCCGGTCCCGCGCCTCCGCCAGGGCTGCGCGACCGGATCCTCGAGTCGGCCCGGGAGGACAGGCAGACCGTCGTCCCGCTCCAGTCACGTCGCCGCCGTCGACTCGCCCCGGTCCTCGGCGTCGCCGCCGCCGTCGCGGCCGTGGTCGCCGTCGCGTTCGGGGTCTGGGGCCTCTCCGTCTCGTCGGACCTCGACGAGTCGCGTGCAGCGCTCGCGCAGGCGCGCGCGGCTGCGGCGGTGCTTGCAAGTCCTGACGCCCGCACGGTCGGCCTGGAGCAAGGCGATGGCTCCCTCGTGGTCTCCGGCACGGACGCCGTGCTCGTGCTGAGCTCGCTGGGTTCCGCCCCGGCTGGCAAGACCTACGAGGTGTGGGTGCTCGACGGGCAGACACCTGTCCGCGCAGGCCTCTTCCCCGGCGGCGGGGGACCGCAGGACGTCGTGCCCGTCGAGGCGACGGTCGGCCCCGGCGCGAAGGTCCTCGTCACCCTCGAGCCGTCCGGCGGCGTCGACGCGCCGACGACGAGCCCGGTCGTCACCTCGAATCCGGTGTAGACGCGTCACTGCCTGGGCGCGATGCGCGCCGACCCGCCCCGTACACTTGTTCGGGTGCCCGAGCTGCGCCAGGCGCTGAAAGACCTCTTCGGCTTCGACCAGTTCCGCCCCGGCCAGGAGCGCGTGGTCCGGGCGGCGCTCGAGGGCCGCGACACGCTCGCGTTGATGCCGACGGGCGCCGGCAAGTCGCTGACCTACCAGCTCGCCGCGATGCTCCGCCCCACCCCGACGCTCGTCCTCTCGCCGTTGATCGCGCTGATGAAGGACCAGGTCGACAAGCTCCCGGCGCGCGTCGCCGAGGCGGCGACGTTCGTGAACTCCTCGCTCGCGCCCGACGAGGCCGCGGCTCGGCTCCGTGCGGTCGCGGCCGGCGAGACGCGCATCCTCTACGCCGCGCCGGAGCGGCTTCGCCAGGAGTCGTTCGTCGCGACGTTGCGAGAGATCGGCGTCGGGCTCGTCGTCGTCGACGAGGTGCACTGCGTGAGCATGTGGGGGCACGACTTCCGGCCCGACTACCTCTTCATTCGCCGCGCGCTCGAGGCGCTCGGCCGCCCGGCGGTGCTCGGGATGACCGCGACGGCCACACCGTCGAATGCGGAGGCGATCGGGGTGGCGCTCGGGCGGGAGCTGGAGCTCGTGCGGACGACCGTGCGGCGCCCGAACCTCCGCTACGACGTCGAGCGCGCCGACAACGCCGAGGAGCGGCTCCGCGCTCTGCTGGCCCGCCTCGGGAGCCTCGGCGGCGCCCCGGCGATCGTCTATGCGCGCTCGCGTCGATCGTGCGAGGAGATCGCTCGCACGCTGCGTGGTCACGGCGTCGTGGCGCAGCACTATCACGCAGGCCTCGAGCCCGACGAGCGGACGCAGGCCCAGGACGCCTTCGTCGCGGGGCGGGTTCCCGTCGTCGTCGCGACAACCGCCTTCGGCATGGGAATCGACAAGCCCGACGTCCGGCTCGTCGCCCTCGTCAACTACCCCGACTCGCTCGAGGGCTATGTGCAGATGGTCGGCCGGGCGGGCCGCGACGGCGAACCGAGCGACACCGTGCTGTTCGCCGGGGACGCTGACGCGGTGTCCCTGCGGCGCTTCTCGCTCCGCGGGGTGCCGACCCCGGACGTCCTGCGGCACGTCTACCGCGTGGTCCGAGAGGCGGGCGGGAGGGTAGGCCCGGACGAGTTGGCCGGCGCGATCGGCGACGAGCACGACCCACGCGTTCTCGTCGGGATGCTCGAGCAGGCCGGTCTCTGGAGCCGCGGCTATGACGCGGGCAGGGCGATGCGCATCGAGCTCCATCCACCGGCCGGCGACGCCGGCGAGGTCGTCGACCGGATGCTCACGCGCTACGCGTCGGAAGCCGCGGCCCGCGTCGAGCGGATCGTCTCGTTCGCGGACGACGCGCGCTGCCGCCACCAACAGGTGCTGGAGCACTTCGGCGAGGAGCTCGACGGCCCCTGCGATGCGTGCGACGTCTGCGCTCCACGCGCATCTGCCCGCCCTGTGCGCCCCGTTGTGCCGGATCTGCCCGACGACCCGGCGAGGACCGTCGTCGACGCCGTCGCCGGGCTCACCTGGCCTCTCGGCCGACGGAGCCTCGTCGCGCTGCTCCGGGGCTCCGTGAAGGCGCCGCCGACCGCGCGGCGCTCCCGTTCGTTCGGCGCACTGGCAGCCGCGTCGGACGCGGAGGTCGGGCGCTGGGTGCGGTCGCTCGAGGCGACGGGCGCCCTCGTCGAGCGGACCACGCCTGACGGATTCGTCGTACTCCACGCGAACGTCGACGCTCCCCTGCCCCGGCTGGGGACGCGGACAGCCGCCCCTGGCGACGCGAGCCTGGCAGCAGAGCTGCGCGCCTGGCGCACACAGAGGGCGCGCGCGGACGCAGTGCCCCCGTACGTCGTGCTCCACGACGCGACGCTGGCGGAGCTCGCGGCTCGCAAGCCGCGCTCGCAGAGCGAGCTCGCGACCGTCAAGGGACTCGGGCCGGCGAAGGTCGAGCGGTACGGCGACGAGCTCCTCGCGCTCCTCGCGACGGCCTGAACGCACGGCCGAGCGGGCTACACTTGACGACGTTTTGCGGCTTCGAAGAGGGACGGAGGCTGCGCCGAAGCGCGGCCGGATACGGAAGCTGCGGCTCGCGGTACTGATCCTGGCGCTGCTCGCGCTCGCCGGGGCGGCGTTCAGCTACGGGCTGGTCGTCGCGATCCGCACCGAGCTCGCGGCCCTCGATCCCGCGAGCCCGCACGGCGACGTCGACACGGTGATCTACTCGGCCCCGAACGCGTCGGGGCAGCGGCGCGTGCTCGCGATCCTGCGCGGGGACGAGAGCCGCGTCCTCGTCTCCTCCAACGAGATCGCGCCGATCATGAAGCAGGCGATCGTCGCGGTCGAGGACAAGCGGTTCTACGAGCACAAGGGTGTCGACGTGCACGGGATCCTTCGTGCGCTCGTGGAAGACGTCCGCAGCCAGCGCGTCGTCGAGGGAGGCTCGACGATCACGCAGCAGTACGTCCAGAACGCGTACAGCCGGAACGAGGACACGCTCGCGCGAAAGGTCCGTGAGGCCGCGCTCGCGTGGCAGCTGTCGCAGCGCTGGTCGAAGGACCGGATCCTCACCGCATACCTCAACACGATCTACTTCGGAAACGGCGCGTACGGGATCCTCCAGGCGGCGCGGACGTATTTCGACAAGAGCGCAGCCGAGCTGACGCTGCCCGAGGCCGCACTGCTCGCTGGGCTTCCGCGGAGCCCGACGTTCTACGACCCGGCCCAGCACCCCGCTGCCGCGCGCAAACGGCGCGCATACGTGCTCCAGCTCCTGTTCGACCAGGGCCGGATCACTCGAGGCGAGCTGCGCGAGGCGAACGCGGCTCCCCTCCCGAAGGCCGACGACGTCCACCTGCCCGGCACACACGGGCCCGCGGCGTACTTCGTCAACTACGTCACCGACCAGCTGGTCGGCAAGTACGGCGCGGAGCGCGTCTTCGGGGGCGGGCTCGAGGTGAACACGACGATCGACCTCGACCTCCAGACGAAGGCGCGGGACGCGATCGAGAAGATCCTCCACGACCCGAGCGGCCCGGCGGCCGCGCTCGTCGCGATCGACCCACGCACGGGCGCCGTCAAGGCGATGTTCGGTGGGACGAACTACCGGCGGAGCCAGTTCAACCTCGCGACGCAGGCGGAGCGTCAGCCGGGGTCGTCCTTCAAGCCGATCGTGCTGGCCAGCGCGTTCAAGAGCGGGATCGCCCCGTCGACCGAGTTCGACTCGAAGCCGGTGGAGATCGACGCCGGCGACCGCATCTGGCCGGTCACGAACTACGAGGGCTCCTACCTCGGTCGGATCGACCTCTGGAACGCGATGATCCATTCCGACAACTCGGTCTACGCGCAGCTGACCCAGGTCGTCGGGCCGAAGAAGATCGTCGAGACCGCCCATGAGCTCGGGATCCACTCGAAGCTCCCCGCGTACTTCGCGATCGGCCTCGGCTCGGTTGCCGTCAACCCGCTGGACATGACTCGTGCCTACGCGACGATCGCGAATGCCGGAAAGCGGGTCGACGGGGCGATCATGGGCGACCTCCCGCGTGTCGTCGACTCGGTCGTGACCCGGCGGAACGGAAAGGTGCGCCGGAACTCGCCCGTCCCGCACGCGGTGCTCCAGCCGGCGGAGGCGGAGACGCTCACCTCGATCCTCGAGGACGTCGTCCAGCAGGGGACGGGCACACGGGCGCAGATCCAGGGTCGCGAGGTCGCCGGCAAGACCGGCACGACCGACGACTACGGCGACGCATGGTTCGTGGGGTATACGCCCGAGCTTGCAGTCGCGGTCTGGGTCGGGTACCCGGACGCCCTGCGGCCGATGGAGACCGAGTTCAATGGCGAGCCGGTCTCGGGCGGAACGCTCCCGGCCGAGATCTGGAAGGCGTTCATGACCCGCGCCCTGAACGACACGGCGCCCGAGCGGTTCGACCCGGCGCCGTACCTTCCCGCCTACGACCTCCGCGTCGTCCACCGCGCCGGCCGCTGGCAGCTCGACAACGGCTACTGCCCCGGCACACGGGTCACGTCGTACTTCGTCGGTCAGCAGCCCAGGACGACTGCGAAGTGCTACGCGAACGAGGTGACCGTCCCCCTCGTCGTCGGCCAGTCCGCGGAATCGGCGAAGGTCGCTCTGCAGTCCGTGCCGCTGACCCCCGACTTCGTCTACGTCCCCGCGAAACCGCGCTCACGGCCGGGGCAGGTCGTGAAGCAGGATCCGCGAGGCGGATACCTCTCGGCGAACGGGACGGTCCGCCTCTTCGTGACCCTTGCCCAGGACGGCCTCGTCCCGAATCTCGTCGGCTCGAGCCTGCCCGACGCGCGCCAGCTGACGAAGAAGCTCCGACTCGCCGTGCGCGTGCTCTACTCGGCCGGCGGGCCGTCGGGCACGGTGCTGAAGCAGAGCCTCGAGCCCGGAGTCGCCGTCCACCCGGGGCTGCCGATCACGCTGCTCGTCGCCGACGGCTCGGCCAACTAGAGCCGGCCTCGACGTAGCGCCACGGCTGCTCGACCGCGCGGCTGATCCCGATCCGCGTCGTCCGCTCGACCACCACGGGGGATGCCGGCGGCACCAGCTCGAACGGCGGGCGCGAGAGGTCCGCGCCGTCGTCCGCCCCGGTCACGCCGAGCGCCTGCGTCAGACGCCCGGGGCCGGCGCAGAGAAGCCGCTCGTCGACCACGCCTCGACGCTCTCGCATGCGGTCGAGCCCGTGCGTCGGCTCGAGTGCGCGGAGGAGGACACCCGCGCCGCGGCCCGGCCGCTCACAGACGACGTTCGCACACCAGTGGATCCCGTACGAGCGGTACACGTAGAGGTGACCCGGCGGTCCGAACATCGACGCGTTGCGTGCGGTCGCGCCGCGGAACGCATGGCTCGCCGGATCGTCCTCGGTATACGCCTCGACCTCGACGATCCGCCCGCCGACGCCGTCGACGAGCAGGCTCCACCCGATGATCCCGGCCGCGACCTCGTGGACGCTGCCCCGGACGAGCTCGGCGAACGTCACTCGCCTTCGAACAGCTGCGGGTGCCTGGTCAGTGAGCCGCGTCCGGTGCGCCGACGCGTGCTCGCAGCGACAGTGCTTGCCTCGATCTCGTCGAGGATCGTCTGTTGCGTCCGGGAGGCGACGACGGGCTCCGGGATCCCCTCGACCCAGACGAGCGTCCGGCTTCCGCTCCCCCGGTCCTCCCCGACGATCGGCTCGAGCGCATAGATCCTGTCTGCGCGGACGTACTTCCCGAATCCGAGGAACACCATCCCGTGCGTCGTCATGGTCGAAGTATCGCCACTCTGCCGAGGACACGGTGCTTGTCCAGACAGGTCTTGATCGGACAATTGACGGACGGCGACCGGCTCGATCCGCTGGATCACGAGCAAGGCGTCGGACTGATCGAAACGCTCCTGGCCTTCCCGGTGCAGGAGCTCACGACGATGCTCGTGCTCGCTGCGCTGCAGACACGGGCGCGGTGCGGTGACCTGACCCCTCGGCGGGCGCCCGGCTAGGCTCGCCTGCGTGTCCCGTGTGTACCTCTCCCCGCCCCACCTCAGCGGCCGCGAGGCGGAGCTCGTCGCGGACGCGATCGCCTCGAACTGGATCGCGCCGCTCGGCCCCCACGTCGATGCGTTCGAAGCGGAGCTGGCCGCGGCGGTCGGCGTCGAGCACGCCGTCGCGCTCTCGAGCGGGACCGCCGCGCTCCACCTCGCGCTCGTCGTCCTCGGCATCGGGGCCGGCGACGAGGTGGCGTGCTCGGGCTTCACGTTCGCCGCGAGCGCGAACGCCGTCACGTACTCCGGCGCCACGCCGTTCTTCGTCGACGCGACCGAGGCGACCTGGACGCTGGACCCGGACCTCCTCGACCGTGCGATCGCGTCACGCCGGGAGGCCGGCGCCAGGGTCCGCGCGGTCGTCGCAGTCGATCTGTACGGCCAGTGCTGCGACTACGAGGCCCTCGCCGAGGTCTGCGCCCGGCACGACGTCGCGCTCGTCCAGGATGCCGCGGAGTCGCTCGGTGCGACCTACCGCGGGAGACCTGCCGGCGGCCAGGGAGCGCTCGCGGCCTTCTCCTTCAACGGGAACAAGATCATCACCACGAGCGGCGGCGGCATGCTCGTGTCGCAGGGGCGCGACTGGGTCGAGCACGCGAGAAAGCTCTCGACGCAGGCGCGCGAGCCGGTGGCGCACTACGAGCACGTCGAAATCGGGTTCAACTACCGGATGAGCAACCTGCTCGCTGCGCTCGGCCGGGCGCAGCTCGAGTCCCTTCCCGAGCGCGTGGCGACGCGCCGTCGCAACCGCGACCGCTACATGGAGCTGCTCCGCGACGTCCCGGGCCTGTCGTTCATGCCCGAAGCGCCGTACGGGACGACCAATGCCTGGCTCACGTGCATCGTCGTCGACCCCGGAGCGTTCGGCGCCGACCGGGAGGTCGTGCGGCTCGCGCTCGAGGCGGAGGACATCGAGGCGCGCCCGCTCTGGAAGCCGATGCACCTCCAGCCGATCTTCGCGTCCAACCACGCCTTCGGCGGAGACGTGTCGGCACGCCTGTTCGAGCACGGCCTGTGCCTGCCGAGCGGCTCGTCGCTGACCGAGGACGACCAGGACCGGGTGGTCGCGACCGTCCTCCGGGCGCGGCGCTAGGCGCGGCCCTACGCCGTCGCCGACTCGCGGACCTCGACCACGTCGAGCCAGTGGCTCCACTGCTCCGCGCGGCCGTTCACTGCGGCCAGGTAGGCCTTCTGCAGCTCGAGCGTGACGGGGCCGACGCCGAGCTCGACGTCGTCGATCGCGCGCACCGGCGACACCTCGGCCGCGGTGCCCGTCATGAACACCTCGTCTGCGAGGGAGAGGTCGGTGCGGATGATGTCCGTCTCCTCGACGACGTAGCCGAGCTCCTGCGCGATCTGGATGATCGAGTCGCGCGTGACGCCCGGGAGGATCGACGTGGAGAGCGGCGGAGTCGCGATGCGGCCGTTCTTGACGACGAAGATGTTCTCGCCCGGCCCGTCGGCGACGAAGCCCCGGTCGGTCAGCAGGATCCCCTCGTCGTAGCCTGCGCGCTTCGCCTCGGTCGTCGCAAGCATCGAGTTGAGGTAGATCCCCGTCGCCTTCGCGACGTGCGGGATCACGTTCGGGCCGACGCGCTGCCAGCTCGAGACCTTCGCGGTGATGCCCTTCGTCAGCGAGTCCTCGCCGAGGTACGCGCCCCAGGGCCAGCTCATGATCACGGTCTCGACGGGATTCCCGCTCGTGTGGACGCCGAGCGACCCGTAGCCGTAGAACGCGATCGGGCGCAGGTAGCAGGACGGCAGGCCGTTCGCGCGCACGAGGTCGTGCGTGGCCGTCCGGAGCTCCTCGACCGTGAAGGGAAGCTCCATGTAGAGCAGCTTTGCGCTGTCGTGGAGCCGCTGCAGGTGATCGGCAAGCCGGAACACGGCGGGACCGCGCGACGTCTCGTAGGCGCGGATCCCCTCGAAGACGCCCGAGCCGTAGTGCAGGCCATGGACACCGACGTGGACGGTCGCATCCGCCCAGTCGACGAGCTCGCCGTTCATCCAGATCTTCGCGGTCTCCTCCATCGGGCTTCCTCCGTTCGCGGCTGAAAGACGAATTATGGAGATTCCTGCACGAGGTCCTCGACCCGACCACGCGTGAGGCGCACGAGCTCGCGTGGTGCGAGTGCGACCATATGGCGGTCCGAGCCCGCGCCGGCCCACACGACGGGATGCCGGACGAGCGTCCGTTCGACGAGGAGGACGGGGACGCGCTCGAGCGGGAAGGGCGCGACACCGCCCGGCTCGAACCCGGTCGCCTCGACCACTTCCGCGGGCTTTGCGATGGCCGCGCGACGCGCGCCGGCCAGCCGCGCGATCTTCGCGCTGTCGGCACGCCGGTCGCCCGGGACGAACGCGACGACGGGCGATCCGTCGCAGACGAAGACGAGGGACTTCACGATCTGGCCGAGCGTACAGCCGACGGCGTCCGCCGCCGCCTCGGCGGTGGGGGTCTCCGTGCCGAACTCCTCGATCCGCGCTTCGGCGCCGGTCGCGCGGAGAAACGACGCGACGCGCTCGACCGGCTCCGGCCAGACTGCGGTCACGACCTCACCCGAGCTCCACGAAGCGCACGTCATCGAAGCCCGCGTCGTGGAGCGCCTCGACGAGCTCGTCCGTCGCGGGCGAGTCGATCGAGAACACCATCAGCGCCTCGCCGCCCTCCTTCGTCCGCGAGACGGCCATGTTCGCGATGTTCACGCCCGCCCCGCCGAACATCGACCCGACCCGGCCGATCACCCCGGGCTGGTCCTCGTAACGGACGAACACCATGTGCGGGCCGATCTCGAGGTCGATCCCGAAGCCGAGCGCGCCGCCGAGGAACAGCCGCGGCTCGGGGCCGATCGTCGTCCCGGAGACGGTCGCGTCCTCCCCGTCCGAGACGATCGTCACCTCGACCGTGTTCGTGTAGTCGCGGGACGCACGGTTCCGCTCCTCGACGACCTCGATCCCACGCTCGGCCGCGATGAATGGAGCGTTGACGACGTTCACGACCTGGTCGACCCGGTCCTGGAACGCGCCGTTCAACGCCGCTGCGGTGAGGAGCCTCGTGTCGTACTCCGAGAGCGGGCCATGCGCGGCGACGACGATGCGTTGCGGCCACCCGGCGGCCAGCGCGACGCCGACGCGGCCGAGCAGCGACGCGAGCGGGATGAACGGACCGAGCACCTCCAGGTCGGCCTGGTCGACGACCGGGATGTTCACGGCGTTCGAGACGATGCCCCCTTCGAGCGCGGCGACTATCTGCTCGGCGACGATCACACCGGCGCGGTCCTGTGCCTCGTCCGTCGACGCCGCGAGGTGCGGCGTCACGACCACCTGGTCGAGCTCGAGCAGCGGTCCTTCGTAGGGCTCGGCGGAGAACACGTCGAGCGCGGCGCCGGCGAGCTTGCCCGACTGGAGGGCCTCGAGCAGCGCGTCCTCGTCGACGAGCGCGCCGCGCGCGGCGTTCACGAGCCGTGCTCCGTCGCGCATCCGCGCGATCGTGTCGCGGTCGATCAGGCAGCGGGTCTCGTCGGTCAGCGGCGAGTGCAACGTCACGATCTCCGCGGTGCCCAGCAGCTCCTCGAGGGTCTCGGCGCGGTCGACGCCGAGCTCGCGGAAGCGCTCGCTCCCGACGAAGGGGTCGTAGGCGAGGACGGTCATCCCGAGCCCGGCGGCCCGGCGCGCGACCTGCTGACCGATGCGCCCGAAGCCGACGACGCCGAGCGTCTTGCCCGCGAGCTCGACGCCGTTCCAGCGGGATCGCTCCCAGCGGCCGCCCTTGAGCGCGGCGTGCGCCTGCGGGATGTTCCTGGCAAGTGCGACGATCAGCCCGATCGTCTGCTCCGCCGCGGAGACGACGGTCGACTCGGGCGCGTTCGCGACGACGATGCCGCGGCGCGTCGCCGCGTCGACGTCGACGTTGTCGACGCCGACACCGGCGCGACCGATCACCTTGAGGCGCGTCGCGCGGTCGATGAGCTCCCGGGTGAGTCGCGTCGCGGAGCGGATCACTATCGCGTCGTACCGGTCGATCACGTCCTCGAGCGGGGAGTCCGGGTCGACGTCGACGTCGAAGCGCTCTTGCAGGAGCGCAACACCCGCCTCTGCGATCGGCTCCCGGACGAGGACGCGCATCGGAGCTATGCGGTCGCGACGGTGCCGAACGCCTCGTACGCGGCGGGCGCCGCCCTGCCGGGCTCGACGTCCGCGCCGGCGGCGGCGAGCTCCTCCTCGATCGCCGCGAGCGCTCCCGCGAGCTCCTCGATCCCGACGTGGCCGATGTGGCCGATGCGGAACAGCCGGGGAATGAGCTCTCCGTGGCCGCCGGCGATCGTGATCCCGTGCCGGTCGCGCAGGGCGAGTCGCAGGGCGACGGCGTCGATCCCCTCGGGTGTCAGCGCCCCGGTGAGCACGGCTGCGCTGTCGTCGTCGGGCGAGTACAGCTCGAGGCCCATCTCCTTGATCCCGGCGCGGCAGGCCCGTCCGAGGGCGCGATGGCGGGCGAACGCGGCGTCGAGCCCGCCGTCGAGGACGAGCCCGAGAGCCTCGACGAGCGCGACGACGAGCGATGTCGCCGGGGTCGACGGCGTCGATCCCTTTGCCTGGGCCTTGCGCTGCCGGTCCCAGTCCCAGTAGAAGCGCGGCAGGGAGGCAGCCGCTACACGCTCCCAGGCTCGGTCGGAGACAGCTGCGAACGCGAGGCCGGGCGGCGTCATCAGCGCCTTCTGCGAGCCGGTGATCACGACGTCGGCATCCCACGCGTCGGTCTCCAGAGGAACCGCGCCGAGGCTCGACACCGCGTCGACGATCGAGAGCGCTCCGGCCTCGCGGCAGGCGACGAGCAGCGGCTCGAGGTCACAGACGACGCCGGTCGATGTCTCGGAGTGCACGAGGAACACCGTGCCGGCGCCGCTCTCGGCGAGCGCCGCGCGAACGTCCTCGGGGCTCGGCGCCTCGCCCCAGGCGTAGGTGAGCGGGACGACGTCGCACCCGAACACGCGCGCGAGCTTCTGCCACCGCTCGCCGAACTCGCCCTGCGAGACGGCGAGCACCCGGTCGCCGGGCGAGTGGAGGTTGACGACCGCCGACTCGAACGCCCCCGTGCCGGACGCCGTGAAGACGAGCACCTCGTTCTCCGTGCGATAGACGGCGCGCAACCGCTCCTGGGCGGCGGCGAAGATCTCGGCGAAGTCGGGCGACCGGTGGTGGACGACCGGCCGCGCGAGCGCACGCAGCACCTCGGGCGGCACCGCGGTCGGGCCCGGGGTGAGGAGTTGCTGCGGACGCGACATTCGTCTGAGCGTACAGCGCGCCCCGAGGCGAACGCGCCGTAGATTGCGGCCGCATGGACGTCGTGCTCGCCTTTGCCGCCGCGCTCGTCTCGCTGCGGCTCGCCGCCGACCTCGTGCGGCGCTGGCGCAGCCGGCGGACACCCGAGCTGATCGCCTGGGGTGCCTCGCTCGCGGCCTTCGCAGCGGCGTCGGCGGCGCTGGCCTGGGGCGCCGCGGCGGGGTGGGACGACCGCGCGTTCCGCGCCTACTACCTCTTCGGCGGGCTGCTCACTGCTCCGCTCCTTGGTGCAGGCTCTCTTCTGCGTGCCCGAGTCTCGTTTGTCACGCCCGTCGTGCTCGTCTTCATCGGCCTGGCCGTCGGCGTCGCAGTGTCGGTCCCGATCGACCCGGCGGTCACCGGGACCGACCTCCCCGACGCGGCCGCGCACCTCGCGTTCTTCCCGGCGCGTGCCCTCGCGCTCCTGGGGAACGTCACAGGAACCGTGGCGGCGGTCGCGGTGGCGTCGATGGGCCTCCGGCGGCGCCCGGTCGGGAACGGCCTGATCATCGGCGGGATCGCCGCCGCTGCCGTCGGGAGTGCCGTGGCAGGGCTCGGCGCGGGCGGAGGGGCGATCTTCACCATCGTCGCCGCGAGCCTGCTCTACGGCGGCTTCGTCTCTCGTCGCTGAGCGCGAGCGCCTGCTGACCTTGCAACAGTGTGTTGCAAAGCGCCTCGGCCCGCCCAGGCTCGTCGCCGCGTCAGTCGCGGAGCTCGGGGACGCGCCGAGAGCGGTCGACGCGGCGTCGCCGCTCGCGGAGCCAGATCGTCCCGAAGCCGAGGAGGAGCACGGCCAGGATCACGCACTCGACCACCAGCGTCACCGGGTCGACGTGATGGCCGACTACCCGCGGGAGAGCACCCACAGCCCGCCGACCGTGTAGAGGACCATGAGCCCGAGCATCGCGTACTGCGAGCGTAGTGCGTCTCGTCGATCGGTGAACAGCGTCACGGCGCGGTCGTGGGCGATCGCGAGGCCCGCCACATGCCCCGTGATCAGCGCGGTCACCTGGATGTACCAGGTCGTGTTCGGCGAGATCAGCGTGAGGTCGGGCTGAACGTGCGCGGTCCCGAACAGGTTCCACCCGCGTCCGAGTGGATCGGAGAGGAGCGGCACCGTGTACTGGCCCTGGAGCAGGAAGAGCGTCGCGTAGTGCGCGACGACGTAGACGAACGCGATCGGCACGAGCGACAGCACGAAGTCGGGAACGAGGGAGCGAGGCGAGTTCACGGTCCAACGCGCGACCGCGCATGCGGCCTGATACGCGAGCGCGATCAGGAGCACCCCGACGAGCAGCCCACCGAGGCTCGCGACCGTGACGAGCAGCTCCGCGATCGTCGGGTTGCTGACCACGTACGGCCCCTCGAGCCGCGCCATCAGGTCCTGCCAGGTCGTCGTCCGGGAGTACCCGTCGAAGAGGACCGTGCCGAGCATCACGCCGGCGAACGCGACCGCGCCCGGGGTCGTGTCCTTCCCGGCGAGGCCCGTCAACGGCCAGCGGAGGCGGATCCGGCCGTCCCGGACATGGAGCGGCGCGATCCGCGCGAGGAGCCCGAAGTACACGGCGAAGCCCTCGCCGGAGCGAACCCAGGTCTCCCGCCCGAACGCCGCCATGCCGAACAGCGCGAGGTACGTATAGACGGCGATCGCGAATGCGAGCGCCCGCGGGCTGGAGGGATCGGAGTAGGCGAGCTCCATCGTCGCGAACGCGAAGAGCACCACCGCACCGGGCCAGCGACCGAACCGCTCGGGGTACTCGGCCAGCGGGCGCGCCTCACCCCCGCCGAGCTCGCGCAGCCAGACGAACAGGTCGGCGATCGCGCGCCAGGGCGAGAGCCCCCGCCAGACGTTCCCGAGCAGGACCGAGAGCGCCGGCACGCCGAGCCAGAAGATCACGTAGATCCACGTCGGCGCGAGGTTGCGGAACGGGTCGGTGTCGCCGAGGAGCGCGGACACCCAGACCATCACGAACAGCACGACCGAGACGGCCTGGACGACGATCCGCACTGGGCCGAGGACGACGCGCGAGAAGCCGGAGGCAAGCTCTCGGCCGTCCTGACCCTTCGTCAGGAGCGGTCGCCGCCACAACGCGCCGAGCAGCACGAACGAGACGACCAGGACGATCGCCGCGCCCCAGTAGAAGAGCCACGTCGGGACCGGGAGATCCTGGACTCCCCCGATCCCGTGTGCGACGAAGTACGGGCGGCTCAGGGCTGCACCTCGAGCACGGCGAGCAACGCGTCGGTCGGGTGGAGCTCGACCTCGAAGCGACCGGCGATGTTCGCGGTGAAGGGCAGTCGCACCGCCTTGCCCGGGACGACCTCCTTCTCGATGTTGTAGCCGTGGAGGTGCACGGCCTCGCCCGAGTCGGTGCGGACGACGAGCACGACCTTGTCGCCCTTGTCGATCGTCGGCCGCTGGATCCCGCCCTGCGGGACGCCCTTGACGACGTTGACGCGTGATCACCTTCGTCTGCGACGCCGGTGTCGTCGCGGTCGTCTGCGTGGTCGCCGTGGTGTCCGTCGTGGTCGTCGGCGTGGTCGCCGTCGTCTCGGTGGTGGTCACCGCGTCGGTCGTGCTGCTGTCCCCGCCGCACCCGGCGAGAGCGATCGTGCACGCCGCGACGGCAGCGAGCATCAGTGCGATTCTCATTGAGTCTCCTCGGATTGGCCGCGCGCAGGCTGCGGCGCGACGTGGGCTCAGGACGCGAGAAGCGGCGGCGGGCCACGGCCCGTCGGCCGGGGGCGCCACACGGAGCGCACCACGAACGGCGGAGAGTCGGTCAACGGGAGCCAGGCGCCCTCCGGCACGCGAGCGCCGCCGGCGGCGCCGCCCGGAAGCGTCCCGATGACACGATGCACGAGCAGGACGCAGAGGGCCGCAACCGGGAGCTGGAGCGCGAGCCCGAGGAGAAAGGTCGGCGAGGCGAGCAAGAAGGGCAGGTGCCCCGTGTGCACGAGGCGCTCGATGTGCTCCTGGCACGCGAACCCGAGCGGGGCCAGCGGGGCGACCCACCACGCCGAGAAGCGGCTGAGGCTGCGGTCCTGCAGTGCGAGCCCGACCAGGGCGAGCGAGGCGAGGACGAACACGACCTGCGGACCGTGGGCGAGGTACTCGTGCACCGGCCCGGGCGGCGCTCCGGTGAGCCGATAGGCCAGGGCGTGCGTGACGAGGACTCCGGCCGCAGCGACCGGCGTCACCAGGATCCAGGCGAGCAGCCGCCGACGCACGTCCCGCGGATGATGCCAGCGGAGGCGCCGCTCGGCGCCGGATCAGCGGACACGGGCATGACGCGGCATTCCGATTTCTCGTGCCGGGTGTTACGTTCACCCGATGCGCCACTCGCGCATGCGACTCGGCCTTGCGGCCGCCGGGATCGCCGTCGCCGCCGCATGCGTGACCGGCGGGGCAACCACGGCGGCGGCAGACTCAGAGGCGAGGGTCGCAGTCGTCCTCGATATCGGCGGCTGTCAAGACACCGCCACGCTCAAACTGTGCGAAGGGTTGAGAGGCGCGATGCGCCGGACCGGGGTGCAGGCGCGGATCGTGTCACCGACGTTCCGTGAGAGCCTTGCGGACTTTATCGGCCTGATCGCACGGCAGCACTACGACGCCGTGTTGCTGTTCGGCCTCTACTACGACCCGCAGATCGCTGCCGTTGCGCGCCGCTATCCGAAGGTTCCGTTCGTCCTGATCGATGCATCGCGCGCCGACATGCCCAAGGCACCGCCCAACGTCGCGGGCGAGGTGCTCCAGACACGTGAAGCGGCGTTTCTCGCGGGCTGGCTGGCCGCAAAGCTCGAGCAACGACGACCAGGGCCGGACGTCGTCGGCGCGGTCGGAGGTTTCAAGGTTCCCGGGGTTACGACGTTCTTGGACGGCTTCGCCGCGGGCGCGAGACACGCAGCGCCGGGGGTCAAGGTCCTCGTCCGCTACTCCAACGACTTCGTCGACCGTACGAAGTGCGCGGCCCTCGCGCGTCGTCAGATCGCACGAGGAGCCGGCGTCGTCTTCAACGTCGCCGGCGCCTGCGGGCTCGGGACCATGCAAGCCGCCTCCGACGCGGGCGTCTGGGCGATCGGCGTCGACAGCGACCAGTCGTTCCTCGGCCCGTTCGTCCTGACCAGCGTCCTCAAGAGCTTCGAAGCCGGCTTCGTCGACGTGTTCAACCGGGTCAAGGCCGGGAGACTCCGACCCGGCCGGGACACCACCCTCACGATGCGCGACGGCGCTGCCGGGCTCGGTCGCATCAGCCCACGAGTCCCCCACGACCTCGTCACCCAACTCCGGCACCTGCAACGCCAGATCGTCACCGGCAAGATCCGCGTTTCGGCACCGAGGTCGAGCAATGGCGGCTGACCCGTATCGTGGCCGCGGTTGCCCGCGGACGCGGTGGCCGGTCCGCCCCAGAGTGCGCCCGATCACGCACCTCGGCTCTGCGGCGGCCGTGGTCGCCGGAGCAGCCCTGCTCGCCGCCGCATCGTCTCCCGGCGCCTCTCCGGCGCCTTCGGCGCCGAAAGCACGCGTGGCGGTGGTTCTCCAGGGGGATGGATGTCCGCCCAAGCACACGGTGGAGCTCTGCGAAGGGATCAGGGAGGCCGCGCGGCGCACCGGAATTCGACCACGCGTCGTCGCGCCCACCCTGCGGGAGAACCTCGAGGACTTCCTCGCTCTGACGGCACAGCAGGGCTACGACGCAATCGTGCTCGCCGGGATCGGATTCGAGCCGGCCGTCCTCCGCGTCGCGCGCCGTTACCCGGACCTGCCGTTCATCGTCCTCGAAGGCTCGCGCGCCGACGTGAAGAACCCGCCGCCGAACGTCTCGGGTCTGATGCTCCAGCCGCGCCAAGCCGCGTTCCTCGCCGGGTGGCTGGCCGCGAAGCTCGAGCAGCGACGGCCGGGACCGGACGTCGTCGGCGTCGTGGGCGGTTGGAAGGTGACCCCGGTGACCGACTTCGTCGACGGCTTCGCCGCCGGGGCCAGGCGAGCCGCGCCGCGCGTAAAGGTCCTCGTCGACTACTCCGACGACTTCGTCGACCGTACGAAGTGCGCGGCCCTCGCGCGTCGTCAGATCGCACAAGGAGCCGGCGTCGTCTTCAACGTCGCCGGCGCCTGCGGGCTCGGGACCATGCAAGCCGCCTCCGACGCGGGCGTCTGGGCGATCGGCGTCGACAGCGACCAGTCCTTCCTCGGCCCCCACGTCCTCACGAGCGTCCTGAAGCGGTACGAAGCGGCCTTCGTGGACGTGTTCAACCGGGTCAAGACCGGCACGCTCCGCCACCGGCCGGGACACCACCCTCACGATGCGCGACGGCGCAGCCGGACTCGGTCGCATCAGCCCACGAGTCCCCCACGACCTCGTCACCCAACTCCGGCGCCTCGAGCGGCAGATCAAGTCCGGCACGCTCCGCGTCTCCGTCGCGAGCAGCGACTGACTGGGCCGCCGCCTACTCGCTCGGCGGAACGACGACCCAGACGAGGCCCCGATCGACGACAACGTCCTCTCCTCGCCCTCCCAGCGGGATCCTGGCCTCGACGGCTCCGGTGTCGGCCCCCAGCCTGACGACCTCGGCGGTCGCGGCGTTCGTGAGCCAGACCGAGCCCGCGCCATAGGCGATCCCCGTCACTGACTTGACTGCGCCGGAGGAGGTGAGCGACGCCCCCGTGTCCCTATCGAGCTTCGCGAGGCCCCTCAAGCCCCCGACCCACGCCGCGCGCCCGTCGAGGGTCACCGGGTACACCCACCCACCCGCGTAGAACTCGGCGGTCTTGCGTCCCGACCTCGCCTCCACGCGTTCCGCACGGTTTGCGATCGTCGTCACCCAGACGGCGCCACCTCCGGCAGCGATCTGAAGTGCTTGCGCGCTGTCGAGGTCGACGGTCTCGGCGACGTCCCCCGAGCTCGGATCGATCCGGGCGAGTCCCTCGGGCACGCCCGCCCAGACTCGTCCGTCGCCGACGGCGATCGAAGGCACGCTCGGCACCACGGGATCCGCGGGATCGCCGAGCGGGATGCGCTGGGCAACCGCGCCCACCTCCGGATCGATCCGCACGACCTCGCCGAAGCCTCCCGTCGCCGCCCAGACTCCGCCGAGCCCGGTCGCGAGATCGACGACGGGCGCGCCGATGCCGATCGTCTTGACGACACGTCGCGCCTCTGGGTCGACGCGGGTGATCGTCCCGTCACGCGCGTCGCCGACCCATACGCCGCCCTCCCCGGCCGCGATCGCGACCGGCTTCGAGCCGACCGGGATCGACGCGACCACGCTGTTGGTCGCGGGGTCGATCACCGCGAGCGTAGGCGGGTTCGCCGCGACCGACGCCGGCGGCTCGTCGGCGACGACCAGGTAGCCGAGCGTTGCCGCGGCCACCGCCACTGCTACGAGGGCTGCGCCGACGGCGATGCGGCGACCGGCTCCACGTCGCTCACCGTCGCGTGCGGGTCGCGTCGCGGTCGGCTCCGCCGTCGGCCGTCGACTCGGTGCCGGCGCGTCGAGCGAGGTGTCCTGCGACAGGATCGCTCGCTCGAGCCGCTGCAGCTCGACTCCCGGCTCGAGCCCGAGCTCGTCGGCCAAGAGGCGGCGGCCGTCGCGGTAGACCTGGAGTGCTTCCGCCTGACGGCCGCTGCGATAGAGCGCGAGCATCAGCTGGCCGCGTAGGCGCTCCCGCAGCGGATGCTCGGCGACGCGCGTCTCGAGCTCCGCGACGACCGCACCGTGGCGTCCGAGTTGGAGCATCGCCTCGAATCGCCCCTCGACCGTCTCGAGGTGAAGCTCGTCGAGGCGCCTGATCTCGCGCTGGGCGAAGTCCGCGAACGCAAAATCGACGAGGGCCGGCCCGCGCCAGAGGGCCAGCGCTCGCTCGAACGTGACGAGCGCCGACTCGGGGTCGTCGTCGTGGAGCGTGCGCCACGCCTCGGCTGCGAACGTCTCGAAGCGGTGCGCATCGACCGTCTCCGCCGGAACGCGCAAGACGTATCCGGGCGCCTGGGTGACGAGCGCGCCGTCCGACCCGAGCACACGTCGTAGATGGGAGACGTAGCCTTGGACCGCCTTCACGGCCGTGCTCGGGGCCGCGTCCGCCCAGAGCGCATCGACGAGTGCGTCGATGGAGACGACCTCACCGCGCCGGAGCACGAGCGCCGCGAGCAGCGCCCGCTCGCGGCCCGTAGGGAGACCGACCTCTCGGCCTGAGTCGTCGAAAGCCTGGAACGGGCCGAGGATCCTGAGCTCCACCTGTCCTCCCGGGGAGGCGAGCGTACCACCCTCTCCTGGCTGCGCCCTACCCGTTCCTTACCGGTCTTGACGGGTTTCTGGATGCCGGATTGCAGCCTGCGCAGCGTCCGGCCGCCACGAGGGCGAACGGGCATCGGAGGAGGTAGAGATGAAGGCTCACCGGCTGGTCATCATGTTCGTCGCCGTCGCATCCGTCGCCGCCGTGATCGGTGCCGGGGCCGCTGCAACCGACGGCACTCCTGCCTGGCTCGAGGCGCTCAACGCGCGGAGCGCCGCACTCAACGAGCAGTACCGTCTCGGCGACGACGCGGGGCGACGCGCGCTCGCGGCGCCTGGCCCGGATTGGCTCCAGGCGCTCACGGCTAGAAGCGACGCGATGAACCGCGAGTACGGGCTCGGGAAGTACGCGCGTCAGACCGCGCGAACCTCGTCGACGCCCGACTGGCTCGCCGCGCTGAACGCTCGCAGCGACGCCCTCAACAAGCAGTACGGGCTGGGCGACTACGCGCCGAAGCGCTGAGACTCCTGGCCCCGGGTGGACGATCGGGCCGCCGGAAGGCGGCTCGATCGCGCTAGTCGACGCGGACGCGGACGCGCTGGACGGCGTTGTTCTCGTATCCGCCCATGTTCCACTCGGGCTCGAGCGGCTGCGCGTCGCCCGTCTCGTCGGTCGCCCGCGTGCAGAGGACGTGGTCGCCTGGTGTCGCCTCCCAGTGAAACGTCCAGCCGCACCAGGCGTACGGGTCGTCGAACTCGCGGACGACGTCGGCGTCCGCCCACGATCGGCCGTCGTCGACGCTCACCTCCACGCGGGCGATCGGCGCCCGGCCCGACCAGGCGCGTCCCTCGAGCAGGTGCGACCCCGCCTCAGCGATCCGGTCGCGCGTGTTGAAGTCCGGGATCCCCGGCGGCGCCATCAGCGACCGGGGGCGCATCCTCGTGACCGGGCGGCCGTCCTCCTCCTCGGTCTGCCTGACGCGATAACCGGTCGCGACTTGGTAGCCGGCGAACGGCTCCTCGACCACCCTGATCTCGGTGAGCCATTTCACGTTCGTCATCCCGTACCAGCCGGGGACGACGAGGCGGATCGGGTAGCCGTGCTGCGGAGGAAGCGGCCCGCCGTTCATCTCGTACGCGACGAGGCAGTCCGCGCCCATCGCCTCCGAGAGCGGCAAGCTGCGCTCGTAGCGCTGCTCGACCTCGCCCTCGACTCCGCGGTCGAGCCCGGCGAAGACCACGTCCACGGCGCCGCTGGACGGGCCGGCCTCCTCGAGCAGCGCTGCGAGCGGGACGCCCCGCCAGCGGGCGGTCCCGATCGCCTCGGTGAGCCACGGCTGGCTGATCGGACGAGGCTCCAGCAAGGCCCTTCCGTTCCCGGCGCACTCGAAGGTCGAGACGATCTCGACGGCCCGGCGGGCCCGCAGCTCGTCGAGCGTCAGGACGAGCGGTCGTGCGACCGCGCCGGTCACCTCGAGGCGGAACTCGGCCGCGTCGACGAGTGGCACGTCGTAGTGGATCAGGAGGTAGTGCAGGCCCACCGGGGTGATCGGCCAGCGAAGCGCCTCGAGCGGCATGCCGTGGTTCCGCGCGGCGAGGCGTAGCTCGTCCTGCGTGATCCCCGGGTCGGTCGACAGCGCCATGCGTCCGACGCTAGCGCTGCGCGTTCGGGCTGTCCATCGCTCAGGCCTCCAGCTTCGCGCGCACGAGCTCGCTCACGACGCGCGCGTCGGCCGAGCCCTGCGTCTCCTTCATCACCTGGCCGACGAAGAAGCCGAGCAGCCCCTGCTTCCCGCCGCGGTATGCCGCGACCTGTCCGGGGTTGGCGGCGAGGATCGCGTCGACCACCGGGTCCAGCGACGCCGCGTCCGAGACGGCTTCCTGGGCGAGGTACGGCTCGGCATCGAATCCGAGGTCGCCGACGTGGGAGATCGCGTCGTCGAACGCCTTCCTCGGGATGCGGCCCCGCGCCTCGACGAGCTTCGCGAGCTGGGCGGCATCCACCGCCCCCGGGTCGACTCCTGCGCCGACGAGCTGGTTCGCGACGACGTTCGCGGCCGCGACCGGCTCGGCGCCCGCGGCGACCGTCGCCTCCCAGAGCGGGTCGAGGCCCCCGGTCACGAGCACGAGCGCCCGCTCGTGGTCGAGCCGCTCGGCGATCCGACGGATCCTCGACGAGGGCAGCTCGGGCAGCTCCGCGCGCAGCCGCTCGACGAGCTCCGCAGGAGGCTCGACGGGGACGAGGTCGGGCTCCGGGAAGTAGCGGTAGTCGTCCGCCTCCTCCTTCTCCCGCCGGGCCGTCAGCGTCCCGCTCGAGACGTCGAAGTCGTAGGTGTGCTGCTCGACCGCGCCCCCGGACTCCCACACCTCGACCTGCCGCGCGATCTCCGCCTCGATCCCGCGGCCGATGTGATTGAACGAGTTCATGTTCTTGAGCTCGGTCCGCGTCCGAAGCTCGTCCGAGCCGACCGGCCGGACCGACACGTTGGCGTCGACGCGGAGCGTCCCCTTCTCCATCTCGGCATCGGAGATCCCGAGCTCGACGATCGTCTGGCGGAGGAGCTGAAGGAACCGCCTCGCCTCGTCGGCCGAGTGGATGTCAGGGGCCGTGACGATCTCGACGAGCGGCGTGCCGCCTCGGTTGTAGTCGACGAGGGTGTAGTCCGCCCCGCCGATCCGACCCGAGCGGCCGCCGACGTGGACGTTCTTCGCGGCGTCCTCCTCGAGGTGCGCCCGGACGATACCCACCTCATGTTCACCTTCCTGCAATGGGACTATCACCTTGCCATTAACGCAAGAAGGGAGATCGTACTGGGAGATCTGATAGCCCTTGGGCAGGTCGGGATAGAAGTAGTTCTTGCGCGCGAACACCGCGCGCGGTGCGATCTCGCACCCGAGTGCGAGCCCGAGCTTCACGACCCACTCGATCGCCGTGCGGTTCGCGACCGGTAAGGCGCCCGGGAAGCCGAGGCACACCGGGCACGTCTGCGTGTTCTCCCCCGCGCCGAACCCCGCCGCGCAGCGGCAGAACATCTTCGTCCGGGTCTTCAACTGGACGTGGATCTCGAGCCCGATCACCGGCTCCCAAGTCACTAGCGCAGCCTCTCGGGGACGAGATCGAGGCAGAGCGACCGCTCGAGCGCGTGGCCCGCACGGAAGAGCGTGTTCTCGGAGAGCTGCGGGCCGATCAGCTGCAGTCCGACCGGCAGGCCCTCGGAGAACCCGCAGGGCACGCTGAGGCCCGGCAGGCCCGCCAGACACGAGGGGATCGTGAGGAGGTCGCACGCGTACATCGCGAGCGGGTCGGCCGCCTTGTCGCCGATCGGGAACGCGACCGTCGGCGAGGTCGGCGTCGCGATCACGTCGAACCGTTCGAAGGCGTCGGCGTGCTCGCGCATGATCAGCGTCCGCACCTTCTGCGCCTGGCCGTAGTACGCGTCGTAGTACCCGGCCGACAGCGCATATGTCCCGAGCATGATCCGTCGCTTCGGCTCGTCGCCGAAGCCTTCGTCGCGCGTCCGCTCGACCATCTCGCGATAGGTCGCGCCCTCGCTGCGCGGGCCGTAGCGGACGCCGTCGTAGCGGGCGAGGTTGGACGAGGCCTCCGCGGGAGCGATGAGGTAGTAGCACGCGATCCCGTAGTCGAAGGCGCGCGGCAGCTCGCACTCCCCCACCTCTGCGCCGAGCTCCTCGAGTCGCACGAGCGCCGCGTCGCATGCGGTGCGAACGCCGGGCTCGATCGCCTCGAGCTCGGTCGCCTGCCGCGGCACGCCGATCCGGAGGCCGTCGAGACGCTCGTCCTCGGGCAGCACGATGGGGACTGGAAGCTCGACGGTCGTCGAGTCCTCGACATCGCGACCGGCGATGATCGAGTAGAGCAGCGCGACGTCGCGGACGGTCTTCGCGACCGGCCCGACCTGATCGAGGCTCGACGCGAAGGCGACGACGCCGTAGCGCGAGACGGTGCCATAGGTCGGCCGGAGACCGACGTTCCCGCAGAGAGCAGACGGCTGCTTGATCGAGCCGCCCGTGTCCGAGCCGAGCCCCCACGGCGCGAGGCCCGCGGTCACTGCGGCGGAGGTCCCCCCGCCCGAGCCGCCGGGGACGAGGGACGGGTCCCACGGGTTCCGCGACGGCCCGAAGGCCGAGTTCTCCGTCGACGATCCCATCGCGAACTCGTCGGTGTTGGTCTTGCCGAGCAGCGTGAGCCCCGCCGCTCGACACCGCGCCGCAACCGTGGCGTCGAACACGGGGACGTATCCGGAGAGGATCTTCGAGCCCGCCGTCGTCTCGACGCCCTTCGTCGAGATGACGTCCTTCAGCGCGATCGGGATGCTCGTCCCATCCGCCTCGTCGACGAGCCGCAGATAGGCGTGGAGCTCGCCGTCCCGTTCCCCGATCGCATCGAGGTACGCCGCGTGCAGCTCCGCCGCGGAGACGTCTCCCCGCTCGACGAGGCCGATCGCCTCCTCGGCGGTCAGCCGGAGGGTGTCGACGACGGCTGTCATCCCGTAGGCGGGACTCGGAACGCGTCGCCCTCGCGCACCGGCGCGTTCGCGAACACGTCGTCGAGGGAGAGCGAGTCGCGCGGCACGTCCTCAGCCCACGCGTTCACGAGCGCCAGGGGATGAGCGGTCGGGGGCACGTCCGCCAGGTCGAGCTCCGACACCTTCGAGACGGCGTCGAGGATCGCCGCGAGCTCTGCCGTGAGCCGCTCGACCTCGTCGTCCGAGAGGTCGAGCCGCGCGAGGCGGGCGACGTGGAGCACCTGTTCACGGGAGATCGACATGTCGGCAATCCTTCCAGATCACAATCCTGCGGAAGCTTCACCTCCCCGCCCCGGACGCCGCCGCAGGCGGCAGTCCGCTTCAGGGGTGTGCCCTCGGGCGCGACGCAGCCGTGACCGAGGGGGTTTGCGGCGTCCGTTCCGCGCAAGCGGAACGGACGCTCGCAGGGTAAGAACATACGGCGGGCCCCCGCCGGGGCCCGCCGAGAACAGTATCCGCGGCCGTCCTTACGCGACGGCGCTGACGTTCGCGGCCTGGGCGCCCTTCGGGCCCTGCACGACCTCGAACGCGACCTTTTGGCCCTCCGTCAAGGACTTGTAGCCGTCCATCGTGATCGCCGAGTAGTGGACGAAGACGTCGTCGCCGCTCTCACGTGCGATGAAGCCGAATCCCTTCTCGTTCGAGAACCACTTGACGGTGCCCGTCTCTACCTCAGACAACGACGTCCTCCCTGAAAACAGCGTCGACCCGTCCGACGCAGGTACAGAACGCGGGACAACGTATCGTCAGAAAGTCGGGTATGCAAGGATCCCGCGCCGATAGCGAGCGGCCTTCACGGCGCTCCGCAGGAGCAGCGCGATCGTCATCGGGCCCGTGCCTCCGGGCATCGGCGTGAGGTGGCCCGCGACGTCCGCGACCGTCGGGTCGACATCCCCTCGGATCCCCTCGTCGGTCCGCGTCAGGCCGACGTCGAGCACAGCGGCGCCGGGCTTCACCATCGCCGGCGTGATGATTCCCGGCACGCCGACAGCGGCGACGACGATGTCCGCGCGGCGCACCTCGCCGGCGAGGTCGGCGGTCTTCGAATGGCACATCGTCACGGTCGCGTTCGCCTGCAGGAGCAGCATCGCGACCGGTCGCCCGACGATCTCGCTGCGCCCGATGACGACCGCGTCCTTTCCCGCGGGGTCGACCCCGTAGGCGGCGAGCAGCTCCATGCAGCCGGCCGGGGTCGCAGGGACGTGGAGCGGCGTCCCGAGGTAGAGGTTCCCGGCGTTGACGGGATGGATTCCGTCGACGTCCTTCGCCGGCGACACGGCGCGCGTGACGCGGGCTTCGTCGATCGGGCCTGGAAGCGGCAGCTGGACGAGGATGCCGTCGACCGAGTCGTCTCCGTTGAGCGTCTCGACGAGCGCCAGGACCTCCTCCTCCGAGGCGTCCTGCGGCAGGCGGATGTCTCGCGCGTCGATCCCCGCTTCCGTCGCCGCCTTGTGCTTCAGCGAGATATAGACGTGCGACGCCGGATCGTCGCCCACGAGGACCGTCGCGAGGCCGACGTGCCCGAGCTCTGCCACCTCACGGGCGACGTCCGCCCGGATCTCCGTGGCGAGGGCCTTCCCGTCCATCACGGTCGCGGACACGGCCGCGACTCTAGCCCGGCTGCCCAGGACGTACCGTTGCGGTGTGATCGGCCGCGGCCGCGTGCAGCTCGTCGTGCGGCTGACCGCCGTCGGCTTCGTGCTCGCGTGGCTGTTCGTCGACGCGCTGCAGAACTGGGTGCCGTTCTGGCTGCCGTTCGCCGTCCTGGTCGGGACGGAGCTCGAGTTCGTCCTCCGGGGACGGACCGAGCCGCGCCGCCCGGCTCGCCGCCGAACGCCGCCGGGGCCCGAGGACGCGGACCTCGGCTTCGGAGAGCTCGTCGAGGACGATGAGGGGGTCCACTGGCTGCCGCCTCCGCCCCGACCAGGGCCTCCGCCGAGCCGCTGGGCCCTTCGCGCGATCGGCGTCCTGGCCGTCGTCGTCCTTTTCCTCCTCGCCGCGAGGACCGACCGCGCGGCGACGTGGCAGGCCGTCTCCGCGCAGGAACGGGCGAGCCTGGTCGCGCGGTTCACGTCCGAGGCCGCACTGATTGCGCACCGGCCCGTCACGCTCCGCTGCGACGAGCAGTACGACTTCACGGGCGCGGGGAGCGACACGCTCGGGATCGCATTCCCGCAGGCGGGGATCGCCTACCTCGACCCGAGCATCTGCCGCGCGCTCCGCGACCTCGTGGCGAACGGCGCGGCGGGGGAACGCCAGGGGGAGGCGCTCGTCGTGCTCGCCCACGAGGCGATCCACCTCGGCGGAGAGCGTCGCGAGGGCGTGACGGAGTGCCTCGCGCTCCAGGCGGCCGTGCCACTCGGCGTTCGCTTCGGTCTCGGCGAGTCGAAGGCTCGTTCACTGATCGACCGGCAGTACGACGAGCGTCTCGCCGAGCGCAGCGTGATCCGGGCGGCTTACGCGCTTCCGCTGACCTGCCGCGACGGGGGCGCGCTCGATCGCAGCCCCGGCGACGGGCACTTCCCCTAGGCGAGCTCCTCGAGGCGCCGACGGACCAGCGCGACGCTCGACGCTGCGAGCGGCTCGCCGAGTGCGCCGGCGGCGAGCGCGTTCGCCTCGACGACTATCCGCTCACGCTCCGCCTCGAGCGTGCCGCGCGCGACGAGCACGGCGGAGCGAACGAGGAGACCCCACTCCTCCAGCTCGACGAGCGTGTCGCCCGGCTCCAGGCCGGGAGCCTCAGGGATCCGCCGGATGCGGATGAGCTCGGCGGCAATGGCCTTGGCCTCGTGCGCGAGCGTCGCGGTCTCCGCGTGAAGCTCGTGCTCGGAGGCACGCAACGTGCCGGCCCGCGCTCGAAGCCGCTCGAACTCCGCCCGCGTGTCGTCGAGCAGGTCGCGCGCCGTCGACGCTTCGCGCTCGGCGCGGTCGAGCTCGTCCTGCTTCCGCAGCCGCGCACGCGAGAGCGCGGCGACACGTTCCTCCGCACGCGTGAGCCCGGCCTGGGCCGTGTCGACCTCCGTCTGCGCGTCGGCCTCGCGCCGGGCCAGGTCGTCGAGCTCGTCGGGGAGCCGCTCGAGTGTCTCGCTGACCTCGGCCGCCCGTGCCCGGAGGGAGCGTGCGCGCGCCGCGACGTCGGTCAGTGACCGGAGCTCCTCGGCGACGTCTGCATCGCGCCGTTCGAGCTCGGCGGCCTGCGAGACGAGCTCCTCGAGGGAGGTGCCTGCCACCAGGCCATTCTGCAGATGCGGACCCGTTCGGCCGAGGAGAACGACTCGCCGCCAGCCAAGACGTATCCCCTGACACCTCCCGGCGTCCGCCGCGGAGTGGGTCGCCGCTGTCCCTCGACGGGGATCGCCATGACGACACCCATGTGCGGCCGCTCCACAATCCAGGGCGAGCCTACGGCGGCGCCAGGGCTACGATGCCTCCTCCGGGCGACGTGGCCGAGTGGTTAGGCAGAGGCCTGCAAAGCCTCGTACAGCGGTTCGAATCCGCTCGTCGCCTTAGTCCCTTGTTCATGGGGTTTGCGGGGTGCTCCGGGTTGCGTTCTCGCGGTGATATTCCGTGAGCGCCTTCACCGACGCTTCTGTCTCTGGGCTGTCCCGCGGGATGCGCGCTCTCCTGAGGATTGCGGGCGGGCCGTAGCGATCGCCCCGCGCGACGCCGGGCCCGGCGATCCGGCGCGGCTAAGGCGTCTGCCGGCCCTGGCTTGGCGGGTATCGACGTCGTGAGGGCCCTGCTCGCGTAGGAACGCCGGCGATACCGTGAGCCACCGTTAGCGCCTTATCGGCGCGCCGAAATCCGCGGTGCCCAAATCAAGTCTCTTCGGCGACCCTCGCCAAGTCCTCGACGACGAGAGCTCGAAGCCATGAACGAAGCCTTGCCAGAACTCGCTTTCGGCCTCAGCCGCGTAGGGAAACTCGGCCATTCTGGCGGCGACTCCCGTCTGAAACGTGATGTCGAGAACATCGTGGGGCGCGCTCCCTGTCTCGGCCGTCTCCGCTACCTCTGCGGACGTCGTCGCCGACGCCGAGCCCCATGCGTGTCCTGCCAGCAGCCCGAGCTCGCGGGGTGTGAGCTCGTTATCGCTAGCGTCGGTGCTCATCGAAGGGTCGCCTCCTTCGGTCGTGGGCGCGCCAGCTGGTTCCGGTGCCGCCCTGATTATTGACCGCTCACGCTCTTCCCAATCCTTACGGCGCGCACAAAGAGGGCGCTGGCGCTGGCGGCCCAGCGTTCGCCGAGTATCGCCTCCCGATCAAAGGCCGAGGACGCGCGAAGCTCGAGCGAATCTTCCGCGAGGTTGGCGACCACAAGGAGCCGGCCGGGGTTCGCCCGGGTACTCCGACCGCGAAGGCTGCACGGACGACGTCGGACGTAGGCGTCGACTTCTGCGCGCTTGCCGGAGCGTCGCCTCCACGCCTGGGTTCTCGGGGCCGGCGACCGACCGCAGCCCGCGCCGCCGGACGACGGGAGCCCGTCCTAGACTCGGAGCGTGCAGATCTGCCCCTCCTGCGGTGCGGAGAACCCCGACATCGCGCGCTTCTGCCTCGCCTGCGGGTCGCAGCTCGCCGAGGCTGCGCCGCCGCAGGAGACGCGCAAGGTCGTGACGATCGTGTTCTCGGACCTGAAGGGGTCGACGGCCCTCGGCGAGTCGCTCGACTCCGAGGCGCTGCGCGAGGTGCTCTCGCGCTACTTCGACGACATGCGCACAGTGCTCGAGCGGCACGGCGGCGTGGTCGAGAAATTTATCGGCGATGCGGTCATGGCCGTCTTTGGCCTGCCGACCGTGCATGAGGACGACGCGCTTCGCGCCGTCCGCGCCGCCGCGGAGATGAAGGTCGCGCTCGGCCGTCTCAACGACGAGCTCCACGAGCGATGGGGCGTGCGGCTGACGAACCGGACCGGCGTGAACACTGGTGAGGTCGTCGCCGGCGACCCGACGAGCGGGCAGCGACTCGTCACCGGCGACACGGTGAACGTCGCGGCGCGTCTCGAGCAAGCCGCCCCTGAGCTCGAGGTGCTCATCGGCGAACCGACCTTCCGACTGGTCCGTGACGCGGTCGAGGTCGAGGAGGTCGAGCCGCTCGAGCTGAAGGGCAAGGCGGAGCGCGTCCCCGCCTACCGGCTGCTCGCCGTCCACGCCGACCCATGGGCCGCGGGCCGCCCCAGGCGTCCGCTCGTCGGCCGGGCCGAGGAGCTCGCCCGCCTCCGGGGCACCTTCGAGGATGTCGTGGCGGCTCGCGCGGCGCGGCTCGTCGCAGTGCTGGGCGAGGCCGGGATGGGGAAGTCGCGGCTCGTGGAGGAGTTCATCCACGACACCGAGCGGTCGGCGCGCGTGCTCCGCGGCCGCTGTCTGCCCTACGGACGCGGCATCACGTTCTGGCCGCTGATCGAGATCCTGCGCGCCGCGGCCGGCGTCCGCGACGAGGACACACCTGCCGAGGTCCGCGCGAAGCTCGAGGCCTGCGCCGGGGACGCCGACGTCGCGCGGCGACTCGCCTCGCTGAGCGGCCTTTCCGACGAACTGTTCTCCCTCGACGAGCTCTTCTGGGCAACCCGGAAGCTCTGCGAGACGCTCGCCGCCGAGCACCCGCTCGTCCTCGTCGTCGAGGACGTCCACTGGGCCGAGTCGACGCTGCTCGACCTGGTCGCCTCGCTCGCGACGAACGTCGTCGACGTCCCACTGCTCATCCTCTGCCCCGCGCGGCCGATGCTGGCCGAGGTGCGGCCAGGCTGGCTCGACGAGACGGGCGCGACGAAGCTCGCGCTGGAGCCGCTCACGCCCGAGGCAAGCGCCGCCGTCGCGGCCAACGTGCTCGGTGAGGCCGTGCTGGACGCCGGCGTGGGCGCGCGGATCGTCGAGTCGGCCGAGGGCAATCCGCTCTTCGTCGAGCAGCTGCTGTCGATGCTCGTCGACGAAGGCCTCGTGCGGCGCGAGGACGACCGCTGGGTGCCTGCGGGCGACCTCTCCGAGCTCGCGCTCCCGCCGACGATCCACGCCCTCCTCGCCGCGCGCCTCGACCTGCTCTCGCCCGATGAGCGTGCGGTGATCGAGCCGGCCTCCGTGGTCGGGCTTGCCTTCCAGGAAGACGCCGTCCGGGAGCTCGTGCCGGACCGTGTCCGCGACCGCGTGCCCGAACTGCTCGTCTTGCTCGCCCGTAAGCAATTCGTCCGCCCGGAGCGCGCTGACGGGCAGGAGTCGCTCTACCGCTTTCACCACATCCTCATCAAGGACGCCGCCTACGCCGGCCTCCTCAAGCGGACGCGCGCGACGCTGCACGAGCGCTTCGCCGACTGGGGAGAGCGTGTCAACGCCGACCGCGACCGCGCAACCGAGTACGAGGAGATCATCGGATACCACCTCGAGCAGGCATACACCTACCTCGCGCAGCTTGGCCCGCTCGACGGCCACGGCCACGAGCTCGGGCGCCGCGGCTCTACGAAGCTCTCGTCCGCGGGCAGGCGCGCCTTCGCGCGCGGCGACATGCCGGCCGCCGCGAACTTGCTCCGGCGCGCCGCCGCGCTGCTGCCGCAGGACGATCCCGATCGCCTGGCGCTCCTCCCGGACCTCGGTGAGGCGCTGACGGAGATCGGCGAGCTGCCGTGGGTGGAGGTCTTCCTCGAGGAGGCGATCGAGGCTGCAACCGCGCGCGGCGACGCGCGGCTGCGCGAGGAGGCGGCGCTCGTCCGGCTGCTCGCCTCCCGGCATGCCGGCGAGGACGGCGCCTGGGGCGAGCAGGCGCTCGCGGAGGCTGAGCGGGCGATCCCCGTCTTCGAGGCCGTAGGCGATGACGCCGGGCTCGCGCGCGCCTGGCGGATCGTCCAGTGGGTGCACACGTCGGCATGCCGATTCGAGGAGACCGCCCAGGCCGCCCACCGGGCGATGGAGCACGCCCGCCGCGCGGGCGACCGCCGCCAGGAGGGGCGGGCCGGGACGGCATACGCGATGGCCGCGCTCTACGGACCGACGCCCGTCGACGAGGCGATCGCCCGCTGCGAGGAGGTGCTCGAGCGCACTCGGGGCGACCGGCGCACCGAGGGTCTCGTGATGTGCTTCTCGGCATCGCTCCGCGCCATGCAGGGCGGCTTCGGCGAGGCGCGGCAGCTGGTCGGACGGGCGCGCACGACACTCGAGGAGATCGGCGGCACGCTGATGGCTGCCTCGACCTCGCTCGACTCGTACGCAGTCGAGTGGCTCGCCGGCGACCTCGAGGCGGCCGAGCGCGACCTCCGCCGCGACTACGAGACGCTCGCCGCGCTCGAGGAGACGTACCTGATGCCCACCGTCGCCGGGTGCCTCGCGCGCATGCTCTGTCTGCAGGGCCGCTTTGACGAGGCCGACGAGTTCGCGCGCGTCGCCGAGGCCGTGGCCGCGGCGGACGACATCTCCTCGCAGGCGCTCTGGCGCACCGCACGGGCGCAGGTGCTGGCCAAGGCCGGCGACGTCGACGCAGGCGTCGTGCTCGCGGGCGAGGCGGTCGAGCTGCTCCGGGCCACCGACTTCCTCGTCACGCTCGGCGACGCGCTCACCGAGCTCGCCTCGGTGCTCGAGGACGCGGCACGTGGCCGCGATGCCGCCGCCGCGCTCGTCGAGGCGGTCGCGCTCTACGAGCGGAAGGGGAACGTCGCGGCGGCGGCGGCGGCGAGGGAGCGCCTCGCCGCCGCCGCGCACCGCTAGCGATCAGCCGCCGCGGCCGAAGCCGTTGTGCGTCGCGTACCAGTGGACGATGAGGGTCTTCGCCTTCTTGGTGCCGCCGATCGAGGCGAGCAAGCACGGCCCGTTTGCCTGCACGTCGGCGGCCGTTGGCGGATCGGTCGTGCACCGGCGGGAGATGACCTCCGGGTTGACGCCCGGCGCGAGCGGGGCGTCGAGCGTGTGGACGATAACGACGTTCTTGTCGTTCACGTTGCTCGGGACAACGCGCGGGACAACGTCGAGACTCCAGGTCGTCACCCAGGCGAGCAAGCCGGTGGGGCCGAGCACCGCATCCGAGGCCTCCGTGTGAATCACCTGCCCGAAGCATGTGCGTCCCGAGACGCAGTGGTCGGCGGACGACGAGGCGGCGGACTCGGTCATCTTCGCAATGAAGCCGGCGCCACGGTTCGTGAACGAGAACGAGCCCCATGTGTCCGCGTCGGGGGCCGTCGAGAGGATGACGCTCTTGTCGGTGGGCGCCCACGCGTACGAGCAGTCCGGACACGGCTCGTAGTCGATCTCCTCGGTGACCGTGCGCGTGTCAGGGTTCGGATCGGTCGACTGGCCGTCGTTGCGCTTCTCCTTCACCGCGACGCCCACGGTCGCGTCGGTCGAATCGACGTCCGGCGTCTCGGATGTCCGGTAAACGAGCGCGACGGCTGTCGTCTTCCCGGTCGCGAGGTTCGGCAGACTGCAGACGACCGTCTGCTTTGGACCGCCAGACGTCCGTGCAACCCGACGTCGAGGCCCCGACGAAGTCCGCGCTCGAGTAGCCCTGCAGGTCGCCGTCAACCCGGTCGTTCAGGTCGACCGTGGCGACTCCGTTCGTCAGCGTGTTCCCGCCCTGGTTGGCGACGACGAGGTCGAGCTTCACGTAGGCGGTGACGCCCCCGACGGATGCCGAGACGGGGCTCGGCGTGACGGTGGTCGTGGTGCAGAACAGTCGCCCGGTGCTCGGCGGGCAATCCGTCGCGCCCGACCCGCTCCCCGCACCTCCCGCGAGCGAAAACACGACCGCAGCCGCGAGGACGACCACGGCCAAAACGGGCCTCAATGTGCGCACGTACCCCTCTCCTCTCCGCCGGCGCTAGCCGGCGACCGCAGAATCCCCAGAATCCCCCCGCCGGATCCTCGCAGATGCCGGCGGACAGGTCAACGGCGGAGCGGAGCCTCGATGCCCGGGAGCCGTGTCTGCGGCGCGTCCGGCGGGCGCCCGCCGCCGCGGCGATCACGGCCGCGAGCGGCGTCGCGGCGCCACGCCACCGGCGCTGAAGGTCGCGAAGGCCGGGATCCCCGAGCAGCTCGAGGTGGCCCAGCAGTTGTGGAGCCGATCGGTCTCGATGAGCTCCGCTAGTAGATGTGCAGCTTCTCCAGCAGCGCGAGCGGGTCGTCGAGCGACTCGAACAAGTCCTTGTTGTGCTTGATCATCTTGCTGCGCATGTAGACGCGAAGCCACTGCTTGTAGATGTAGAGCTCATAGCGATCGAGGGTGTCTCGTATAGGCACGTCCCTCTGCGAGACGAGCCCCGCGAGGAACATGGCGCACTCGAAGCCGAGCGAGATCGACTGAAAGTACGGCGAGCCGATGGCCGAGTCGCCGGCGAGGAAGACCGGTGACCGGGCGAACGGATGGTCGCCTGGCCCCGCGCTGAGCCACTGGCGATTGGTCGCATTGCGCGCGCGATACAGGTCCAGCGGGATCCGCACGATCTCGAGGTCGCCGAGGATCTCGCCGTGCGTTTCCTCCTTGATCTTGTCGATGAACCTGTCCATCGACTCGGCGACGCCGGGAGCGTTGCCGCGGAGCCAGTCACCGTCGAACCGGGACGGCATCGCCTCGTAGTCCTCGGCGCTGATGTTGACGATGCCCGTGACATGGCTGACGCTGCCGTCGTAGTGCGTCCGATGCACCATCGGAATGAACTTGTAGCTCGGGTTCTCGATGTTCTTGTAGTACTTGCAGTACTCGTTGCAGTCGTACGACTGCCCGTAGAGGAACGTGATGACGAGCGCGTACTCGAGCCGGACGTTAACGGTGTTCGTGTCCTCTACCTCACCGGGAACCAGGTGATCGCGTAGCAAGGACCTGCTGCCCGTCGAGTCGATCAGGACGTCTCCAGGCTCGAGCATCGCCATCGCGTCCTCGGCCGTCACGATCGCCGCCGTGCGCTCCACGCCGTCTGGCCCCCGCGCATCGATCAGATCGCTGATGGAGCGCTCGATGGAGTTGAGCGGGCAGACACCCAGAACCCAGCTCTCGAGGAGCTCACTCAGGTCAGGCGGAATGGACTGCCTGAACTTCAGGCCCTGCTCGAGCTCCGGTGGATCGAAGATGGCCTCGACGCTGTCGCCGTCGATGGCGTCGACCCGGTAGCTCTCGAGCGACTCGGCCACGAGATAGGGGGCGAGCTGGACCATCCGCGTGCGCGTGTACTCGCGCCGTTTCTCGTAGAGGCGCACGGAGAACCCGTCCATCGACTGGAGGAGCGCCGTGAGCAGCAGGCCGACCGGGCCAGCGCCGACCACGTGCACGCGCGTCATGGTGGGCGGTCTCTCAAGAGTCGTGGATTCAGGTGAAGGGTGCGGCATTCGCCTCGGTGCTCGCGTTGTAGACCGGACACACTCGCACAGCCGAGAGGGGTCGCGCACGGCGTCCTGTATGCGCCCGGCAGGCCGCTGTAAGGGAACCATGAGCGATGGCTTTGCCGAGTTCGCGCGAGGGTACGACCCCCGTGACGCACCCAAGAGTCGTCTGAAGAGGGGAGCAACCATGAGAACGCAACCCAGGAAACTCGTACCCGTCACGGTCCTCGCGGTCGCCGCAGGGCTCGTCGGCGTCGTGCTCGGCGGGACCGGGATCGGCACCGCCGCGACGACGGCAAAGCCGACGAACACACGGCCGCCGACGATCTCGGGCAAGGCCCAGGTGGGTCAGACCCTGACTGCCAGCGAGGGCCAGTGGACCGGCAATCCGACGGACTTCCGCTATCTCTGGCGTCGCTGCGACACGGACGGCGGCAGCTGTTCGTCGATCAGCGGGGCCATCCAGAAGACGTACGTCCTCAAGGACGTCGACAAGGGCAACACGCTTCGCGTCCGCGTGACGGCACAGAACGCCGATGGCGGCACGACCATGACGTCGGTGCCGACGGCGGTCGTCGCAGAGGCGGCGACGACGCCTCCCCCGACGAGCAACTGCGACAAGGCCGGCGGCGGCACCGTCGCGATCGGCGACGTCAACGCCCCGAATCGCCTGCTCGTCGACCGACAGTCGCTCGACCCGAGCGTCGTCGGCGGCTCGACCCAGCAGCTCGTCGCCCGCTTCCACGTAACCGCATGCGGCGGCAAGCCGGTGCAGGGCGCGCTGGTCTACGTGACGGCGGTCCCGTACAACCAGTTCTCGGTCCCGGCGGAGACGCCGACCGGGAGCGACGGCTGGGCTGAGCTCCATATGAACCGGCTACGCGGCTACCCGGCCGCGAACCGGCAGCAGCTGCTGGTGATGTTCGTGCGCGCACGCGAGCCGGGCGGCAACGTCCTTGGCGGTGTCTCGACCCGCCGGCTGGTGTCGTTCCCGGTCAACCTCGGCGGGTAGCGCCAAGGCTCGAGGGGCGGTGCAACGGGGAGCACCGCCCCTCGGGGGTTCTCTTGCCGCACTCGGCGGCCCTGCGAGGCGTTAGCGTTGGCGCGTGGCCCCGGCGTCGGACCCTTCGAATCGAACACCCCTCCGAGCCGGGGTGGTGGGCACGGGGTTCATCGGCGTCGTCCACGTAGACGCCCTTCGCCGCATCGGCGTGGAGGTCGTCGGCGTCGTCGGCTCGAGCCAGGAGCGCGCGGCCGCGAAGGCCATCGCGCCGGCGTACGCGAGCTACGACGCAATGCTCGAGGACGAGTCCGTCGATGTCGTTCACCTGACGACGCCGAACGACCTCCACTACGCGCAGGCGAAGCGGGCGCTCGCCGCCGGCAAGCACGTGGTCTGCGAGAAGCCGCTCGCGATGACGTCCGAGCAGTCCGAGGAGCTGGTCGACCTCGCGGAGCGCTCCGGTCTCGTGCACTGCACGAACTTCAACATCCGCTTCTACCCGATCGTCCAGGAGGCCCGCGAGCGTGTTCGCGCGGGCGAGCTCGGCGACGTCTGGAATGTGCACGGCGGCTACCTCCAGGACTGGCTCGCGACGCCCGAGGACTGGAACTGGCGCCTCGAGCCCGCCCGGGGTGGCGACCTCCGGGCGGTCGGCGACATCGGATCCCACTGGATGGATCTCGCGCAGTTCGTCACCGGCTCGCGGATCGTCGAGGTCTTCGCCGATCTTGCGACGACGATCCCGGTGCGGCGGCGTCCGGTCGGCGAGGTCGAGACCTTCGCGAGCGCGGCCGACGTGGAGCGGGTCGATGCGCCGATGTCCACGGAGGACATCGCCCACATCCTCGTCCGGTTCGAGAGCGGCGCGCGTGGATCGTGCGTGCTCTCGCAGGTCAGCTTCGGCCGGAAGAACGCGATCCGGGTGGAGGTCGACGGCTCGCGGGGCACGCTTGCGTGGGACGGCGAGCGTCACGAGGAGCTCTGGCTCGGAAGCCGAGAACGCGGCAACGAGGTTCTCCAACGGAACGCGCTCCTGATGCATCCGGGCTCGGCCGCGCGCACACACCTCCCCGTCGGGCATGCCGAGGGCTTCGCCGACACCTTCCGCGAGCTGTATCGCGCGGTCTACGCGGACGTCGCGCGCGGAGGGCCGTCCGCCGAGACCGACTACCCGAGCTTCCGGGACGGACATGTCGAGAATGTCCTCTGCGACGCGGTCGCGCGCTCGAATCGCGAAGGAGCGTGGGTTCGGATCGAGTGATTGCCGGGCGTCGATCGGGGTAGGACAATCGCAACCACCGACCGAGGAGGCCCCATGAGCGTTGCGAAGGTGATCGAGATCACGGCGTCGTCGCCGACGAGCTTCGCCGAGGCGGCCCGTGCCGGGATCGCAAAGGCGGCGGAGACGGTGCACGGCATCAAGGGCGCCTGGATCTCGGAGGAGTACGTCGTCGTCGAGAACGACGCAATCGCCGAGTTTCGGGTCACGATGCGGGTCAGCTTCGTGCTGGACTGATCCTTCCCGAGCCCGACGCAGGACCCGTGCTACAAGGGGTTGCGTGAAGGCGCAGCCCCCGCACCACCCTCTCGACCGCTCGGCCTCGAGCGAGTCGACAGCGCGCGCACTCGTCGCAGCGATTCCGGACCCGATCTTCCGGATCGGCGTCGATGGCGTCTATCGCGGCTTCAAGGTCGACGCGGAGCAGGACCTGCTCACGCCGCCCGACGGGGTGATCGGCCACAGCGTCCACGAGCGGCTCCCGGCGCACATCGCCGAGGGCGTTCTCGCCGCCGGCAGACGCGCGGTGGAAGACGGCGTCCTCCAGCGGGTCGAGTACTCACTCGAGATCCGCGGCGAGCTGCGGGACTACGAGGGCCGAATCGTCGCCTGCGGTCACGACGAGTTCCTCCTGATCGTGCGCGACTTCACCGAACGCACGAGGCAGGCGCAGGAGCTCGAGCGCGAGCGCGATTTCAGCTATGCGGTCGTTCGGTCGACACCGAGCTTCCTCGCACTCGTCGACGAGGCCGGGACGATGCTCGGCGTCAACCGCGCGCTCGAACGCGCCGCCGGCCTGCCGGAGGAGTCATGGCTCGGGCTGCCGTTCTGGAAGGTCTTCCTCGCAGAAGAGGACGTCCCTCGCGCCCGCGTCGACTTCGAGGGGATGCTGCAGGGCGAGCCGCCGGGCGTCGTCGAGTATCACCACGTCTCGGTGGACGGGGAGCACCTCGTCGTCGACTGGACCGCGACCGAGGTGCCTGGCGAGGAGGGCGAGCGGCGCTACCTCCTGTGCGGCCTCGACGTCACCGCGCGGAAGCACGTCGAGGACGAGATCCGCCGCTCTCGCGCGCGCATCGTCTCCGCGAGCGACGCCGAGCGGAAGCGCCTCGAGCGCAATCTCCACGATGGCGCCCAGCAGCATCTGGTCAGCGTCTCCCACGCGGTCCACCTCGGCGTCAGGTTCATGCGGACCGATCCCGACCAGGCCGAGCAGCATCTCGATCGCGCGCTCCTCGAGCTGAACGCCGCCCACGAGGAGCTGCGCAAGCTCGCGCGCGGCCTTCATCCCCAGATCCTCACGGTGCGAGGCCTCGCCGCCGCCGTCCGCGCGCTCGCCGGCCGCGCGCCCCTCCCCGTCACGGTCGTTACGACCGACGACGCCGACCGCTGGCCGGCCGCAATCGAAAGCGCCGCGTACTACGTCGTCGCCGAGGCGCTCACGAACGTCGTCAAGTACTCGGGCGCGTCCTCCGCGACGATCCGCGTGCGGAAGCGAGCCGACGCCCTGACCGTGGAGATCGCGGACGACGGCCAGGGAGGCGCCCAGGCGAGCGAGGGATCAGGGCTCGGCGGGCTGAAGGACCGCGTCGAGGCGCTCGACGGGGTGTTCGCGGTGGAAAGCGGCCCGGGCTCGGGGACACGGATTCGCGCCGAGTTTCCGCTCCTTCCGGAGCGCTCGGAGGTTCCCGCTTGACAGGCGGTCGGGCGACGTGATTGACTTGCCAAGTCGAACCCCGTAGCTCTTCGGAGTCGCGGGGTTCGGCATTTTTCATGGTCCTCGAGAGGCCGGTGTCACGCGGAGCCCGAGCGAACGAGTTGGTCGCGGATGACCCTTTCGAGCGGTGCCGACGTCGAGCGACTCGGTCTCCGGGCCAGGTTTATCCCTCGATCAAGCGGTTCTAGCCCCCCTGGCGGGGGATGAGCGATTCCACTCCCCTCCCTACCGTGCGTCCACCGGCGGCGGCCGGTCTTGCGGCAACGGGAGGGGGAATCTGCGGTGGTTGAACGCGAGCATGGCGCTCGTCGGCAGAGCCGACGGCGAGTTCGGGAGATTGCTGCGATCGCGACGGCGCTGCTGATCGTGCCGGCCGCCGCACTGTTGGGGTTGAAGCTCCCACTCGACGCAGCGGGTGTGCTCGCCCCCATCTTCGATCTTCCGCGGTCGGCGTTCGGGCATGTTCACTCGGCGGCCGACGACAAGGTGCAGCTGTCCGACTCGCAGCAGACCGAGTACCGAATCGCGCGAGGCGACGATGCGCCGTTCTTCCCACCGGTGCCGCGGCATCGCGGCCATGGCGGTGCGAGCCCGAAGGCGACCCCGCCGGTCTCCCCACACGGCAACGGCGACTCGGCGACGGACCCGGAGACATCGGACTCGCCCAGCAAAGCTCAAAGCGGGGAGGCGACCGACTCGCCCTCTCGCGGCGCCGATCAGGGAACTCCCACGGGACCGACCCACGACCGGCCAGACACAACGCCCGCCGATGCGCCGAAGAGCGGCGCGGGGAGGCCGGGAACCACCAACGACGTGGGTGGAGCCCACGGCTCTCCCGGTGGCGATTCTGGCGACCCGCCCGCGCCGGGGTCGGGCGACGAGGTGGCCGCTCCGGTGGCGCCGGTCGGAGGTCAGCCCAAGGATGACCCGTCCGGCCCGGAAGCGGGTGACGACGGCGGCTCGAGCACGCCGCCGGCCGACGGCGACGACTCGACCCAGCCGAGTGGACCTCCCTCCGACCCCGGTACGTCGGGCGACGATCAGGAGACGTTGGCGACCGGCGGGTCCGGAGACACCGACACGACCGGCGAGGACGATCAACCGGCGCACGACGAGTCCGGCGACCCCGACGACACGGCTCAGGGCTCGAGTGGCACAGGGGGCGACGACCCCGCCGCGTCCGACGGGGGCGCGGAAGACCCGCCCCAGGACCAGGACGCCGACAACGACGGCGACGACAGCCAGGCCGGCGACGGCCAGGGGACCAGCCAGGGCGACGACCAGACCGGCACGGGCCAGGGCCACGAGCAGGGCGGCGACGAGCAGGCCGGCGACGAGCAGGGCGGCGACGAGCAGGGCAACGGCAACGGCCAGGGCGAAGACGAGCAGGGCAACGGCAACGGTCAGGGCGAAGACGAGCAAGGCAACGGCAACGGCCAGGGCGAAGACGAGCAAGGCAACGACGATCAAGGGAGCGGCACCGGCCAGGGCAACGGCCAAGGCAACGGCAACGGCCAGGGGAACGGGAACGGGAACGGGAACGGGAACGGGAACGGGAACGGGAACCAGCAGGACTGCCACGGCAGCGGGAACGGGAACGCCAACGGGAACGGGAACGGGAACGGGAACTGCGCCGGGCAGGGCGTCGCGAACGGCCACAACCCGAACCACCACGGTGGGACAGACAACGGCGCCGTGCTCGCGTCGCCGCTCCTGCTCCTTGCGCTCGCGGGCTGTGAGCGTCGCGTTCGCCTCGTCCGACGGCGGAGAGCGGCGTGACACTCCGTCGGCGGCCCGGGAGGCGACCTCGAGCGCCGCGGCTCGTCCTGCGCTTCACGCTGCTCACCGGTGTGAGCCTCGCGATCGCGAGCGTGGCGATCTTCGTGATGGTGCGGGGGTTCGTCACGTCGCAGGCGCGCGACGCCGTCGAGCAGAACACCCGGTTCGTCGCGCAGGCCGTGCTCTCTCGGGAGCTCGCGCCCGGTGACTTCGAGCGGCAGCTGACGCCCGCTCGGCGACGCGCCTTGAAGCGGCTCTTCCGGCAGCAGGTCATGATCGACGACGTCGAGTCGGCGGCGCTGTACGACACCGGTGGGAGCCTCAGGTTCTCCACCACGGAGCCGGCCGGCGCCGGCACGGCGCCGCTCCACGCCGCGTCGGCGGTTCGCGCCACGCTGGCAGGTCAGAAGATCCGGACAGCGGTCGAGCAGACGACCGCCCGCGACGGATCCTCCCGCACGGTGCTGCGTCAACTCGTGCCGATCTGGTTCGGGGACCGCGCCGCAGGCGTGCTCGTGACCGAGCGTGACTACGCACCCATCGCACGCTCTGTCACGGCCACGTTCGTGCCGATTGCGCTCGTGCTCGAGGGGGTGCTGCTGGTGCTCTTCATCTCGCTGTTCCCCGTCCTCCGTCGGGCGACCCGCCAGATCGACTCGCACATGGAGGAGATCGAGCACCAGGCGCTCCACGACAGCCTCACGGGCCTGCCGAACCGCGTGCTCTTCCACGACAGGATCGAGACCGCCCTCGCGAACGCGCGACGCACCGGCGGCCGCGCAGCGGTCCTGTTGCTCGACCTCGACGGTTTCAAGGAGATCAACGACGCGCTCGGGCATGCGAGCGGCGACCAGCTGCTCCGGGAGCTGGCGGTTCGCCTCCGCGGCACCCTTCGCGACACCGACACGATCGCGCGCCTCGGCGGCGACGAGTTCGGCGTGGTGATGCCCGCCGGGAGCGCCGACGACGTGCTGGAGACGGCGACGCGGATCCACGTGGCGGTCGACGAGCCGTTCGAGATCGGGGGGCTCTCACTCGACGTCAAGACTTCGGTGGGCGGCGTGCTGTACCCGGACGACGCGTCGGATGCGGACACGCTCGTGCGGTTCGCCGACGTCGCGATGTACGCAGCGAAGCGGAATCGCACCCGGATCGAGCTCTACAACCCTGCGGCCGACGTCTCCAGCCGCGAGTCTCTCTCGCTCGGCAGCGAGCTCAGACGCGCCCTCGAGGCGGGCGACATCGTCGCGCACTACCAGCCCAAGGTCGAGGTCTCGAGCGGTCGCGTCGTCGGAGCCGAGGCGCTCGTTCGCTGGGATCACCCGGAGCGCGGCATCGTCCTGCCGTCGCAGTTCCTGCCCGTCGTGCAGAAGGCCGGCCTGATGGGCTCGCTCACCGCGCTCGTCCTGCAGGGCGCCGCCGCGGAGGCCGCGGCCTGGTCGCGCGACGGGCTCGACCTCGGCGTCGCGGTCAACGTCGACGTGGACGCGCTGCTCGACCCGGCGTTCCCGCGCCGCGTGGCGGAGGTGCTCGAGGAGACAGGCCTTGCGCCCGAGCTGCTCACGATCGAGCTCACCGAGACGTCCCTGATGGCGGATCCGGTCCGGGCAGGGTACGTCGCGCGCGAGCTCTCGTCGGTCGGCGTCCGGCTCTCCATCGACGACTTCGGCACCGGCTACTCGTCGCTCGGGTACCTGACCGCGCTCCCGCTCGCGGAGCTGAAGATCGACCGTTCGTTCGTCGGACGGATGACCGAGAGCCCGATGGACATGGTGATCGTCCGCACGATCCTCGATCTCGGCTCGAACCTCGACCTGTCGGTGGTCGCGGAGGGCATCGAGTCGACGAAGGCCCGCGAGATGCTCGAGGAGCTCGGGTGCGGGCTCGCCCAGGGGTACGAGTTCGGGAGCCCCATGTCGGCCGGGCGGCTGACCGCGTTCCTGCGAAGCTTGCGCGAGGTCGACTGCCTCAGGCTCACGGCGTAGCTTTCAGTAGTCGAGGCGGGACACCTCGAGATCGAGGTCGTGCTCCACGCGACGCATCACCTCGTCGCTGATCTCCCCCGCGTTGCGCAGCTCCACCACGGCGCGCCGCTCCGCGTCGAGGAGCTCGCGACGCAGCTTCTGGTACTTCAACGAGCGCCTCTCGATCTTCCCGTCGCCCTCCGGGTCGGCCCGAGCCGAGAAGCGGTCGATCCGGAAACGGTAACCCCCGCGGAGCCGCTCGGCCGTGTCGTCCAGCACCCAGTCCTCGCGGACGAGCTCGTCGAGACGGGCCAGCGCTGCCTCGGCGGCGCGGACGCGGGCCATTGCGTCCTCCACCTCGGCGCCGCCGTCGTCGGCTTCGAGCCGCAGCGCCCGGATCACAGCGGGCAGCGAGAGTCCCTGCACGACAAGCGTCGCGAGGACGACGCAGAACGCGAGGAAGACGATCAGATCGCGGTCCGGGAACGGAGCCCCCGCGTCCGTCGTGAGCGGGACGGTGAGCGCTGCCGCGATCGTCACGGCGCCTCGCATGCCGTTCCACGAGATGAAAGCCGGGTACGTCCACGGCGGGAAGGGGTCGCGCTCGCGTACGCCGCGGGACAGGACACGAGGGACGTAGGTGACGGCGAACACGCCGATGATGCGGACGGCGATCACTGCGAGCACGACTCCGGCGACGTCGGTGACGAGGGTCGACGTGCCCCGGCCGGAGAGCGAGTCGAGGATCGGCCGCAGCTGGAGCCCGACGAGCCCGAACAACAGGACGTTGAGCAGGAACGTGAGGATGTCCCAGAACGCTCGGCCCTGGAGCCGCGTCTCCACCGTCGTCAGCTCGGGTGTGTACCAGCCCATGTAGATGCCGGCGGTGACGACCGCGAGCACGCCGGAGACGTCCAGCGCCGACGCCGGGAGAAAGGCGAAGTAGCCGGTGAGGAACGCGATGGTCACCTCGAGCGGCGGGTTGTCGAGCGGTCGGCGGACGCGGCGGACGACGTACCCGACGGCGAGGCCGACCGCGATCCCTCCGACGATCGTGACGAGGAGGTCCCACCCCGCCGACCAGACGGAGAACGCGCCTGTGACGGCGGCGAGGAGCGCGGTTCGGAGGAGCACGAGCGCCGTGCCGTCGTTGACGAGGCTCTCGCCCTCCACGATGTCGATCAGGCGCCGTGGGACTCCGAGGCGCCGTCCGATCGCGGTCGCCGCGATCGGGTCGGTCGGCGAGACGACGGCGCCGAGCACGAATGCCTCGGCCCAGCCGACCCCCATCGTCTCGTGCGCGACCACGGCGACGCCGGCTGTCGTCGCGGCGACAACCCCCAGGGAGAGGAGCGAGATCGGCCGAAGGTTGTGCCGCAGCTCGCGCAGGCCGGTCGAGTAGGCGGACACGTAGAGCAGCGGAGGCAGGATCCCGACGAGGACGAGCTGCGGCGGCATCGTGATCGCCGGGACGCCCGGTGCGAACCCGAGCAAGAGGCCGCCGAGGACGAGCAGGATCGGGTACGGGATGCGAAGCGGCCCGGCCAGGATCAGTAGGGCCGCAGCCGAGACCAGGAGCGCGAGGAGCTGCAGCTCCTGCGCCGCACCGAACTCGAGGATCACCGCGACACCGTATGTGCTCGACCGAGGCGGTCCGCGACTTCACGAGGAAGTAGAGATGCGCACGTTCGCTCGACGGAGGGCCCCGCGCCGCGGGGCCCGCGCTCGTTCTCTAATGGCCGTTGTGCGAGAAGTGCATGTAGTCCTTCGTCGCACCGGACCATGTCGCCGCCCCAGCCCCAGCCGATCGAGCGGAACGCCGCGACGACCTCCGGCGTCACCATGCCCTTTCGCCGCCGCGACCGGTCGAGGTAGCGTGCCCGGGTCGGGTCGCGCGTCTGCCCGCAGCCGACGTAGGGGTTCTCGGCGGGGTTCAGGTCGATCGCGAGCCCGTACGCGTGGTTCGACCACGTGCCCGTGCCCGTGCCGCCCGTGCACGGTGAGGGAACCGCCTGCCGGCACTCGAACGACCCACTCACGTCGCCGTCGGCCGGTCTCGCGCTCGCCGGGCCGTACATGTCGCCGAGCTGCAGATGCCGGATCGGGAACCGGAGGACGTAGAGGCGGCGGAACACCTTGGCGAGCGGCGCGGCCGCGGCCCGGTTGACCACAAGCTGGCCGGCGTGCGCTCGGCCGTCGAAGCCCCAGTGGCGAACCGTCAGCAGGCGAAGCTGCGAGAGCGGCACGGGGCAGGCCGACTCCCAGAAGCCGTGCTGCAGGGTCGACTTCAGAGGTGCGGGCAGCGGCCGGACCGGCTGCTCCAGCGGGTGGAGCGCGACGACGAACAGGGTAAGGGCGAGGAACCGGAGCACTATGCCGGATCCAAGCGTGGCGATTCGGTGCCGCCGGCGTCAAGAACCACCCGGCGCGGGGCATCGGCCGCAGACTCGATTTCCACGAAGCCCCTGGTAATTCAGGCCTTTCGGTATTACGGTACGTCGGCCCACGGGCCGCGTGTCGGAAAGGGATGGGGCGTGCAGCGAAGAACGCCGATCGTGTTCGTACTCGCAGCGTTGCTGGCGGCTGTGGCCGGCTCGGCAGCGGGCCGAGGCGCAAGCGCCGCTGGACCTCCCGGTGGCGAACCGCCAGGGCTTGCGAAGGCGAGGGCGGCGAAGGCCAAGCACGAGGACAAGATCCTGGACACCGCCGGCGTCGCCGGGATCGGCGTCGGCGTCAACAAGGCAGGCAAGGCAGTCGTCAAGGTGTACAAGGAGCGTCCTGACGCCGACGTGCCGGCAACGCTCGACGGGGTCGAGGTCGACAGCGTCACAACCGGGATCATCGAGGCGCGCGCCGCACCGACGGACCGGTTCCCCAGGCCGGTGCCGATCGGCGTGTCGGCCGGTCTCCACGACTTCGGCTCGGGCACCCTCGGCGCGCGCGTCACCGACGGCACGCACGTCTTTGCCCTGTCCAACAACCACGTCTTCGCAGGGATCAACTCGGCGAGCGTCGGTGAGGCGATCACGCAGCCGGGCTCGGCCGACGGCGGTATGGATCCCGCAGACCGCATCGGGACGCTCTACGCGTACCAGACGATCAACTTCTCGGCCGGCTCCACGAACACGATCGACGCCGCAATCGCGCTCGTGTCGACTGCCAACGTCGGCACGGCGACGCCGGACGACGGCTACGGAACGCCGAGCACCGTCACCGCCCAGGCGTTTCCGGGTTTGGCCGTGCAGAAGTACGGCCGCACGACGGGGTTTCAGCAGGGCACCGTGGCCGCGACGAACGTCTCCGTCGACGTTTGCTACCTACTCCTCTTCAACACGTGCTTCCAGCAGGCGCGCTTCGTCAACCAGATCTCGATCTCTCCTGGGACCTTCAGTGCGGCCGGGGACTCCGGCTCCCTAATCGTCACCCAGAGCGGCAACCAGCCCGTCGCGCTCCTCTTCGCCGGCGGTGACGGGCTCACCATCGGGAACCCGATCGACACCGTCCTGCAGCGCTTCGGCGTGATGATCGAGGGGGCCGCCCCGGGCAATGGCCCACCTGGTGCGCCGTCGGGGTTGTCGGTAGTGGCGGGGGATGGGCAGCTCGCGTTGTCGTGGAACGCGCCGGCGTTCGGCGGTGGCTCGGCGATCACGAACTACCGGGTCTACCGGGGCACCACGCCGGGCGGTGAGAGCTTCCTCACCGACACGGGCACCACCAGGAGCTTCGTGGACAGCTCCGTCGCGAACGGCACGACCTACTACTACAAGGTCACGGCCGAGAACGGCAACGGCGAGGGCGCCCTCTCGAGCGCGGCGAGCGGCACCCCCCTCGCCGCGCAGGCGCCCGAGCAGCCGCTACCCACGATCGACGCCTTCAACCGCCCCAACGAGAGCCCGCTCTCCGACGCCGGCAGATGGGCAAACCTTGCCAGCGGCGCCGCAACCACCCTCGCCGTCAACAACAACCAACTCGCCTGCACCCTCAGCACCACCTGCAGCGCCTGGCGCAACCCCACCACCTACGGCCCCGACACCGAAGTCTGGGCACGCATCACCACCCTCCCAGGCACCACCAACCAACTCCGCCTCTACGCCCGCCTCCAACAACCAAGCGGCGCCAACTGGGACGGCTACATGCTCCGCACCAACCAACTCGCCGGACCCGACGAGCTCTACCTCGAACGCATCGACAACGGCAACGTTGTCTCGCTGCTCACCATGAGCCAAGAGCTCGCCGCGGGCGACACGCTGCTCCTGCGCACCAAAGGACCAACCCTCGAGGTCTGGCGCAACAACAGCAGCACCTGGACGAGACTCGGTACCACCCAAGACACCACCTACACCACGCCCGGCAACAGCGGCATCGGCCTCCGCGGCACTACCGGCCGCCTCGACGACTTCGGCACACGCACCCTCGGGAACCCGCCGCCTGGTACGCCGTCGGGGTTGTCGGTAGTGGCGGGGGATGGGCAGCTCGCGTTGTCGTGGAACGCGCCGGCGTTCGGCGGTGGCTCGGCGATCACGAACTACCGGGTCTACCGGGGCACCGCGCCGGGCGGTGAGAGCTTCCTCACCGACACGGGCACCACCAGGAGCTTCGGGGACAGCTCCGTCGCGACCGGCACGACCTACTCCTACAAGGTCACGGCCGAGAACGGCAACGGCGAGGGCGCCTTCTCGAGCGCGGCGAGCGGCACCCCCCTCGCCGCGCAGGCGCCCGAGCAGCCGCTACCCACGATCGACACCTTCAACCGCCCCAACGAGAGCCCGCTCTCCGACGCCGGCAGATGGGCAAACCTTGCCAGCGGCGTCGCAACCACCCTCGCCGTCAACAACAACCAACTCTCCTGCAGCAACACCACGACCTGTACCGCCTGGCGCAACCCCACCACCTTCGGCCCGGACACCGAAGTCTGGTCACGCATCACCACGCTCCCGGGCACCACCAACCAGTTCCGTCTCTACGCCCGTGTGCAGCAACCAAGCGGCGCCACTGGGACGGATACATGCTCCGCACCCTCCAACAAACCGGCACCGACGAGCTCTACCTCGAACGCGTCGACAACGGCACCATCACCCGCTTCTCACCATCAGCCAGGAGCTCACCGCGGGGGACACGCTCCTCCTCCGGACCAACGGATCGACGGTCGAGGTCTGGCGCCACGACGGCACCACCTGGACACGCCTCGGCACGACACAGGACACGACATACCCCACGCCCGGCCACGTCGGCGTCGGCCTCCGCGGCACTACCGGCCGACTCGACGACTACGGCACACGCACGCTCGGGATGCCACCGCCGGACACGACACCACCGAACGCCCCCGGCACGCTCCAAGCCAGCTCTGCCGGCCCCGACGCGATCGAGCCTCCTGGCGGCCGCGACCGACGACACGGCGATCGTCCGCTACCGGATCGAGCGTTGCCAGGACGCCGGCTGCGCCACCTTCAGCGAGATCGCGACCACGACCGAGCCCGGCTACCGCGACACCGGGCTCACCGCGGCCACCCGTTACCGCTACCGCGTCCGAGCGGAGGATCACCGCCACCAATCTCGGCGCCTACTCGAACATCGCGCAGCGCCACCACCCCGCGCACCCAACACCCCGCCGGTCGAGCCACTCCCCGTCATCGACAGCTTCGATCGCCCCAACGAGACGCTGTCCGACCCGGGCCGCTGGTCGAACGGATCGCCAGCTCCGTCGAACCAGCCTCCCGTCGCCACAACCAACTCTCCTGCAGCAAGACCACGACCTGTACCGCCTGGCGAAACCCCACCCCCGTCGGGCCGGACACCGAAGTCTGGTCGCGTCTCGCAGCGCTGCCGGGGACAGGCAACCAGTTCCGTCTCTACGCCCGTGTGCAGCAGCCAGGCACCGCCGCTGCGACGGATACATGCTCCGCACCCTCCAACAAACCGGCACCGACGAGCTCTACCTCGAACGCGTCGACAACGGCACCATCACCCGCCTTCTCACCATCAGCCAGGAGCTCACCGCGGGGGACACCCTCCTACTCCGGGTCAACGGATCGACGGTCGAAGCCTGGCGCCACGACGGCACCACATGGACACAGCCTCGGCACGGCACAGGACACGACATACCCCACCGCCGGCCGCGTCGGCGTCGGCATCCGCGGCACCACCGGCCGACTCGACGACTACGGCACACGCTAGCGCTGCGCCGGATCCCTCGGTCGGGGCGATTGAAACGGGCGCCCGCGGGTAAGGGAGAGTTCATGGACACCACGATCGCGTTCCTCCGTCCCACGGGCGGCGCCACCGAGATCGTCGTCAACTTCGGCCTGCTGTCGGGCCGCGAGGCGACCCTCGCGGAGGTCGACCGTCTCGCTCGCCGCCTCTGCGACCTGATGCCCGAGGCCCGCGTGCACGCCGTTCGGACGCACGACATGACACGCGGCTCCGAGTCGGTCGTCCATCAGGTCGTCGTCGAGGCTGGCACCGCCGAGGGGGATGCCGAGACGATGCGCTCGATCTCGGAGACCTGGGCGAGGGAATGTGCCGACGACCGGTCGCTCGCGCCGCTCGGCATGTGACTTCCCGAACGAATGAGCTACTCGATCGGCGGCGCAGCCGGCCGCCGTCAGAACGCCCAGAAGACGGGGACGAGCAGGACGGCGACCACGCCGAACAGCGCGAGCAGCGGCAGGCCGAGCTTCCAGTAATCGCCGAAGCGGTACCCGCCGGGCTCGAGCACCATCAGGTTCGCCGGCGTTGCGACCGGGGTCAGGAAGGCGGCCGCGGCCGCGACCGAGACCCCGACCAGCAGGGGCTTTGGCGAGACATCGAGCTCGCCGGCGGCCGAGATCGCGATCGGGATCACGATCAGCGCAGTGGCCATGTTCGAGATCAGCTGGCCGAGGACGAAGACGATCACGACCAGCCCGAGGAGAAGCGCATGCGGCCCCGCGTCTCCGACCACGTCGACGAGCCCGTCGGCGAGCCGCTCCGCTGCACCGCTCTGCGTCATCGCCGTCGAGAGCGGGATCATCCCGGCGACGAGGATCACGGTCGTCCAGCCGATGCCGCGGTACGCCTGCTCGACCGAGAGCACGCCGGAGACTACGATCGCACCGGCCGCGAGCAACCCGGCCACCGCTGGCGGCACCGCGCCGGTCGCGAGCAGCACGACCATCGCGGCGAGCACCAGGGTCGCCTGAGCCGCACCGGGGCCGAGTGGCACCGCCTGCCGTCTGACCAGCTCGGGCTGGTCGACCACGAGCACGTCGGGATCGTCGAGGTGCTCGTCGAGCGCGCCTCCAGATGCCCTGCAGCAGGAGCGTGTCACCGACGGCCAGCGTCGTCTCGCCGGCGAGCTCCTCCCCCTTACGCTGCACCGCGAGCACGACCAGATCGCCACTCTCGGTCACCATTCCCGGGTACGCGGTCTGGCCGACGAGGGCTGAGCGAGGCGGGATCACGACCTCCGCCGCGCCGCTCGCCCGCGTGAGGAGCGCCTCGCCGTCGTCGAGGCCGTACTGGTGCACCAGCGTGCGGGCGTGCGAGCTGAAGTCCGCCGGCATCAAGCGGGGCGAGCGGTGAGGCAGGAGGCGTTCCCCGAGAAGGACGACGATCGCGATCGTGCCCGCGAGGAGTGGGACGCCGACGAGCGCGAACTCGAAGAAGCCGATCCGGCCGACCCCGGCGTCGTCGGCCGCCTCGGAGACGATCACGTTCACCGGCGATGCGGTCAGCACGAGGAGCGAGCCCGCGTGGGCGGCGAACGCGAGCGGCATCAGGAGCTGCGACGTCTCGCGCCGGAGGCGTACGGCCATGACGACGACGACGGGCACGAGCGCGGCGACCGAGCCGTTGACCGTGATCAACGCGGTCAGGCCCGCACAGAGGAGCATCATCAGCACCAGCACGCGCGCGCGGCTGTCTCCTGCCTGCGCGATCAGGTGCTGGCCGGCCCAGGTCGTCACCGCGGTGGCGTCGAGCGCCTCGCTGACGACGAAGAGCGACGCGATGAAGATGACCGTCGGGTCACCGAACCCCGCGAGAGATTGGTCGAGGTCGAGCACCCCCGTCGCCCACAGCGAGAGCGCGACCCCGAGCGCCACGATCGCGACCGGCACGCGGTCCCACACGAAGATCGCCACCACCGCCCCGAGGACGAGGAACGTGATCGTCTCGTCGCTCATCCGAGGGGCCTCGCGGGACGACGGGATGGGCGGGCCCGAGCCGGCAGCGCGCTACTCGATCGCCGCGGCGATGCCGAGCATGACGAGGCTGGCCACGAGGAGCATGCCCATCAGCGGGAGCATGAAGCGGATCCACCTGTCGTAGCGGACGCCCGCGAGCGCGATGCCCGCCATCACGACCGCGCTCGTCGGCGTGATGAACCGCGCGACCCCGGCGCCCCAGCTCCAGGCCGTGACGACGAGCGGCCGCGAGACGTCCGCGAAGTCACCGAGCGGCGCGAGGAGCGGCATCGCGAGCGTGGCGTGGCCCGACGACGAGGGGATGATGAACGCGATCCCGGTGTTGATGAGCGCGACGAGACCGATGAACACGACGGAGTCGGTACCGCTCACGGCATCTTCCATCCAGCTCAGGATCGTGTCGATCGTCTGCGTGTTGTTGAGGATCACGGTCACGCCGCGGGCGAGGACGACAGCCACCCCGGCGCCGATGAAGTCGCCGAAGCCGCGACCGATGTAGCCCGTGATCTCCTTCTCGCTGAACTTGGCGACGAGCCCGACGACCACCGACGCGACGAGGAACAGCGCGATCAGCTCGGGGAACCACCAGCCGAGGTTCCACCACGGATCGTTGGGGAGCGGCTCGTGCGTGTACGGGTCGACCTTGACGCCAAGGTCGAAGATCGAGTCCCACGGGACGACCGAGAACACGAGCAGCGCGAACGTGAACGCGGTGATCGCCAGGATCACCTTCTGCCGCCCGGTGAGCACGAGGTGCGAGGCCGACTCTTCCTTCTTGACAAGCTCCTCGTCCTCGGGGAGGTAGCCGACGAGCGATCGGCTCGGAGTGGTCTTCGCGCGCTCCGCGTAGCGGATGACGTAGGCGATCGTGATGGCAGTGAGGACGAACCAGCCGATCCAGCGGAGGCCGATACCGTCGCCGATCCCGACGCCTGCGAACCCGCTCGCGACGCCGATCGAGAACGGGTTCACCGTCGAGGCCATCGCACCCACCGTGGCGCTGCCGATGATCATCCCGGCCACCGCCATGCGGTCGTACCCGAGCGCGAGGAGGAGTGGGATCAGGAGCGCGTAGAAGCCGAGCGTCTCGTCCGCCCAGCCCATCGTCGTGCCGAGGAGCGAGAACAGCGTCATCACAGCGACGATCACGAGCCACGGGCGGCCTCGCATCGCGTAGGCGAGCTTGCCGATCGCGACGTCGAGCGCCCCGGTCGCGAGCACCATCGTCATGAACGCGCCGATCGCGAGGACGAACGCAAACACGCTGACCGCGCCGAAGAGGGAGCCCACGCCAAAGGGGTGGACGACGCCGGTCTCCGGGTTCTGGAGCCCATAGAGCCCGTTGACGGGCGCCAGAAAGAGGTCGCCGACCCGGTCGCCGAAGTCCTGCGGGGAGTCGATCTGCCGGAACGACCCCGGCTGCGGGACGCCGTTCTCGTCGTGCACGTACGTCCCTGAGGGGATCAGGAACGCAGCGAGCCACACGACGAACGTGACGATGACGAGCACCGTCATCGTGCTCGGGAACTGGATCCCCTGCTTCTCCGCGGGTTCGGGCGGCGCCGGTGTGGTGTCGTCCGTGTCGCTCATCTCGATCCCTTCGCTCGGTTGGCGAACTCCTCGAAGAACAGCGTCTCGGCAAGCACCGCCTTCTCCCACTCGTCCACGAGCAGCCGCTCGTCCGGACCGTGGATGTTGGCGAAGCTGTCGGTGGCTCCGAACACGAAGATCGCCGCGTCCGGCACCCCGTCGCTCATCGCCTTGACGAGGGGGATCGCGCCGCCGGTAGCGATCTCGACGGTCTCCGTGCCCCAGGCCCCGCTCATCGCGGCGACCATGGCGTCCCACGCCGGGCCACTCGAGCTCGCACGAAAGCCGTCGCCGATCGCGCCGGCCGTCACCTCGAGCGGCACGCCGAACGGGCGCTGCGCCTCGAGGTGCCGCATCACGGCCGCCTGCGCCTCGGCGGCGGGCTGTTCCGGGTGAACGCGCACGTTGAGCACCGCGCGGGCATATGACTGGACGGAGGCAGGAGCGGCCTCGACGGGGGGGCAGTCGATGCCCAGCACCGTGACCGCAGGGCCGCTCCAGATCTTGGAGCCGATCCCGCCAGTCCCGACGATCGGCATGCCGTCCTCGACCTCGGCGAGCTGCCGGAACTCGTCCTCGGTGTAGGACTCGCCCGTCCACTCCTCGCGGCGAAGCCCCTCCACGGCGACATCGCCGTTCGCGTCCCAGAGCGACGCGAGCGCACGGACGAGCACGACGAGCGCGTCGGGGGCGGCGCCGCCGTACTGGCCCGAGTGCTTGTTGCTCGCAAGCGTCCGCGCCTCGGCGGTGATGCGGGCGTCGCCGCGCAGCGAGACGGTCAGAGACGGCTCCCCGGCGCGAATCGAGCCACCGTCGGCGACGAGGATCGCGTCCGCGCGGAATGCCTCCGGATTCGCGGCGGGGTAGCCGTCCTCGAGCGGGCTCCCAACCTCTTCTTGACCCTCGATGAGCAGCTTGACCCCGACCGGGGGCCGCCCACCCCACGCACGAAGCGCACCGACGTGGACGAGGATGTTGGCCTTCGAGTCGGCCGTCCCCCGGCCGTAGATGGCCCCGTCGCGCTCGGTCGCCTCGAACGGCGGGGAGGCCCACAGCGCCTCGTCGCCGGCCGGCACGACGTCGTAGTGGCCGTGGAGCAGGACGGTCGGCGCGCCGTCCGGCGCACGGATCTCACCTGTGAGCACCGGAGCGGTGCCCTCGAGCTCGAGCGAGCTGAAGCTCTCGACTCCTGCCTCCCGAAGGAGGCCGAGCACCGCCTGGTGCGCTTCGAGGAGCGCTGGCCTCGTCTGCGCGGGGAAACCCCATTCGGACGGAGGGGATCGCTACGAGACGCGTGAGATCCTGCTTCAGCCGAGGCATCAGCGCCGAAACCGCCGTCGCATGGGACGAACGCGCGCTCATGACTGCCTCCGATCTTGCGGTCGCGAGACGGGAAGGATCCGACGGTCGCGATCGATCATCCATGACGGGGCCGGGCCAGCGCAAGAGACGACCGCCACATCGCGGGTCGTTCGTTCGGTCGCGATGCCCCCTGCTTCTTAGCCCGCCGTGGTCAATCCTGTGTGTCCGTCGGAACGCTCGGAAGCTCGACGAGACGAGCGGTGACGATGTGGTCGGGGTTGACCCAGATCCCTTCGACGGTCTCGATCCACGACGTCTTGGCTCGTTGCGCCCACCGGTCGATCTCGGTCTGGGCGGCGCTGGCGACCGTTTGGACATGGCGCCGTTCGCCGGTCGTCAGGCGCAGCTCGATGAACGTCGGCACGGGCAGCGAGCTTACTGGAGCCAACGTCTAATGCCCGCCGGCTCGTCTTCGATCATGTTCCTGGAGCAGAACGTTCCGGAGCTCTTCGAAACCGACGACGCGTGGGTCTGAGAGGGCGTTCAAGATCAACTCGCGCTCGTCGGTCTCGAGCGCGAGAGCCGTTACGTCTCGATCGAATGCGGCGCGGAGCTTGTCCGCGAGCGCCTGATCTTCGACTTGGTGCGCAAGCTCGAGTACGAGTGCATCTCGGACCTGAACGCCAGCCAAGAACATCACGCGCAACCTACACCGGCCCTCGGTGACAGCGAGAGCCGGGCTTGAGGGCGGCAAGCAGCCGGAACGCCCGAATCAGGCGACGGGCACGACGTGTCCGACAAGCCCTGCAGTCGCTTGCCATTCGTGCCGGAGCAGCAAGACCGTGCGGAGCTCGGCCAGTCCGTACGGGCAGTCACGGAATGCCCGAAGGATCGCTCCGCGGTCAACGGAGCTGAGCACCACGACCGACCGCCCAGCCCTGTAGGCCTCTTCGAGGGTGTCCGCGGTCCCGTCGATCCCGTGCGTTCGAAGGCTTCGCACGAGATCGAGCACGAGCCGGTCCGGAACCGGAAGCCCTCCAAGGTACATCGATCGAGCGTACACGTGCGTCTGCAGGCCGGCGCGCGGCGTGACGACCGACGTCAGCAAACGGCCGCTCTCGTCGCGGCGGCCCTTGTTACAGGCAGCACAAGTGTGAGATAGTTACCCGCGGCCAGCGCTGGACGAGCTTGCTGAATCTCGGCGGGGGATGGGAGTCCGGGGGGCAGCAGGCTCGTCGAGCGCGTCCTGTCCTGGCGACGTTCGCCCATACTCCCCCGGTCGCCTGGGGCGCGCTCGCTTCGGCTCGAGCGCCTGGCGGGCGCCTCCCTATTACTCGGGATCGGCTTGAACGCTAAGCGGATGAAGGGGCTCGAACCCTCGACCTTCTGCATGGCAAGGACGGTGCGCGAGCGGACGGCAGCCGCCGCGAGCAGCCAAACCGCTTAGTTGTGCCGTTGCGCCTCTTCCCAGACTGACGTGCGATGACGGCAACCGACACGGTCGAACCTAGCCGCGAACCCAGCCAGCCGGGGAGATCGACGGGCTAAGCCCTCGGTACTCGGCGCGCTCCGAGCTTGCCCACGATCGTTTGAATCTCGCGCGCAACATCACCGAGCTCGAAGGGATCCCCGGCCCTCCATAGACGCGAAGGCAGGAGCCTTGCCCCACCCGCGGTCGAGCAACTCCCGATACGCGGCCACTCGATCACGGTCGCGGGCTTTCGAATTCTTGGCGATCTCCAGCCAGGCCCTGGGCAAGACGCAGGGGCGACCCCGCACACGTCGCGCGCGTTTCTCGCCACCGCTTGGGCCGTCCTCCTGGGTTGCCGCTCTTGCCGGCATGAAGCCGGCGCCGGTGACGCCGCGAGGTTGCGTTGTTTCTCGGTTGTTTTCGACGAAGCTCGTGCGTTCGGTATCGCGAGGGCGGTCGACACCAGCTTGCGCGGGTCCCTCAGGGAGAGCACGCTCGCACAGCCGAGCGGCGGGATCGACTTTGGTCTCGCCACCTGCCTTGAGGCAGCATGTCGGCGTGAGGGATTCGGCGTTGGGGGCGAGAATCGTCCCGGCCAACAAGGCATCCTGGGATGACCTAGAGGCAATCCTCGCGGGCGCCAGCTGTCACGGGGGACGCTGCTACTGTCAGCGCTTCAAGCTCCATGGGACCGCGTGGCCCGGCGACGCGCTCGATCACGCGCGCATGCTGCGCGAGCAGACCGATTGCGGGCATCCAAAATCGGCCATGACAAGCGGTCTTGTCGCCTATCTCGATGGTGAGCCGGCCGGGTGGTGCAACGTGGAGCCGCGCACCGCTTACCCGTATTTCCGGAGCGTGCCTTGGCGGAAGCGAAATGAGGACAGAAGCGATGCCAGCATCTGGGCCGTGCCGTGCTTTATCACCCGCTCAGGGTTCCGTCGCCGCGGCCTCAGCTACGCGCTTGCACGCGCCGCCGTGGACTTCGCACGCGAGCGCGGAGCCCGTGTCCTGGAGGGCTATCCGATGATCCCCGAGCGTGGGAAGGACGTTCCATGGGGCGAGCTCAACGTCGGCCACGTCAGCATCTTCACCGCCGCCGGCTTCGCAGAGGTCAGCCGCCCAACCCTCCGCCGCGCCGTCATGCGCATCGACTTCTAGCAGAGCTCGGGTGACATTCCCGAACGCTGGCGCAAGCAAGCGTCACGCGGCTGGCAGCTGGCGGTCTCCGTGGAAGACCGCTTCGACGTTGTTCCCGTCCGGGTCAATGACGAACGATGCGTAATACCCCGCGTGGTAATGCGGGCGAAGACCCGGCGCGCCGTTGTCGCGGCCGCCGGCTTCGACAGCGGCGCGGTGGAACTTGTCAACGGTGGCTCGGTCGGCTGCGGCGAAGGCCACATGAACGGGACCGGCCGGGGGTTCCCCTTCTCCGATCCAGAAATCTCCACCGCCCTCGATGCCAAACCCAGGACCCTGCGAGCTCTCCACCACCTTCACTCCGAACGGCTCGAGGGCCCGCTCGTAGAAGGCGCGGCTGCGTCTCACGTCACGTACTCGCAAGGCCAAGTGGTCGATGAGGGGAAGCGTCACGGGCAGCGCCACCCCCTCTATCTTAGAGCGCGATCTCCGGGGAACTTCCTGAACGCTGGCGCAGGTCAGCTTGTCCGCGCCACCGGTTGTCCGGCAGATGAGCTGAACGGGATAAGCGGCTACTACTAACGCTTGATGATGTTGTGAACCTCGAACACCTCTGGCTCGCCGGGGTCGACGCCGACTTCGGCGAGAATCGGCATGAGGCGTGCAGCGAACGCCTCGAATTGCTCCTTCGAGTCCCAAACGAGGCTCACCTTCATCTTGTCCCCGGACCCGAAGCACACTTCATAGTCCAGACCGTCGGCGGGAGAGACGTTCTCTTCATCGAGCCTGCGCACCACCTGGTCGTACTGATCTGACGTCAGAGATTCAGGCGCGAAGCGAACTACGAGGCTCATCAAAATCCTCCAAGCTGGGGGGCCGTCCTCCACCCTTGCAGATCGCTGGATGAGGGACGAGGAGAAGTTTCACCGGAAGTGCCGCCCCTCAGCGGACATTCGCGAACACTGGCCCACCTCAGGGTGTGGTTTTCCTCGGAGGCTGCGGCCGAAAACAGGAGCCACGCCCGCCTAGGTCGAGGTCGCGCCGGGCATCAGTCCAAGCTGCGTGAAGACTTCGACCTGGTCGTAGTAGATGCGGATAGAGCTGATCTTGCCGTCCTCGACTCGGAAGACTCCGACGAAGGGGAAGTCGAGTTGCTTTCCCGTTGCGGGAATCTCAGCACCGTCCGGGTTGCGCCAGGTCCCCGTGTGCGTCCCGGTGTATCGCGCCTGTTCGACAACGTAATCGCCCTCCGCAACGAGGAGTACGTCGCGGCTGCTGCGGTCTGGAGCCGCCGTCAGAAGCGCGTCGAAGTACTTCTCCTTCAGATCTGGCAACCCCGAGATACGCGAACCCCCTGGCGCCTCTTGGACGACGTCGTCTGTGTAGAGGGCAGCCCATCCGTCGCGGTCGGCCGCATTCCAGCGTTCGATTGCTTGCTCGAGAACCTTCTTCGCTTCGCTCAAAGGTCGATCTCCTTTTTCGCCACGGCTGGTCTGACGAACCTACTCCTCCGCCGCGACTTCGGGGCTCATTCCTGAACACTGGCCCGGCCCGGGATCTCTCCTCAGAACCAGCGCTCCGTCTCACGTGGAACGACGTCGACCTCGACGCGGGCTTGATCAGAGTTCGGAAGCAGCTCGACTCACAGACCGGCGAGCTCAAGACCAAGGCTGCGAAGCGCGAGATCCCGATCTCGAGCGCCCTCCGACGAGTCCTTCTTGAATGGAAGCTCGAAGGTCTCTACGCCATGCCCGAACACCCGGTGGTATCGACCGCGACCGGCGTGGCAGTCTCGCACCGCAACGGATTGCGCACTCTCGTCGAGATCGCCGTTGCCTGCGGCATCAACGTCCCGGCCAAGGACGAAACAGATGAGCTCCCGAACCTGGACTTCCATTCACTGCGGGCCACCTTCGCAGCGTGATCAAGGCAACGAGGGGCGACGCCGAGAAAGTGCGCCGCTGGATGGGCCACGCCGACTCAAAGGTGCTGCTCGTGCGGTACGCGCACGAGTTCGAGTCGGTGCGCGGCGGCCGCCAGATCGAGCAAGACATCGCGGAGATGGACGCCGCCTTCGCCGGCTAGGCGAGAGAAGGCACCGGGCGTCAGCCTTCAAGCACTGCAGCCTGAAGAGCGTTGCGAAGGCGCACACCAGCATCGAAGAACCAGTCGATGAATTCGTCATGGCGCTCAACATCCGCGGTGGGATAGCGGCGCCCGCGCTCGCCGCGTCACGGCGCGATCCGCACCTCCAGCGAGTTGATGAACCAGCGGAAGTCCGACGTCGAGTGGATCGACACGTCGTTCGCGTAGCTCTTGTCGAGCGAGCGGGTCCCCGCGCAGACGATCACCGTCTGCCCGGCCGGGACGGGGCCGGCGCTGAAGAGCTGTGCGTAGTAGTGCTGGCCGCGGCTCAGGTGCTCCTCGTGGATGTCGTGATCGTCGTCCGTTCGGATGCTGAACGTCGACATCGCGGCGTATGACGGCTCCGCGACGTTCGGGTGGAGCACGTCGAGGACGAGGAAGTTCACCTGGCTCGTGGACGAATCGGACCAGCCCCAGCAGTCGCGCGTGCGCAGGCGGTGGTCGCACAGGGCGCACTGGGCGTCGATCAGCACCTCGACGAGCCCGGGACGGGGCGGGACGAAGCCGACCGCGATCACGCTGAAGCCGATCCCCTGGGCGATGTCCCAGTCGGTCTCGTCTCCCTGCGTGTCCATGAAGATCGTGAGGCCGACGTCACCGAGCGACGGGTTCAGAGTGAGGCTCCAGTCGACCGCGAAGTTGTTGAGTGCGAGAGGCTCGAAGCGGAAGTTGAATCCGAAGAACGGCGGCCGGAACACCTCCCAGCCGCCGGGGTCGGGGTCATAGGAGCCCCACGGGAGCGGGAAGCGGTGGAGCGGCGAGAGCTTCAGCCACCGGTCGAGGTTGCTCTCGAGGTGGTGGCCCCTCGTGACGTGCTTGGCAGGATCGACGAACAGGTCGTCGAGCCCGGCGTGGTAGTCGGTCGCGATCGCCGCGAGCTTCCTGCGGTCGACGCCGGCGCTCCGGAGGAACGCGTCGGCGCGGCGCCTTCGCACGGCGTTCGCGCGGCCGAAGGTCGTCCCGAGCCCCTTGGGAGGCTGCAGAGCGTCACGGAGCGCGAGCCGCTCACGGTCCATCAGCTCGAGGAGGGCGGCATGGTCGCGCTTGCCGAGCACGCGACGGAGCCGGGCGTCGGCGCGGTCGGCGAGCGCGGCGGCCTTCCGTGTGTGCGCATCGTGCGCGGCGCGGTCGCGCTTCTCACGTGCGGCGGTTGCCGTAGCGGCCGCTTTCTGGGCGTCCGCGGGGAACCGGCGCAGGTTGCCGGAGAGGTTCGGACGATCGGGCATGGCATCCCCTTTGCCTGGCGGGCGACCCCGCGCCCGAGACTAGACCCGCAGTTCGGTCGATGCAATGCCCCGAGACCGGGAGGGAGGGCCCGGCACCCCCGGGCCCCTCCCGCAGGAAATCCGTGGTAGTGCACGGTGCCGAAACGATCCAGCCGTTGCTGAACGCCGGGCTACTCGACGAGATCCATGTCGATCTGGCAGCCGTGTTGCTGGGCGAAGGGGTGCGGCTGTTCGACCACCTTGCGAACACACCGGTCGTCGTCGGGAATCCGACAGTCGTCACTGGTGTGGGTGTCACTCATCTGCGCTACCCCGTGCACACGTACCAGCACGTCGAGGCGTGGGCGATCTTCCATGCCTCGCAAGGGAACTACGGCGTTTGGCTCAAAGAGGCGAAGCTCGACGACCGGGAGAAGCGAACGGTCACGATCTCGCGCAGACGCGGCGAACTCTTCGTGGTCGACATGGACATGTCAGAGGAGCAGCGTGGCCACGCGCACGGCCTCGCCGAGATGAACCGTCGAACCATCGAGGGGAACGGGAGCTACGAGCACCTGATCGACGGGGCCGAGCCAATGTTCGGCACCTGGCACTTGAAGGTCCGCGAGCGCGACACGACCTACTCGACGACCCGGTACTCGACGGCCGGCTAGGCAAACCGCCCGATCTAGGCGAGGGAACGGGGCTCATGGGCTGTTACGTTCGCCCGATGGATGGACGAGCATGCTCTCTGCGCTCGACATGGGCGACAAGATCACAACCGAGATCGTCGCGCAGATCACGATGCCGAGCCGCGAGCGGTCGGAGACGCGCGGATCTCGACGGCGCACCACTTCTCGTATCGCTACCGATGCGACCTGCGTTGTGACGTTGTGGGCCTGACCTGGCTGCGCACCGCGGTAGGACGATGACCGCAGTCGAACTCCAGACGCCCAAGCCGTTCTGGGAACGGCACCTCTCGGAATTCACACGATCGGTATGAGGATCACGGATCTCTGGAGGATCCATACTCCGCCTCAAGCCCAGATGGCCGATCACACTGACCAACCGTCACATGCAGCTCTACTGAGCTCGCCCCGATGAACGTCGTCTGGGGATTCGTGATCATCGTCGCCGTCACGGCGGTGGCGGTGGCGGCGATGCTGTTCGTCCGTCGTACCGCGCCCGAGGGCAGCTACTTCGAGGACGGCGATCGCGCGTCGGGGGTCTTCGGGGTGTTGGCGACTGGGTTCTCGGTCCTGCTCGGGTTCATCGTCTTTCTCGCCTTCGCGAGCTACGACCAGTCGCGCAGCGGTGCCGAGCAGGAGGCGCTGATCGTCGTGCAACAGGTCGAGAATGCGCAGTTCTTCCCCCGGCCGGCCGGTGCCGAGCTGACCGGCCAGCTCGTCTGTTACGGGCGCTCGGTCGTCAACGGCGAGTGGGAGAGAATGCGCGCCGGCACGCAGGGAGACGCGATCAACCCGTGGGGCGTGCGGATGTTCCGCACCCTTCAGACCGTCGTTCCGAAGACGGACGTGGAGCAATCCGCTTACGACAAGTGGCTCGATCAGACGTCAGCGCGGGAGGAGGCGCGGCTCGACCGCATCCATGGCGCGGTGGGCGTCATTCCGACCCAGCTCTGGATCGTGCTCTTCTTCATCGCCGGGGTGATCTTCGTGTACATGCTGTTCTTCGCCGACAGCGGCGAGCGCACGTTTGTGCAGGGCATGTTGATGGGGTCGGTCGTCGCGGTGATGACCGTGCTGCTGCTGTTGCTCAACGGTCTCGACAACCCCTTCCATCCAGGGGTGGGCGGCCTTGAACCGGTCGCGATGGAGCGCTCGCTGCGGATCATCGACGAGGCCCTCGGGGCGGTCCAGACGCAGGTGCAGCTCCCCTGCGACGCGGTCGGGACGCCGACGTCGTGACAAGCTCCGCCGGGGGGCGCAACTGGGTCGAGCGCAACTGGGTGGAGCTCGTCGCCACCGCACTTCTCGCCGTCGCCACCGTCGCGACGGCGTGGAGCGGCTACCAGTCGACCCGCTGGAACGGCGAGCAGTCGAAGGCGGCCGCGCGCGCCAACGCGCTGCGGATCGACTCGTCGAAGGCTGCCAGCCTGGCGAACAGCCAGACCGAGATCGACGTCGCCACGTTCACGCAGTGGGTCAACGCGTACGCCCAGAAGCAGACGGAGCTCGCGGACTTCTACTTCAAGCGCTTCCGCGAGGAGTTCAGGCCTGCGGTCGATGCCTGGGTCGCCACCATGCCGCTCAAGAACCCAAAAGCACCCCTGACCCCGTTCGCGATGCCGCAGTACACGGTCGCGGCCCGCGCCGAGGCCGACCGGCTCGACGCCGAGGCAGAGCTGTCCGCCGCGCAAGCCCGCCGGAACATCCAGCGCGCGTCGAACTACGTGCTCGGCGTCGTCCTCTTCGCCTCGGCCCTGTTCTTTGCGGGCATGAGCACCAAGCTCACGTCAACGAGGCTGCGCATCGTGATGCTCTGCATCGGCTGCGCAGTGTTCCTTGGTACGGCGATCTGGATCGCCACCTCACCCATCAGCATCGCCGTCTGACCGCAGAAACCAGAGTCGCCGACACCGCTCATCGATCGTCCCGCGGCAGGTGCACGTCTGGCGCGACGGCACGAATTGACCTATCGGGTCAACGTCAGGTTGTCTGAGCGTCCGTGTCGTCCATCACGTAAGACGAACTACGAGATCACGACCCGTCGAGACGGTTAGGACGGCGCGTGCGACGACGCTTGCAGGGCTGCTTGCAGGTCAGTCGGATCGCAAGCCCTCCGAAGACAGAGAGAGCCCTGTTTCCGGGGCTTTCTGAAGAGCGGATGAGGGACTCGAACCCTCGACCTTCTGCATGGCAAGGCTTGGCGGGTGTCCGCACCCGTTCGTTGGGTTCGCTGAATCCTCCTGTTTGCAGCGGCTTCGGGTCGGCCGAGCGACGGCAGCGCACCCGAGCGAACGACGAATGCAGCCATTGTGAGAGCTGCCACTTTCTGAAGCGTTAGGAGAGCCGGTGAGCCGGATTCCACCGAGCACCTTCCTGCCACGGAGGTGCCGGTGGTCGCAAGCGGTCGAGAAACGGGGCAGCAGCCCGGTACCTCGGCGCACCAATGGACGCATTCGTGTCATTGGCGAGCTCGAGGCCCGCGCATAACGTGGCTGCACCCCGGATCGGGGCAGTCAAGGAGGGCCGACATAGCTGAGCCGACACCACACGAAAGCAACGACGAGGACGAGGTCGACCCGCTCACCGAAGAGGAGGCGACCGCGGCGCGAATGGATCTGCTCTCCGCGTACACCTTGCACGGGAGGCTGGATCTCGACGGGCTGCTGCATACCTCCCTCGGAGCCCGGGCCGAAGAGGCCGCGCCCGTCGTCGAGCCGCCCGCGCCAGGGGACGACGGTTATTACTACAAGGAGCCCGGCGAGAAAGCCTGGACCGCCGCGTAACGGGTTCCGCCCGTCGTCCGGCCGCCGTCCGTGGCTATCTCACGCAGTTCACGGTGGTCGAGGCAGCTCCGATCAGCGCACCCCCAGTACCGGGACCAGTCTCGGCGGCGGCTGCGTGGCGTGGCCGGGTGGGGTCGGGGACGGTGCGGTGTGCGCGGGGGCTGCATGCCGGTTCGCGGTGGATGGTGCGGGTGGGTTGATTCGGCCTGACCAGTTGTGGGATTTGGGCCACGCCGACGGGGAGTCGGCGGGCGGACCTGAGCACAGGGTGTGTAATCGTTCGGCACCGCAGCGGCTGAAGGGTCGAGGGGGCGGGCTGTGAGCGCGCGTCGCGGTGGGCACGGTAGGACGACGTTCGCGTTCGTGTTCGGTGTCGATGGCGACCCGGAGCTCGTGTTGTGCGATCCCGAGGGGGATGCGCCGGGGCAGCGCTGGTTTACCGTCGTTCTGGACGATTCGCTCGGCCCTGACGGGCCTTCGGAGGCGCCGGTGTGTGTGGGCTGTTTGCTCGACGAGCATCCGCGGCTCGGTCGCGGCTTGGACGTCGCGGTCGAGCATCGCGGCGCCCGGTGGGTCGACGGGGGTTGGGTGCCGGCACCGGAGCTGTGGGACGAATGACCGGGCGGCGTCGTGAGCGGCGGGCGGGCGGGGCGTCGTGAGCGAGCGGCTTCTCACCGCGGTTGCGCATCGCTCGGGCATGCACACGATGGGAATGCGCGCGGCTGTCCTCTGGCCGCCTCGGGTGGCCCCCCTTTCCGGGGCGGTTAGCCGACATGGCGGCCGCGCCCGGTCAAGCTCGCAGACGGCCCGAATGTCGGACGCGCGTGGCGGACGTCTAGAGGTTCGGGGGCGTGGGCGGTGGCAGGATGCCGGTTGCCCAGAGGGTTGTCAGGATCACGAGCAGGTAGGCCGCAGTGATCCAGAGCCAGATGGCACGGGCGGTCAAGCGCGGGATCCTAGGACACTGCGACCGGAAGTGCGCCGGTTCCACTGGGATGCAAACGAGAGTGGCGGGCCGCAGAGCAACACGAGTCGCCTTCGCAACGCGTGTCCCTTCGGAGAGAAAGCGCCGCCGCCCGCCGCGCGGATTGTGTCAGGAAGGGGGCCGCGTGAACAGGCCCGCCGCGGGTGTCTGCCATGACAGGCCGGCACCGGCGACTCGCCTGCGTGGATAGTGGCTGCGTAGCGTCGGGCGAAACGGGTATGAATTGCAGCGCGCGCCTGGGTCTTCTCCAGTGCGCCCTTCGGAGAGGAAACGCCGGAATCCCGCCGTGTCGATGGGTGGCACGGCGGGGCCAGCGCGAACGCGGCATGGCCAGCCGGACCAGCAGGCTAGGTGAGCCCTTCGGCGCGCCGCCATTCGAGTTCGCGGAGCAGCACGCCGCAGAGTTCGGCGAGGTTCGCTGGCCTGTCCTTGAGTTAGCCCGACCAGGCTTCGACGATGTCCTGAAGGGTCCAGCGTCCACCCTCCTGGCGACAGCGAATCTCGAGTTCACCTTTGCCCGCGCGAGCGGGATTGTCCACCGCGTAGAGCCAGAGCAGCGTCTTGCGACCCTGCAACTTGTCGCGCGCAGTGAGGTAGGCGGTCTCAACGGAGACAACCCGGAACGAGCATCGCTTGGAGCATCGATAGTTGCTTCGGCTGAGCAACTGCCGACATCGCGTAAGGCTGCCGTAGGAGCGCTTGACTTCGGCCGGCGAGAATCTGGCACAGAGCGTCGCCATCCGGCCGGTGCGAAACGCATCGATGACCGTCTGGGCGATCGGCTGTGTCGCTCGCCGTTCAGCGCGTGTGGCATGCCCGAGTGTCGAAAACGGGTCGTACTCGGACGCCGCAGCTTGGCCCGCCCCGCACGAAGTCGCTACGACGGTCAGACCCAAGACGAGGAGGCGCCTCGCGGTCACCTTCGCACCATAAGTCGGCGGCCCTCAACTCGGCTAGGCGGAGCCCTTCAGATCTCAGCCACGCCAGCTCTCTGAGCAGCACGCCGCGTTCCGGCAGGCGCTCGAGGCCGGTGTCCGGTACGGCTACATGACCCGCAACCCGGCGAAGCTTGCCGGCCCGAACCCGATGCCCGCGCCGCGGGAGATCCGGGTGTTCACCCCGGCCGAGCTGAAGGCAGTCACCGCCGAGCTGGGGACCGTTGAGAGCGCCGCGGTGACGTTCGCAGCCGCTACCGGACTCAGACCCTCGGAGTGGGCGTCGATCGAGCGCAGAGACGTCGACAAGGGCGCCAGGTGGTCCTCGTGCAGGGAACCAAGACGCTCCGGTCACGGCGCGAGGTGCCGCTCACGTCGGCGGCGCTCAGGGCGCTTGACACGGTTCCCCCGCGGCTGGACAGCCGCTACGTGTTCACGACATCCCGTAAGTGCCCAGGGAAGGGCGAACCGGGTCCGTTCGACGTCGCGAACTTCCGGCGGCGCGAATGGGGCCGGCGATCGAAGCCGCCGGGATCACGAAGCCGGCACGCTCTACGACCACGGTCGACGTTCGCCTCGAACGCGCTCGCGGCCGGAATCACCATGTTCGAGCTCGCCCGGATCAAGGGCACCAGCGCGAAGATGATCGAGCAGCACTACGGGACACTGACCGACACGGCGCACGGCGCGATCCTGTCGCGGCTCGAGGGGTTCGGGGCATGAGCGGGGCACGGAGTGACGGCCGACCGCCGGAAAACGGCTTGAACGCTAAGCGGATGAAGGGACTCGAACCCTCGACCTTCTGCATGGCAAGGACGGTGCGCGAGCGGTCACCAACCGTCACGGGCCGCCAAACCGCCTTGCAGTGCGGGTGCCTCCCTCCCCAGAGTGACTCGGGATGACAGCAACCGACAGCCAAACCTAGCCGCGAACCTAGCCAGTCGCGCCCCTGGCGCCGCTTCGCTCGACAGACAAGCGGCTTCAGTGAAAAGCGCTGAGCCTTTGCTTCTCGCCTCGCTTGAAGCTCGTCCGCGATCTGTTGAACTTCGCGCGCAATCTCGCTAAGTTCGAGCGGATCGTCGGCCTCCATCGCTGCGAACGCAGGAGCCTTGCCCCACCCCCGGTCAAGCAGCTCCCGACACGCAGCCACTCGATCACGATCATGCGCTTTCGGATTCTCGGCGATCTCCAGCAGGACCTGGGCAAGACGTGGCGACCCGCCGCAGACTTCGCGGACTGTTCTTGCGAGTCCTTTGGGGCGTCCTCCTGGGTTGCCGCTTTGGCCTGGTTTGAAGCCGTTGCCGGTGATGCCGCCGGGTCGTGTTGTTTCCTGGTTGTTTTCAGCGTTGCTCATGTGTCAAGTATCGCGGGGAGTGCGGTCGACACGAGGCTGCGCGGGTCCCTCAGTGGCGAGCGCGCTTGCGGAGGCGGTGTTGCCCCGCCAGCGAAGGAGCGCTGGCCTTGGCACCAGCGGTTGTAAGCCGCCTCCTCCTCTGCTCTCGCGCGCGAGACGGGTACCCACCCAACGCCCACCATCTTCCTCTCGGGGGCGCACGCGAGGCAGGCTGCGTGGAGGTCACCCCTCGCGACGATCATGGTGATGGGGCCTGGTCGGGGGGCTCTTCTCGTCGGGGTGTGGCCCGGAACGGTACGTTCGCCCTTATGGAAAGCCGAAGCCAGCAGACAATCATTAGGTGGCGGGGCTCAGCGATCGAGTCTGGATTTTCGTTGTCTCGTGAGCGATGGCGTCGCGGCGCCGTCGTGCGGGTGGCGGGCGGTGAGCGTGAATCCGACTGAAGCCTCGGGCGGCGTTCCTCGTCAGGGCATTCTCTTGGCGGCGGCGATGTTCGTCTTCGTGATCGATACGTCGTTCATGAACGTGTCCATCTCGGCGGTTGTTCACGACCTGGATACGACGGTGAGTGGTGTTCAGTCGGCGGTGGCGATCGAGGCGCTTGTGTCGGCCGCGTTCATCTTGATTAGCAGCAAGGTCGGCGATCTGTTTGGACGGAAGCGCGCGTTCGTGGTGGGCATGGTGTTTTACGCGGTTGGGGCGCTTGCGATGGTGTTTGCGCAGGGCTTGGCGGCGATCATCGTCTTCTGGGCGGTTCTTGGTGGGCTTGGAGCATCGCTGTATCTCCCTGCGATGCAGTCGTTGATCCATGGCAACTTCGAGGGGAAGACGCGGGCGAAGGTGTTCGCGTTGGTCGGGGCGTCGGGGGCGATCGCCGCCGCGATCGGCCCGCTGATCGGAGGCTTTGTGACGACGGTGCTGTCGTGGCGCGTCGGGTTTCTGATCGAGGCGCTGATCATCGCGGTCGTGCTGCTGGGGAGCCGCGGCATCCGCGACGTGGCGTACACGGGTGACCGGTCGGTCGACGTCGTCGGGGCGTTCCTCTCGGTGATCGGGATGGGCGGCCTCGTCGTCGGTGTCCTCGTATGGCAGGCGGGGGGAGAGTTCGTGGCGCTGCTGCTCGCGATCGGGGCGGCGGCGATGAGCGGCCTTGTGTACTGGCTCGTCCGACGCAAACGCGAGGGGAAGCCAACGCTGCTGGATCCGACGCTGTTCGCGTCGAAGCTGTTCAGTGTCGGTGTCTCCCAGATCTTTCTTCAGCAGGTCGCGCTGGGCGCGCTTCTGATCGCGCTCCCGATCTACCTGCAGCTCGTCTGGGGCTACAACGCGCTCCAGGCGGGGATCACGCTCGCGCCGCTGTCGCTGACGATGTTCGGCGTCGCGATCCTCGCCGGACGGAGAGCGGGAAGGCGAAGGGCGGCAAGCATCACCCGGGCGGGCTTCGTGCTACTCGCGGCGTCGATCGTAATCCTCATGCCGCTGGTGCCCAGGGCGGACTCCGGCTGGCATCTAGTAATCCCGCTGATGCTCGCGGGGGCGGGACTTGGTCTGCTGGCCTCCCAGCTCAACAACTACGCGCTGGCCCCGATCTCGGAGGAGCGTGTCGGCGAGGCCGCCGGCGTCACGTCCGCGACCGGGTCGTTTGGCCTCTCGTTCGGGCTCGCGTTCGCCGGCGCGATCATGCTCGCCACGCTGTCGCTCTCCTTCACGAACATGGCGGAGTCGAGCACCGTCCTGCCGCCGGCCGACCAGCAGCGCGTCGCGGAGACGCTGGAGGACGACGCGCAGGTGATGAGCGACGCGCAACTCGAGCAGCTCCTCATCGGCGAGCCCGAGGCGATCCAGGACGAGATCCTCAGCATCAACACGGACGCCCGTCACCTCGCCCTCCAGGTCGCGCTCCTCGTCGCGCTGCTCGCGTCGCTCGTCGGCGTCGTCAACGCCTTCCGGATGATGCGACTCCCCGATCCCGCACCCTCGACCGCCGTCGAAGGCATGGCGCTCGGCTGACCATGAAGGTCGCGCCGCGACGTTCGCTCCTATGATCGTCCCCCGCTGGGAGTGGCGTGCGTTTGGCGAAACGTTTGGCGAGGCCGACGCGCGCCTCGCGGCGCTCCCGCCCACCAAAGTGGACGACAGCGACGAGCTGTACATCCTCGCGAGCCGGGTCGAGGGAAGCATCAAGATCCGGGACGGGAGACTCGACGTCAAGCGCCTCGAGCGGAGGAGCGAGGACGGGCTGCAGCAATGGAAACCCGTCGCGAACGCCGAGTTCCCGATCGCCGCGACCGACATCGCCTTGCTCCTCAAAGCGCTGGAAGTGAGCGTGCCCTCGCTCGAGCGCGAGACATACGCGATCGACCAGATGATCGACGAAGTCATCGCGCCGCGCGACGACCTCATCGCCGTCGCGGTGCACAAGCACCGAGTCCACCACGTGCTCGACGGCTGCCGGGCGGAGGTGACCCAAGTGCGCTCGGAAGCACGGACAACGCGCACGATTGCCGTCGAAGACAAGGACCCGGCGCTCGTCCGTTCGACGGTCGAAGAGCTAGGACTGTGGTCACGGCCGAACGTCAGCTTCCCGCACGGGCTGATCCGACTGCTCGGCCTTGATTGGTGGCGTACTGAACCAAGCTGACGTCACACCATCGGACGCCATTTGACTCGAAGGATCCTCGTGGCGGCGACGGGCGTGCTTTGCGTCGCCTCGCGACGACGCATAATGGTCGTCCCCGACATCTGAGGAAGCCAATTGTTCGCTCGCACATGTCCCAATTCCAGGCGTCCCCGGTCCGGCGCGCATCGGTCAAGTGTCGTCGTCGCGCAGGTCTGAGTTCTCGTGAGCGCCGGGATGGCCGAGGCGGTGAGGCTGGACGTCCCAGGCGAGCCGACGGCATGGCACGGTCTGACGGCGGAGGGGGCGTGCGAGCAGCTCGGCGTCGACCCGCGGCATGGACTCGAGGCGGTCGAGGTCGGGCGCCGCCGTGAGCAGGTAGGCCCGAACAAGCTCGCGGAGGCGAAGAAGGAGCCCGGGTTGGCAGGCGTTTCTGCGCCAGTACCGCGACCTGATGCAGCTCGTCCTGCTCGGCGCCGCGATCGTCAGCATCGTTGCGCTGCAGGAGTTCTCAACGGGTCTCGTGATCCTCGGTCTGACCGTGCTCAATGCGGTCCTTGGCCTGAACCAGGAGGGCAAGGCGGCCGAGAGCGTCGCCGCGCTCCAGAAGATGCTCATCATCCGGGCTCATGCGCGGCGTGACGGCGAGCTTGTGGACGTCGCCGCAGAGGAGCTCGTGCCGGGCGACGTCGTCGTCTTCGAGGCGGGCGACAAGATTCCGGCGGACGGTCGTCTGCTCGTGGCCGCGACGCTGGAGATCGAGGAGGCCGCGCTGACGGGTGAGAGCACTCCAGTCCTGAAGGCGGTCGAACCGGTAGCCGGTGGCGAGGTGCCGCTCGGGGACCGTGTCGACATGGCCTACATGAACTCGACCGTGACGCGGGGCCGGGGCGAGATGGTGGTCACGACGACGGGGATGGCGACCGAGGTCGGTCGGATCTCGGGGATGCTGAGCCAGGTCGAGCAGGAGAAGACGCCGCTTACACGCCAGCTCGACCAGCTGACGGTGCTGCTCACGATCATGGCGGGAGCCGCGCTGGCGCTGGTCGTCGTTCTCGGGCTGATTCACGGGGACGACTTCGACGAGCTGCTTCATCATTGGAATCAGCCTGGCGGTGGCGGCGATCCCGACTGGTCTTCCCGCGGTGGTCACGACCGTGCTCTCGATGGGCACGCAGGCGCTCGCGGCCAAGGGGGCGATCGTGAAGCGGCTGCGGTCGGTGGAGACGCTCGGCGCTACGTCTGCGATCTGTTCGGACAAGACCGGGACGTTGACGCTCAACCAGATGACGGCACGGCAGCTCGTAATCGTCGGCCACCGCTTCTCGGTCGAGGGGGAGGGATACTCGACCGTCGGCAACATCCTTCACGTCGCTGGCGAAGGAGACGTCCAACTCGAGTCATTCCTTTTGCCGATGGCGCTTGCGAACGACGCAGCGGTTCGCGAGGGCGAGATCGTCGGCGATCCGACCGAGGCGGCGCTCGTCGTGCTGGCGGCGAAGGGTGGGATCGATGTCGACGAGACGCGGCGCCTCTATCCGCGCGTGGGTGAGGTGCCGTTCGACTCCGACTACAAGCTGATGGCGACCTTCCACGAGATGGAGGACGACGGCAGGAAGCTGGTGCGCTGCTTCGTCAAGGGCGCGCCCGATGTCTTGCTCGCGCGCTCGTCGCAGATCCGCGATGTTGACGGTTCGACCGTTCCCGCGGACATCGGTCGCGACCGCGTCCTCGCCGAGAACGACCGCCTCGCGGGCGAAGGGCTGCGCGTTCTCGCCGTGGCCTCGCGCGACATCGACCCGGCGGCGTTCGACCCTGCGGGGCCGCTGCTCGAGGAGGTTCAAGGGCTGACATTGCTGGCGCTTGTCGCGATCGTTGATCCTCCGCGGAGGGAGGCGAAGGACGCGATCGCCCGCTGCAAGGAGGCGGGGATTCGCGCCCGGATGATCACCGGCGACCATGCGACGACTGCCGCCGCGATCGCGGCACAGCTGGGGATCGAGGGGCGCGCGCTGACCGGGGCCGAGTTCGCTGCGTTTTCCGACACCGAGCTGGACGAGCAGCTCGACAGCATCGGCGTCGTGGCACGCGTCGCGCCGGAGGACAAGGTGCGCCTCGTCGACATGCTCAAACGCAAGGGCAACGTCGTGTCGATGACCGGCGACGGCGTCAACGACGCGCCTGCGCTCAAGCGGGCTGACATTGGCGTCGCGATGGGGATCACCGGAACCGAGGTGACGAAGGAAGCCGCAGACATGATCCTCACCGACGACAACTTCGCGACCATCGTCGCCGCGGTCGAGGGCGGCCGCGGGATCTACGACAACCTGATGAAGTACGTGCGTGTCCAGCTCGTGATGCTCGGTGGGTTCATCCTCACGTTCGTGGGCGCGGGCATCTTCGACGTTGCCGACGGTGCGCCCCTCACGCCGTTGCAGATCCTCTGGATCAACTTCGCCGTCGACGTGCTGCTGGCGATCGGACTTGGCTTCGACGCACCCGTCCCGGGCCTGATGCGTCGCACGCCCCGGGACGCGAGTGCACCGATCGTCCATCGTCCGCTCGGCGTTCGCCTCGCCGTTGCAAGCCTGATCATGGCGGCGCTTGCTCTGGGCGTGGTCGCCTGGGGCGAGGACCGCTACGACCTCGTCGTGGCCACGACGATGGGCCTGACGACGCTCTCGTTGATGCACATCGTCGCGGCGCTCGAGGCTCGCGAACCGACCGGAACGATCTTCAGTCGCTACACGATCGCGAATCGCCGGTTCATCCAGCTGATCGGTGCCGCGCTCGCGCTCACGTTTCTCGTCACCGAGCTTCAGCCCCTACAGCGGATCTTCGACACTGTCTCGCTGACGAGCGCGCAGTGGGGGATTTGTCTGCTGGGTCCGATCGTCTTCCTCGCTGCGGCGGAACTGGGCAAGCTCGCCGATCGCCACACGGGACAGCACCAACCGGCGCTGGTTCCCGCGGAGACATAGGAGGCAGCGATCGCTACCAGGAGGCGAATACTCGATTACCTCGTCGTCGAGCCAGGCACGAATGCCGCGCTCGCCGACCGCGATCCGGCCTGGGCGTCCGTCCCGGGTTACGAACAGTTGTCGAAGGAAGAGCTCCAGACCGAGGCGCGGTCAGTCCTCGCAAGAGGAATCGACGAGCTCTCGGACGCGCAGGAGCTCCTCTGGGCGAGCGACAGGTACGCACTCCTCGTCGTCCTGCAGGCGATGGACGCGGCCGGCAAGGACAGTGCGATCGAACACGTAATGACCGGTGTCAATCCGCAGGGCGTTCAGGTCGTCGGATTCCGGTCACCCTCGCCGGAGGAGCTCGACCACGACTTCCTCTGGCGTATCTCGAAAGCTCTGCCCGAGCGTGGACGCATCGGCATCTTCAACCGCTCTCACTACGAGGAGGTCATTGCTCTCCGGGTCCACCCGGAATGGCTCGAGCGACAGAGGCTGCCGCGCGCGCCGCGCGGGCCGGCGCTGTGGGAGGAGCGCTACGAGGACATCAATGCCTTCGAGCGCCACCTCGACCGGAACGGAACCAAAATCGTGAAGTTCTTCCTCCACGTGTCCAAGAGGGAACAGAAGGAGCGTTTCCTCGCCCGGCTGGACACCCCGGGCAGAGAGTGGAAGTTCAATGCAGCCGACGTCGACGAGAGGGCGCGCTGGAACGATTACATGGCCGCATTCGAGTCCGCACTCACGGCCACCTCGACCCCCTGGGCACCCTGGCACGTCATCCCCGCTGACCACAAGTGGCTCACCCAGGCGCTCATCGTCACGATCCTCGTCGACACGATCCAGGCCCTCGACCTCAGCTGGCCCGAGGTCACCGAGCAGGAGCACAAGTCCAACCTGGAGGCTCGAAAGAAACTCGAACTGGAGCCCTGAGCCGGCGCCTGACAGCGAAGAACGCCGAAGAAGAGCCTGCACGGGGGTAGCCCCGGACTGAGTCACGTCAGCGGTGCTTGCGCGGGCTAGGCCAGGTGACGGCTAGTAGTAGCTGGTCTTACCTTTGGCGGCGCGTGCGCTGTACGTCATGATGTCCGCCGCCAATCCGAGGCCGACGAACAGCCAATCAACGCCGGTCACGCCGTTCTGGTCTGTCCACGCGAGGACGTAGGCGAGTGTCGTCCATGGGAGGAACAGCAGACCGAGGAACGGCAGGAGGAAGCCGTCGAAGGCCGCGCCGACCTTCTCGCCAAAGATCCACCAGACGGCGAGCGCGATCCGGGGCCCGAGCCCGAGCGTGAAGAGCACGAAGCAACACATGGGCGCCACACCCTAGGGACCGACGCTGGCGTTGTCTACTCCGGGACGCGGCTTCGTTCAGCCGGGTGGTGCGGTCCGTGCGGCTGCGACGGCTTCGAGTCGGGTATTGACACCGAGGGCGCGAAAGAGACGGCGGATGTGGTTCCTGACCGTCTCGGTGCTCAGATGGAGCTCGGCGGCGATCTGCTTCGTCGAGCGGCCCTGCTCCAGTAGACGCAGCACCTCGACTTGACGGGGGGTGAGATGCGCGGGTGGCGCTTTTGTGCTGTCGTCGGGGCGTTCTTCGAACAGCCCGAAGACGCCGACCACCCGTTCACCGTTTTTGAGCGCCACCGCGCTCACCTCCACGGGCACCCGCGTCCCGGTGCTCGAGACGAGGTGGCCGCTCGCTTCGCTGGCCAGGGCGGTGCCGAGCATCTTCTGAGCGAACCGCTCGCGGGCGCCGGGCTTGTCCTCGGGTGCTACGACGGAGGTTAAGTGGCGGCCGCGAACGTCGCCGACGAGCCGCTCGGCTGCCGGGTTGAGCCACCGGACGATTCCCGTCGCGTCGAGGACGTAGCTCGGGACGCCGACGTTCTCCAGAGCCTGCTCGACGTCGCCGCCGACGTTGAGGCCACCAGTGGCCATCTCGGAAGTGTGGCTGATCCGGGCCGAGGATGAATGCGAGGCGCAGTGGCAGGATCGCGCCGCCCTCTCCCGCTGACGGGTCTCCCGGTCGGGACGAACATGGAGACTCTAGGCATCCGCCGCTTCGGGCACCACGTCGAGATGAGTTCCGGGAGGCGCTATCGTCAGGTCGTGGCCCCGAAGAAGGGCACGGACGACAGGGACGTGATCGCGCAGCTAGCGGACGTCGGCGAGAACGCGCTCCGCCGGATTGTCGAGCGACCGCGTCGGATGGTGGACGGGATCGAGCAGCGCCTCCGTGATTTCGCCAGCAGGTTGCGGGCGATCGATCCGCTTGACCGTCGTGTGGCGGCGCTCGAGAAGCGTCTCGACTCGCTCGAGAAGCCGAAGGCGGCAACTGCTCGCAGGCAGTCCAGCGCCGCCAAGCCGTCGACTTCTCGCACCGGTCGCGCGGCGGTGGCGGACGACCGAGCGCGCGATCTCCTCCGGCAGCGGGCCAGCCAATGCCCGATCGATGACACGCGCGATTTCGGGAGCCGAGAGCATCTCGTCCACAGCCGCCTCGAGTTGCTCACGCCACGCACGCGCAGCCGCCCGAGCGGGGAAGAACGCGGCGCGCCCCGCTGCCTCAGCGAGGCCGGAACGCTGTTCGACGTCGCCCGAAGCCATTCAGGCGTCTCGCGCCGGCCAACTTCGACTCGAGCACCGCTCGGTCGACGACCTCGCCCATACCCACTCGACGGTCTTAGCCATCACCCGCCCCTGCTCTCCCATACGACAGCATCGCGCGTCGAATTCAGCCACCTGTCAATCGGATTGGACGATTCCGGTCGTGCCGAACAGCGCGGCGAAGAACCCATTGAGGAGCACGCCGACGGTAGGCCGATGACCGGTGCGATCACGTCGGCAGCAGACCGGGGGCCTGCACCTCCGCTGCCTCCAGCGCCTCTTTCGCCTCCGCGACCTGTTCCCGGCGTGCCTTCGTCAGCTCCTGGACGAAGATCTGGATCGTCGCGGCCAGAGGGACCGCGGTGAGCGCGCCGAGGACACCCAGGAGCGCGCCAAAGAGTGTGACGGCAATGATGATGAAGAACCCGGAGAGGTTGACTGCTGCACCCTGGATCTTCGGTGTGAGTATGTTGTTCTCGATCTGCTGGTAGACGAGCAGGACGGCGAGCATGATGATCGCCGCGGTGATCCCTTCCTCGGCCCAGAGCGCCGGGACGAGGATGAACCCGGCGATGGTCGCGCCGATGTTCGGGATCATGTCGAGTAGCCCCGCGATGACGGCCAATCCGAGGGCGTAGCTCGACCCGAGCAGCCAGGCGGTGAGCCCCTGGGTCGTGCCGGCGATCGTGGCGATGACGACGACGCCGATCGCCCAGCGCGAGATCGAGGTCGTTACACGCTCCCACACGTTCAGCCAGCGCTCCGCCTCGCCCGGCATCAGCACGCTCCCCAACGCCTGCTTCAGCTTGACGATGTCGCTCAGCAGGAACAGACAGATGAAGATGATCGTGAAGGTCACCAGGAACGCGGAGAAGAAGCCACCTGCGATGCCGAGCACGGCCGAGATCGCATCAGGTACGCCCGACGAGACTTTCTCGGCCCCAGACTGGACGTTCTCGGCGGCGCCGCTGTTGCCGAGCCACCCGGAGAGCTCGTCCGATTCGCGCAGTTGTTCGACGGTCTGCGGCAGATCTTGCAGGAAGTCCCGTACCGCGCCGACCAGCGGAACCAGGAACAGCAGCCCGATCACAAGCACGGCGAGGGCTGTCCCGATCACTGTGATCGCCGCCGCCAGCCCGCGCGACATGCGTGTCTTCCTCATCACGAACCGCACGGGGTACTCGAACACGAGAGCGAGGAAGATCCCGATGAACACGATCAGGAATGTGTCGCCGATCGCCCAGAACGCCGCCAGCACGCCTGCTGTCGCAGCGACCAGCAGCACCGTTCGCATCGGCAGGAGCAACGCTCGCATTGGCGCCGCGCCGACTGTCGTGTGATCCGGAGTGGCCATCAAGATCTAGGGAGCGTCGGCGCGACCCGGAGGCGCTCGTCCGGGGTGATTAAATGGTCGTTGTCCACGGTGGGTCTGCTTCGAGCCGACGACCCGAAGCCCTGCAAGGCCTACCCCACCTCGCTCGGCCTGGTTGAATCTCGCCGCGACAACGTTCCGTGCCGGGGCGACCGTTCGTGTGGTTGGACATGTTGCCGTGGGCCGACGACGAGGATCGGCAAGGACACGATGGACGACCGGATGGACATGCGAGACCGAGGGCAGGATGTATTCGCGCGCGGCTGTGTGTGCCAGCCATTTGAGCGGCATCGATTGGCGCCTCGATGAGCGAGACCGCCGCCACCGCCGCTGCTCAGCCGTCGCCTGCGCATCCGTTCCACGACCCGTCCCGCGGGAGGCGCCTGGTCAAGGTCGTCGCCTGGCTCGTGGTTATCGCGCTTGTCGTCGTCGTCCTGCAGCTGCTGGGTGTTGATGTAAGCGGGTGGCTGTCCGACCTGTGGGATCAGATCAAGGATGTCCCGGCGGGCTACATCGTCGCGGCGCTGATCTTGCAGAGCGGCCAGACGCTGTTCGCAGGACTCTCCTACTACGGGATCCTGCGTGCCGCCTATCCGGGCGAGGGCCAGGTCTTGCTCTGGCCGATCCTGACCGCGTACGCGGTGGGAGTCGCGATGAACAACTTCCTGCCCGCGAACATCGGCACGTTCGTGACGCTCATGATGTTCACCGCGATCATCCCGGCCTGCACGTTCGCGGGCGCGATCGCCGCCTATCTCGTGCAGAAGATCTTCTTCACGATCGCCGGCACGCTCGTTTACCTCTACCTGTTCCTGTCCGTCCCCGGCTCGTTCAACGAGAACCTCGGCAACCTCTCGGAGCACCCCGGCGCATCGATCCTGATCGCGGCGGGCGCCGTCTTCCTGATCGTGATCCTCGGCCGCATCTTCTGGACGCAGCTGAAGAAGCTCTGGGAGAAAGCCAAGCAGGGCGGCGCGATCCTTTCCCGCCCAAGGGAGTACCTGACCCGTGCGTTCCTGCCCGAGCTCCTCTCATGGCTCTGCAAGCTCGCAGTGATCGGGATCTTCCTGGCGGCTTTCGCGATCCCGGTCACGTTCGAGTCGATCATGTGGGTGACCGGGTCGGGTTCGCTCGCCAACGTCGTATCGTTCACGCCCGGCGCAGTCGGCATCACACAGGCGACGAACGCGCTCGCGCTCGACACCTGTTGCGACGTCGCAACGAGCACCGCCGTCGACTACTCCACCGCCCAGCAACTGATCACTACCGCCTGGAACATCCTCCTGGCGCTCGTGCTCGTCGTCCTCGTCTTCGGCTGGACGGGGGGAAAGCTGCTGGTCGGGCAGTCCTACACCGACGCGAAGGTCAAGGTGGCCGAGCAGAAGACTCAGCGCGCCGACAAGAAGGCACAGAAGCAAGCGGAGCGCGCCACATCCGGAGAAAGCCGGTTCCACCGCCGCCACGATCCCGAGCGGACTGAGGATGCTTCCTCCTCCCGAGGAGGAGACAATGACGTGTAGCGAGCCCCACCGGGGACGACACAGCAAACGAGCCGTCCTTCGACTCGGCCTGAGCCTCCCCGTCTACGGACGCCCGTCGACGATCTTTGCCTTTCACGAGACGGGGTGAGGGCGGCGGGCGCGGGGATGCGCCCCCACGGCTCTCCCCTCGCCAATTCGAGTCCGCCGCAGGAGGCGAATATCGCACCCGTCCCCTGGGGCGGGTGCTGAACGGATGGCCAGGGATTCAGGGCTGTTGGGCTGGTCCGCCTCGATCCGAGCGTCCCCCGGCATAGGGCCACACGAGAGTGGGGAGTCGGGACGCTGGAGGTCGCCCTCGTCAATGACGGCCCGGTGACCCTCGTCTCGACGTGGAGTAGTTGTAACGTGTATCCCGATGAGCGACCCAGCACCCGACAAACAGCAGGGGGTCGTCAGGCATGTTGCCGGCGCCGTTGGGTTAGGTATTGAGACGGTCGGCTACGAGCTGCTTGCCGGTGCCACCCTGACCACTGCGGCTGCCGTGGCTGGAATGGGTGCTGGGCACCACGTTGCGGGCAGCGCGTTCGACACCGCTGGGGCAACGACTGTGGGATCGGGCTTCCACAAGGCTGGCGACGCGTTGTACGCGGTGGCACGAAAGAACTTCGCCCTTGCGGGGGAGGCGGCTCGCAGTGCGCTCGATAGCTTCGCCGGGCCGCCGCGGACGCAAGTCGACGTTGGCGTTCCGCCCCCACGGAAGCCGCCGGGGCAACAACCTCCGGACTAGCACGGTCCGCGCGGAGGCACCACAGCTCACCGCGAACCGCAGTCGATACTTCAATTACTTGCGGGCGGGTCGTCGAAGGACTGGGTACTAAGCCGCACCCGAGATTTGCATCATCCGTGGTTACGCGGGGCCGGGCCGGTCATGCTCGTACACGCGCTCGGGGTCGGCGAATCTCTGTATTCATGGGCCAACCCCGCATGAATACGGGGTTTGCAGTACTTCCAGCATGTACAGCCTCAGGGCCCATACGTGATTCGAAGGCGGCCCAACCTGATCCTGCCTCGCCGCCCAGCCCCGGCAACGGCACCCGCGCAAGCGAGCAACCCTGCCACGAACGAGTCGGGTTCAAGCCTGAAAATTAATGTATGCAGGCTGCGGGTTCGCGCTCGATCCGCGTAGGCTCGCTGCCGCGGGGCTGTTGTTCGGCGCATTGCGGGTACTGGGATAGCCTCGCCTGGTTGCCCGAAGCGGCGATCGCCGGAAGCGCCGCTGGGATCTTTGCGAGCCACGGCACGACGACGCTCGCGCCGCTCGAAAGCTCCGAAGCCTTCCTGCACGCCTACGAAAACGAACGCGGCGTCCGCTTCTCGCCCTACGAGACGGAGATCGCCTGGGCGGCGAGCATTTGGGAAGCTCTCCACAACGCCCGCGACGAACTGATCTACAACCGGCCGAAGCTCAGCTACGAACGACTGAAAGCCGAGCGAGTTGACGCCTAGCCCGAGCCTACGCAGGCTGAGCGACTGGTCAACCCGTCTCATTCCGAGGCGGCTCAGGGGTCATTCCGGAACACTGGCCCACGCCAGTCGTGAGCCCAGGGAGCAGCCTCGGTCATCTTGAGTGACGCTGCGTAAAGGGCGTCAGACCGGCTGGACGAGCCAGCGAAATCGTTCCGTGACGAGGTCGGGGGCGGAGAAGTGGCCGCCCTGCTCATCGATGACGACCTCGGCGTTCGGCACCTGTTGCGCGAGCCACTCGCCGTGCTGAGGCGGCACGAGCACGTCGACCGGCCCGCATAGGCGCCTGGCTGCACGGTTCCTCTCCAATGCCAGGCGCGGCGGGCGTTGTCAGCCGACGTCTTCGATGATCTCGACGAGCTCGTCGAGGCGGTAGCCCTGGCTGCGGGCGAAGTCGACGAGCTCCCTTGCGCGCTGGACGACGGCGCCACGTTCGGGCGTCCCTGCGACCAAGGTGCCACGCCCGCGTCGGAACTCGAGCAGTCCCTCGTCGCGGAGCACGCGGAGCGAGCGCAGCACGGTGTTGGTGTTGACCCCGAGCACGGCGGCCAGATCCTTGGCCGGCGGGAGTCGCTCTCCCGGCTTTGCCTCTCCGTCGGCGATCGCGCGTCGGATCTCACCCGCGACCTGTTCGTAGAGATCCGTCGGATCTCGCCTGTCTACCTTGACATTCAGCATGATGCTAGTAACACTAGCGCAACTGAGACAGGGAGGCAGCTGTGACCGTTACCGCTCCGCCTCGCCCGCCCCGTCCGAGCGATCCGGTCGATCGCGAGGAGATCGAGGCCCTGGTCGAGGCACTGATCGAAGAGGCGCGCCAGCGCGCACGCCGCCGCCGTCGCATCTACGCGGCTTCCGCGGCGCTTGTGGCGCTGGTCGTCGTCGCCGTGTCTTCCGCTGTCGACCGTGCGGCAGAAGCGGACACCGCTTCCCCTGCGCTGGCCGCACGATCGGGTGGTCTGGCCGGAGCGGCGAACTCGAAGATCGCCTTCACGCAGAGCGCGGCCGGGGGTCAGGGGAGCGGCGGGCTCTACGTCGTGAACCCCGATGGAAGCGGGAAGCGGAGAGTGGTCGAGACGGCGGGCCACGCCACCCCCTCCTGGTCGCCCGACGGTCGAAGGATCGTATTTCAGACAAGGAGTGGGCCGGGCCTCACCGTGGTGAACGCCGATGGGAGCGGTCAGCAGAGATTGACGATAGGCAACCATCCTGCCTGGTCGCCGGACGGGCAGCGGATCGCCTTCGGGCGCGCCGACAACGAGCAACGCGACTGGGACATCTTCGTGATGAACGCCGACGGAAGTGAGCAGCGAAGACTGGTGCGCCACGGCACCGATCCGCGGTGGTCGCCAGACGGGAGGACGATCGCCTTCGTCCGCCGCGCCACCCTTGACGGCTTCAACTACGACATCTACGTCGTCGACGGCGAGGGCGGCCCGGCCCGGAACCTCACTCGCAGCCCCGCCTACGAGAATGATCCCGCCTGGTCGCCCGACGGGCGCAGGATCGCCTTCGTGCGCGGCTCCGACATCTGGCTCATGAACGCCGATGGGAGCGGCCAGCGCAGGTTGACGAGCGGTGCGGCGCACGATCGCGTTCCCAACTGGTCGCCCGACGGGCGGACGATCGCCTTCGATCGGCGTGTCGGATCGATCCATGAGATCTACGTCACGAACGTCGATGGCAGCGGCCAGCGACGGCTCGCGCTCGGGGGCGAGGGCCGTAGTGGCCTCGGCTTTGGCGCAGGGCCTCTCTGGTCGCCCGACGGGAAGAAGATCGCCTATTCGAGAGCGCTTGGCAATGGCCCCGGCTTCTATGCGCCCGACAACTGGGAGATCTTCGTCATGAACGCCGATGGGACTGAGCAGCACAACGTGACGCGGAACCGGCGCTGGGACGACTGCTGCCTTGCCTGGTCGACCGCGCAGAAGTAGCGGCTCTTGCCGCGACAAGCGGCAATCACTCCGATCCGCCCGGCCGGTCGGCGTCTGTTAGCGCCAGCCGTCGGGATCGCCGCGGTTTGCCGAGCGGTGATACCTCCGGCCGTGCCCGGTTGCAGTCCCGGTTGCAGACCAGCTCTCTGCGTCCGCTTCTGCCAACAGAAAGCCCCGTTTCCGGGGCTTTCTGTGAAGCGGATGAAGGGACTCGAACCCTCGACCTTCTGCATGGCAAGCAGACGCTCTAGCCAACTGAGCTACATCCGCGTGAGTCGCCCAGTGTAGCGACGGGCGTTCGGAACGGCCGGAGACCGGGACGCTCAGTCGAACGCTGCGGCAGCCTCCTCCCTCGCGCTCCGGAACGCGTGCGCCCGGTTGACCGCGTTGATCACTGCGCGCAGCGACGCGGTGACGATCGACGGGTGGATGCCGACCCCCCAGAACGCCTCCTCGTCGACGTCCGCCTCGACGTACGCGGCGGCGGTTGCGTCCTCGCCTTTCGACATCGCGTGCTCGTGGTACTCGCGCACGTCGACCGCGAGCGCGAAGCGCTCCTCGATCGCGTGGACGAGCGCGGCGATCGGCCCGTTGCCTTCGCCCTCGAGCTCGACCTCCTCGCCGTCGACGACCATGCGGGCGAGGAGCCGGTCGAGGCTCTCGCCGCTCTCGTGCGTGTACGAGACGAGCGCGTACGGAGTGTCGACGCCGAGATAGTGCTCGGTGAAGGCGTCGAGCAGCTCGCCTGTGCCGAGCTCGCCGCCGCGCGCGTCGGTGATCGCCTGCACTTTTTGGGCGAAGTCGATCTGGAGCCCACGCGGTAGATCGAGGTGGTGCTCCGCCTGCATGAGGTACGCGACGCCGCCCTTCCCCGACTGCGAGTTGACGCGGATGATCGCCTCGTAGTCGCGACCGACGTCCTTCGGGTCGATGTGGAGGTACGGGACGTCCCACACGTCGGAGCCGGAGCGCTCCTGGGCGTCCATCCCCTTCTTGATCGCGTCCTGGTGAGAGCCCGAGAACGCGGTATAGACCAGCTCCCCGACGTACGGGTGGCGCGGATGGATGCGGAGCTCGTTGCACTCCTCGACGATCCGCCGTGCGTCGTCCAGCTCCGACAGGTCGAGGCCCGGGTCGACCCCCTGGCTGAAGAGGTTCAGCGCGAGGGTGATCAGGTCGACGTTGCCGGTGCGCTCGCCGTTGCCGAACAGGCAGCCCTCCACTCGCTCCGCCCCCGCCATCAAGCCCAGCTCGGCGGTCGCAACAGCGGTGCCACGGTCGTTGTGCGGATGGACCGAGAGGATCGCCGAGCCGCGGAGCGAGAAGTGGCGGCCGAACCACTCCATGCGGTCGGCGTAGACGTTCGGTGGGAACGCCTCGACGGTCGTCGGGAGGTTCACGATCATCTTCTCGTCCGGCGTCGGCCCCCACTCCGCGGCGACGGCCTCGCAGATCTCGAGCGCGTACTCGAGCTCCGTGTGGTGGAAGCTTTCCGGCGAGTACTGGAAGACGATCTCGGTGTCGGTCTCGGCCGCAAGCCGCTTGCAGAGAGCCGCTGCGCGGACGGCGAGCTCCGTGATCCCGTCGCGATCCAGCCGGAACACGACTCGCCGTTGCGTCGCCGAGGTCGAGTTGTAAAGGTGGACGATCGCGCGCGACGCGCCTTCGATCGCCTCGAACGTGCGCTCGATCAACTCGGGCCGGGCCTGAGTGAGGACCGCGATCGTCGTCTCGCCGGGGATCAGGTCATCCTCGACGAGCGCGCGGCAGAACTCGAAGTCCGTCATCGAGGCGCTGGGGAAGCCGACTTCGATCTCGTTGACGCCGAGGCGGACGAGCAGGTCGAAGAAGCGGCGCTTCCGCGCGGGGTCCATCGGATTGACGAGCGCCTGGTTCCCGTCGCGCAGGTCGGTCGAGCACCAGACCGGCGCGTGATCGAGGACGACGTCAGGCCAGGTGCGTTCTGGCAGGGAGACGACGTCGTAGGGGCGGTAGCGGCGGAAGGGCATCGGCATGAGGCTTCTCCTCGGTCAGGGCATACGACTCCCGCTGTGTGCGGGGAGCACGGCTCGTGTATGTGCGTCGCTCGCTTCCCCTAGCGGGGAAGGAGGAGAAGGGCAAGCGCGATCAGGCCCGGGGGGGCCTGCGACAGAGGTGCGCGCTCGCTACGCATGCCTGAGACCATAGCGAGCCGCGCGACTAGCGTGAAGGGGTGCTCGACGAACGCTCCTTCGCGACCGCGGTCGCCGGGCTGTGCGAGGTCGACGCCGACCTCGCCGCGATCGTCGAGCGGCACAGTGTCCCGGAGTTCTGGGCCCGCGAGCCTGGCTTCCCGACTCTGGTCCTGCTGATCCTCGAGCAGCAGGTGTCGCTCGCCTCCGCGAAGGCCGCCTACGACCGCCTCGTTCTCCGGCTCGGCGGGCTCACGCCCCAGGGCGTCCTCGACTCGTCGGACGAGGAGCTGCGCGCCGACGGGTTCAGCCGCCAGAAGAACCGCTACGCCCGCGCGCTCGCTACTGCGATCGAGGGCGGGACGCTCGATCTCGACGCGCTGGCCGAGCTGGACGACGTCGGCGTCCGCACCGCCCTTGTCGCGCTGCCCGGGATCGGCCCGTGGACAGCCGAGGTCTATCTCCTCTCCGCCCTGCGTCGCCCCGACACGTGGCCGACCGGCGACATCGCGTTGCAGGAGGGGGCGAGGCGCGCGAAGAGGCTCGACGTCCGCCCGACGCCCGAGGAGCTGGAGACGATCGGCGAGGCCTGGCGGCCGCACCGCGCAACGGCCGCGCGGCTCCTCTGGCACCTCTATCTCAGCGACGGGCGAGGCTAGGGTCCGAGCCGGACCGCAACCCGGGAGGGCATGCATGGCATTCGAGGAGCTGAAGCAGCGGCACGCGGCGATGTGGGGGTCGGCACCGTTCGAGCGCATCGCGGTGACCCTTGCGGAGATGCACCAAGCGATCGTCGACGCGGTCGCCGGCGCCCCGGGGAAGCGGTGGCTCGATGTCGGCTGCGGCACCGGTGAGCTCGCGCTCGCGGCGGCCGCGACCGGCGCGGAGGTCGTCGGGGCCGACCTCTCGCCCGTGCTGGTCGAGACTGCTCGTAGACAGGCGGCCGAGCGCAACGTGAAGGTCACCTTCGAGGTCGGCGATGCCGAGGCGCTGCCGTACGGAGCTGCGACTTCGACATCGTGACGTCGTCGGTGGGCGCGATCTTCGCGCCCGACCACCGCGCGGTCGCGGCGCAACTCGCGCGCGTCTGCAGGCCGGGCGGAGAGCTGGCGATGACCGCGTGGACGTCCGGCGAGGAGGTCGACGAGTTCTTCCGGATCATCGGCTCCTACGCCCCGCCGCCGCCTCCGGATGCAGGCGTCGCGGGGTCGTGGGGCGAGCCCGGCTATGCCGAGTCGCTCCTCGGCGACGATTTCGAGCTGACGATCACAGCCAAGGACACGCCGTGGCAAGCGGAGAGCGCCGACGAGCTCTGGACGGAGATGTCGGGGGCCTTCGGGCCGATCAAGACGCTCCTCGAAGTGCTGGAGCCCGCCCGTGCGGAGTCGCTCGAGGAGGAGCTGCTCGAGCTCTTCCGAGAGGAGGAGACGGAGGGCGGGCTCTTGATGAGCCGCCCGTACGTGCTTATCCACGGAGTGCGGAGGGGCTGAGCTAGAGGTCCTGCGCGTCGTCCAGCGCCTCGTTGACGAGGCGGTCGGCGAGCTCGTTGTGCTCCCGGCGGACGTGCGTATACGTCACGCTGCCGACCTCGCGCGCGAGCCGCGACGCATCGAGGAAGAGCGTCTGGAGGTCGCGGTTCTTCACCCGGTACTCGCCGCGCATCTGCTTGACCATCAGCTCGGAGTCGGAGTGCACCTCGAGGTCGTCGACTCCCCGCGCCAGAGCTTCCCCGAGACCGGCGACGAGCGCGGAGTACTCGGCGACGTTGTTCGTCGCGACTCCGATCGCGACGCCCTGCGCGTCGAGGACCGTGCCGTCGTCCGCCTCGAGCACGAACGCGTAGGCGGCCGGCCCGGGGTTGCCGCGTGCCCCGCCGTCGGTCCACAGGCGCGCCTTCACTCCGCGGCCACCCGCCGGCGCAAGTTGCGGTCTGCAACTAGCGTTGTCCCGCTCACGCGTCGGCGCGCGGGTAGACGTCGTACGCGGGCTCCTCGTACGGGTGCGCGCGACGGAGCGCCTCGACGACCGATTCGAGCTTCTCGTCGGCCACGACGGTTTCGACGCGGTACTCGGCGACCGTCTCGTCCCTGCCCGGCTCGCCGACGGCCGGCTCCGTGCCCTCGCCACCGCGGAAAGTCCCGCGACCGAGCGTCGACCACGAGCAGCGGGAGTACTCGCCGATCCAGCCGGCCCCGGCCGCGAAGACCGCGTCGAGTGTGGCGTCGAGATGCGACGGCGGCACGAACCAGACGAGCTTGTGGGAGATCGCGCGGCTCCGTCAGGCGTCGACGTCGACGTCGAAGCGGATGCCCTGCGCGAGCGGCAGGTCGTTCGTGAAGTTCACGGTTGCGGTCTGGCGGCGCATGTACGCGCGCCACGCGTCGGACCCCGACTCGCGGCCGCCGCCGGTCTCCTTCTCGCCGCCGAACGCGCCGCCGATCTCGGCGCCGCTCGGCCCGATGTTCACGTTGGCGATCCCGCAATCGGAGCCGGTCGCGGCGAGGAATTGCTCAGCCTCGCGCAGGTCGCTCGTGAAGATCGACGACGCGAGCCCCTGGGGGACTCCGTTCTGGAGCGCGATCGCCTCGTCGAAGTCGTCGTAGGCGAGGACGTAGAGGATCGGCGCGAAGGTCTCCTGCCTGACGACGTCGCTCTGCTCAGGCATGCGGACGATCGCGGGCTCGGCGTACCAGGCGTCGGGCCAGCGATCGGCCAGCGCGCGACCGCCGCCGACGACGACGTCGCCGCCCTGGGCAACCGCCTCGCCGATCGCAGCCTCCATCCGTCCGAACGCCTCGCCGGTGACGAGCGGGCCAACGAGCGTGTCCGGCTCCCGCGGATCGCCGATCGGGACGCTGCGGTACGCCTTCGCCAGTCGTTCGAGCAGATCGTCTGCGACCGACGAGTGGACGATCAGGCGGCGGAGGCTCGTGCACCGCTGGCCGGCCGTGCCGACGGCGGAGAAGAGGACCGCGCGCACGACGAGGTCGAGATCGGCGCTCGGAGCGACGACCGCGGCGTTGTTCCCGCCGAGCTCGAGCAGCGAGCGGCCGAGGCGGGCCGCGATGGCCGGGGCGATCGCCTTGCCCATCGTGGTCGAGCCGGTCGCCGAGACGAGCGCGATGCGCGGGTCCTCGGCCAGCTGGACAGCGCGGTCGGCGCCGCCGACGACGAGCTCGAAGAGCCCGTCGGGCACGTCGCCGTGCCGCTCGGCCGCCCGGGCGAGCAGCGACGTGGTCGCGATCGCCGTGAGGGGCGTCCGCTCCGAGGGCTTCCACACGACGGGATCGCCGCACACGAGCGCGAGCGCGGCGTTCCAGCTCCACACCGCGACCGGGAAGTTGAACGCGCTGATCACCCCGACCGGGCCGAGCGGATGCCACGTCTCGGTCAGACGGTGCCCCGGCCGCTCCGAGGCGATCGAGCGGCCGTAGAGCTGCCGCGAGAGACCGACCGCGAAGTCGCAGATGTCGATCATCTCCTGGACCTCGCCGAGGCCCTCCTGCGCGATCTTCCCGACCTCGAGCGTGACGAGGGCGCCGAGCGCCTCCTTCTCGCGGCGCAGCTCCTCGCCGAGCAGCCGCACGAGCTCGCCGCGACTGGGTGCCGGCACCTCGCGCCACGACTCGAAGGCGGCGACGGCGCGAGCGACGGCCGCGTCAGCTGCGGCCGCGTCCGTCCGCGCGACGCGCGCGATCTCCTCGCCCGTGATCGGTGTCCGGACGACGAGGTCGCCCTCCGAGACACGGGTCAGGTCGACCCCGAGCCCGCTCAGCAGCTCGCCGGCAGGGGTATGGGCGGTCGTTGTCGCCATCCCCTGATTCTAGGTGCCGGCCGCAGGCCGGCACCGCTCAGACGGTCGCGAGATCGGGCACGAGCCGGTCGGTTTCGTCGAAGCGCGCATTCCAGTGCGCGTACGTGTCCTCGACCTCTGCCATGTCGTGGCCGCGATCGGCGATCCGCACGGGCTGGGCCGCCTCGGGCGTGACGCGGTACTGATACCACGTGATGTCCCAGGCGAAGGTCAGCACCGTCTCCGCGTTGACACCCGCGAGCGGCACGATCGAGACCTTCGGCTGACCGAGGCTCCGCGCGACGCCCGCGACCGTCCGTCGGAACGTCGACTGGTTGAACAGGTCGGAGGCCTCTACGAGCGCGAGCTCGTCGTCCGACAGGCGCCGGAGGACCGGCTCGGAGACGACCGGCTCCGTCTCCTCGTCGCGCGCCCCGAGGAGCGTCTGCCAGAGCGTCTTCTGCCGGCGCTTCCGTGACTGCTGCTGGAGGGCCGGCGAGACGGCATGGCCCTCGCGGACCCAACCGTGATCGAGCGCGACCTCACTGCAGAGCGGGCAGACGTCGACGAACTCCGCCCCGTCCGGGGAGAAGCGGAGCGTGTGCTCTCCCATCAGGAGCGTCCGCTCACAGACCGCGCAGATCCGCGTGACGTTGGCCTTGGTGACCCGCATGGAACGGCCACTATAACCGCGACGCCGATTTTCCACAGGGTGTGGAGAATCCGGCGCGAGCGGCTACGCGTTCGCCTCTTCCCGCCCCTTTCGCGTCTCGTCCACGATCTTCTGTGCGACGTGCGCCGGCACCTGCTCGTAGCGGAGGAGGTGCACCGCGTAGTCGCCTCGGCCGCCCGTCATCGACGTCAGCGACTGCGAGTACGTGAGGATCTCCGCCATCGGCACCTCGGCGCGGATCGTCGTCATCCCGCCGGCCGGCTCCATTCCGTTGAGCCGGCCGCGACGCGAGTTGAGGTCGCCGTTGACCGCGCCGACCGCCTCGTCGGGAACCGTCACCTCGAGTTCCATGATCGGCTCGAGCAGCACCGGGTCGGCCTTGGCGTAGGCCTCCTTGAACGCCATCGAGCCGGCGATCTTGAACGCCATCTCCGAGGAGTCGACGTTGTGGTATTGCCCGTCGACGAGCCGGACGCGGACGCCCTGCACCGGCGCGCCGGCGAGCTCGCCGTGCTGCATCGCCTCCTGGATGCCCTTGTCGACCGCAGGGCGGAAGCTTTGCGGGATCACGCCGCCGACGATCTTGTCGACGAACTCGTAGCCCTCGTGCCCGTCGATCGGCTCGAGCACGATCTCACAGTCGCCGAACTGACCGCGGCCGCCGGTCTGCTTCTTGTAGCGGTGCCGCGCCCGCGACTCCTTGCGGATCGTCTCGAGGTACGGCACGCGGGGCTGGTGGAGGTCCACGTCGACGCCGAAGCGCCGCTTCGCCCGCTCGAGCGCGACCTCGACGTGCATCTGGCTCATCCCGGCGAGGATCTCCTCGCCGGTCTGGGGGTCGCGCCGCAGCCGGAGCGTCGGGTCCTCCTCCGCAAGGCGCTTGATCGCGGTGGCGACCTTCTCCTCCTCGCCCTTGATCTTCGGCGTCACCGCGAAGCTCATGACCGGCTCGGGGAACCCGAACGGCGGCGGCTCCACCCCTACCTCGACGTCGGTCAGGAGGTCGCCGGTCTGGACGTCCTTGAGCTTCGCCGCGGCGCCGAGGTCGCCCTCGCCGAAGTCTTTCGCCGGTGTGCTGGTCTTGCCCTGGAGCGCGAGCAGGGACCCCATGCGCTCCTTGGCATGCTCGCGATGGTCGATCAGCGTCGTCTCCGTCGTGACCTGCCCCTTCAGCACGCGGAAGAGGTTGATCTTCCCGGCGAACGGGTCGGCGATGGTCTTGAACACGAACGCAGCGGTCGACGCGCCGTCGACCGCGAACCGCGGCTCGGCGCGCGCGGGGGACGGCACGCCCTCGACGAGGAGGTCGAGGAGCGCATGCGTCCCGAGGTTCTTCGTCGCGACCGCGCAGCCGACCGGGAAGAGCTCGCCGCGCGTCACACCCTGTTTGAGCGCCGCCGCGACCTCGTGCGGATCGAGCTCCTCGCCTTCGAGGTAACGCTCCATCAGGCTCTCGTCGATCTGCACCACCTCGTCGAGGAGCTTCTCGCGGTACTCCTGCGCAAGCTCTGTCAACGAGTCTGGAATCGCGACGGGGTCCGACTCTTGCTCCCCGCCCGGAGACATGTACGCGCACATGTGGAGCACGTCGACGATGCCCTCGAGCTCGTGCTCCGCGCCGATCGGGATGTGCACGGCGACGCACCTCGAGGAGAACTGCTCCTGGATCTGGCCGAGCGTGCGGAAGAAGTCGGCCCGCTCCCGGTCGAGCATGTTCACGACGAGGACGCGCGCAAGGCCGAGGTCCTCGGCGAGCTTCTTCATACGCGCTGTCCCGACCTCGAAGCCCATCACGCCGGAGACGACGACGAGCGCTCCCTCCACGACACGGAGCGCGCAGCGCGCCTCGCCCTGGAACGACGGGTCGCCCGGGCAGTCGACGAGGTTGAGCTTCCGGCCCTGCCAGCTCGTGTGGGTGAGCGAGAGCGAGATCGAGAGCTGACGCTTCTGTTCGTCCTCGTCCGAGTCTGAGACGGTCGTGCCGGCCTCGATCGATCCCAGCCGGTTGACTTCGCCCGTCTGGTACAGCAGCGCCTCGACGAGGGATGTCTTGCCCGTCCCGCGGTGGCCGACGACGGCGACGTTGCGGATCTTCCCGGGCTCGATCGGTGCCATGTGCGCGGTTCCTCCTGGATCCGTAGGTGCGGCGTCAATCGTAGTCAGCGCGCCGCGATCCATCAGCAGAGTCGGCAGACGCGGTGGAGGAGGCCCTTGACATTCTCCGAACGAGACGGGACTAGCGTTCCCGCCAGGGGTGCGCTGCCGCTGCGCGGGGGTACACCGTGGACAAAGCCGTGCCGATCGTCGCCCACCGATATCGACTGCACGAGCAGCTCGGCCGCGGCGGCATGGGCGTCGTCTGGCGCGCGCGGGACGAGCGGCTCGGGCGCGACGTCGCGCTGAAGGTGCTGCACAGCTGGGTCGCCGAGGACCCCGACCTGCGCGAGCGGTTCGACCGCGAGGCCTCCGCGCTCGCGCGGCTCGAGCACCCGAACGTCATCCGCCTCTACGACGTGCTCGAGGACAAGAAGCAGACCGTGCTCGTGCTCGAGCTCGTGCACGGACGCGGCCTCCACGAGATCGCGGCTGGCCGAGCGCTCGGGTGGGACGAGGCGCGGCGCTACTGCGCCCCGGTCGCCGCGGGCCTCGCGCACGCGCATGCCCGTGGCGTCGTCCATCGCGACCTGACACCGTCCAACGTCCTCGTCGAGAACGGCACGGGCCGGGTCGTCGTGACGGACTTCGGCCTCGCGCGCCTCGTCCGTAGCTCGACCACCGCGCCGGTGTCGGGCGTGCTCGCCGGAACGCCGGAGTACTGGGCGCCCGAGCAGGCTGCCGGTGAGGCTACAGGCCCGGCGACCGACCTCTACGCGCTCGGCTGCATCCTCTTCCAGCTCCTCAGCGGCCGGTTGCCCTTCCAGGGCGAGGACCGACTCGCAACGGGTCTTCGCCGCGCGCACGAGCCGGCTCCGCCGCTCGCCTCGCTCGCGCCGGACGCTCCGCCCGCGGCAGCTGCGCTCGTCGACCGCCTCCTCGCGCGTGATCCCGGCGCACGCGGCACGGCGACCGAGGTCGCGGTCGAGCTCGGCGCGCGCGAGACCATGCTCCTGGCCGACGAGACGCCCACCGCCGCGATCGGAACCCAGCTCTCGACCCTTGTCACTCGCGTCTTCCGCGAGACCGCCAAGCCGGTTCCGACGCTCGTGACGCGCGTCTTGCACGAGCCCGCAACGATGGTGCAGCGAGTCCGTTCGCACCGTTCCGTCCGCCGTGGTCGGCTCGCGCTCGCCGCCGTTGTCGTCGTCGCCGTTGCCGCGCTCCTCGGCGGGGGTGTCTTCGCCATCGCCGGCGGCGACCCGCCCGGGGTCAACGCACCGGATGCCGTCGGCTCGAAGGTCGCTCAGGCTCGAGCGGAGGTCGTCGGCCGCGCCAAGGACGCCGGCGTGCCCGTGCCCAAGGTCAAGGTCGTCCAGCGCGCCTACTCGGAGTCCGCGCCCGACGGCGTGATCGTCGCGCAGGACCCGCCTGAAGGAGAGCGCATCCCGAAGCGCGGCGCCCTCCTCGTCTCCGTCAGCCGCGGGAGCGCATTCACCGACGTTCCGTCCGTCGCCGGGCTGGGGAGCCGCGACGCACAGTCGCTGCTCGAGCGCACGGGCTTCGTCGCCAACAAGCGGTACGCGCCGTCGACCGAGATCGCGGCATGGCATGCGATCGAGACAGATCCCGCCTCGGGGACCCGCGTGAAGCGCCCGGCGCACGTTCGGGTCACGATCTCCACAGGGCCGCCGCGCCGTGCGGTGCCGGGTGTCGAGCACATGGACGGCGCCGAGGCTCGGACTGCGCTCGAGGATGCCGGCTTCACCGTGCGGGTCGAGAAGGAGCCCAAGACCGACGTCCCGCCGGGCACCGTGCTCGGCGTCGCGCCGGAGCCCGGCGCCCGCGCGCCGATCGGCTCGACGGTGACGCTGACGGTGACCCGCGCGCCTCACTGGACGGCCGTCGAGCGCGTCGAGGGCACCGAGGATGCGGAGCCGCAGTCCTTCACCGTGCCCGCTGGCGCACGTCTCGTGCTCACGACGGTCGACACCTCCCCGCTCGGGCTCTTCGGCGGCCAGGTCGACGTACGGCTGTCGGGGGACAGCGAAGGCGATTCGCAAGTCAGTGCCGGCGAGACGCTCGTCCTCGCCGACGTCGCCGCGAAGGCGCGAACGGTCGACGTCGCGCTCGACGTGCACGGCTCCGCGCACTGGGCGCTCGCCGTCGAGGAGCCGCGCTAGGCGGTTTTCCGCTCGGCCGCGGCCCGCGGCCCGCCCGACAGGCGCGCCTTCAGCCGCAGCACCGCTTTGGTGTGCAGCTGGGAGACCCGGGACTCGGTCACGCCGAGCACCTCGCCGATCTCGCGCAGCGTCAGATCCTCGTAGTAGTAGAGCGTCACGACGAGCTTCTCCCGCTCCGGCAGCCGCGCGATTGCTTCTGCGAGCGCCTCGTTCAGCTCGGTTTGCTCCAGCGAGAACTCCGGATCGGCCCCGCCCGCATCCTCGATCGTGTCGATCAGCGCGACCTGGTCTCCCCCGCCCTGCGGCGTCCACAGCTCGTCGAGCGCAGCCATCGACGAGCGAGAGATCTCGAAGAGGCTCCGGTCGAGCTCGTCGCTCGAGATCCCGACCTTCCCGGCGATCTCCTCGTCGGTCGGCGCGCGCATCAGCGTCCGCTCGAGCTCGACGATCGCGCGCTCGATCTCACGCGCACGCGAGCGCACCGAGCGCGGCACCCAGTCGAGCGAGCGGAGCTCGTCGATGATCGCGCCCTTGATCCGCACGATCGCGTACGTCTCGAACTTGATCTCCCGGTCCGGGTCGTAGCGCTCGATCGCGCTGATCAGGCCGAGCAGGCCGTAGGAGACGAGGTCCTGCTCGTCGACGTGCGACGGGAGGCTCGCACCGAGACGGCCCGCGACGAACTTCACGAGCGGCGCGTACGTGAGGATCAGGCGGTCGCGAAGCGTCCGGTCGTTGGTCCGCCGGAACTCCTGCCACAGGGCCTGCGTATCCCCCTCGAAAACATCCGAGCTGCGCGCCGCCACGCAAGCAGAATACGCCGCCGATCGGACCACTCATTCCCTGGAAGGCCAGGCCTTGCCTGGCGTTATGGCCAGACGCGACGCGCCAGGTCGCCCATCCACAGCGCGAGCGCCCCCGCGGCGAAGGCGATCACCCATGCACGGCCGCCCGAAAGCGCCGACCACACCGCGATGAATGCAAGCGAGACGGCGATCAGCGTGAAGAGCACTCCCATCGCGCGCCTCTGCACCGTCCGAGCGTACTTCGCTCGCTCAGGTCGCAGACGGCGAGGGCGGTACAATCGCCCCGCAGCCCAGGGGCGTGGCGCAATTGGTAGCGCACCGGTCTCCAAAACCGGGGGTTGCAGGTTCGAGTCCTGCCGCCCCTGCCTCGCAGCCAAGCCGAAACCCTCGCATTTGCGGGGGTTTCGTTCGTTGTGGCCCAACCCTCGATCGCCGCTCAAAGCCGCTGAAAACCGCTCGAATCAGAGCGTTACTGGCGCGCAACTGGCGCGCACCATGACTACTGTCCGGGGTCAGGCCTACGCTCCGATGCGCCGTGCCAAACGAGCAGTCGCCGCGGCGGATCGTCGAGCATCAGGCCGCGCTCCGCGACTTCAACAGCGCCTACACCGAGTACCTCGAGGCCGGGCCCTCGGTGCCGAACGCGAACGCGCTCCGAGATCGGGTGCTCGAGCTGATTCCACGGACACAGGCAGCGCTCCGTGCCGCCGGCGTGCAACTCGTGGTTACTTCGCCGCGTGCGATGCCGAGGCGCATCGTGTACGACAACCTTGCGAGCACCGCCTTCCTTCACGAGGAGGGCATTGGAGTCGTGTTCGCTGACGTTCCGCAGCGAGTTCTCGACAACGTGCGTGTCGCATTCGCGACCCTCGAGGAGAAGCGAGCGGAGATAGAGCGTCAACGGCGACGTCCCCTCTACTGGCCCGACCGCGCGGTGAGCGCGTTCCTGCGGTTCCCGTCCTACATCGTGGCGAAGATGGTCGGCGTCCCGACGTGGCGGATCGCGAACTACGACCTGGGGCATGCTCCTACGCATCGCCGAACTTGCCGCGACCGCCCTCGGCGTCTATTGGGGCGGCAGCCAAGCCGGGTGGTGGTGACGATCCGTCCGACTGGATCGCCCTCGTCGCCGTCGTCAGCACGGCGACGGTCGCCGTCAGCGCGCAGTGGTCGGCCAATCGCAGGGCCGCGGCGGATCGTGAACACACCGAGCGCCGCGAACGCGCGACGCGACATTACGCCGCACGTCTCGATGCATACCGCGATGCCACACGCCTGCTCGAGCGTAACCGTGTAACGGTTGCTCGCACGTATCCGATCTTGGTCGTGGGGACGCCTGATCCGCCTCCGGCCGCGCTGGACGAGGACGAGTACCACGCACTCGTTGCCCGGATCGCTATCGCGAGCTCCGAAACCGTCCTCGGGGAGCTCGAGACTGCGAACGCTGCTATCCGCGAGTACAACGGCTATTCGTGGTCATACGGCGGGATCGCGGCTCAGGCGCCACACTCGAACCAGGCGATTGCGGCCCACCGCGCGATGCAGCCCGCACGCGAGGCGGCGTATGCCGCCATCGACGAAGCCGAGAGGATCATGCGCGAGGAACTTCGAATGCTGTGGCGTGGGCTTTCGCGCTGACCGACGCCGGCGCGACCGCCATCGGCGTCGACCCCTGGCGGGTCGGCCTCGCCTGAGCCAGGCTAGGCGTGTTCTAGGTGCCGAGACGCGCGGTGATGACGCCGACGGCGACGTCGCGGGCCATGCCGCCGAGTACGTCCGCCGCGGCCCGCAGCTTCCCCTTCTCCTCCTCGCGGGACTCGTCGTCCGCGGCCTCGGCTGAACACCCTGACGGCGTAGGTGTTCTCGTCTGGCAAGCGGACCGACCCTCTCACATTTGGCAGCAGCGGGTGACGTGAGGTGCTCGGGTGATGAACTATCGCTGACGTCGGGCGAGGCTCACGGCCCCACACGCCACGTTCAGGTGTACTCGCCGGCCTCCTCGATGCTGTGCTCGAACTCGAGCGCGGCACAGCGCGGACAGAAGATCCCCACTGACAACGGCTCGATCTCCCGGACTTCCTCGCCGAGGAACGCCGTCCACCCTTTCGCGCGCCCGCGGCTGATGCAGCCGCACTCTTCGCATGTCAGTCGGCGTTTCACGAAGCGTGCCCTAGCCAAGCAGAGGAGGCTCGGGTGGCGGCAGGACACCGGTGGCCCAGAGGCTCGTGAGGATCACGAACACGTAACCCGCCGCGATCCAGAGCCAGATGGCTCGGGCGCTCATCGGCGCGATCGTAAGAAACGTCTCGGACAGATGCGGCAGACCCTCGTGAGATCTGCGGCAACTTGTAATTGCTCGCAGAGGGTGTTCCGTATGCGAACAGGGGCGCGCGACCTCAGTGCGGCCGTCTCGGTTTGGTTCTCCCCTTTCCGAGGTCAATCGTCTTGACGGTCCTATCTAGAAGCCTTCGAGGGAGGGGCTTGGCTCCCCGTTGCCCCCTCTACCGCCAGAAGAGGAGCGGCTGCCCACGGATCCCCACCGGTGGGCGGCGGCGATAGCACGCCTTGGGGAGCGAAGCCCTACCGGATTGCTCTCCGGCAAGCGCATGCATTCCCCTTGAATACAGCCCCAAACGCGCTTTAGAGAGCTTCGGCTACAGGCCTTGCTCGGTGACGGGGGTGCAAACGAACCGTCTCGTCGCATCGCCGATGTCGTCGCTTCGCACGAGCCATTTGGTGCCTCTGATGACGTACGTCTGGCCGTCGACGATCGGCGTGCCGTTGATGTGTGGTTCGCCTTGGTCGTTGTTGTCCCAGACCTCGGATCGGGGGCTGGGGATGTCGCGGTCACGGAAGACCATCTGGAAACGGGGCATTGCGCCTCTTCTCTCGCTCGACCGGCGCGGTGGCCAAGAGCGGTCAGGGCGGAGGAAGAGTGGGTTGCTTACCTGGAGCGTACGCCCTTCTGCGTTGTCACAGGTTGTCGCGTTAGCACCACACTTGCTCTCGGAGCCGCAGGGCGCGCAGAGCTCTTCCAGGTCGGCGGGCGGTTCCTCGAGCCCCGCACTAAGCGAACCTCTTGCGGTCATCAGGAGCGCGCCCCAGGCGACCGGGGGAGTTTCGGGGAACGCCGCCATGACAGGGACGCGCTCGACAAGCCCGCTGCGTCCAATGTTCCCCATCCCCACTTGGAGCCGCGGGCTTGTCCAGCGCGCCGGGCCGCTGCCCAAAATTGTTGCACTGTTTGCGCCGCTTCTGACTAGGCCCGCGATAGAAATCTTTCGCTCGTTGCGTGCTTCGCGGCGCTGGGGGTCACAGCCCTTCGGCCTGCCTCCAGACCTCTGCCGGAGGAGCGTGGAGCTGTGAGGCCGTCGGCGGGCGTGAACCGGCGGGGCGCGGGCGCGCTAGGCCGGTGTCGAGCGCCGGAACAGCTTGCTGGTCCAGGCGCCAGCGCCAATGATGGCTGCGAGGCCGAGCGCGATCGCGTTGGTCTGGACGCAGGTTCGGCAGGCGTTGCAGCAGGTCGCAGCCATTGGCGCTTGGTCGCCGACCTTCGCGGCGGCCTGGTTGATCCGCCGGGTCGCAATCGTCCTCATAGCCTGATTCTAGGCAGGCAGCGGCGAGTCGTTACGACCGGCGCTTGTATGGCGTCCCGGTCCGGTTCACTATGCGAACGGGGGCGCGGCGGTTCCCTCTGCGGCTGGCGTCCGAAGGCTTTGATTCCCGTCGGCCCTTGGGCGTCTGGAGCCGACCGGCCGCGCCCCTTCCTACGCCGAGCCTTCTTGGCGGAGCCACGCCAACTCGCGGAGGAGAACGCCGCGGAGTTCTGCGAGCTCGGCTGGCGGGTCCTCGAGCGCGGCGAGGATCGTCGACCGCTCGGGGATCGTCAGGGCGAGCACTTTCGTCTCGCGGCCGTATGCGGTCTCAAGGCGGTCGGCGAGGATTGGGTCGTCGACGAGCCGAGCCAGCTCGAGTACGAGCTTTCTACCTCGAGGCCCTGGCGACTCTGCCGAGGTCAATGTCCATATCGTCCCCCCCGACGACCCCGTCGCACAGTTGTCGAGCGACTTGCTGGAGCGCGCGTCACTTGTAGGAGACGCCGCGATCTCGTTCCTGGTAAGCGAGGATTCGCGACTTGTCGACACAGTGCGACAGTGCAAGGCGCTTGGCCACCGGTGCGGCGTCGGAATCCCCTCTGCTTCTTTCCATCGGCAGTTCCAGGAACATGCCGCGTTCTACAAGCGGATTCGAAAGCGTGCCCTCATGGCGAGTCTCCTAGACGATCCGATCCAATCCGCCCGTGGTCCTCTTTCCAAGCCGAGGAGTTGGTAGCGCGCCAAGCGCTACTGGTACGCAGCCCTCGCAAACGGCTTCGTAGCGTCCGTTTAACGGAGTCTCCAAAACCGGGGGTTGCAGGTTCGAGTCTTGCCGCCCCCGCCTCGCGCGCAACCGGAACCCTCGCAGCTGCGGGGGTTTCGTGCGGGCGGGACCAGTGCCGAGCCCATCGCTCTCGGAAGGTGATCCGCTGCATGTGAGGCGACCTCCTTCAGGAGAGTACGAGGGCGTCGCCAGAGAGCCCAGCGACGCCCCTCGCACAGCCTGCCTCTAGACGGTGGTGACGTTCGTCGCCTGCGGGCCCTTCTGACCCTCCTCGGCCACGAACTCGACCTTCGCGCCCTCGGTCAGCGACTTGAAGCCCTCACCGGCGATGCCGCTGTGATGCACGAACAGGTCCTTCCCGCCGTCATCGGGGGTGATGAACCCGTACCCCTTGGCGTCGTCGAACCACTTGACGGTTCCGGTTGCCATAGAAAACACCTCCTCTCGACCCATCACGAACGGGCAGAGGAGGGCACGAATGCGCTCCGTACTCGCTCAGATTGCGTCGCGGAGCGTACCTGCGAGCGACCGACCGCCGGAGATCCGTGTTCAATGACGACGCGGGTCCCGGCCGCCGCACCGGGACCCGCCTACCCACGAGGGTCATCGGCGGCCGGGTCGCGGGGACGCTCGTTTCCTCCCGCCGGCTCCAGGGAAGGATGATGGTGGCGTGACGGAGGTCCTGATCTTCAGTACCGTCGTGGCGCTCCTCGGCATCGTCGTCTGGATCGTGCTCCTCCTCTGGGCGGCGCGCGAGGACGGACGCGACCAGGAGCAGCGCGACCGCGCCCTCGAGCAAGGGAGCGGGCCTAGCGGCCCAGCAGACGTGCCGCCGCCTCCTCGATCTCGGCCTCGGAGACCAGGACGAGGCGAGCGGCGTCGCCGAGCGGGATGAACGAGTCCTTGCTCGACACGCGCGCAAGCGCGCCGCCGTAGCCCCGCGCGACGAGCTCGGCGACGATCCCCTCCCCGACGCCGCCCGTCTGACGGGTCTCGTCGACGACGAGCGTCCGGCCGGTCGCCGTCGCCTCCCGCAGGATGTCGTCGATCGGGAGCGGTGCAAGCCAGCGGAGGTCGACGACCCGCGCGTCGACGCCGCGTTCGAGCAGCCGTCTGGCGACGCGCAATGACATCGGCAGGCCGTTCGCCCACGTCACGATCGTGAGGTCTCGTCCGTCGAGGTGCGTCCTAGCCGCACCGACCGGAATGTGATCGCGACCGGGCTCGGCGGTCCACAGCTCGTCGCCCTCCGCCAGGAGGTCGCGGGCGTGGTACAGCGCGATCGGCTCGAGATAGACGCAGACGCTGCCGTCCGCCTTCGCCGCGGCCACGCACGTCTCGAGCATCGCCCCAGCGTCGTCGGGGCGCGACGGGGAGGCGATCACGAGGCCGGGAATGTCCCGAAGCACCCCGAGCCCGTTGTCGTTGTGGAAATGACCGCCGAAGCCCTTCTGGTAGCCGTAGCCCTGGATTCGTACGACCATCCCGTTCCGATACGCGCCCTGCGAGAAGAACTGGAGCGTCGCCGCCTCCCCGCGCAGCTGGTCCTCCGCGTTGTGGAGGTACGCGAGGTACTGGATCTCAGGGATCGGGACGAAGCCCGTGACCGCCGTCCCCAGAGCGAGCCCGAGGATCGACGTCTCGTCGAGCAGCGTGTCGAAGATCCGTTCCGGGCCGAAGCGCGCCTGCAGCCCCCGGGTCACGCCGTAGACGCCGCCCTTGACGCCGACGTCCTCGCCGAAGACGAGCACCTCGGGATGCCGTTCGAGCACGGTGGCGAGACCGGCGTTGACCGCCTGCGCGAGCGTCATGCGCTCCCCTGCCGCCGGCGACCCCCCGACGCCGACGAGCGCTGCGACGGCGGCCGGCGAGCGCGGCGCGAGCGGGCGGACGACGTCCTGCGCGCTGCGGAGCTGCGGCCGCTCCGTCGCCGCCAGCGCGCGCTGGCGGACGCGCGCACGGATCGCAAGGTACTCCTCGGCGAGCTCCTCCCCGCTCCGACCGCCCGCCGACACGAGCCAGCGGCCCGTCGCGAGCAACGGGTCGCGCGCGTGGTCGGCCCTGATCTCCGGGCCCGTCCGGTACGCGGTCTCCAGGTCCGCGCCCGCGTGACTGAGGTAGCGCACGGTGCGGAGATGCAGCACCGCTGGGGACCGGTGCTCCCGCACCCACTCCCCCAGCTCGCGCGAGGTCTCGAGCACCGAGGCGGGGTCGTCTCCTTCGACCCGCTCGACGGCGAGCTCCGGCCGGCCGTGGAGCGACTGCTCGACCCACGCCTCGGGCGTCGGCACGCTGATCCCGAGGCCGTTGTCCTCGCAGACGAAGAGCAGCGGGAGTGGCTGGCCGTCGTACGCGAGGAAGGACGTCGCGTTGAGCGCAGCCTGTGCCGTCGCGTGGTTCAGCGACGCGTCGCCGAACGAGCACACGACGATCGCGTCGTCTGCCCACGCCGACTCGACTCCGAGGCGGCGGGCACGCTCGATCGCGAACGCCACCCCCACTGCGCGCGGAAGGTGCGAGGCGATCGTCGAGGTCTGCGGAATGATCGCGAGCTCGCGGTGGCCGAAGACCTTGTGCCGGCCGCCTGCGAGCGGCTCCTCGGCTGCGGCGGCCATCCCGAGCAGGACGTCCTCGACCCCGTCGCGTCCCGCCTGCGCCGCTCGCGCGAGGTAGAAGCCACCCGAGCGGTAGTGAAGGAGGGCAGGGTCGCTCGAGCTCAGCCCCAGCGCGACGTAGGCGTTGGACTCGTGCCCGGCGGAGCCGATCGTGTAGAAGCCGCGGCGCTGCTCCTGCAGCCATCGCGCGGCGTGGTCGATCGCACGGCTCGCGGCCTGCGCACGCCACGCGACCTGGGCATCCTCCGGTGCCGCCGGAGCGCCGTCCTTGGCGGTCAGGGCGCGAAGCGCCGTGACGAGGTGCTGCTCGAGAGGGTCGAGGTCGCTCGTCACGGCCGAGGACGGTACCGGGTGAAGCGGCGCCGTGAACCACCTCTCGGGGGATGCTCCACCCCGTCCTCGGCGCCGATGGTGAGGACGGAAGCCGGTCACGTCAGGGACCGCCGTGCGGGCCGCAGCGCCGGCGGTCCGACCGGCTTCTCTTCCCCCCGGCTAGCCGCTCCTCTCCCCAGCGGCTAGCCGCGCAGGTCGTCGGGTTCATGTCGGTGCGTCGCGGTTCCGTAAGCTCCGCGCATGAGCGAGCGCTACTCCGTCGTGGACATCGACGACGTCGAGGCTGCCGGCCCCGACGGTCGCGTACGCTTCCTGCGTCGGGCGGTCGGCGCGACGGCGTTCGGGTTCAACTGGTTCGAGCTCGGTCCAGGCTCGGAAGGCCCCGAGCACGACGAGACCGCCTCGAAGCAGGAGGAGGTGATGATCGTCCTCTCCGGCAGCGGGACGCTGGAGGTCGACGGCGACGAGCTCGCGCTCTCGGCGAGGCGCGTCGTGCGGCTCGACCCGGAGGCCGTGCGACAGGTGCGCGCGGGCGACGCCGGGATCACGTTCGTCTCCATCGGCTCGCCGCGTGCCGAGCCGTACGTCGCGCGCGGCCCCTTCTGACCGAGAGGAACGATGATCGTCCGCCTCGTCCTCTGGCGCCTCGACGAGCGCACGCCGCCCGTCGAGGAGCTGCGCGACCGGCTCGACGAGCTCGAGCCGCTGACCCTGCCGAGCACCTTCCTCGTCAACGAGGGCGCGGAGCAGATCGGCATGCTCACCGTCGCAGACGACGACGACCCGCCGCCGTCTCAGCTCGAGGCGCTGCGCGACCTCGTGGGACGCGAGCCCGACCTCTACGAGGAGTACGAGGCGCTCGCGTAGAGGCGCTCAGCGTCGCAGGAGGTTGCGCGCGAAGAACCCGACGTTCGCGGGGCGCTCGGCGAGCCTCCGCATGAGGTACGGGTACCACTCGGGGCCGAACGGCGTCGCGACGAGCACCTTGAAGCCGCGGCGCGCGAGGTGGAGCTGAAGACCCGGGCGCACGCCGTAGAGCATCTGGAACTCGAACCGGTCGCGGCCGATCCCCTCCCGATCCGCGAAGGCGATGCACTGCTCGATGAGAGACTCGTCGTGCGTCGCGATCGCCGCGTACGCGTCTCCTCTCAGCGCCGTCTCGACGAGGCGGCCGTACGCCGCGTCGACGTCCGCCTTGTCCCGGTACGCGATCTCGGGGGACTCGAGGTACGCGCCCTTCACGAAGCGAAGGTTCGGGCGAAGCGGCAGCAGCAATTCGAGGTCGGCCTCGGTGCGGAACAGGTATGACTGGAGCACGGTGCCGACCCGCTCGTGCCCGGCCTCGCGGAGCCGCCGGTAGATGCGGAGGGTGGCGTCGAGCACGCTCGACTGCTCCATGTCGATGCGGACGAAGCTCTCCAGCCGCTCGGCGACCTGGACGACCCGCTCGACGTTCTCGTAGGCGAGCTCCTCATCGAGCTCGAGACCCAGGTGCGTGAGCTTCAACGCCACGTTGCAGGGGAGGTGCTCCGCATGAATCCGCTCGAGGATCCGGCCGTACTCCTCCGCGACGGCCTCGCTCTCCGCAGCGTCGCGGACGCTCTCGCCGAGCAGGGTCGTGTTCATGTGGAGGCCCTGGTCGGCCAGCCGCCGGAGCACGACGACGCACTCGTCGAGGGTCTCGCCTGCGACGAACCGCGCCGCGCCGAGCCGCATCCCGTACCTGCTCATGAGGCGTCTGACGTGGCGGTCGTCGGCGGCGCGCAGGATCACCGAGCGGAGGGCCGCGTTCGACGTCTCCGAGACGCTCACGCCGCTGCCGTCCCGAACTCCTCGGTCAGCCACGACTCGAGTGACGCCTGCTCGGCGGTGTCGAGGTCGCGCAGTGGAGGGCGCACGTCGGGACGCACCGGGATGCCGCGCCGACCGATCACGCGCTTGAGGGCGGCGTGCCGAGGGAACGACTCGACCCGCTGGCGCAGAGCGGCGAGCCGTTCCGCGCCGACCTTGGTCGGCTCGCGCACCACCGCGGCGACGTCGGCGGGGAACGCGGACGCGAGCGCCGAGACGGCGCCGACGGCGCCTGCCTCGCGGCCGAGGTGGATGAGCGACTCCGGCCCGACGAAGACGTCGAACCCGTCGAGGAGGTAGCGCTCGAACGCCGTCCAGGGGGTGTCGGAGACCTTCATCCCGGTCACGTTCCCCGCTTCCTCGCGCAGCCGCGCGAGCATCGACGGGTCGAACGCGTACCCCGCCGTCGCGGCGAACTCGTAGACGTAGAACGGGAGCGGCGCACATGCCTCGGCTGCCGCCAAGAGGTGAGCGCGCTGCTCGCGCGGATCGAGCTTGAAGTACGGCGGGCCGATCACCGCCACGGCGTCCGCGCCCGCGTCGCGCGCATGGGCGGCAAGCGCGACCGTGTCAGCCGTCGTCTGGGCGCCGCAATGCGCCGCGACGAGCGCGCGCCCCCCGACCGCGTCGAGCCAGAGCTCGAGGCCGCGCGTGCGTTCCTCGACCGTGAGGAGCACCGCCTCGCCGTTCGTCCCGAACGCCAGGATCCCGTCGAGCCCGGCTCCCACGAGGAAGTCGGCGTACGGCCCGAACGCCTCGTCGTCGAGGCGCCCGCCGCGGTCGCGGAGCGGCGTGACGGCGGCCGCGATCGCCCCCCTGAGCCTCGTCATCGAATCGACTGCCGCCGCACGCGCTCGAGCTCCACCGTGAAACGCTTGGCCGGCACCGCGCAAACCATAGGCTCTCGTCCGTGAGTGCGCTGCGGATCGAACGCGACGACGACGTCCTCCGGATCACGCTCGCACGGCCGGAGTCGCGGAACGCTTTCGACGCCGCCCTGATCGCCGAGCTCTCGGAGGCGTTCGTCGACGTCGGCACCGCCCGTGCGGTCGTCCTGTCGGGCGACGGGCCGAGCTTCTGCGCGGGTGCGGACGTCGGATGGATGCGCTCGTCGGCCGACCTCGACCGCGAGGCGAACGTCGCCGACGCGACAGCGCTCCGGCGGATGCTCGACGCGATCGACGGCTGTTCCGCGCCGGTTGTCGCGTCGGTCCACGGACACGCGCTCGGCGGCGGTGTCGGCCTGGTCTCCGTGTCGGACATCGTCCTCGCGGACACGGCGACCGTGTTCGCGTTCTCCGAGGTCAAGCTCGGGATCATCCCCGCCGTGATCTCGCCCTTCGCGCTCCGCAAGATCGGCGAGAGCGCGGCGCGGCGCTACTTCGTCACCGGCGAGCGGTTCGATGCGGAGACGGCGCTCCGAATCGGCCTCGTGCACGAGGTCACGAGCGATCGCGCCGTCGCCCTCGACCGTGTGCTCGGGGAGCTCCGCACCGCAGGCCCACGGGCCGCTCGCCATGCGAAACGGCTGGTGCTCGATCGGCCCGATGGCACGGAGACCGCACGCCTGATCGCGGAGCGGCGGACGAGCGACGAGGGACAGGAGGGGCTCCGCGCGTTCCTCGACCGACGGCGCCCCTCGTGGGCGCCGAGGGCCGACCCCGACGCTTGACCTAGGTCCGGCGCTCTCCGAGGTACTTCTTGAGCCCGAGGAACGGCAGCAGGAGCGCCGCGACAAGTGCCGCAAGCCAGACGATCAGCGCTGCGAGGATCCAGGTCGTCACCCCGCTGATCGAGAGGCCGTCCGTGAGGAGATCCGTGACGATCAACGAGACCAGCGTCGCGATCAGCGCCACCGCCCCGATCACGCCCGAGCCCACGCGACGGAGCTGGACGACCAGGAACGGCTGCAGCAGCGCGAACACGATCGTGAAGATCACGACCGCGACGACGAAGGACGTTGCATCGAGCTGCATGTCGTCGAGTACGGCTGCCGCCACGATCAGGCCGACCGCGTTCGCGACGAGCGCGATGAGCGTCCTGACCAGGAGGCGGATCAACGCGGCGACACTACACCACTACACATCGCGCGCTCGCATCTCGCCGCTGAGGCGCTACGTGACGACGAGCGTCGGGCTCGTCTCGCCGGTCGACGGGTCGACGAGCCGTAGCCTGTCGCCGTGTGCGGCGCGGATGGCGCGAGTGAAGAACCCCCGCGCGGTCGTCTGCGCCTCGGCGACCTGTGTCCAGCTTGCGGCGACGAATCGCTCGAGCGCGTATGGACGTGCTCCGTCGCCGGGACGCACCTGCCCCCAGACCGTGGTCGTCCCCCGGCGGCGCGAGACCTGGACCAGCGGGAGCGTGAACGACTGCATGGCGGGCTTCGGGCGGCCGGACGCGGTTTCGAGGCCGCTCTGCCAGGCCGCGGTCGACTGCTCGTCGCGGACGAGGTACTGGATCAGCACGTCGACGCGAGGCGCGAGGTACGCGCGGCGTTGTGCCTCCGCGACGTCCCGGGCCTGGGTCCCATAGCGGACGCCGAGGATCCTGTCGGGCGGATTCGTCTGGTAGCCGAGCTCCGTCAGCCAGATGCGCGTCCGCGGACCGAACGCGCGGCGCACCTCGGTGAGTAGGCGCTCGAGGTTCGCCATCGAGATCGTCGTGCAGTGGTCACAACCGCCCTCGAACGGCGACTCGGCCGGCGAGAGCGGGTGCGGGTGGTGGGCGTAGGCGTCGAGGCGCGCCCCAGCGCGGCCCATCCCGCGGATGAAGTCGACGGGCGAGGTCCCGCCCTTGCCACCCCGGGGAGCGGTGGCGCCGCCGGCGATCGTCGCGGACGGAATGACGCTCTTGATCGCCCCGCCCGCGGGGTTGAGCAGCCGCGTGACATAGAGGACGGGCGAGGCGGGGACGAGCCAGCGCCGCTGGTTGGGCTCGTTCCAGATGATCCACCGGCGGACCCACGAGTACCGCGTCGCAGCCTCCTGCGCGAACTCGGCGAAGTCGGCGGCCGAGCGCGGCGGCACGTTCGCCGCGCGGCCGCCGTTCGCCCAGCCCGGCGTTCCCCACAGCACGAGGATCGGCGCGATGCCCTGGGCGCGCAACGCGTCGAGCGCGGCGTCCTCGCGTTCCCAGTCGAAGGTGCCCTCCCGGCTCTCGATGCGCCGCCAGTCGAGCGTGACGCGGACGACCTCCGCGCCCATGTCGTGGAGCTGGGTCGCGCGCTCCTCGGCGGTGCCCGGGCCGAACATCAGCCACGCGTCGTCGGTGATCCCGACCTCGAGTCCGGGCGCGGCCGTGACGAGAGCCGGAACGCCGACCGCGGCCGCGGCGAGCACCGCACACACGATGGCGAGGCGACGGGCCACTCGGATCGACCCTAGCGGGCCGATCGGGCGGGGACGTTTGTTTTCAGAAGATCCTTACGAGCGGCTCAGCGCTGCTCGCCGGCGATCGAGTCGATGAGCGTCCAGACGATCCAGTTGACGAGCCAGATCACGATCGTCGCGCCGACGTACGTCCAGAATCCGTCGATCGAGAAGTCGGGCGTCACCCACTCCGTGAACAGGAGCACCACGACGTTCACGAAGAAGTACGCGATCCCGAAGGTGAGGATGATCAGCGGGAGCGCGATGAACGTGAGGAGCGGCTTCAGGAAGACGTTCGCGAGGCCGAGCACGGCGCCGGCGAGGATCACGGGGCCCCAGCGATCGATCGTGAACCCGGAGAAGAGCCAGTCGGCGACGAGCAGGGCGAGGATGTTGATCCCCCACGCGACGGCGATGCGGACGCCCCAGATCACGGCGGCACCCTACACAGCGGCCCGGATGCGAGACAACGGTCCGATCCGCGGGGGGCTACGCGCGGTTCGGGCTCAGAAGAGCTTCTGCAGCTTGAGCGCGGCGCCCATGTCGCCGTCGATCTTGAGCTTTCCCGTCATGTACGCAGTCGTCGGGTTCGCCTCGCCCGACGCGATCTTCACGAGCGTCTCCTCGCTCGCGCGGATCGTGCAGTCCGCGGCGCCCGCGCCCTCGGTCACGCTCACCGTGCCGTCGTCGACGGCGACCGTCCACTGACCTGCACCCTCGACGTCGAACACGTACGTGTTGTGCATCCCGGCCGTCTTCACGGGGTCCGCCCTCTCGGGAAGCGCTGCAAAGAACTCCTGTGCGGTCATGCGCGTTGTCTCCTCGTTGACCGACGGTTCGATCGATGAGCCTAGACGATCCCGGCCGGCGCGGGCTCAACCGATGGCGCCCAAGCGCGGGGCCGTGGCAGGAAGACACAGGCGATGCAGCCCACCGCCGGGGCCGCGGCTGCGACGTAGAGAGCGGTCTGGAGGTTGATGGCGTCTGCGAGAGCGCCGAGCACGACGGCCGCGATTCCGCCGAGGCCCATCGCGAGGCCCACGGTGAGGCCGCTGGCCATGCCGACATGGCGCGGGAGGTAGAGCTGGCTCAGCACCATCGTCACGCCGAACGTGCCGACGACGCAGAGGCCGACGAGCATGAGCGCGATCGTGCCTGGGACTCCCCCGACTGCGACGAAGGCGACGATCAGAAGCGGGATCGCCGCCTGCGTCACGAGGAGCGTCCGGCGGAGCCCGACGCGGTCCGCAACCGGGCCGAGCACGAGCGTGCCGATCGCTCCCGAGACGAGCATCAGCGCCAACTCGCGCCCACCCTCGCCCTCGGTCCCGCCACGGGAGACGACCCAGAGCGGGACGAACGTGAGGAGCGCGAACCACGCGACGCCCCGCAGGATGATCACGATCGAGAGAACACTCATCGCGCGCACGTCGTCCTCGCCCGTGCGCTCGCCTGGGCCTGAGGTGCCGGGCGTGAGACGTGCGAGCGCAGGCAGCGCTCGGAGCAGCACCGCCGCCACGACGAAGACGGGGATCGTCGCGAGCAGTCCGCCGACGAGCCCGAGCCACAGGACGAGTGGCGTCAGCACGATCGGCGCGAGCGCGTAGCCGGCGTTTCCGCCGATGTTGAAGTACGACATCCCGCTCGCGCGGCGACGGCCGCTTGCGAACGCCGCGAACTTCGCCCCCTCCGGATGGTAGGCCGCGATCCCGAGCCCCGCGACGAAGACGAGTAGGGCCACGAGCGCGTAGGTCGGCGCGACCGACGAGCCTGCGATGCCGAGCCCGGCGACGCCGACGCCGACCGGCAGCAACCAGGTCGCGCCACGCCGGTCGGACCAGAGCCCGAACAGCGGCTGGACGAGCGACGACGAGACGAGGACGGCCAGCATCAGCAGCGCTGTCTCCGTGTAGCTCAAGTCGAATTTCACGGCGAAGAAAGGCAAGAGAGCCGGCACCGACCCTGACGTGAAATCGACCGCGAGATGGCCGAGCGAAAGCCTTGCCATCGCCCGCCGGTCGATCTCCTCGCGCATGCCCCGAGGCTACTCACACACGCGCGTTCACGGCTGCGGCAGGCGGTGCGGGTGTCTTCCCGACGTCGGGCGAGACGTGAGGTATCTTAAGGTTAAGTGATTCCTGAGGTCGCACTTCGCGCCGATGTCGTCGCCGTCGAGCTTCGGTCAGTCCTACTCCGCCTCGCGCGCGAGCTCCGGAAGGAGACGGAGCGGACGGGGGTCACCCCTTGCCAGGAGACACTGCTCCGGCTGGTGAAGCGAAGCTCCGGGCACTCGCTGGCGGAGCTCGCGGCCGCGGAGGGAATCTCCCCGCCCGCCCTCTCCCGGCACATCGACCGTCTCGAGCATGCAGGTCTGATCGAACGTGTCCGATCGACGGGCGACCGCCGCCGGGTCGGTCTCCGACTCACTGGCGACGGCTCGCGTCTCCTCAGGCGCTCGCCCGCCCGGAGAACAACGTGGCTTGCGGAGAGGTTGAGAGCGCTCGAGCAGTCCGAGCTCGAAGCGATCGACGACGCCGTACGTGCTCTTCGGGCGCTCCTGCGGGAGCAGCTGTGACGAGCGATTTCTTTCCCGTCCACGGGCGCCCGCACTGGACGATTCGATACGACGTCCTGGGACCGGGGATTCGAGTCACGCAGCTATGCGATCTCACGAGTCGCGTTGGCGAGCAGCCCGGGCCGGACAAGCTTGGGCGGTGCGACCAGGCCCGCGTCCTTTAGCGGCGGGTTGAGCGGCTCGGTGAGCGGCGGCGCGCCGAAGGAGGCTCGCATTCGCTCCTCGGGCGCGAGTCCGTAGATCGTCGTCCGCTGGCGCGGAACGCGGCCCGTCGAGCGGATGAACCCCTCCATGCGCTCGGGCGGCAGCTCCTGGCCGAATGCGGCGCCGGCCGACCGCGAGATCGACTCGTTCATCAACGTGCCGCCCAGGTCGTTCACCCCCGCAGCGAGGGCCTGCCGCGTCCCCTCGGGACCGAGCTTCACCCAGGATGCCTGGATGTTCGTGATCAGCGGATGCAGTGCAAGACGTGCCACGGCGTGCACGAGCAGGGCCTCGCGGAAGGTCGGGCCGCGGCGCGCCCGACCCTGGAGGTAGATCGGCGCCTCCATCGGCACGAACGGGAGTGGCACGAGCTCGGTGAATCCGCCCGACCGTTTCTGCTGCTCCCGCGCGCGCACGAGATGGCGCGCCCAGCTCCGCGGGGTGTCGACATGACCGAACATCAGCGTCACGTTGGAGCGGAGCCCGACGCGGTGTGCCGCGTCGTGCACCGAGAGCCACTGCTCCGTAGTGACCTTGTCCGGGCAGATGACGAGACGTACGTCGTCGTCGAGGACCTCTGCCGCCGTGCCCGGGAGCGACCCGAGCCCGAGGTTGCGAAGCCGTCCGAGGTAGTCCTCGAGCAGGAGCCCGAGCGTCGCCGCACCTTGCCACACCTCGAGCGCGGAGAAGGCGTGGACGTGGATACCGGGGACGGTCTCCTTGATCACGCGCACGACCTCGGCGTAGTAGTCGCCCGTGAAGGCAGGGTGGATGCCACCCTGGAGGCAGACCTCGGTCGCCCCCCGCTCCCACGCCTCCGCAGTGCGGCGGACGATCTCGTCGAGAGGGACGAGGTAGGGCGCGCCACGGAGGTTCGCCGCGAGCTTCCCCTTCGAGAACGCGCAGAAACCGCAGCGGAAGTAGCACACGTTCGTGTATTGGATGTTCCGCGTCACCACGTACGTGACCTCGTCGCCACAGACGTCGCGTCGCAAGGAGTCGGCAGCCGCGAAGACTCGCACCGCCTCTTCCCCGCGCGCTTCGAGGAGCCGCGTGAGCTCGTCCTCGCCGAGCTCGTCCCCGGTGAGCTCGAGCGGAGGCACACCGCGGCGGACCGCGAACGGCACGGAGCCCGGCTCACCCGGCGCCCATGCGTCGTCACGGGCGAGGCCCGTGGCGTCGGCCGCACGGCGCACGTGCGGAGCGAGGCCGGGATCGACCCAACGCTCCAGCTCGGCGACGAACTCGGGGTAGAGCGCCAGGCGAGGGGCGAGCTCGAGCCCGCGGCTTCGCGTGGCGTCGGCGAGCCGCTCGAATGCAGGCCACGGTGCCTCCGGGTTGACGTGGTCGATGGTCACGGGTGACACCCCGCCCCAGTCGTCAATGCCGGCGTCGAGCAGCCGCGGGAGGTCGCCGAGGGCGAGGTTCGGCGGCACCTGAACGTGCCAGGCGGGGCCGAGCAGGATCCGCGCCACGGCGATCGTCCACAAGTGGTCGTCGAGCGACGGCTCAGGATGGGACGCCATGCGCGTTCCGGGCTTCGCGCGGAAGTTCTGGACGATGATCTCCTGCACGTGCCCGTGCTCCTCACCGATCGCCTTCAGCGCGAGCAGCGCCTCGATCCGCTCCTCGCGGGTCTCTCCGATCCCGATGAGGATCCCGCTCGTGAACGGGATCGAGAGCTCTCCCGCCAGGCGGATCGTCTCCAGGCGGCGTGCGGGAATCTTGTCCGGTGAGGCCCAGTGCGGGCCGTTCCTCGCCCCGAGCCGCTCGGCAGTCGTCTCCAGCATGATCCCCATCGACGCCGAGACGGGCCGCAGCGCCTCGAGCTCGGCACGCGACATCACCCCCGGATTGAGGTGCGGCAGCAGGCCCGTCTCCTCGAGCACGAGACGGGCGCAGTGCTGGAGGTACTCGAGCGTCGTCCCGCACCCGAGCGCACCCAGCTCCTCGCGCGCGGCCCGGTACCGGAGCTCGGGCTTGTCTCCGAGGGTGAAGAGCGCTTCCGTGCAGCCGGCCGCTGCGCCGGCCTGCGCGATCGCGAGCACCTCGTCCTCCGTTATGAACGCGCGCTCGCCGCGCCTGGGCGGGCGCGCGAAGGTGCAGTAGCCGCAGACGTCGCGGCACAGTGTCGTCAGCGGGATGAAGACCTTCGGCGAGCAGGTGACCAGAGGTCCGCGGCGCAGCCGCCGCGCCTCGGCGAGAAGCTCCTCGAGCGGCGCAGCGAGAAGGTCGTGCAACGCCTCGGTCTACCTGCGGCCGAAGAGGCGGGCGACCGAGCTCCAGAGCGCACGAAACACGAGCCTGCCGCCTGCGATCGGCTTGCTCACCGGCGGTACCGGGGACGCCTGCGCGTCCTCCGGTTCGTCCCCGAGCTGTTTGCTCAGGCAGTCGGCGAACTGCGTCACCAGCTGCTTCGTGACGTCCTCGACGATCCCCCGTCCGTACTGCGCGACCTTGCCCGAAAGAGTGAGATCGGTGACCACGGCGACGGAGGTGCCCCCGTTCGCTGCGGCGAGAGACGACTCGATCGTCGCCCGCGCGGAGCCGCGCCCGCGCGTCTCACGGGCGTCGATGGCGAGCACCACTCGCCCGGCGTCCTCGTCTGCCACCTCGCGCCTGACATCGCTGGAGAACGTCAGCCCGATCGGGCCGAGCTTCACGCTCATGTTCGCCTTCCACGTCGAGTCGTCGATCGCCTCGACGAGCGTGGCGCCCGGCATGCAGGGGACGACGCGGGGGACGTCCATCAGCAGTGTCCACGCCGCGTCGCGGTCGGCGGGAACCTCGAACGAGCTCTCGATGCGCACTGGCGTCCCCTCCCTCTCAGACGTTGGCCCCGACCCTCACGCGCACGGTCGCGAGGAGCGCGCGCGCGCTACGGGTGAGAAGCGAGTCCACGGTCACGGCGATGTAACGCGCACCCCGCTCACGCCAGCGCTGCGCACCGTCTGCATCCGCCACGAGCACTCCGAGCGCCGCGGGCGAGTCGATCATTCCGCGGACGATCGTCTCGAACGCCTGCTCCACGAGCGGATGCGAGAGCTGGCCCGGGACACCCAGCGCGTGCGAGAGGTCGGTCGGCCCGACAAAGACGACGTCGACGCCGTCGACCGCCCCAATCTCCGGCACCCGCTCGAGCGCGTCGCGCGTCTCGATCTGCACGACGACGAGGGTCTCCTCGTTCGCCTGGGCTACGTACTCGGCGAGCGGCTCCTCCTGTCCGTACGAGGCCGCCCGCACGCCGGTCAGCCCCCGTGTACCACGCGGCCAGTATTTGACCGACCTCACGGCGGCATCGGCATCCTCGGCCGACGTCGCCAGCGGGATGTGGACGCCTTGCGCCCCCGTGTCCATGAAACGAAGGATCACCGGCGCCACGTTCGCGGGTACGCGCACGACTGGCGTGACGTTCCGCAACTCCGCGGCACGCACCATGTTCTCGCACTCCCGCGGCTCCATCGTGCCGTGCTCGCCGTCGAGGACGAGAAAGTCGAAGCCCTGGAGGGCGAGGAGCTCCGCCAGGCCCGGATCCGGGTAGCGGACAAAGCAGCCGTAGACGCACTCACCGGCGCGCAGCCGGGCCTTTGTGGCGTTCGCCCGCACCGCTAGGTCAGCCAGCAGGCGGCCCGATGTCCGGGCGCCTTGTCCTCGAGGGGTGGCGGGTCGTGCTGGCACCGCTCGACGGCGATCGGGCAGCGCGTGTGGAACCGGCAGCCCAGGGGAGGGCGGATCAGGTCGGGGAACGGCCCGCTGATCGCGATCCGCTGCCGCACGGCGCCGAGCTTCGGGTCGGGGATCGGCACCGCGGAGAGCAGCGCCTTCGTATACGGATGCTTGGGGTCCTCGTAGATCTCGTCCCGCGTGCCCGTCTCGACGATCTTGCCCGCGTACATCACGGCGATGCGGTGCGAGATGTGGCGCACCACGGACAGGTCGTGCCCGATGAAGAGATACGTCAGGCCGAGCCGCTCTTGCAGATCCTGGAACAGGTTGACGACCTGCGCGCGAATCGAGACGTCGAGCGCCGAGACCGGCTCGTCGGCGATGATCAGGTCCGGCTCGAGGCTGAGAGCGCGCGCGATGTTGATGCGCTGCCGCTGACCGCCGCTGAACGCGTGCGGGTAGCGGAACATCACCTGCACGGGCAGTCCGACGAGCTCGAGCAGCTCGGCGACGCGCTCCGCGCCGTCCCGCATCTTCTTGATCTTCCCGTGCACATAGAGGGGCTCCGCGATGATCTCGAGCACGCGCAGCCGCGGATTGAGGCTCGCGTACGGGTCCTGGAAGACGAGCTGCATGCTCTGCCGCAGCTTCCGCAGAGGCTCGCCCGTGACGTTCGTGATGTCCTGCCCCTTGAACTCGACCCGGCCGGCGGTCAGCGCAAGCTGGCGGAGGATCGCGCGACCGACCGTCGTCTTGCCGGACCCGGACTCACCCACGAGCCCCAGCGTCTCTCCCCTCAGGATCTCGAGGTCGACGCCCTCGACCGCATGAAGCATGAGCGGCTTCCCCCAGAACCCCGCCCGGCCGGCCGGGAAGTGGATCGTCAGGTTCTCGACGCGGACGAGCGGCTCGGAGCCGTTGCTAGTGGACGCGTCCATGAGTCCGTTCGTGGTTAACGGCGACCAGACCCAGCAGCCCTAGGACGCAGGGAGCTCCCATACCAGAAGGTATCGGGGCGACTGAGGACGCCGGGATGCGAGCCGTCTGGCGGCCGGTAGGCACACAACCGTACTCGTGGACGCGTCCACTATCCATGAAGCACCGCGAGCCGGGTCAGCTGCGCGTCGAACGCGCGCCAGCACGCCACCTCCCTTCCGTGCTCGTGCCGGTCGAGCCGCGGCATCTCCTGCGCGCATCGCTCGATCGCGATCGGGCAGCGCGGCTGGAACGGGCATCCCGGCGGGGGATCGAGGAGGCTTGGCGGCAGACCGTCGATGCCGAAGAGACGAGGCACGACGACGTCGAGACGAGGGGTCGACGCCAGCAGTCCCTTCGTGTAGGGATGCCCCGGCCGCTCGAAGAGCTCGGCCGCCGTCCCGGTCTCCATGATCTTTCCGCCGTACATGACCGCGACACGCCGACAGACCTCGGCGACGACCGCGAGATCGTGCGTGATGAGGAGCACCGCGAGGCCAAGCCGCTGCTGGAGCTCGGCGAGCAACTCGAGGATCTGCGCCTGGATGGTGACGTCGAGCGCGGTCGTCGGCTCGTCCGCGATCAGGAGCTCCGGCTCGCACGCGAGCGCCATGGCGATCATCACCCGCTGCCGCTGACCGCCGGAGAGCTGGTGAGGATACGACTTCGCACGTTCCCGGGGCGACGGGATGCCCACCAGGTCGAGCAGCTCCACGACCCGCTCGTGCGCCTGCCCGTGCGACATGCCCATGTGGATGCGGAGCACCTCACCGATCTGGGAATCGACGGTGAACAGCGGGTTGAGCGACGTCATCGGGTCCTGGAAGACGATCACCAGCTCCTTGCCCCGGATCTTGTGGAGGTAGCGCCTGCCCTTGTCGCCGAGCAGCGACTGCCCCTTCCAGCGGATGTCGCCGCCCGTGATCTTGCCCGGCAGCTCGATCAGCCCCAGGATGCTGAAGGCCGTCACGCTCTTGCCGGAGCCGGACTCCCCGACGAGCCCGAGCGTCTCCCCCCGGTCGATCGTGAGGGACACGTCGCGGACCGCGTGCGCCGTCCCCCCGCGGGTGAAGAACTGCACCTCGAGAGACTCCACCTCGAGCAGGCGCCCGCCGTTCTGGCTCATCACACCGCCCCCGTGGTCACCGTGCGTGCGAACCGCCGCTCGCGCTGCAGCGGGTCGGCCGTAATGCGCATCCAGCTCGCGAAGAGATTTGCGCCGAGGACGGTCAGCGAGAGCGCGATGCCCGGGAATGTGATCACCCACCAGGCGCTGAAGATGTAGTCACGGCCCTCGGCGATCATCAGCCCCCACGAGACGGACGGAGGCTGCGTCCCGAGCCCGAGGAAGGACAGGGCCGCCTCGGCGATCACCGCTCGCGCGAACTCGAGTACGGCGAGGGTGAGCAGCGGCGAGGCGAGGTTGGGGAGGATGTGGCGAAAGATGACCCGCCGCGACTTGCAGCCGGCGAGCTGTGCCGCCTCGATGAAGGGCCTCTCGCGCGTCGACAGGACGAGGCCGCGCGTGAGGCGGGCGTAGACCATCCACCCGTTCAGCGACAGCACGATGATGATCGACTTGAGGCTCGGGTGCACCACGGAGAGGATGATCAGCGCGAGCAGCAGCCCCGGGAACGCGACCTGCGTGTCGACCCAGCGCATGATGAACGAGCTCGTCCGGCCGCCGCGGTACCCGGCGAGCAGGCCCATGAACACACCGAACGTGCCCGCGATGGCGACCACGCCGAGGCCGACCTCGAGCGAGACGCGCGTCCCGTAGATCACGCGTGAGAGCACGTCGCGGCCGAGCTGGTCGGTGCCCATCCAGTGGGCGGCGCTCGGTGCCTGGAGCCGGTCGATCAGATTCTGCTCGTCCGGCCCGTACGGTGCGATCAACGGCGCGAAGACCGCCAGGACGACCATCAGGATCATCACGAAGAGGCCGAACATGCCGGGCTTGTCGCTCCAGAGCTCCGTGACGCTGCTCTGCATCGTGCGGAGCATCTGATAGGGACGCCCACGGAGGAGCTCCTCCTGCCGGGCGGCCTCGAGCGCTTCGGCGACGCTGGTGGTGGGGGTGCTCGTCATCTACGTCTACGTCAGTTGAATCCGCGGATCGATCGCCTTGTAGACGATGTCGATCGAGATGTTGATGAGGACGACGAGGATGGCGACGACGAAGACGACCGACTGGAGCAGGATCAGGTCCTGGTCGATGATCGCGTTGTACGCGAGGAACCCGATTCCCGGCCAGGCGAACACCGTCTCGACCACGGCCGTGTACCCGGCGAGCGCCAGGATCAACTCCCAGCCGAACAGTGTCAGCACCGGGACGGACACGTTCCGCATCGCGTGGAGACCGACGCTGCGCCTCCCGGAGAGCCCCTTGGCGCGGGCCGTCTGCATGTACGGCTGCGACAGCTCGTCGAGCATCGACGAGCGGATCACCATCACCATCCGGCCGATCATGCCGAAGGCCATCGTCACCGCCGGGAGGATCAGGTGCTCGATGCCTCCCTTGCCCGAGCTCGGTAGGAGATCCAGCTTCACCGCGAACACGTAGATGAGCAGGAGCCCGACCCAGAACTCCGGCATCGAGAGCGCGGCCAGGCTGCCAATCACCGCCAGCCGGTCGAACCACCCTCCCGGCCGAAGGGCGGCGAGCACACCCAGGATCATCGATACGACAAATGCCAGGAGGATCGACGCCACCACGAGCTCGACCGTCGCGGGCAGCCGCTGCAGCACGATGTCCATCGCGTTCTCCCGTAGCACGAGCGACTGGCCGAAGTCGAGGTGCACGACGTCGCCGACGTAGTGCCAGAACTGCACGGGGATGGACCGGTCGAGGCCGAGCTGGTGCTCGAAATCCGCCCGTTGCTCCGGTGTCGCCTCGAACGGGAGCAACACGTCGACCGGATCGCCGACCAGCCGCGTGGTGACGAACACCACCACGGTGACGAGGAAGACGACCAGCGCTCCCTGGAGCAACCGCCGAACGATGAACCGGCCCATCCCGTGCGTTCCTCAGCTCTCGTTTCTCTCGCTGTCCCCTACCCGCCGATGGACATGGTGTTGACGAAGAGCAGCGAGTCCTGCCGCGGCGTCCACCTGAGCCGCTCGCTCGTGCCGTACAGGTCCCTGATGTTGAGGAGGAACGTGAAGTACGCACGATCACGAACCCGCTTCGTCGCGGCGTTGTAGAGCGCCTGCCGCTTGGCGGGGTTGAGCTCGCTGCGCGCCTGGGTGATCCACCGCTCCACGTTCGGGTCGTCGTTCGACGCCCCCACGCCACTCGAGGCGTAGTACGCGCCGAGCGAGCGATCTGCGTCGAGCAGCTCGTTCGAGCTCGTCAGGTAGATCGCGTCGGGGCGGCTCGCCTTGTCGAAGAGCCGGTTCAGGTACTCGCCGAAGTCGAAGATCTGGACGTTGACCTTGAGACCGGCCGCGCGCCAGAAGGAGGCGATCGACTCGATCGTCTCCTTGTCCTTCAGCCAGCGACCCGCCTCACCGACGAAGTTGATCTCCTTCCCATTGGCACCGGCCGCCTGGATGAGCGACTTCGCCTGGTTCAGGTTGTAGGCGTACGGCTTCAGTCCCTTGTTGTATCCCGTCCAGGACGGGCTGAGGATCTGACCGTCGTCGACACGGGCGAACCCGCCGAAGATCGCCTTGCCGAGCCCGTCCTTGTCAACGGCCAGGTTGAGCGCCTGCCGGACGCGCGGGTCGCTCGTGATCGAGGTCGAGCCCGACTTCGCGTTGAGGATCACGACCGGGTGCTCGAGGCCCACCGTGGAGACGAACTTCGGCGCCCGCTTCGCGTCCTCGGGCAGGAGGTTCGTGATCAGGTCGAAGTCGCCTGCGAGCAGCCCGGCGAGACGCGTCCCGCCCTCCGGGACGAATCTGAAGGTGACCCGCTGGACCGACGCCTTCGGCCGCCCCCAGTAGCTCGGGTTCGCCTGGAGCGTGATGTGGTCGCCCTTCCGCCACTCGACGAACGTGTACGGCCCGGTCCCGACCGGCTTCTCGGCGAAGCCCTTCGCCTTCGAGGCCTTCGGTGGCACCATCGTCATCCAGTACATCCGCGACGGGAGGATCGGGTCGGGGGCCTTGGTGAGGATGTTGACCGTCAGGTTGTTGACCTTCTTCGCCCCGGAGATCGTGCTGAAGAAGCTCGCCTGCTCCGACGCGAACTTCGGGTTGATGATCCGCTTGACGCTGGCGACAACCGCGTCGGCGTTGAAGGGCTCGCCGTTCGAGAACTTGATCCCCGGCCGCAGCCTGAACTGCCAGACCTTCGCGCTGGCCTTCTTCGGAGCCCCGGCGGCGAGACCGGGCACGAGGGCGCCGTTCGCCGTCCGGGCCATGAGGGTCTCGTAGATGTTGCGGTTGACCGCCCTCTCGCCACCGTCGTCCTTCAACTGTGGGTCGAGGGACGTTGGCTCAGATCCAACCGCGATCGTAATCGAGCCCGACGCGGCTGTGCTGCCGGCCAGGCTGGTCGCAGCGAGCACTGCGGCGCCGACCAGCGCGGTTGCTGCCACAGCGAACGCCACAGGGCGATGACTTCTCATCATTCCTCTCCTCTCGGGGCCTCTGCCTGTCCGGTCCACCTCAGACGCCCAACGAACGATTCGGTTGGCGGTGCGATCCGGCGTGCGCCCGCATAGGAGCGATCGATGCGTCGCGCTCCCGACCGCCGCTGGATAAGGCCACCAGACACGGTAGTGGGCGGTATCTTAACGTCTAGAGATTTTGAGTCAAGGTAGGGACAACTCGAATGTGCGGCGCGTCGTCGTCGCGATGGCGGGAGCCGAGAGCCTTGCCTACGGTATCCGCCTGCTCGAGGCGCTCCAGCGCGGTCCGCTCGAGACGCACCTCGTGCTGACGCCCGAGGCCGAGTCGGCCCTCGGAACGAAGCTCGACGGCGTCCAGGCGCTGGCCGACCACGTCTACGCGCACGCGAATCAGGCGGCGCGCATCTCGAGCGGGTCGTTCCTGACGGCGGGCATGATCGTCGCGCCGTGCGACAGCCGATCGCTCGCGGCCATCGCGATGGGTCTCGCGACCAACCTCGTCTATCGCGCCGCAGACGTCACGCTCAAGGAGCAGCGACCGCTCGTCCTCGGCGTTCCGCGCTCGCGCACGAGCCCGATCGACCGCGAGAACGTCGACCGTGCCCTCCGCGTGCCGCGCCTGAGCATCGTCCCGCTCGACGCATCTCCCGACGAGGCCGCGGTCGCGCTCCTCGATCAGCTCAACGCGGGTCGGGACTGAGCTCGTCGCTCGTCGCGCCCGAGCAGGAGGATCGAGGAGGGGATCGCAACGGCGGCCACGACGACCGTCGCGCGCAGGCCGACGAGCTCCGCGCCGGCACCGAGGAGCATGGCCGTCAGCGACGCGAGCCCGATCTGCGCCGCACGGAAGGCGCCCAGGAGCTCAGCGCGGTGCTCGAGCCGCTCGAGCGCCAGGACGTTCGCGATCGGGCCGAGCCCGCTGACGCACGCGATGAACAGCAGGGCGGCCCAGACGGAGAGCGCCGGTCCAGGCAGAAGCGTCCAGCACGCCCCGAGCACGGCCAGCACGAGCCCGAGGCGTCGTGCCGTGCGCAGCGCGCCGCCGCTGTCCGACGCGTTCCCCGAGACGAGCTTCGCCGGCACCGAGAGGATGCGCCCCGCCGTCAGGACGAGGGCGGCGGTCGCAGGCGAGACGTCCCAGTGTTCGACGGCGTAGAGCACGAAGAAGCCGATCGTCCCGTACTGCGACGCAGCGGCGACGCCGCCGACCGCGACCGGGACGCCGAACGCCTCGCGAAGGCGGCTCGCGGACGTGGCCTCCCTCGGGCCACTCTCCTCCTCCGGAACCCGGACGAGCGCGAGCGCCGTCGCGCTGACGGCCGCGATCACTGCGGCTGCGACGAACGACGTGCGCCAGCCCCAGATCTCACCGAGGGCCGCGAGCGCGCCACCGAGCGCCAGGCCGGCAGAGAACGCGACACCGAAGAGCCCCATCGCCCGTCCGCGCCGCCGATAGCCGGCGAAGACGGCTGCGGAGCGAAGACCCGAGGCGAAGAACAGGCCCGAGCCGAACCCGAGGACGACCTGTCCCGCGAGCAGCGTGACGGTGCCACCGGCGGCGGCTGTCCAGGCGGAGCCGGCCGCGACGAGCCCGACGCCCGGCGCCAGGCCGGCCCTGGGTCCGAGCCGGGCGAGCACCACGCCGCCGACCAGGCTCCCGAGTGCGATCGCCGCCGCCAACACACCGAAGGCGAACCCCGCGAAGCCCGGGCCGAGATCGAGCTCGCGTGCGACTAGGGGAAACGCCGGTGCGAGTGTCGCTTCGGCCGTCGTCGTCGCCAGGTATCCACCGGTGACGACGGCGAACCCCGCCCTTCGCGAGCGCATCGCGATATCTTATCGTCAAGATATGTCGAAGCTGATCGGCGACACCATCCCACCCACGCTGAGCCGGGCGCTCGACGGCGAGCATCTCGAGGAGAAGATCGGGCCGGCGTACCTGCTGGTCACTGCCGATTCCGACGGAACTCCGCGTCCATGCATGCTCAGCGCCGGCGAGGTGCTCGCGATCGACGAGCGCCGGCTGCGCTTCGCGCTCTGGAAGGGAAGCCGCACGTGCGAGAACCTCACCCGCGCTGAGCGTGTCCTGTTCTGCCATGTCGCTCCCCGGACGGTCCTCTACCTCCGGGGCCCGGCACGACCCCTGACCTCGGATGCGGCGCTCAACCTCGACTGCTTCGAGCTCGAGGTCGAGTCGGTCGAGTCGGACGACCACGTGGGGATGCCGGTCACGAGCGGCATCTCCTTCGCCGTCGAGCGTGGCGACCCGGCCGCAGTGGTGGACGCGTGGCGCCGTCAGATCGCGGGTCTGCGGGCCGCCGAGCCTCTCTAGTCTCCCTCGACCGGCCGCAGGGCGGCGCGCCTCTCACCCCAGCGCCGCACGCGCTCGTGCTCGATCCCGAGCTGGTCGAGCGCGCGCCCGACTGTGTGGTCGACCATGTCGTCGAGCGACCGGAGGCGCGCATAGAACGCCGGCACGGGCGGTGCGACGACGGCGCCGGCCTGGGCGAGACGCAGCATGTTCTCGAGGTGGATCACCGAGAGCGGCGACTCGCGCGCGAGCAGGACGAGCCGGCGCCGCTCCTGGAGGTGCACCTCGGCGGCGCGCTGGACGAGGTTGTCGGAGATGCCGTTCGCGACGGCCGCCAGGGTCCGCATGCTGCACGGCGCAACGATCATCCCGGAGGTGTCGTACGAGCTCGTTGCCGGCGGCGCCGAGAGATCGGTCTCGTCGAAGACGACCGCGGCCAGCGCACGCACGTCCGTCAGCTTTCGGTTGGTCTCGGTCCGGAGCGTCGCCTCGGCCCAGCGGCTGACGATGAGATGTGCCTCGATGCCGAGCTCGCCGAGCACCTCGAGGGTACGGACACCGTAGATCGCGCCGGTCGCCCCGGTGAGGGCGACGAGGACCGGCCTGCCGGACGCGCGCGGGTCGATCACGCGCCGCCCGCCCCGTTCGTGTACGGGCCGCTCGTCAGGCCGTACACGTAGCCATCCGGGCCTCGAAAGTGGGTCCAGAGGTACTCGCCCCAGCCGTGGTTCTCGGTGAGGAACTCGACCCCCTTCGACTCGAGCTCGGCCCGCGCGTCCGCGAGGTCGTCGACGAGGAACTCGACGACCGGCCCCGTGTCGAACTCGCGGAAGTGGTCGTTCCCCGGGCCGAAGACCTCCACCCACTCGCCACTCGCGAGCCGCATGATCGAAAGATCGTCCTGCTCGTGGAAGGTCTCCAGACCCATCGTTTCCTTGAAGAAGCGAACCGTCTCGTCGTACTTCTTTGTGGCGCTTCCCACCCAGACGATGCCCTTGACGTTCATGCGTTGCCCTCCCTCTGCACGCCGCCCGGAGCCGAGCGTTCGGCCTGCCGAATCAGATCGAGCAGCGCCTCCGGTCTGAGCGGCACGCGATTGACGTTGACCTGCAACGGCCTGAGTGCGTCGACGACCGCGTTCGCGATCGCCGCCGGCGGCGACACCGCCCCGCCCTCGCCGCACCCCTTGATCCCGAATGGGTTCAGCTCGGAGACGAACTCCTGGTGGCCGACCTCGATCGGCGGCACCTCGCCGGCCGTCGGGAGCAGGTAGTCCATGTAGCTGCCCGTGAGCAGCTGACAGTCCTCGTCGTACACCGCCTCCTCGAAGAGCGCCGTCCCGATCCCGTGCGCGACACCGCCCTGGATCTGGCCTTCGACGATGGTCGGGTTCAGCATGCGACCGCAGTCGTCGACCGTGATGTAGCGCAACACGCGCACGAAGCCGGTCTCCGCGTCGACCTCCACGGTCGCGACGTGCGTGCCCGAGGCGAAGGTCACGGTCGGCGGGACGTAGTAGTACTGCACCTCGAACCCGGGGTCCATCCCCTCGGGCATCCGGTTGCGCGGCCCCGGCGCGGCCGCCGCGTGGAGCTCCTCGAACGAGACGGTGCGACCGGCGACGTCGCGCGGCCCCACGCCGTCCTCGGTGACGTCGAGGTCGGCCGGGCTGGCCTCGAGCAGCTCGCCGGCGACGGCGAGCACCTTCGCTCGCAGTCGCTGCGCCGCGATACCGACCGCGGTGCCGGCGGTGACGGCGCTCCGGCTTGCGAACGTCCCGATCCCGTACTGGATCAGGGCCGTGTCCCCCGTGGTCACGGTCACGCGGTCGGGACTCACGCCGAACTCGTCCGCGCAGACTTGCGCCAGCGTCGTCTCGAGGCCCTGACCGTGCGGCTTCGCGCCGGTCGTCACGTGGACATTGCCGCGCTGGTCGACGCGCACGATCGCGCCCTCGAACGGGCCGAACCCCGATCCCTCGACGTAGGAGGAGATGCCGACGCCGACGAGACGCCCCTCCGCGCGCCACGACTCCTGCTGTGCTCGGAGCTCCTCGTACCCGGCCGCCTCGAGCGCCTGCTCGAGCTGGGCCGGGTAGTCGCCCGAGTCGTACACCATCTCCGCGCCGTCCCGGTACGGCATCCCCATGGGGCGCGGCATCTCCGAGGCCTGGATCAGGTTCCGCCGGCGGACCTCTGCCGGATCGAGGTGGCGCTCCACCGCGATCAGGTCGAGCGCGCGATCGAGCGCGAAGACCGCCTCCGGCCGGCCCGCGCCACGCACAGGAGCGACGGGCGCCTTCGTGGTGACGACGTTCAAGCCCTCGATCTCGAAGGTGTCGATCGCGTACTGGCCTCGAAGGTGCGCCGCCGTGTTGTACGAGACGGTGACCGCGTACGCGTTGTACGCCCCTGCATCGACGAGGAAACGGTCCCGGAGGGCGAGGATCCGACCGTCGTCGTCGTACGCGAGCTCCAGGTCGTGGACCTGGTCTCGGGCGTGGCGCGTCATGGCAAGGCTCTCCTGCCGGTCTTCGGTCCAGCGAACCGGTCGGCGCAGCGCGACGGCGAGGGCGGGGATCAACGCGTCCTCGGCGAAGAGGCCCGTGCCGAAGCTCCCGCCGACGTCCGGCGCGATGACGCGCACGCTCTCCAGCGGCACGCCGAGTATCTCGGACAGGTTCGTGCGGATCAGGTGCGGTCGCGGGTTCGTGATCCACACGGTCAGCTCGTTTCGACCCTCGTCCCACGAGGCCTGAACCGACCGTGTCTCCATCGCGTTCGCCGCGTGGCGGCCGAACGTGAAACGCTCCCTGAGGACGTGCGGCGCACGCGCGAACGCGCTAGCGACGTCGCCCGAGGCGACGCGCAGGCGCGCCGCGACGTTGTCGCCCAGGACCTGGTGGAGGATCGGAGCGCCGTCGGCCAAGGCAGACTCCGCGTCGGGGAGCGCAGGGCGAGGGTCGTAGTCGACCTCGACCACCTCGAGCCCGTCCTCGGCCGCGTAGCGGTCGCGCGCGACCACGACCGCGACGGGCTGGCCGAACCACAGCACTTCGTCCACCGGGAGCACCGGCAACGGGCAGGACTTGACCTCGAGGTCGATCTGCGCGAGGAGCGCCGGGGTGATCTCCCGCCGCGCCCCCTCGACGAACGTCCCGAGGCGACCCGCGAAGTCGGCGCCGGTGAACGCCGCCACGACCCCATCGACGTGGAGCGCCGCCGAAACGTCGATCCGCGTGATCCCCGCGTACGCAAACGGGCTGCGGAGGACAGCCGCGTGGAGCGCGCCGGGGACGACGATGTCCGCGACGAAGCGGCCTGCCCCGCGGACGAGCCTCGCGTCCTCCTTGCGGCGCAGCCGCCGGCCGACGTACGGCGCGGCGGCGGTCGTCGCGCTCAAGGTGTCCCCGCGCGCTGCAGCTCGGCGGCGTACCGCACCGCCTCGACGATGTTCTGGTAGCCCGTACAGCGGCAGATGTTGCCGGACAGCCGGCTCCGGATCTCCGCCTCGTCCGGGTCGGGGACGTCCGCGAGCAGCTCGTGCACGCTCATCAGGAACCCCGGCGTGCAGAAGCCGCACTGGAGCCCGTGCTTCTCGGAGAACGCCTCCTGGATCGGGTGCAGCGGCTCGTCGGGCAGAGCGAGTCCTTCTACGGTGGTCAGCTCGGCGCCCACGGCCTGGACGGCGAGCATCAGGCACGAGCGAACGCTGCGACCGTCGAGCAGGATCGTGCACGCGCCGCAGACGCCGTGCTCGCAGCCGAGGTGAGTGCCGGTCAGGCCGAGCTCGTCGCGGAGGAAGTCGGCGAGCGTCATGCGCGGCTCGGCGCTCCCGCGCAGCTCGTTGCCGTTCACGCGGAGTACGACCTCACTGCTTCCCATTGCGTCCTCCTCCGATCGCCCGCTCCAGGGCGGTGTCGAGCGCACGCCGCACGAGCACGTCCGCGACGTGACGGCGGTAGTCCGCCGACGCGTGGATGTCCCCGTTGGGGTGGAGATCGCTCGCGGCCGCCTCTGCCGCCTCGGCGAACCGCTGGGCCGTCGGTCGTTCCCCGCGGAGGACGGCCTCGGCCTCCGTGGCACGCACCGCCGTCTGGCCCACACCGATGAGCCCGAGCCTCGCATCTGCGATCGAGCCGTCTGCGTCGAGCGTCACAAGTGCGCCTACACCGACGATCGCAAAGTCGCCGTGCCTGCGGGCCAGCTCGAGGAAGCACGATCCGGAGCGGCCGCCCGGAATCCGCAGGCGGACGCGGGTCAGGATCTCGTCCGCCGCGAGGGCCGTCGTGAAGTACGAGACGAGGAAATCCGAGGCGGGCATCGTGCGGACGCCGCCCGGCCCGATCAGCTCGACCTCGCCGTCGAGCGCGAGGGCGAGCGCCGTCCATTCCGCGGCCGGGTCCGCGTGCGCGAGGCTCCCGCCCACCGTCCCCCGGTTCCGGATCGCGACGTGGCCGATCTGCTCGATCGCTTCGACGACCATCGGGCACCGCTCACGAAGCCCGGGCGTCAGCTCCACGTCACGCTCGCGCGCGAGCGCCCCGACGGTCAGCGTCCCGTTCTCGAGCTCGACGCCGTCGAGCCCGGGGACGCGGTTGATGTCGACCAGCAGGCTCGGCCGGGCCAGGCGGAACGCGAGCAGCGGGACGAGACTCTGGCCGCCCGCGATGACCTTGGCCTCGTCCCCGTTCTCGGCGAGCGCCGCCACCGCTTCCTCGAGGCTCGCAGGCGCGAGGTAGTCGAACGGTGGCGGCTTCATGTTCTGGCAACCATTAGCTCAGACACGCTCCCGCGGAAAATGCGTTGCGTAAAGCGCGTCGCACCTTCGGCGGCTGTCAGTCCTGGCGGACGCTCTTCCAGGCGTCGCCGAAGACCTCTGTCAGGTCGACCTCGTCGACACCGGGCGTCGAGATCTCGAGCGGGTAGTTCGCCTTCCGCGTCGCGTCGATCCCGACCTTCGTGACGAGGTGCGAGCCGCCCGCAGGGTCGTACGAGGCCGGATCGAGCGGCGAGCCCCGGGAGTACGTGACCTGGAACGCGTCGTAGTCCCAGCGCACGCGTGTCGCGATCGCGTGGAGGACATCCGAGTCGTTGGTGATGTCGACGTCGTCGTCGACGACGACGACGTACTTCAGGAACGGATCCGCGGTGAAGGCAGCCATGGCCGCGTTCTTCGGGTCGCCCTCGATGAGCTTCTCCATCTGGACGTAGCAGATGTAGCGAGAGCGCCCGGACGGCGGCACGTACACCGCCTTGACCGCGCCGCTCGCGATCCGGCACGTCTTGTAGATCTGGCTGTTGCGCGTGACGCCCGAGAGCAGCAGGTTGTCGCGGTGGCCGACGAAAGAGCTGTGGTAGTGGGCGTTCTTGCGCATCGTGATCGCCTTCACGTAGACGACCGGGTTGTTGCGCTCCGGCCCGTACGTGCCCGGGTACTCGCCGAACGGCGCCTCCGGCTCGCGCTCGGTCGGATGGATCTCGCACTCGAGCACGACCTCTGCCCAGGCGGGCACCTCGACGTCGATCGTCTCGCACTTGACCATCTGCAGGGGCTCCCCGATCAGCGCGCCGGCGATCGCGAACTCGTCGACGTCGATCCCCGTGAAGCTCAGGCAGCCGAGCTCGACGGCCGGGTGGACGCCGTTGAACACCGCCATCTCGGTGGGTCGGCCGTGCTTGATGTTCTTCTGCATGATGTAGTGCCCGTGGGCCGTCTCTGAGATCTGGATGCCCACCTTGTTCTTCGACTTGACCTGCAGGCGGTAGATGCCGACGTTGGGCACGCCGGTGTCCGGGTCCTTCATCGTGTCGTAACCGAGCGTCCAGTAACGCCCCTGCCAGTCCTCGAACCCCGGATCCATCTGGCCGGAGTCGAGCGCGTGGTACTTGAGCGAGGGCAGCTTCGTCAGGTCGACCTGGTCGCCCGTCAGGATGACCTCTTTGCACGGCGCCTCGTCGTTCGAGACGAGTACCGGCGGAATCGGGTTCTCTTCCCGGCGCATGTACTCGAGCACGAAGTCGCGCGGCGTCGCGTCGATCTCGAGGCCGATCGCGAGCGCGAGGCGCGGGAAGCTCGCGTGGATGTTCGTCACACACGGGATGTCTGAGCCCTTGATGTTGTCGAAGACGACCGCCGGGAAGCGGCGCTCGTCCTCGAGCTTCCAGAGGATCGCGCATGCCTCGAACACGGGGTCGACCTCGCGGGAGACGCGCAGCACCTCCTCGGGGTAGTTCTCCTCGAGGAAACGGATGTAGGACTGGAGATCCTGCGCCGTCGCCGTCGTCCTCTCGACACTCACGGCCATGGGGCACCTTTCGGAGTCGTTTGCAAACTATCTTAACGTCGTACTATCTCAGCTTCCGCGTCGGCTCGCAAGTCGGAGCCGTCCACCTCTACGAGCGAGCGGACGTACGACGGCGTAAGCGGCGTCCTGCGCACGACGCAGCCCGATCCACGGAGCGCATCCTCGACCGCGTTCGCGATCGCGGCGGGCGGCCCGATCGCCCCGCCCTCCCCCACGCCGCGGATCCCGAGCGGATTCAATCGAGACGGGGTCTCCAGCGCTTCGACGGCCAGCACCGGAACCTCACCGGCCGTCGGGACGAGGTAGTCGGCGAGCGTGCCGGTGAGGAGCTGGCCCTCCTCGTCGTACACAACCTCCTCGTACAGCGCGCCGCCGATTCCCTGCGCGACGCCTCCGTGCACCTGTCCCGCCACGATCATCGGGTTGATCTCCCGTCCGCAGTCGTGGACGACCGCGTAGCGCAGGAGCTCCACCTCGCCGGTCTCCGGATCGACGGCGACGACGACCGCGTGCGCCCCGCTCGACCACGTGACCGTCGGCGGCTCGTAGTACGTGGTCGCGGAGAGCGGTGTGCCACCGGCACGTGCGAGCCGCGCGACGGAGGCGAGGTCGAGCGCGCGCTCGGGCGACCCGATCGGCGTCACCCGTCCCTGGTCGACGACGAGGTCTGCGGGCGCGATCTCGAGCTCCTCGCCGGCGAGCCGGAGGATCTGCTCACGCACCTCGCCCGCCGCGGAGGCGACGGCGTTTCCCGCGACGACGGCGCAGCGGCTCGCGACGGTGCCCCAGCCCTTCTCGAGGCCCTCCGTGTCGCCGCCGACGAAGTCGACCGCGTCGGGATCGACACCCAGGTGGTCGGCGCACACCTGTGCGAACACCGTCGCGTGCCCCTGACCCTGCGAACACGCTCCGGTCTTGACGGAGACGCGACCGTCCTCTTTCACCTCGACGAGTGCCCCCTCGTACGGCCCGATGCCCGTTCCCTCGACGTACACGCCCACCCCACGGCCGAGCAGGCGTCCCTCGAGGCGGTCGTCGTCGCGCTCGTCCCAGCCGACGAGCTCCGTGACGCGACGGAGCGCCGCGGGGAGGTCGCCTGCGTCGAGCACCAGCGGCTCACCGTCGCGGTAGAGAATGCCGGTGTCGAGCGCCATCTCGTCGGGTTGCACGAGGTTGCGGAGCCGGAGCTCGACAGGGTCGAGCCCGAGCCGGCGCGCGGCGAGGTCCATCGCCCGCTCGACCGCGAAGACCGCCTCCGGCCGGCCGGCGCCGCGGTAGGGAGCCGTCGGCACCTTGGTCGTGATCACGCCGCGGGCGGTCGCCTCGAACGCGGGGACGCGATAGGGCCCCATCAGGTGGGCGATCGTGTTGTACGGGATCACGAGGCCAAGGGGGTTGTACGCGCCCGTATCGACGAGGATGTCGTCGCGCAACGCCAGGATCGTTCCGTCTTCGTCGAGCCCCAGCTCGACCTCGTGCTGCTGCTCGCGGGCGTGGACGGCGCTCAGCATGTGCTCGAGGCGATCCTCGATCCACTTCACGGGCCGCCCGAGCCGGATCGCGAGCAGCCCGACGAGCAGGTCCTCGGGGTAGAGAACGCCCTTGATCCCGAAGCCACCGCCTACATCCGGCGCGATCACGCGGATGCGCTCGGCCGCGAGGCCCGTGACGCGTGCGAGCGCTCGGCGGAGCGGATGAGCGTTCTGCGTCGCCGACCAGAGCGTGAGCTGGCCGCTCGCCGCGTCGAACGTGCCGAGCGCGCCCCGCGTCTCCATCGGCAGGCCTGCCTGACGCTGGATCGAGAAGCGCTCACGGACGACCACGGCCGCGCGGGCGAGGCCGGCCTCGACGTCCCCCTTGCCGACGACGAAGCGGACCGCCACATTGTCCGCCCAGCCGTCGTGGACGACCGGCGCGCCGGCAGCGAGGGCCCGGTCCACGTCGGGAACCGGTTCGAGCGGGGCATAGTCGACCTCGACGAGCTCCGCCGCGTCCTCGGCCAGGTACCGGCTCTCGGCGACCACCGCCGCGAGCGCCTGTCCGGCGTAGAGCGCGTTCGAGGCGAGCAGCGGCGGGTGACACGGGCGAAGGTCCGGCTGGAGTGCCCGGACGAGCTTTTCCGGGGGCGTGTCCCAGAGAAAGGGCGGCAACGGGCCCGCGGGGACGTCGTCGCGCGTGACGACCGTTACGACACCCGGCTGCTCGAGCGCGGCTCCCGAGTCGATGCGATCGATCCGCGCGTGCGCGAACGGGCTTCGGACGAAAGCGACGTGGAGCTGACCGGGCAACGAGAGGTCCGCGACGAACCGCCCGTCGCCCCGGAGCAGGCGCTCGTCCTCGTGCCGCTTCAACGATCTTCCGACCCAGGAGGATGCGGTCACGTTTGGCATCTTAACGTCAAGATAGTTATCGTCCCGGCGCGATGTCGAAGGAGCTGGCAGGAAGGCGCGCGCTCGTCACCGGCGCAAGTCGTGGCATCGGCCGTGCGGTCGCGCTCGAGCTTGCCGAGGCGGGCTGCGACGTCGTCGGCCTGGCGCGCTCGGGCGACGCGCTGGGCCGGCTCGGAGCCGAGATCGAGTCGCTCGGCCAGGCATTCCTCGCGGTCGAGCTGGACATGGCCGAGCCGGCTGAGATCCCGGGCAGTGTCGCTCGCGCGTGGGAGTGGAAAGACGGCATCGACGTCCTGGTCAACGTCGCGGGTGTCATCGTCCGCTCCGATCCGCTCGAGGTCACGACCGAGGAGTGGGACCAAACGTTCGGCGTCAACGTGCGCGGCACGTACTTCGTGACGCAGGCCGTCGGCGGACGGATGCTCGCCGGCGACGGCGGCTCGATCGTCACGGTGACCTCGCTCGCCGGGGAGGTCGTCACGCGCGCTTCGGTGAGCTACCAGGCGAGCAAGGCGGCGTTGATCCAGCTGACGCGCGCGCTCGCGGTTCACTGGGCGCCGAAGGTACGCGTCAACGCTGTCGCTCCGGGCTACGTCCGGACGGACCTGAACGCAGCCTGGCTCGACGACGAGGAGAACAGCGCCTACGTCCTCGGGAAGACGCCGCTCGCGCGGGTCGGCGAGCCGAGCGACGTGGCGAGCGCGGTGCGATTCCTCGCGTCGCCGGCCGCGTCGTACGTCACCGGCCAGAACCTACGCGTCGACGGCGGCTGGAGCGCCCAGTAGCACGCAGACGGCTCGCTGTCTCGGGCGGCGGGCTGCCGTCTTCGAGGGCGAGGAGGAGACGGCGCAGCTCGTCGGAGAGCGTCTCGCGCTCGCCCGGCGAGAGCGGGGTGAGCAGGTCGCGCTCCCGCTCGTAGTGGAGTGAGACGACCCGGTCGATGAGCCGCCGGCCCTTCGGCGTGAGCGCGACGAGCAGGCTGCGCCCGTCGTCGGGATCCGGGATGCGCCGGACGAGGCCGGCTGCGGTGAGGCGCTCGAGGCGGTTCGTCACGGCGCCCGACGTGATCAGCAGCGAGTTGTAGAGATCGGTCGGCGAGAGCTGGTACGGCGGCCCCGCCCTCCTCAACGCGGCGAGCACGCCGAACAGGGCGCGGTTCAGGCCGAACTCCGGGTAGATGGCCTCGACCTCGCGCTCGAGGATTCGGCACAGCCGGGAGATCCGCGCGATCACCTCCATCGGCGAGACGTCGAGTTCGGGGAGGACGCGCCCCCATTGCTCGATCAGGTGGTCGACATGATCCCCGGCCACGGCCGGGATTCTGATACCCGAGCCCGTCGACCCGTCCTCGGAAGAGGGCGCGCGGGCCGACGCGAAGCGCTCCGGCCGGAACGGGGCGAGCACGGACTCCGCCCGCCCTTCGACGATCTCGGCGGCCACGAGCCGGCCGAGGACGAGACACAGCGTGACGCCGCTGTGGCTGACGACGACGTAGAAGCCGTCCACGTCGCCGGCCCAGCCGACGACCGGGAACCCGTCGACCGGCAGCGCGCGCACGCCGACGCGGAGATCCTCGACCTCGACCGGCGCGGGGAGCCGCAACGTCCGTCCCAGACGGCGCTCGAGCTCGCGCGAGACGCGCGCGAACGCTCGTCCGCCCGAGCCGCCGGCAGCGTCGCCGTCGAGATCGAAGGCCTGCAGGACGAGCCGCCCGTCCCGGCCCGGCCGGAGGTTCAGCTGCGGCGAGAAGACAGAGCGCGAGAACGAGGTCGTCGTCGGCGTGGTCGTCGCGAGGAACCCCGCGACCCGAGCGTCGCTCGACCCGAGCAGCGGGATGGTGGCGCCCACGCGCTCCGCGAGGTCACCCGTCCAGCGACCGGCGGCGCAGACGACGACGTCTGCCGGCAGAAGCTCGCCGGTCTCGAGCTCGGTCCCGCGAACCCGGTCACCCGAGGTGGCGATGTCCGCGACCCGGGCGTCACACCTCAGCTCGATCCCCAGCGCTCGGGCCTTCGCGAGGAGGTCGGCGAGCATCGCCTCCGTCTCCACGTAGCCCTCGTCGGGGAAGAAGGTCACCTCCTCGTCATCCGAAACGAGGAGGTCCGGCTCGAGACGAGCCTTCACCTCCTTCCCCGAGAGGACGGCGACCGGGTAGCCCCAGCTCTCGACGAGCCGCGTCCGTTCACGCAGCCGGCGACGCCGGTCGGACGTCGTGTCCCATTCGAGGTGCCCGGTCAGGTGCAGCCAATCCGGTGCGCCGCCGGCGGCAGCCAGGCTGCGGAAGGCGGCCATCCCGGCGGCGTTCAGCTCGAAGTAGTCGCGTCGTGTCTTCTCACTCGCGTTGACACGGGCGAACGAGATTCCGGTCGCCCCTCGACGCTCTCCGCCCGCGTCCACGACGGTGACCGCCCAGCCCCTGCGCGCGAGCTCGGCCGCGGTCGCGAGCCCGATCGCACCCGCACCGACGACGACCGCACGCGTGCTGCCTCCGAAGGGTCTGCGGCCCGCGGAAGCGCTCACCGCGTCCTCTCTCGGAGCAGGTCGACGAGACGCTGGATCAGCGACGTGAGCACCATTGCAACGATCACCACCATCAGCATGAAGGTCTACGCGGAGAAAGACGAAGTCCTCGTGGAACGCGCCTCGTAGTACATCAGGCGCCTGCAATGCCTGCGACCGGGATCAGCCTCTCAGCCAGAAACTCCCGCCGTGCGCACGAGTGACGTCAGGAGGCCTGTGGAACGACTTCGGGCTCGTCGTGTCGCTCGCGCAGCAGCCGGGTCTCCTCCGCGTCGATCCGGTACTGCTCCGCCGTGCGCACGAGTCGGTCGGGTGGCCCGACGTACTCCACCACGACGCCGTAGTGGTTGCGCGCGCTTTCGATCGACACGTACCCGTCGACGACGTCCGCGAGCACCCGCCCGGGATCGCGGTCGTGGGGATCGCCGTATCCGCCCCCACCCGGGGGGCCGAGGCGGACACGGTCGTCCTCGGCCATGTGGAGGACGGTCTTCGGCTGCGCCGGCTCACCCGACGAGAGCGAGAGCTCGCCGGCCGCTCCCGAACCGCCGCCCTCGAGCCCCGACGCCGGGAAGCGCGTGCGGTCGATGAGCGTCGAGACGCTCCAGGGACCCGCGCCGCGGCAGCCCATCTCGGTGTGCTGTCCGAGGCCGCCACGGCAGCGTCCCGCACCGCCCGAGTCCGTTCGCAGCTCCCGCTGGTACTGGACGAGCGGCGTCAGCGTCTCGATCACCTCGGCCGGGACGCCCGCGACGCCGCTCGGGAAGCCGGTGGTCGAGAGACCGTCCTTCGTCGCCCTCGCGCCGGTCCCGCCGGACTGGAAGAGCGTCAGCGAGAACGGGTGCCCCTCCCGGTCCAGGCCACGCCAGATCGTGAGCCACGTGGCATCGGCTCCCGTCGCCATCAACCGGCCGGGCAGGGCCGGCGCAAGCGCGCCGAAGATTACGCCGGGCAGCAGATGGCCGATGAGGTGCCGCGTCCCGACGGGCGCGGGCTCGAGGCAGTTGAGGATCGACCCCGGCGGCGCGACGACGCTGACCGGCCGGAACGAGCCTTCGTTGTGCGGCACGTCCGGCGCGAGTGCGGCTTTCGCCGCAAAGGTCGCGTAGGCGTGTGTGTAGTTGAGCACGAGGTTGATGCCGTACCGGCTCTGTGGGGAAGAGCCGGTGAAGTCGATCTCGAGCTCGTCCCCCGCAACCGTCACCGCGACCGTGAGGCCGACCGGGTCGTCGAACCCGTCGCTCCAGCTCTCGTGACGGTAGACGCCGTCCGGCAGCTGCCGGATCGCGTCGCGCATCGCCTGCTCCGAGCGACGGATGATCTCGTCCGCCAGCGGGTCGATCGAGTCGAGGGCGAACTCCTCCACGAGCACTGTGAGGCTTCGCGCGCCGACGTCGTTGCAGGCCGACTGCGCGTATAGATCTCCGACCGTCTCGTCAGGCGTGCGCACGTTCGCCCGTACGACGGTGAGAAGGTCCTCGTTTGCGGCCCCTCCGTCGAAGAGCTTCATGATCGGGATGCGCAGGCCCTCCTCGTACACCTCCCGCGACTCGGCAGAGAGGATCTTCCCGCCGATGTCGGCGGCGTGGCACGTATTCGCGAAGAACGCGATCGGCCGGCCCGCTCGGAAGACGGGTGTCACCACCGTGATGTCGTTGATCTGGCCGCTCGTCTGCCACGGGTCGTTCGTGAGCAGCACGTCTCCGGGGCGAAGCGTCTCCGGCGGGTACGCCGTGAGGAAGTGCCGGACGCCCGTGGCCATCGCATTGATGTGGCCCGGCGTGCCCGTCAGCGATTGCGCAACCATGAAGCCGCGCGAGTCGAAGACGCCGCACGCGAGGTCCTCGGACTCGCGGACGACGGTCGAGAACGCCGTCCGGATCAGCGCCGCCTGCTGCTCGTTCACGATCGACACCAGCCGGTTCGCGAGCACCTCGACGAGGATCGTGTCCATCAGACAGCCCTCGGCGTGACGATCAGAGCCAGCTCGGGGGTCACCTCGATCTCGTTGTGCGGCCCGACCACGAGAGTGGACTCGCGCTCCTCGACAATTGCCGGCCCGTCGAACCGCGTGCCCGGCCGCAGCGCGTAGCGGTCGAAGACGGACGTCTCGACGTACCCGCCCAACCCCGGGAAGTACGCCTGTCGCGTGCTCTGCGGCGGTCGCGAGGATGCGTCGAGCGCCACCGCGGCCAGCTCGAGCTCGGGGCGCGGCCCCGACGAGACGACGCGCCAGTTGATCGCCTCCACGGGCACGTCCGGCCCGCGACGGCCGTAGAGCCGCTCGTACTCGCGCTCGAAGCGCTCCACCACCGCGACTGCGTCCCGAATCCCGTCGGACGGGAGCACGACCCGCACCTCGTGGCCCTGTCCCAGGTAGCGCATGTCCGCGTAGCGTTCGTGCGCGATCTCGTCCGCGCCGAGCCCCGACTGCGCGAGCAGCGCCGCCCCGTCGTCCTCCATCTCGGCGAGGAGGTCGTTCACTCGGTCGAGATCGGCGTCCTCGAGAGTGCAGCGCCAGGTGCGGACGAAGTCGAAGGCCAGCGGCGCGGTGAGGAATCCGAGCGCGCTCATCACGCCCGCACCCAACGGCGCCACGAGCGCGGGCGAGCCGAGCGCGGACGCGACGCCCGCCGCGTGCACCGGACCCGCGCCGCCGAACGCGAAGAGGGGAAGCGCGGTCGGATCCTTGCCCCGTTCGACGGCGTGCACGCGCGCGGCGTTCGCCATGTTCTCGTTGACGATCGTGTGGATGCCCCAGGCGGCCTCCTGGACGGAGAGCCCCAGTGGGCGCGCGACCTCGCCTTCGACGGCCGCGCGCGCCGCGGCGACGTCGAGCGCCATGCGCCCCCCGAGGAAGTACCCGGGATCGAGGTACCCGAGCACGAGATCGGCGTCGGTCACGGTGGGCTTTGCGCCACCGAGCCCGTAGCACGCGGGACCGGGGTCGGCGCCGGCCGACCGCGGGCCGACCTTGAGGAGCCCGAGCGCGTCCACGGACGCGATCGAGCCGCCGCCGACGCCGATCTCGATCATGTCGATCACGGGCACCCGCACCGGTGTCCCCGATCCGCGTCTCAGCCGATACACGCGGTCGACCTCGAACTCGTCGGCGACGAGCGGGCGGCCGTCTTCGACCACGCAGAGCTTCGCCGTGGTGCCGCCCATGTCGAAGGAGACGAGATCTCGATGGCCGCTCGCGCGGCCGTAGGTCGCCGCGGCCAGCGCGCCGGCGGCAGGACCGGACTCGAGCAGGCGGATCGGGAACCGCGCCGCCGTCTCCACCGTCGCGACGCCACCGCTCGAGAGCATCACGTATAGCCGCCCCGTGAAGCCGGCCCGCCCGAGCCTGCCGCGCAGCTCGGTCAGGTAGCGGTCGATCAGATCCTGGACGTACACGTTCGCGACCGTCGTGGTCGTGCGCTCGTACTCCCGGATCTCGGGGGCCACCTCCGAGGAGAGCGAGACCCGAAGGGTGGGAGCCGCACGCAGGAGGGCGTCGCGGGCACGACGCTCGTGCTCCGGGTTGGTGAAGCTGTGGAGGAACGAGACCGCGACCGCCTGCACCCCTGCCTCCTCGAGCTCCCGACCTAGCCGCTCGACGTACTGCTCGTCGAGTTCGACCGCGACCGCGCCGCCGGTCAGGGTCCGCTCCGGCACGTCGAAGCGGAGGTGTCGCGGAACGAGCGGCCGCGGCAGCTCGACCATCAGGTCGTAGAGCTCGTACCGACGCTCCCGGCCGATCTCGACCGCGTCGCGGAACCCCTGCGTCGCGAGGAGCGCCGTGGGCGATCCCCGTCGCTCGATGATGGCGTTCGTCACGAGCGTGGTTCCGTGCACGACGAGCCGGAGCTCCGAGAAGGAGCGGCCGAGCCGCCCGAGCGTATCGTCGAGCACGGCCTCGACCCCCTCCGAGGGGTCGTGGGGCGTGGTCAGCGTCTTACCGACCCCGACGACGTGGTCGCCGTCGACGAGGCAGAGGTCCGTGAACGTCCCGCCGATGTCGACGCCGGCGCGGAGCACCTATGGCACCGTGCTCAGGCGGGCGCCTCGACCGCCGCCTTCACCGGCGCGAACAGGTCGAGGAGCCGCTCCGTCTGATGCGCGGCCGCGGGCCGCAGGATGGGAAGCTGGACGCCGACGTCGCGGAACTTCTGCACACGCGCCAGCACCTCGTCGGGGGTACCGCTCGCGGTCATGCCCTCGACGTACGAATCGGGCACGGCCTCGATCAGCGCCTCCTTGCCGCCGCGGTTCCAGGCTTCCTCGAAGATCGGGATGTCCTCCCGCCGGATGTACGGCTCGCCGACCTTCATCTTCGGCTCGGCGATGAACGGCAGCTGGATGGGGTCGAGCTTGCTCGCCACCTCCCACTTGATCGCCTGGATCGCGGTGTCGTGATCGTCCTCGACGGAGCAGTTGATCAGCTGCGCGACCTTGAACTCCGACCAGTCGCGACCGGCCTCCTCGGCCGACTCGCGGACGATCGCGAGCGCGTTCGCGCTGTACTCCGGCGAGCAGATCGCGTTCAGTAGCACGCCGTCCGCGATCTTGCCGGCGAGCTTGAGGCCGGGCCGGCTCGTCGCCGGCAGGTACATCGGGATGTGCTTGCGCAACGGCTCGAAGCCGAGCTTGACGTCGTCGAAGTTCACCGCTTCGCCGTGGTACGAGACGCGCTCGCCCGAGAGGATCAGGCGGATCGCGTCGACGTACTCACGCAGCGCGACCGAAGCGTTGATGTGCTCGAGCCCGTGGCGGAGCGAGTGGGTCTTCGTGCACGCGCCCGGCGCCAGCATGATCCGGCCGCCCGACATCTCATCGAGCGCGGCGAGCGTCTGCGCCATCACGAGCGGGCTGCGCAGGCGGACGATCTGCGTCGTGCCGAGCGTGAGCTTCGTGGTGGCCGTGGCAAAGGTCGCAAGGGCGCTCGGAGAGTCGCGGTTGAGCTCGATCGTCTCCGAGAAGAACCCGATCTCGTAGCCGCGGCGCTCCGCCTCGGCCATCCAGGACGCCATGTCCGTGTTGCTGAGCGTTGCGTCGTATCCGGTTGCGAAACCCACTCGTGCCATCGTCATACCCCTGTCCTCGTTCGCAGGTCGCCTGGTCTCGACGGGTTTCGTGAGCCCGCCCGGCGCCGAAATATCTTATAGTGAAGATACCTTGCCGTCCTGCGAAGTGAGTGTCAAGGTGGTTCTGCGATGAACGCTCCTCGGATCAGCGGTCGGATCGAGCGACTTCCCCGCTCGGGCATACGCGCGGTCATGGAGCAGGCCCTACGGCTACCGGACGTGGTCCGGCTCGACATCGGCGACCCGGACTTCCCGACTCCCGCCCACGTCGTCGAGGCTGCAGCGAAGGCGGCCCGGGACGGGTTCACGCACTACTCCCCGGGCGTCGGCCTCGAGAGTCTGCGCGAGCTGATCGCCGACAAGGTCGCCGAGCGGAACGCCGTCGCGTGCACGTCCGAGTGCGTCGCGGTCACGACGGGGGCGTGCGGCGGCCTCTACTCGGCCTTCCTCGCGCTCCTCGACCCCGGGGACGAGGTGCTCGTGCCCGACCCCGGCTGGACGACCCTCGTCCCGATGGCGATCGCAGCGGGCGCTGCGCCCGTGCCCTACCGCCTCGCACGCACGGAGGACGGGTTCGCCGTCGACATCGCCTCTCTCGAAGAGCGCATCAGCCCGCGCACGCGCGCCGTCGTCGTCAACTCGCCGAGCAACCCGACCGGCGCCGTCGAGTCGCGACAGACGCTGGAGGCGCTGGTCGAGCTCGCAGATCGGCACGGGCTCTGGCTCGTCTCCGACGAGTGCTACGAGGAGCTCGTCTTCGAACGCCAGCACGTGAGCCCCGCGTCGCTCGCCGGCCTCGACCACGTCGTCAGCGTGTTCAGCTTCTCGAAGACGTATGCGATGACCGGGTGGCGCGTCGGCTACGTGATCGCGAGCGCCGAGGTCGTCCGCGCGCTCGTCAAGGCGCAGGAACCGGTCGTCTCGAGCGGGTCGACGATCTCGCAGAAGGCGGCGGAGGCGGCGCTGCTCGGGCCGCAGGACGCCGTCTCGGCGATGCGTGCCGAGTACCGCCGCCGCCGAGACCTCGCGCTCGCGCGCCTCGACTCCGCCGGCATCGGGTACGCCCGGCCGAGCGGCGCCTTCTATGTGATGGTCGACGTCGAGCGCGCGGGCGAGTCGTCCGAGCGCTTCGCGCATCGCCTCCTCCGCGACCGGCACGTGGCGGTCGTGCCTGGGAGCGCGTTCGGAGAGGGCGGCGAGGGGATGGTGCGGATCTCGCTCGCCGCCTCGCCGGAGGCGATCGAGGCGGGACTCGAGCGGCTCGAGTCGCTGCTCGCGCCGTCCGCGACGAACGCGCGCGCGGCGGCCCCGCGCTGAGAGGAGCGACCGTGAGCACGCCCCCGCCCGTTGTCCCTCGCCAGCGCAGGCGGCGCGCCGGCCACGCCTACGTCGACTTGGTGCTCGCCGCCGTCCAGGCGCGGGATCCGGGTCAGCCCGAGTTTCACCAGGCGGTACGCGAGGTCTCCCGCTCGCTCGTCCCGGTCTTCGAGCGGAGCCCCCACTACCGGAGCGAACGCATCCTCGAGCGCATGGTCGAGCCCGAGCGGGTCGTGTCGTTCCGCGTGGTCTGGGTCGACGACCGCGGGCAGACGCAGGTCAATCGTGGCTACCGGGTCGAGATGTCGAGCGCCCTCGGGCCCTACAAGGGCGGTCTGCGCTTCCACCCGAGCGTCTACATCGGCCTCCTCAAGTTCCTCGCGTTCGAGCAGGTCTTCAAAAACGCCCTGACGACCCTGCCGATGGGCGGCGGCAAGGGCGGGGCGGACTTCGATCTCCGTGGCCGGAGCGACGCCGAGGTGATGCGGTTCTGCCAGTCGTTCATGACCGAGCTGCAGCGGCACATCGGCCCGTTCACGGACGTCCCCGCCGGGGACATCGGGGTGGGCGGTCGCGAGATCGGGTTCCTCTTCGGCCAGTACAAACGGATCCGCAACGAGTTCAGCGGGGCGTTGACAGGACGTGGGCTCGCCTGGGGAGGCTCGCTGATCCGCCCCGAGGCGACCGGGTACGGCGCCGTCTACTTCGCGCACGAGATGCTCGTCACGCGTTCCGACACCCTCGAGGGGAAGACGTGCCTCGTTTCCGGCAGCGGCAACGTGGCGCAGTACACGGTCGAGAAGCTCCTCGACATGGGGGCGAAGCCGGTGACGCTCTCCGACTCCGACGGCTTCGTGCACGACCCCGACGGGTTCGACCGAGAGAAGCTCGCCTTCGTGATGGAGCTCAAGAACGAGCGGCGCGAGCGGATCGGCTCGTACGTCGAGCGATTCCCCCGGGCGACGTACACGACCACCGACAGCCGCGCCGCCTCGAACCCGCTCTGGTCGATCCCGGCCGATTGCGCGTTCCCGTGCGCGACGGAGAACGAGATCCGCGCCGACGACGCAACCGCACTACTTCGAAACGGCGCGATACTCGTCTGCGAGGGCGCCAACATGCCGACGACGCCGGACGCGGTCGAGCGGCTGGTCGCCGCAGGGGTCCTCTACGGACCGGGCAAGGCCGCGAACGCAGGCGGCGTGGCGGTGTCCGGCCTCGAGCTCTCGCAAGGGGCGTTGCGGCTCAAGTGGTCGCGGGAGGAGGTCGACGCCCGCCTCCGCGACATCATGCGATCCGTCCACCAGCAGTGCCGGGACACCGCGGCCGACTACGGCGTCGACGGCAACTACTCCAGCGGGGCGAACATCGCGGGCTTCGTCCGGGTCGCGGACGCGATGCTCGACCAGGGGATCGTCTAGTGACGCTCGTAGACGGGAAGCTCGCAACGAGCGAGCTCGGCGAGCGCAAGCGGTCGCACATCGAGGTGTGCCTACGGAAGCCGGTCGAGTTCCGGACGCGCACGACGGGGTTCGAGCGGTACGACCTGCCCTACTGCGCGCTCCCCGACAGCGACCTGCGCGAAATCGACCTCAGCGTCCGGCTCTTCGGTCGCAGGCTGCGGGCACCGATCCTGATCGGAGCGATGACCGGCGGCACGCGGCACGCCGGTCAGATCAACCGGAACCTCGCCATCGCGGCCCAGGAGCTCGGAGTCGGCCTGATGCTCGGGTCTCAGCGGATCATGCTCGAAGAGCCGCGCACAGCGGCGACCTTCGAGGTCCGCAGCGAGGCACCGGACATCCTGCTCGTCGGGAACCTCGGTGTCGCGCAGCTCAATCGCGGCTATGGCGTCGATCACGTCGAGCGGGCCATCGCCGGCGTCGAGGCGGACGCGCTCGCGTTCCACGCGAACCCGCTCCAGGAGGCGCTCCAGCGGAACGGCGACACCGACTTCCGCGGCCTCGTCGGCCGGCTCGCAGACGTCGCGGCGGCCGTGGAGCACCCGTTGCTGCTGAAGGAGGTCGGCCACGGGCTCGGCCCGGAGGTCGTGGCGGCCGTCTCGGAGATCGGCCTAGCGGCGGTCGACGTCGCGGGCGCCGGAGGAACGTCGTGGGCACGCGTCGAGCAGTACGTCCGGCACGGGCGGATCCTCAGTGGCGAGCTGGCCGAATGGGGGATCGCGACGAGCGAAGCGGTACTCGCAGCGCGACGCAGCGCACCGGCCTCGACCGTCATCGCGTCCGGTGGGATCCGCAGCGGCGTCGACGTCGCAAAGGCGCTCGCCCTGGGAGCCGATGCCGTCGCGCTCGCGCTGCCGCTGCTGCGACCGGCGCTCGATTCGGCCGAGTCGGTGATCGACGTGCTCGGAAGATTCGTCGAGGAGCTTCGGATCGCCATGCACTGCACCGGGGCGCGCTCGATCGCGGAGCTGCGCCGCCTCCGTCTCGCTCGGGTGCCGAGCCGGGCGGGCGACGCACTGGCGGCCGTCCCTTCCGTCGCGCGGGCGACCCGGCACGGCTACGAGCGACGGCACACCACCAACGGGGACAACTGGCAAGCAATCGCGTAGCTCACGGGAGGTGCCTACACGATGTCCAGCGTCGCTGACATCCTCGCGAAGAAGGGCCACGTCGTGCTGATGGTCGAGGAGTCCGAGCCCGTCCTCACCGCGGTCGAGAAGATGCTCGAGAAGAACGTCGGGGCGCTCGTCGTTACCCGCGACGGCGTGATCGCCGGGATCTTCACCGAGCGCGACTACTTCCGGCGCATCACGGTCCAACCCCATCCGAACCGCCTGATCCCGGTCAAGGATGTGATGTCGTCCCCGGTGATCTACGTCACGCCGGAGACCCCAGTCCAGGAGTGCATGACGCTCATGACCCAGTGCCGGATCCGCTACCTGCCCGTGATCGACGGCACGTCGCTCGCCGGGATCGTCTCGATCGGCGATCTCGTGAAGCTCCACGCCGAGGAGCAGGACGTGCAGATCCGCTTTCTCCACGACTTCATCCACGCGCGCTAGCGCGAGCGCGGCCGAGTGGAGCCGGACCTCCGATTCCTCTCCGCGGAGTACGCGGCCGCAGTCGCGGAAGTCGGGCCGCCGGCGGACGCACTCGTGGTCTTCGGGCTCACCGGCGACCTGGGCCGTCGGATGACGCTCCCGGCGCTGTACCGACTGACGGCGCAGGGTCTCCTTACGTGTCCCGTGATCGGGGTGGGGCGACGGCCGCTGCGCGAGGACGAGTTCCTCGCGCGCGCAGGCCGCGCGGTCACCGAGAGCGTGGACGCGGTGGACGACAGCGTGCTCAGCGCCTTCCTCTCGAGACTTCGATACATCGGCGGTGACGCCGGAAGCCTGCCGGTCTCTCACCGCCTGCACGACGCCCTCGCGGGCGCGACGCTGCCCGTCTTCTACCTGGCCACCCCGCCCACGATGTTCCGGGCGGTCGCGGAGGAGCTGTCAGCGGCCGGTCTCCTCCAGGATGGCCGCCTCGTCGTCGAGAAGCCCTTCGGGACAGACCTCCAGTCGGCTCGAGAGCTCAACGAGCGACTCACCGCCCTCATCCCCGAGCACCGCCTCTATCGCATCGACCACTTCCTCGGGAAAGAACCGGTGCAGGACATCATGTACCTGCGCTTCGCGAATGCGCTCTTCGAGCCGCTCTGGCACCGCGAGAACGTCGAGTCGATCCAGATCACGATGGCCGAAAGCTTCGGCGTCGAAGGGCGAGGCGGCTTCTACGAGGGAGTCGGGGCAATCCGGGACGTCGTGCAGAACCACCTGCTCCAGGTGCTGGCGCTCGCAGCGATGGAGCCGCCTTCGGGCGGCGCGGAGGCGATTCCCCGGCGACGCCTCGACGTCTTCCGTGCGATGCCCGCTGTCGATCCGGCGAGAGCCGTGCGCGGGCAGTACGAGGGGTACTCGGACATCGACGGCGTCGAGCCGGGATCCGACACGGAGACGTTCGTCGCCCTCCGTCTCGAGATCGAGAACTGGCGCTGGGCCGGTGTGCCGATCTTCGTCCGAGCCGGCAAGTCCCTGCCGGTGACGGCGACCGAGATCGTCGTCCGCCTGCAACGCGCCCCGCAGCTGCGGTTCGGGACGCACCGCCTCGACAGTCCAGGGAGCGACGACATCGTGCTTCGCGTGGGCCGCAACGCAGGTGTGACGATCATGGTGCGGGCGAAGACGCCGGGGAAACAGGTCGCACAGCCGGCATCGCTCCACCTCGACTTCGCCGAGGAGCTCGGCGAGCCCCCGGGGCCGTACGAGCGGCTGCTCGCAGATGCCCTACGCGGCGACCGAACCCTGTTCCCGAGCTGGTGGGCGATCGCGGAGACCTGGCGCATCGTGCAGCCGCTGCTCGACTCGCCGCCGCCCCTGGAGACGTACGCGCGCGGCGCATGGGGCCCGGTGAGCGCCGAGGTCATGACCGCGAGCCATGGCGGTTGGCGGACTCCTGAGACTTCGCAGCGCGCTCCGTAACGTCCCGTCGTGCCCCGACCCGTCTCTCAGGGACGAGTACGGCCAGCCGAACCTCGGCCGGACTTGTGCGTGGGTACGTTGTCCGCCGTGGCTGCGATCGAGACCGAGGGACTCGTGAAGGTCTATCGCTCGCGCGGGAGCGAGGTGCGGGCGCTCGACGGCGTCGATCTCGAGGTGCAGGAAGGCACGGTGCTCGGGCTGCTCGGCCCCAACGGCGCGGGCAAGACGACGACCGTCCGGATCCTGGCGACGCTGCTCCGTGCCGACGCCGGGCGTGCGACCGTCGCGGGCTTCGACGTCGTCGCCGATGCCCAGGCCGTCCGAAGGGTGATCGGCCTCTCCGGCCAGTACGCGGCCGTCGACGAGAACCTCACCGGTCGCGAGAACCTCTGGATGTTCGGCCGCCTCTACCGCCTCTCGAGCGCCGACGCCCGTCGCCGGGCGGACGAGCTGCTGGGTCAGTTCGGCCTCGAGGACGCCGCCGAGCGCGTCGCGAAGACCTACTCGGGCGGCATGCGCCGCCGGCTCGACCTCGCGGCTGCCCTCGTCGGGCGCCCGCAGCTCCTCTTCCTCGACGAGCCGACCACGGGCCTCGACCCGCGTGGCCGGCTCGGGATGTGGGACGTGATCCGCGATCAGGTGCGCGAGGGCACCACCCTGCTCCTGACGACGCAGTACCTCGAGGAGGCCGACGCGCTCGCCGACGAGATCGCCGTCGTCGACCACGGCCGGATCATCGCGCGCGGCACATCCGATCAGCTGAAGGCCCAGCTGGGCGGGGAGCGCATCGAGGTCGTCGTCCGGAACCCCGACGACCTCCCGCGGGCCGTGGCAACACTCGCGCCGGATGGGGACGGCTCGTGCGACCGGCACACGCGGCGCGTCACCGTTGCGGCGCGCGGCGGGGCGCAGGAGCTCGTCGACGTCGTCCGCCGCCTCGGCGAAGCGAGCATCGAGGTCGACGACGTCGGCCTGCGCCGTCCGACCCTCGACGACGTGTTCCTCACCTTGACCGGCCACGTGGCCGAGGAGGCCGAGAGCGGCGAGGAGGACGAGCCGGACGAGGAGCTCGCGGCGTGAGCCGCCGGGGTCAAGACCAGACGCCCGCGCGTTCCTGGGGCGCCGCTCGCGGCGCGGGGCCGGAGGGCACAGTATGAGGAATACGGGCCCGGAGAGCACCGTGCCGCGAGCGGCGTCAGGCCGCCGTGGAGCCGGGCTCCGCCCGGCGGGAGCGGCGGCCGGCCAGGGGCGTGCGTGAGCGCGTTCGCCGAAGCCGTCTCCGACGGGCGCGTCATCGCCTGGCGGAACCTCAAGCGCATTCCCCGGATCCCTGAGCTCGCGATCTTCGCGGTCCTCCAGTCGATCATGTTCGTGCTGCTGTTCGCGTTCGTCTTCGGCGGCGCGATCCCGCTCCCGGGTGGCGGCAGCTACCGGGAGTACCTGATGCCCGGCATCTACATCCAGACGCTCGCGTTCGCCTCGATCACGACCGCGATCGGGATGGCGGACGACATGAGCAAGGGCCTGATCGACCGCTTCCGCTCGCTGCCGATGGCGCGCTCCGCGGTGCTCAGCGGCCGGACGACTGCCGACGTCGTCTACAACGCCGGGATCCTCGTCGTCCTGATGCTCTCGGGCCTCGCCGTGGGCTGGCGGGTGAACGGCACGGTCGGTGAGTTCGTCCTCGCGGTCGTGCTGATGCTCCTCTTCACGTTCACGATGTCGTGGATCGGCGTGCTGCTCGGCCTGCTCGTGAAGACGGTCGAGGTCGCCCAGCAGCTCGGGTTCCTCGTGATCTTCCCGCTGACGTTCGTCTCGAACGCCTTCGTCCCGACCGCGACCCTGCCCGGGATCCTGCAGCCGATCGCGGAGTGGAACCCGGTCAGCGCGCTCGTCTCGGCGACGCGAGATCTGTTCGGCAACCCGAACCCGTACCCGTCGGACTCGTGGCCGGGCGAGCACGCGCTGCTGCTCTCGTTCGTGTGGACGTTCGGCCTTCTGGCCGTGTTCGCGCCGCTCGCGGTGCGGCGCTATCGCTCCATCGAGCGGTAGCCCCGTCCTTCCATCCAGCCTAGGCTCCGGCCGTGGAGCGGTTCGGTCGGCGCGACTTCGTCGTCCGGGGCGGACGCGTCGCCGTCGGCGCAGCGCTCGGCCTCGGCCTCGCGAGCCGGGCGGAGGCGCGCGCGCTCGACGCGCTCGACCAGCTCGACAGCGTCTTTCGAGGGCCGCTCCTGCGCCCAGGGAGCGCCGGGTACGGCGTCGCGCGGCGACCATGGAACGCACGCTTCGACGACGTCCTCCCCCGCGCGGTCGCGCAGCCGCTCGACACCGCCGACGTCGAGGCGATCGTCCGCTGGGCCGTCGCCCACGACGTGCGGCTCGGCGTCCGCTCCGGTGGTCACTCCTACGCCGGCCTCTCGTCGACCAGCGGCGTGCTCGTCGACCTGGGCCGGCTCTCCTCGGTCACGGTCGGGGCGGACGGCCGCGCGGCGATCGGCGCGGGCGCGGCGCTCGGCTCCGTCTACTCGCGACTCTGGGCGGCCGGGCAGCGCACGATCCCCGCCGGCTCGTGCCCGACGGTCGGGATCGCCGGCCTCACGCTCGGCGGCGGGCACGGGTTTGCCTCCCGGGCGTTCGGGCTTGCCTGCGACAGCCTCCGGAGCGCGCGGATCGTGACGGCCGACGGTCACGCGCACGACGTGTCCGCGGGGTCGCGGCCGAACCTGTTCTGGGCCCTTCGCGGCGGCGGCGCCGGGAGCTACGGCATCGTCACCCGCCTGACGTTCGCGACGCGCAAGATCGGCACGGTGACGACGTTCGTGCTGCGGTGGCCGTGGGCGGCAGCCGCGGACGTGGTCGCGGCATGGCAGGCGTTCATGGAGACCGCTCCCGACGCGCTGACGACGACGCTGGCGCTCCGCGTCCCGTCGACGACGGGCGGGGCGCCGACGATCGTGGTGAACGGCATGTTCCTCGGCCCGAAGCCCGGAGCGGCCGCCGCGCTGGCGGAGCTGACGGAAGGCGATCCACCACCGGCGACGACGAGCCTCGTGCAACGGACGTACGGCGCCGCGATGACCTACTTCGCGGGCGGCCAATCCGAGCCGCGGCGCATCGCGGGCAGCTCGCGCGTCGCGCGGGTGCCGCTCGGGCCGAAGGGACGGGACGCCCTCGTGGAAGCTGTCGAGGAGCGGCATGCCGACCCACGGCTACGTGGCGGCGGCATCGTCCTGTTCGCCTTCGGAGCGGCTGTCGGGAAGGTCTCGCGGACGGCCACGGCCTACGTCCACCGCGATGCCCGCTTCTCCCTCGAGCTGCTCGGCCTCTGGACGAGCCCGAGTCCGGCTGTGGAGACGGCGAACCTCGCCTGGATCAGGCAGGCCCGCCTCGCACTCTCGCCGTACACCTCGGGCGAGGCGCTGCAGAACTACGCCGACCGTGCCCTCGCCGGCTGGAAGCGCGCGTACTACGCCGAGAACCTCGAGCGCCTCGTCGCGACGAAGCACGCCGTCGACCCGACGAACCGCTTCCGCCACGCCCAGAGCATCCCGACCGCGCTCTGACGACGTCTACGATCCCGGCCGGCATGGACCTCGACCTCACCCCCGAGCAGGAGCTGGTCCGCGACACCGTCCGCGGGTTCGCGCGCGAGCGCGTCGCTCCGCTGGCCGAGGAGCTCGACCGCGAGTCCCGCTTCCCGGTCGAGCTCGTCCGCGAGATGGCCGAGCTCGGGTTGCTGGGCATCCCGATCCCCGAGCGGTTCGAAGGCGCGGGCGGCGACACCCTCTCGTACGCGCTGGCGATCGAGGAGCTGACGCGCATCGACTCGTCCGTCGCGATCACGGTCGCGGCGCACACGTCGCTCGGGACGATGCCGATCTTCCTGTTCGGCTCCGAGGAGCAGAAGGAACGCTGGCTGGGCGACCTCGCCTCGGGTCGGCGTCTCGCCGCCTTCGGTCTCACCGAGCCCGATGCCGGGTCGGACGCCGGCGCGGCCCGCACGACCGCCGAGCTGCGCGACGGCTCGTGGGTGGTGAACGGCTCGAAGATGTTCATCACGAACGCGGGGACCGAGCTCACGTGGGGCGTGACGATCACCGCGCGCACCGGGGAGGACGAGATCTCGAACCTCGTCGTCGAGAACGGGACGCCCGGCTACGAGCTCTCGGCGCCCCTTCACAAGCTCGGCTGGCGAGCCTCCGACACGCGAGCGCTGACGTTCGCCGACTGCACGGTGCCGGAGGAGAATCTCCTCGGCCCGCGCGGGAAGGGCTTCACCCAGTTCCTCGAGATCCTCGACGGCGGCCGCATCTCGGTCGCGGCGATGGGCGTCGGCCTGGCGCAGGGGGCGTACGACCTCGCCTCCGCCTACGCGCGGGAGCGGACGCAGTTCGGGAAGCCGATCGGGCGCTTCCAGGCGATCGCGTTCCAGCTCGCCGACATGGCGGTCGAGATCGAGGCCGGCCGCCAGCTCGTCTACCGGGCCGCCTGGCTCAAGGACAAGGGACGCCCCTTCGCGCTCGAGGCGGCGATGGCAAAGCTCTACACCGGCGAGCTCTCGCACCGCGTCGCGAACCAGGCGCTTCAGATCCACGGCGGGTACGGCTTCATGGACGAGTCCCCGATCTCGCGGCTCTACCGCGATCAGAAGATCCTCGAGATCGGCGAGGGCACGAACGAGGTGCAGCGCATGGTGATCGCGCGGCACCTCGGGCTCGGTTAGAGACGGATGAGGCGCCCGGGGGGGCCGGGCACCTCACGCACACGACAGGTCGAGGCGGTTAGGCCGACGACCCGTCGTTCTCGACGACCTTCGAGTAGTCCGTCAGGCCGAGCGGGCTGACGTTGAGCGAGTCCTTGATCGACGACCGCTCCAGCTGGACGAACGTGTACCAGTAGATCGGCACGATCGGCATGGCGCCGTCCTTGCCGACGAGCTTGTCCTCCAGCTGCTTGTACAGCTCGAACCGCTTCGCGTTGTCGGGCGTCTTCCGCGCCTGCTCCACGAGCGTGTCGTAGGACGGGTCGCAGAAGTTCGTGTTGTTGTTCCCCGAGCCGCAGGTCCAGAGCTCGAGGAAGTTCATTGCGTCGACGTAGTCGGCGATCCAGCCGAGCCGGAAGGCGTCCATCGACGGGTCGGGCGGCGGGCCGAGGAACTGGAGGTACTGCGCCCAGTCCTGCTGCGAGATCGTCACGTGCAGCCCGAGCTTCTGCCACATCGACTGGACCGCCACTGCGATCTCCTTGTGGCCCGGCGCGTTGTTGACCAGCAGCGTGACGTCCTTCTGCGGGTTCTTCACCTCGGACATCAGTTGCGTCGCCTTGTCGACGTCACCGTGCGCCGGGAGCCACGGCGAGTTCGCCGTGAGCATGTCGAAGCCCGGCATGCCCTTCGGTGTGAAGCCGCTCGCCGGGAGCTGGTCGCCCTGGGCGATGTTGTCGATGATCGTCTGACGGTCGATCGCCAGTGCCATCGCGCGGCGCTGCTTCACGTCCGGGACGGTCTCGATGTTGACGCCGTAGTAGTACGTGCCGAGGCCGGGGTACTGGGAGTACTCCGGCGTCTCCTTGAGCCGCGGCAGGTCGACCGGCGGCAGACCCTGACCGGACGTGTCGAGCTCGCCGGCCTCGAATGCCCGGAGCACGGTCGTGCCCTCTGTGATCATCGAGCCGTTGATCCGCTGGAGCTTCACCTGGTCGGCGTTCCGCCAGCCATCCCACTTGACGAGGTCGAGCCGGGAGTCGTGGGCCCAGCGCGCGAGCTTGAACGGCCCGTCGCTGACGATGTTCGCCGGGTCGGTTCACTTGCGGCCGAACTTCTCGACCGTGGCCCGATGGACCGCGAGGAACGACTGGTGGGCGACCTGCTGCACGAACCACGGCTGCTGTGACGTGAGCTCCACCTGCAGCGTGTGGTCGTCGAGCGCCTTCACGCCGACCTTGTCGCGGAGCGCGTCGCAGTTCTCCTTGCACGCGTTGTACTCGGCCGCTCCGACGATCCCGAAGAACTGGTACGCGTAGTCGGCCGCGAGCTCCGGCGAGATCGTGCGCTTCCACGACCACTCGAAGTCCTGCGCGGTGACGGGGTCGCCGTTCGTCCAGCGGCCGTCGTCGCGGAGCTTGAAGGTGACGGTCGTCCCGTCGTCGGAGACCGTCCACGACTTCGCGAGATTCGGGATGGGCTCGAGATCCTTGTCGAGCTTGACGAGCGGATCCATGATGTTCGTGATCACGTCGCCGGACGTCGTGTCGGTCGCGAGGCCAGGATCGAGCGAGGGCGGCTCTGCGCCCCAGTTGACGTTGATCACCTGATCGATGACGCCGCTGCCGTTCCTCCCCGTGTCGCCACTACTCCCGCAGCCGACGGCGAGCACGGCGAGGGCCGCAACCGCGGCGGCCTGGACCACACGCACGGTTATCCTCATCAGACCCTCTCCTTTCCGGTTCGTCGACTCGCCCCAGCGTCGCGCGGGGCCCGTGTGTCCACCTTGCCAGTGCATCGTTTTGCCTTACAGAAACCTTGCTCCGCGCGAACGACTGGGACGTTCACGGCGGCTTTCGGCCTGTTCATCGCGCTGGCGGCCCCCGGAAGCGCCCTCGCGCACGTGACGATCTCGCCGACGTACGTCGAGGCGGACACGACGTCGACGATCCGCTTCGAGACGCCGAACGAGCGCCCCCCGCACGCCACGGTCGGGCTCGTGATCGACGCCCCGCCGGGCGTCGCCTTCGAGTCGGCGCCCGCCCCGCCGGGCTGGAAGCTCGACGTCCAGACGACCCGCGCGCGGTGGACCGGCGGACGCATCGAGGGCGTCCGGACCGTCGCGTTCCCGATCCGCGTCCTCGCCCGGACGCGGGCCGGGAACCAGATCTTCCGAGCGGTCCAGAGCTACGACGACGGCCAGCAGGTGCGCTGGCCGGCGACGCTCTCGGTGCTCCCCGCAGAGGGCGACAAGGCCCCGTCGCAGCACGTCGGACGCGCACTCGCGGCAGGCGCGGCGGGGCTGCTGCTGCTCGTCGGAAGCTTCCTCGTGTTGCGGCTGCTGCGCCGTCCTCCGCTTCAAGAGAGATAGCGAAGACGGGTGCTACGGTCGGCGCCCGTGCTCTTCGCACAGATCCTCAACGACGATCTCGGGTGCGCCTCGTACCTCGTCGGCTGCGAGGAGTCAGGCGAGGTCGTCGTCGTCGATCCGCATCTCGCGATCGAGCGGATCCTCGCCGAGGCAGATCGTCTCGACGCGCGCATCGTGCGGACGCTCGAAACGCACACGCACGCGGACCACGTCTCCGGTCACGGCCGGCTCGCTCTCGACCACAGCATCCCGGTCAGCATCCATCCGCTCGCCGAGCCGGAGTACCCGAGCGAGCAGCTCGACGACGGGATGGAGATCGACGTCGGGAACGTTCGCCTTCGCTGCATCCACACGCCAGGGCATCGGCCGGAGCACTGCTGCTTCGCCGTGGCCGACCTGACACGCTCGGAGGAGCCCTGGCTGGTCCTCACGGGTGACTCGCTCTTCGTCGGGGACGCAGCACGACCCGATCTCGCGGTCGATGCGATGGAGGGCGCGGAGGGGCTGTTCCACTCGCTCCGCCGCCTGCTCGAGCTGCCAGACGGCGTCGAGGTCTTCCCGGGGCACGTCGCCGGGTCGCTGTGCGGCGCGTCGATGAGCTCGCGCGCGTCGACGACGATCGGCTTCGAGCGCCGCTTCAACCCCATGCTCTCGCTCCCGGACGCCGACGCGTTCGTCGCGGAGTCTGCCGGTGTGTCGTCGCCGAAGCCGCCGAACCTCGCCCGGATCGTCGCGCTCAACCGCGGCCCGTTCGCGCCCATCCCGCCAGTGCCTCCCGAGCTCCCGGCGCCGCCGGAGGGAGCGCAGCTTCTCGACGTCAGACCGGTCGAGGCTCACCTCGCGGGGCATCGGGCGGGCGCGATCAACGTGCCGGTCTCCGGCTCGAGCTTCTCGACCAAGGCGGCTTTCGTGCTCGACGCTGCTGCGCCCCTCGTCGTCCTCGCCGCCGACGCCGACGAAGCGCTGCATGCGGTCGACGGCCTCCGCTCCGTCGCGTTCGCGGATGTCACGGGCTACGTGCTCGGTGGCGGCGACGAGACGACCGGTTTCGTCACGCTCGACGAGCTCGAGGCCGTGATCGGCTCGGGCGCGACGATCGTCGACGTGCGGGAGAAGGACGAGCGCGACGAGGGCTACATTCCGGGCAGTCGTCATGTGCCGTACCGGCTGATGCGGTCGTGCTGCCCGGACCTCCCCAAGGACCAGCCGCTCTTCACGATCTGCGGCTCGGGGCCGCGGGCGGCGATCGGCGCAAGCGTCCTGCGGGCCCGCGGCTACGACGCGCGCCCCGTGGTCGACGGGGGGATGACGGACTGGCTCGCCCGCGGCTCGGCGGCCGTCAGCTTCCGCCGCTGTGGCTCCTGAGCGCGTCGGCTAGCTGCGCGAGGCGGGCGCGCGCGTCGAGCTGGAGGAGAAGCTCGCGCGAACGGCTGGCGTGGAACACCGCAGACTCGCCGTCGCCCGCGGCGAGCGCGTCGCGCGCGGCGAGCACACGGCTTTCGGCCTCGAACGGACGCGCGCCGAGCTCCCGCAAGATCTCCGCCCCTGCCGCGGCCTCGCCCGCGTCGATCGCCCGGGCTGCCACGAGGAACCGCGACCCCTCGGGCTCCGGCAGCGCGAGCAGCGCCCCCGAGCGCCCGAGTCGCTCGAGGGTGAGCGCGATCGCGACCGTCCACCAGCCCGGGGCCACGCCCCACGGCCGGTTGCGCCTGCGTGAGAGCAGCTCGTCGAGCATCGCTCCCGCCTCGTCGTCGACCCCGGCCCGGACGAACGTCCAGGCGCACAGCGAGCACACGCCGAACACGGCCTGGTCGTCGTTTCGCTCACGGGCCGCCGCCACCTGGCTCCTCGCGGTCTCCACCGCCTCCTCCGCGCGACCGTCCCGGACGAACGCGAGCTCGGCGAGCACGAGCCTGAACAACGGCTCCTGGTAGAGGCCCCCGGTCCGGTCAGCGCGCTCGAGCTCGGCGATCGACGTCGCCGTGGCCTCGTCCCAGTCGCCGGCGATGAACTGCGCCTCGACGAGGTTGCCGAACGCGAAGCCGCCCGAGCCGCCGATCATCCCCATCCGCTCCCCGATCGCGATCGCCTGGCGCGCCGTTGCGATCGCCCCCTGGACGTCGCCGACCTCCAGCAGCACCGAGCCGAGGTTGACATAGGCACGCCCGGCCTCCGAGGGGTCGCTCGTGAGGGCCAGCTCCGCAGCCTCCTCGAGGTCCTCACGAACATGTCGGTAGTCGGCGAAGTTCGCCTTCGCCGTCGCGCGGGTGATGAGCGCGCCGACGCGAACCGCCTCGACACCGATCGCGGTCGCGAGCTCCATCGCCCGTCCGGCGAGCTCGATCGCCTCCTCGCTGTCGCCCGCGAGCATCGAGCGGCGCGCCGCCTGCGCGAGGACGTGCGCCTCGTGCCGCGAGCGGCCGCCGTCCCCGACGAGCTCGAGCGCACGCGCCATCCAGGTCGCGCTCCCGGCTCCGTCGCCGTGCTGCCAGAGCCCGAAGGAGAGGTCGGCCGCACTCGCCGCCGCCTCCAGGCGATTGCCGTCGTCGAGCAGCTGCTCGAACGCACGCCGCAGCTCGTCGAGCCCCGTGTGCTCGGTGAACGTGAGGGCCTTGCCGAGCGCCCGCAGGGCGCGCGCGTCGAGCGTGTCCTGCCGCAGCGTCGTCGCGGCCCGGAGCGCCCGCACCGCGGCGGGGTAGGCGCCGACCGCGAAGGCACGCATGCCCGATTCCCGCAATGCGGCCGAGGCCGCGGGCACGAGCTCCGCCGAGTCGAGCCCGGCGCTCCGCGAGAGTTCGATCGCCTCGACGTAGTGGTGCGCGAGGAGCTCCGCCCGGTCCTCGCGGCGATCCTCGGGCAGGGACTCGATCCAGCGGGCGACCCGGACGTGGCGCTCGATGCGGTCGGGGCGAGGCAGCTGGGCATAGACGGCGTCCCGCACGAGGCTGTGCACGAACGCGTGCTGCGTCGCGCCGGCGACCGCCGACTGCCGCTCCCGGCGGAGGAACTCCTTGCGACCGAGCGCTCGGAGGAGCTCCTCCACCTCGCCGGGCTCACGCGTCGAGACGACCTGGAGGCCGTCCGACCAGACGACCCCGCCCATCACGGCCGCGTCGCGCAGGAGCTCCTTCTCGGGATGCGGGAGGAGGTCCACGCGCGCGGTGACTATTCCGAGGACCGTGTCCGGCAGCCCGGCGAGATCGCCGCCCGAGGTCCGCATGCGCACGAGCTCCTCGGCATACAACGGATTGCCGGCCGCGAGCCCGACGACGTTCGCCCTGAGGTCGGCATCGGCCGGGTTCCTCCCGAGCAGCGACTCGACGAGCCGCTCGACGTCTCGCTCCGGTCAGCGGCCCGAGCGACACGGTGAGCGCGTTGCGCTTCCCCCCGCCCCAGCCCGGGCGGCGCTCGAGCAGCTCCGGTCGTGCGCAGCAGACGACGAGGAGCGGTACGCCTTCGACGAGGTCGACGAGTCCGTCCACGAACTCGAGCAGGCCGTCGTCCGCCCACTGGAGGTCGTCGATCACGAGGACGAGCGGCCGCTGCTCCGCGAGCGACTCGAGGAAGACGCGCCACCCCGCCTGGAGCTTCGTGCGGCGGTCGGCGAGCGCTACGTCCTCCGCGACGAGCCCGACGAGTGGGCGCAGGCTCGCCTCGACCCAGCTTCGGTCGCCTTCGTGGACGACGTCGGCGACCATCCGGCCGAGCTTCTCCGCGGCGAGCGCGGCGGTGTCGTTCTCGCGGATTCCCGCCTGCGCCTTGACGATCTCCCCGAGTGCCCAGAACGTGACCCCGTCGCCGTAGGGCAGGCAGCGGCCGTACCGCCAGGTGATGATCTCCTCGTCCTCGGACGCCGCCTCGCGGAGCTCGATCACGAGCCTGCTCTTCCCGATCCCGGGTACGCCGACGAGGGTCACGAGCTGCGGTGAGCGCTCGACGCGCACGCGGGCGAACGCGCCGAGGAGCAGCGCACGCTCGTTCTCCCTCCCGACGAGCGGAGATGACGAGTCGTCGTCCCCGGGGCCGGAGACGCGGCCCATCGCCTCGACGGCCTCCCACACCTCGACCGGGTCGGTCTTCCCCTTCGCCGCCACGGGCTCGTGCTCCCGGTAGACGATCGCCCGCTCTGTCGCGCGGTGCGTGGCGGCGCCGACGAGGATGCCGTCCACCGGCGCTCCCGCCTGGATCCGCGCCGCGGTGTTCATCACGTCCCGGCGACCATGGACTCCCCCTCCGCCGTGCGCGCGTCGAGCGTGACGAGCGCCTCGCCGGTCGCGACCCCGACGCGCACGTGGAGGTCGAGGGCGTCGTCCGGTCATTTCCGCGCGGCGATCGACTCCCGAGCGGCGAGCGCCGCACGCACCGCTCGCTCGGGGTCGTCCTCGTGGGCGGTCGGAGCACCGTCACGGCGACGACCGCGTCGCCGATGAGGCTTCTCGACCGTGCCCCGTATCGCTTCGAGGTCCCGCCGCAGGGTCTCGTGGTAGCGACGGAGGACCACGCGGACGTCCTCGGGGTCGAGACGTCGGGCGTGCGGTCGAGGCCCACGAGGTCGACGAAGACCGCCGTCACGATCTTCCGCTCCTCCCCGCGCGCGAGGCTCGGCGGCGAGTGCGGCGCGCAGGCGTTAAGGCGCCCGGGCGTCGTCCGGGTTCGCGTGCGCACCGGGAGCAGATGGGCACGGGCCGAGTCTATTGCGGCTTCGAGGCGCCTCAGCGAAGGCGGCGCACGGTGTAGCCCGCGTCGGCGAGCTCGCGGTCGGCGCCTCGGGAGTGCTTCCTCGTCGCGGGTCGAGAGTAGCTCCGCCCTCGGCTCGACACGCCGATGTTGCGGCCTCGCGATGGTGCTCGATCGCGAGCACGTTCCGCGATGTCCCGCGATCAGGGAACGATGGCGCCGCCAGCTCGCCCGGTCGATCCGGGATCAGCAGCGCAACGACGAGATGGCGTCCCCGGACACGGTCGGCCCGTAACGGACCACCGGTTCGCAGCGTCGTCGCGTCGACGTTCCCGCGGCGAGGCCGCGCAGGCGGGGCTGCGCCGCGGCGCGACCGGCGAGATCGCCGCCACCGGGGCGGCTCCCGCCTGCCCGCGACGAGCTCGCGCGCTCGAGGACAGGACGATCACCTCGGAGATCTCCTCGTCGTCGACCACGAGCGACGTCGTCGAGGAGGTCCTGGAGGATCGTCGCCGTCGGCTCGCCGGATGCTTGACGGCGATTCTGGTCGCGCGTCGTCGAGGTGCTGGGGTGGTCCCGCCAGGGGCGCGCGGCCGCGGCCTGGACGCCGACGATGCGGAGTCTCGGGACGCAGGGCGTCCGGCGCGATCACGACCCCTGAGGCGGACCTCCTCCGCCGACCGGGATCACGACGGTCGCCGGCCCTTCCGGAAGCTGCTCCGCGACTCGAGCCCGAGCGTCCCCTGCCCGGCGACGACACGGGCGTCCCTCGAAGGCGGCGTGCACGAACCTCGCGCCGGTCTCCTCCGCGCGTGCCAACGCGGGCGAGGCCGTCTCGTCGAAGCCCTCGCCCGCCAGCTCGAGCCACGGCGCCATAGCTGCGAGCGGCGTCGAGACCTTCGCCATCGGCGCCGACTCGGGGACGAGGATCGTCGCTGGGATGCCGGCCTCGCGCCGCCAGGCGACGCCTGCCCGTGGTTCCCGGCGCTCACCGTGACGACGCCGGCTCGGCTCGTCCGCCGCGAGCTGGCGGATGGTGTTTGGCACCCCGATCTGGCCGAACGCGCCGTCGCTCGAGGTCTCGGCCTTGAGCAGCCCCGGTCTACCCGCGGCCGCGCGAGCGTCTCGAAGAGACACGGGCGTGACGCGGCGATGCCGGTGAGCCGCTCCTGCGCCTGGCGGACGTCCTCGATCGTGGCGCGCGGCGTCGTCCGTCCACTCCGGTCACCGCGTCGACGACGAGCGAGACCGCCGTCGGGATCGACCTCGCGCCGCGACACGCCTTCCACGGCCGCCCGCACGTCCGGGTCCTCGCCATCGCCTGGCGCGCCCGTCGCCGGAGGCGCCGACGGCGAGCGTCTCGCCTCGCCGCTCAGTTCCGCTCACGGCGCCGCGCGGCTCGCCGTGCTCTTCCTGCCGAGGCCGGCGCGACACGCCTCGAGCGCCTCCCACGGCTCGGGCACACCCTCTCCGCGGACCGCGTCCGTCAGGAGATCACGGGCCACCGCTGCGCGGTCGGGGTCGAGCACGACGATCGAGCGGACCTCCTGCCCGACATCGTCTTGGCGCGGGTCGTCCAGCTTGTTGACGACGATCACGTCCGGATCTCCATGATCCCGGCCTCAGCGCCTGCGCCGAGTCGCCCGACCGGGCATGAGGACGAGGAGGACGACGTCGGCGATTCGATCACCTCGACCTCGCTCTCGCCCGTCCCGACGGTCTCGAGGAAGACGACGTACTTCCGGACGCGTCCACGAGGACAGCGCCTGGAGCGTCACCTCGGCGGCCCGCCGAGATGCCCGCGCGTCCCCATGGAGCGGTGTCACGCCTGGATCGAGGAAGTGGTCGGAGGAGCCGGATCCGGTCGCCGAGTAGCGCCCCGCGCGCGAAGGGGCTCGACAGGGTCACCGAGACGACGCCGACGGAGCTCCCTGCCGACGCCTCCCCGACGAGGCGCGCTGACAAGGGTCGACTTGCCGACACCGGCGGCCCAGTCACCCCGATGGCTGCCCCCGTCCTGTCCGGGGGTACACCTCGCGACGAGCGCCTCGGCCTCGGCGCGCCGTCTCGACGAGCGTGATCGCGCGGGCGAGCGCCTGCGCTTCACCGGCGAGCACGCCGGCGACGACTCCTCGTGCGTCCACCCGGCGCGAGCCACCACCGCACTCAAGCTGGTCGCGGCGGGATTCCGGCGGGAGTGGAGCCCCACACTCGGATCCCCGCGTGGGCGGAGCACATCCCTGAAGGCCGTCGCTTACGCTCCCGCTGGCGCTCCGCAGACCCGACACCCGGGCCTCTCCGCCGTCTACGACCGCGTCCGTGTCCCGTGCTCTGGGGGCGCCAGCGCGACGTCCGAGACGCCGTTCTCCTGTTCGCAGCGGCGGGTCTCGTCGATCTCCGCCATCAGCGACCGGATCCGCTCGAGACCGGCGGGCTCCGCCGGACGAGCTGCGCGGGCGTTCGCCGAGGGCCGCGTCAGCACGAGCGCCAGGATCGTGGAGACGAGGTACACCGCGCCGGCGGCAGCCCATGCCGCCCGCGCCCCGGCGCCGTCCACCAGGAGCCCGCCGCCGGCCATTGCGAGCCCGAGCACGCCGTAGTACGTCGACATCAGCACGGCGAGGGCCCGACCGCGCATCGCATCGGGCGCTCCCTCCTGCACCAGCAGCTGGTTGCACACGATCGCCGCGCCGTTCCCGATCGTCGCGAACGCCGCAAGCACGGCGGCGACAGCGACCGTCGGCGACGCGGACGCCACGCCGAACCCGACCGCCATCACGAGCAACGACCCCGCGTAGAGCGCGCGCATCCCGAGGAGGCCTGAGCGCCGACGCGGCGAAGAAGCTCCCGACGACGAGACCGAAGCCGGTCGCGCCGACGAGGAAGCCGAGCCCGATGTTCCCGCCGTCGAGGTCGTCTTTCACGAGCGGTACCTCCGCGACGTTGACGAACCCGGTCGCGAGCGCGGAGACGTTCCAGGCGACGAGAACGGTGAGGAGCGGCCGGGACCGGAAGACGAGCCCGACCCCGGCCCGCAGATCCTCCCAGTGACCCTTCGTGATCGGCTCGTCCGAGCGGAGCGAGGCGGCAGGGATCCTCGCGACGAGCGCCGCCGAGAGCAGGAATGTCGCGGCATTGACCCAGTAGGCGACATCGGTGCCCTGGATCGCGAGCAGTCCGCCCGCGAGGACCGGGCCGAGCATCCACGCGACGTGCTCTACGGTGGAGAGGAGCGAGGTGGCCTGTTCCCTGTCGTCTTCGCTGACGAGGTTCGGGAACGCCGCCCACGCGGCAGGCCTGAAGAAGCCGGTCGCGATGCCATTGAGCGCTGCGAGGACGACGATCAAACCGGGCCGTTCGACGAACGGCAGGGCGACGAACGTCGCCGCGCGGACGAGGTCCGACGATGATCAATCGTCTGCGGGACAGCCGGTCAGACGAGCGGGCCGAGGGCAATCCCGATCACGACGATCGGGATGAAGTCCGCGATCAACAGGGCCGCGAGCCAGGCGCCGGAGCCCGTTCGGGCGAAGATGTGGACCGAGAGCGCGAGCGCCGCGAGGTACGTCCCGATCGCAGAGCCGGCGGTCGCCCAGAACAGCAGCGCGAAGCCGGGATTTCGGCGAAGTGGGGAAAGACGGCCAGTGGCTCGGTCGGCCACGGCGGGACGCTACCACCCGCGTCGGGGGCGAACAGTGGCTGGAACGGACACGGGCCGCGCGGGCGCGACGGCCGCGCGCGCCTCGTCAGGCGACCGGGCCCTTCGGCTTGGCCGCTTTCGCCATGCGACCCGCCACGATCAACGCGAGGACCTGCTCCTGCCTGGCCGGCACGGCAGCGCCGAGAGACGTGACGACGAGGGCGGACTGCATCTGTCCGTGCTGGAGCAGCACGGCGTCGAAGTAGGCCCGCACGGTCCGCGACTTCCCCACCGCCAGCGTCGCCACGACGCGATAGGCGATCACGTTGGGAGCCACCTGGGGGAAGGGGATCCGCTTCGCCGAGACGATCGTCACCTTCTGGGCCGCGGGCGACGTGAGCCGCACGAGGTCCACGAAGCACCGCACGGCGGCGGCGGTGCCCGCACGTCGCCAGGCGGCGCTCGACTCGTGCTGGGTGCGATAGACGGACGCGGACGAGCCGATCGCCACTCCTAGCGTGTCCTGGCTGAAGTCCGGCGAGCTCGCATCGCCGGTGACCGTCAGGTCGGACTCGTCGACTGCGCCGCAGCGAGCGCCTCTTGGGCGCGCTGCGTCGGACGCCTTGTGCGGGACGAACCCCGTCGAGAGGTCGCTGCGCTTGAGGACGATCGCCTTTGCGATCGCCTGCCCCTTTG
>CAVOSU010000017.1:0-13855 GCA_963698935.1 uncultured Actinomycetes bacterium
GAGACGAGTGGCTTCGCACGCGTCCGGTGGAGGAGCAACGCGAGGAGTACCGGCGACGTGCGGCGGCGGACACAGCAGAGGCCCGTGCCCTCGGCGCGGGACGCTCGCCGCTCATGCAGTGGTTTCGCGAATGGGCGGCTAGGCGCCGCGCGCGGCACGGCGAGCGTCCGAAATACACGCCGCCGGGCTGACGTGCACCTCTCTCGCGAGGAACGGGTGGCTCGAAGCACACCGTGGCTTGCTTGGAACTCGATCCGCTCGACTCGTCCGTTGCCGTCCGATGTTTTGCAAGAAAGCAAACGCCCTGTACGCCCTCAAGCCCCACGACGCGGGTCCACCCAGGGACCTTCGGCCGGTCCGTTGCCTCGCCCCTCGAGTCAGATCCGGGTCGGCTTGCCTGGGTCGCTCACGCTCTGGGGCGTTGCGAAGTCCGTGCACACGCGCAGCAGCACTCGTTCGCGCAGGCGAGTCGCCGTACTACTTGACGAGATTCTGGACTTCGAAAACGTCTGGTTCCGCCGAGAACTCGATCCCGATGTCCGCCAGGATGGGCATCAAGCTCTGGCCGTACGCCTGGAACTCCTCGCGCGAGCTCCAGATCTCGCTCACGTGCAGGTTGTCGTCGGGGCCGAAGAGGACATGAAGTTGGAGTCCGGGCGGATCGGGCCATATTCCGGCCTGTTCCATGCGCCGCAGGCTTTCGTCGTACTTCTGCTTCGTGACGTTCGTCGGGTGAAAGCGAACAACGATGCTCATGGACGTTCGTCCTCCGTGGTCGGGGGCTGCGACGACCCTAGCGGGTGGGCAATGCCGGCGTCGGAGGGCGCTCACGATCTCGTCGTCGGATGCGCGAGCCGGCGACCGGACGTCAACGATCTCGTGGCGTCGGTCGCCTAGGCGGTCGGCTGACCCGCTTCGGTTGCCGCGCGGACCTCGTTGAGCCTGCCGCTCGTCACGTCGTAGAGGAACCCGAAGATCGGGATGCTGCCGGGCACGAGCGGATGGACGCGGATGCGCGCGACGTCGTCGACGACACTCTGGTCGCAGTCGGAAATGGTCAGCCAGTCGATGTCTCTCCCGGCGGAAGAGCCCGGCCCCGTTGCGACGTTCGTGAACCCGTCAGGGCCGAGCTCCGCCGTATCGAGGCACCCCTCGAGAAGCTCGCCCATGAGCTCGCTGGTGAAGAACTCCATCCCGCAGTTGGTGTGGTGGATCACGAACCACTCGTTCGTTCCGAGCAGCTTGTGCGAGATGACGAGCGACCGTATGGCGTCGTCGCTCGCGCGGCCGCCGGCGTTCCGGATGACGTGGGCATCACCCTCGCTCAGGCCGGCGTACTTCGCCGGGTCAAGCCTCGCGTCCATGCAGGTAAGGATCGCGAACCTTCGAGCCGGCGGCAGTGCCAGACCGCCCTTGTCGCCGAACTCGCGTGCGTACTCGTCGTTTGCGCTGAGCACCTCTTCGCGAACAGACACGTCGACCCCTTTCCAGGAGGTTGGCTGAGTCGTATACCTGGTCGATCCTACAAAAAGGAAAGCGGCTATCCGACTTGAAGCGAGCGTCCGACCGAGCGGTCGGGTGCACACCTTGGCCCGATGCTCCCGACAGCTCCCTACGCGATCAGACGACGTCCACCGTTGCCCACTACCCGGCCAGGTCCTGGGGTAAGGAAACCGTTTGGGGTCGAAACCTCGATCGTGCTCTCGACGTCTCTAGAGGTATGACGCCAAGCGGCGAGCGGCATGCATCGGGTGAGAGCGTCTACCTGTCGAGAGAAGTTCGCGCGAGTGGCCAGATCCACGCGGCCGGCACGCGCGCCCATGTGCTCGACGACCACGGGCCCGTGATCGTCCTCCATCTCGATACCTCGAGCGCCGAGGTCGTGACCTGCCCGACAGACCATGTCGCCCGCGCCGTCGACGGGGTTGCGCGCACCATTGCGCCTCGGGTCGCGACTCCGAGGCTCCGTCCGTCCTTCGGCTAGAGGAACGCGACGGCGTCACGGTCCAGTACTCACCGAGGATCCTGTCGGCCTCGTTCCGCCTGGCCGCACCGTATCCACGCATATCCGGACTACTTCTTCCTCGCGGGCGGTCCCAGAAGACCGGGCCGGTTTCTCTGGTCGCGCGACTCCTATCGCGCGCACGCGCGTAGAGGACTCGCTCGAGGCACCCCTCCCCCTCGCAGCGGTGACTGAGATGCGCGTAATCGCGGGGACGCGGTCTGGAAACGCTGTCGTCTGTCTCGTCCGAGGTGGGCGGGATCTCCAGCGATAGGCGGGGCTACGATCACGCAGTGGTGTCCGGCGAGGTCCAGTCGGCTTTCGCTCAGGCGGCGGCGGAGGACGGGATCGTGCTCGGGAGCGAGTCGTTCGACTGGCTGTGCGAACAGGGTCACGTCGGGCTCGAGCGTGTTGCGAAGGCCAGGCGCGATCCGACGCTCGTCGCGCCGGTGTCGGCCGCGCTCGAGGTGCTCGCGGCCGTCTTCGCCTCGCTGAAGGGCGACGTCTCGGTTCTGCGCGCGGCCCGCGAGAACCTCCTGCTCCCCGTCGATCTGGTGCACCGGCCCACCGGAACCGTGATCTCGGTCGACGACTCGTCGCACTTCACGTCGTGGCGGCTCGCCGCCCTGGAGCTGTACCCGGCCGATGCGGCGCTCGGGTTCGATCTCGACGAGCACAAGGAGCTCTGTCGCGTCTGGTGCGCCAGGACCGACGGCCTCGATCGTGGTCTTGCCGCCAAGGGATTCGGCCTCGGCGGCGTCCAGCGCGAGCGGGCCTATCACGATGCGCTGCGCGACCTCGCCGTCCCCGCGATGGGTCACCCTCCGCTCATTCGGGTCGCGGCGGTCGACGGCGACGGCACGGCCGCGTACCTCCGCCACCGCGCGTCAATCGTGTCGCTTCGGAGCGTCTGAGCTCGAGGCTGCGGCCTCGTACCCGTCGATCACCGACACGTTGACGGTCGAGCATCGTCCGCAACGGATGCGGACCTTCTTCGTCATCTGCACCGCCTGCATCGAGACGGCGAGGACGTTGCCGCATTCGACGCACGCGTAGTCGTCCGGCCCATTGCCCCTGAAGACCGGCCGGTCGGCATCCTCCTGCACCGCCGTGCCGCCGTCGAAGGGAACCTCGCCGTCGCGGATCCGCCGCATCGTGATGGTCGCCATCGAGCGACCCGCCGTCAGAGCGCGCCGAGCTTGCCGGCGAAGTCGGTGATCAGCGCGTCGAGCACGCCGGCAACGACGCCTTCGCCCATCGACGCTGCCTTACCGGTGATCTGCGCGTTCGTGTGAATCGTCCCGCCGCCGTCGACGAGCGCGAAGACGACTGTGGCGTTCGCATACCCCTGGCCGCCGGCCTCTCTCGACTTGACGCTCATCACGGCACGGTGCGCGACGGGATCCTGCTCGACGATCTCGACCGTGCCGGTGAACGTCATCGACATCGCGCCCATCTTGACCTTGATCTGTGCCCCGACGGAGGCCGGGTCGGTGGCCTCGAGCACGCTGCCTCCCTCGACACACGGGACGACACGTGTCAGGTCGAGGATCGTCGCGAAGCTCTCGTCGAGCGACCTCGCAGTGCTGAAAGGATGCTCGAGCTCGACGGCCATCGCGCCGGAACAGACTAACCGGATTCGTGGTGCGGTTGAGTAGGCTCCGCGCTGATGGCGCTCGCGGCCGGGAGCTACAGGTTCGGGCCCGACAATGCGACGCTCTCCGTGCGAACCGGCCGTACGGGAGCCGCCGCCAAAGCAGGGCACGATCTGCTGCTCCACGTCACCGGGTGGGATGCGGCCCTGGAGATCGCGGCCGGGCCCGGAGGGTCGAGCCTCGTGCTCGACGCGGACTCGACGTCGATGCGCGTGCGGGAGGGCACAGGGGGGATGCAGGCGCTCGGCGACGACGACAAGGCGAACATCGAGCAGACGATCGACGACGAGGTGCTGAAGGGGCAGGCGATCGGCTTCAGGTCGACCTCGGTCGAGGTGGCCGAAGACGGCGGCCGTCTCGAGGTCAACGGCGACCTGACGCTGTCGGGCGCCACGCATCCGATCTCCTTCGGCGTAGCGGTGGACGCGGACGGCACGCTGCGGGGCACCGTCGTCGTCAAGCAGAGCGACTGGGACATGAAGCCGTACTCGGCCCTGTTCGGAGCCCTGAAGGTCGCGGACGAGGTCGAGGTCGCGATCGACGCTTCCACCCGTTCGGCCGATCCTGGGCGCGTGACCGAGGAGCCGAAGCGCGCTCGTTCCGTCGCGCGGCGGAGGCGCCTCCGGGCGCCGGACCTCGATCCGGCCGTCTCGAGCTTTCTCTGGGCGCTCTTCTTCTTCGGCTACCTGGTCCTTGGGATGGCCGCGGTCGGGGTGTCCTTTGCCGTTGCCCTGCTACCCGCACTCGCGGCGGCAGTCGCGATCTTCGTGTTCGTTCGCAGGCGCGGCGGCGAGCCCGAAGGCGCCGGTCAGTCGCGGTAGACGGTCTGCGCGTCGAGCCCGCCCTCGACCCCGGGCGGCAGGGCGCCGGTGCCGTGCGCATACAGGGCGATCTCCTCGATCGTCTTCATCTGAGTCGGGTGGGCGGCGTCCGCTCCCACCCAGGCGCCGTTCGACCATTCGAGCGTCTCCGGCGCGGCGTCCAGCGCCATGCCGGCTAGCAGCTGGGCCTTGGCACGAATCTTCCCGCTCGCGCTGACGATCGCCGCCGCAGTGCCGTCGGACGGGGTCGTGTTGTACCCGTGCCCGACGCCGAACCGGTTCGTGTCTGCGGGCACGACCTTCACGTCGAGCGCCGGGATGCCGAGCTCCGACGCGACGAGCTCCGCGTAGCGCACCTCGTTCCCGTCGGGCTCGGTAGTGAGGCTGAGCACCATCTTCCCGGTCGGGTGTACGCGCAGAAAGACTGCTCGGTAGGCCTCGTCAGCCATCGCTCTCGTCTCCTTCTCGCGGTGGCTCTCGACTGTCGCGCGTCTCTGTCGCTCCTGGTGCGCGGTCAACGCGTTGTGCTCGTCCAGGTCGCAGAAGGACGGCTGCGGCCCGCCCAGCTGGTGCGGAGGCACGGCCGGCCGCTCGCACCCGGGGTAGATGCAGCGCTTGATCCGCGTCTCGGTCATTCCGTCACCCAGCCCGGCGTGACATTGCCCCTGCTCGGGCCGTGTCCGCTCGGCATCCCCACCGAGCTGCCGGCGACCGGGGTCGCGCTGGCCCACGCCTCCTCCTCCTCGGGTGCTCCGACTTCGAGATCGGGCGAGACCCACGACTCCGCCCCGATCGCCTCGACGACCTCACCGAGTGCCTGGAAGCTGTGGCCGCTCACGAGCGCGTCGCAGAACGGCAATGCGGCCACCATGCCGCCCGACTGCACGGTGAACGCGTCGGCGCCGACGCGGGGATTGACCCACACGATCCGGTGGGCGAGGCGTGCGAGCCGCTCCATCTCGCGACCCACGAGCATCGGGTCGCCGCGCTCCCAGCCGTCGGACAGGATCACGATCACGGCGCCGCGGGCCATGCCGCGGCGTCCGTGCCGGTCGTTGAATTCCCGCAGCGCGTCCCCGATTCTCGTCCCACTCGACCAATCCGGCGCCGCGGCAGCGGCGCGCTGGATCGCCCGCTCGGGGTTGCGGGAGGCGAGCGCGCGCGTGACGCGCGTCAGCCTCGTCGCGAAGACGAATGCCTCGACGTTCGGACCGCTGCCGGCCGCGGTCAGGAACTGGAGGTAGGCGCGCGCGTAGGGCTCCATCGATCCGGAGATGTCGCAGAGCAGCACGAGCCGGCGGTGGGCGGTACGCCGGCGCCGGTGCGCGAGCTTGACCGGATCACCTGCGGTGCGCAGGCTGGCGCGCAGCGTTCGTCGCATGTCGACGCGCTCGCCCCGTCGTCTCCGCTCGTAGCGACGCGTGCGGCGCGTCGGGGTCGCAAGCTGGAGGCGTGACATGAGCTCGTAGAGCTGCGCGAGCTCGTGCGGCTCGAGCGCGTCGAAGCTCCGCCGCCGAAGAAGCTCCTCGTCGCCGGCTCTCGCCACCGGAAGCTCGAGCTCGTCGTCGGCCTCATCGTCACCCTGTCCGGGCGCGGGGGACGAGATGCCCGTGCGGGCGTCTCCGCGCGAGGGCGGGCGCTCCGACCCCGGCCTGCCAGCCGGTGGCGCGGCGGTGGTCGGCGCGTCTTCCGGAGAGACGTCGGCGAGTATCGCTTCGTTCCCGAAGATCGAGGAGAACACCACGTCGAACACCGTCACCTGCGCGGGATCGGTGACGAACACGGCACGTGCCGTCCAGTACAGCTGCCGCCGCGCGACAGGGCGGACGAGCGTGAGCGCACGCGCGAAGCCGATCGAGCGTCCCGGCGTGGTCGGTATGCCGGCGTCGTGCAGGCGCCGGCTCAAGGCCCCGACGAGCGGCGGCAGGTCGAGCTCGATCGTCTCGACCCCGAACGTGGGGAGAGCGTCAGCCACCGGTGCGCACGAGCTCCTCGAGGCCGGCCGCGCGGATCACCTCCTGGTCCTCGCTGTACTTCAGCACCGAGCCGAGCGTCCTGTCGACGGCAGCCGCATCCAGGGTCTCGATCCCGAGCAGGCTCAGAGCGGCCAGCCAGTCGATTGCCTCGGCGATGCCCGGCGGCTTCTGGACGTCGCTGTCTCGCATGCGCGAGACAGCGTTTGCGACCTGGACGGCCAGCGTCTCCGATGCGCCTCTCACACGACGCCGCACGATCTCCACCTCGCGCTGCGGCGTGGGATAGGCGATCCTGTGGTAGAGGCACCGCCGCTTGACCGCATCGTGCAGGTCGCGGGTGCGATTCGAGGTAAGCACGATGATCGGCGGGTGCGTCGCGTGGACCGTGCCGATCTCGGGGATCGTCACGCTCGCGTCCGCGAGGAGCTCGAGCAGGAATGCCTCGAAGTCGTCGTCGGCGCGGTCGATCTCGTCGATGAGCAGGACTGCGGGGCGCGGACCCGGGTGCTCGAGCGCGCGCAGGAGCGGGCGGCGGATGAGGAAGTCCGACTCGAAGAGCTCCGCCTCCGCGGGCGTCGAGCCCTTCGACTCCGCGAGCCGGATCGCGAGCAGCTGGCGCGGGTAGTTCCACTCGTAGAGCGCCTCCGCCGTGTCGATCCCCTCGTAGCACTGCAGGCGGATCAGGGGTGTGTCGAGCACGAGGGCGAGCGATTTGGCGGCCTCGGTCTTGCCGACGCCCGCCTCGCCCTCGAGCAGCAGCGGCTGGGGTAGGCGCAGGCTCAGGAACATCGACGTCGCGAGGCCCTCGTCGACCAAATAGTCGACATCGGCAAGTCGTCGCGCGAGCGTCTCGATGTCGGGCACCAGCCGGCCGAGCTCGGCAGCCGCCTCGCCCGTGTCCGAATCGGGGCTCATGCCGCCCGGTGTTGCGCCTCGAACGTGGCCTTGCAGCCGTCGCAGCAGAAGTAGACCGTCTCGCCGTCGTGCTCCACGGAAGGAGTGGTGGCGACCGCCGCGACGGTCATCCCGCAGATCGGGTCGACCGCGAGTGTCGGGGCGGGGGATGCGAGGGAGATCTGGGCGTTCCCGGGGGCCGCGGCTCGCTCCCCGCGGCGTGTGGCGATGACGGTCGCAAGGATCGCGAGCGCGATCTCGGCCGGCGTGCGGGCGCCGATGTCGATCCCGGCCGGCACGTCGATCAGCTCGAGGTGCGCCTCGGGGACGCCGTCGGCGCGGAGGTCGGCGAGCACTCCGGCGCCACGCTTGTGGCTCGCCACCAGGCCGACGTACGGCACGCCCACCTCGAGGCCGCGCCGCAGCGTGTGGAGCTCGTCCCGCCCGTGGGCGGCGACGACGACGGCGAGGTCTTCGGGCGCGGGCTCGGGTGCGCCTCCTTCGACCGCGACGGCCTCCAGCCCGAGGTCAGCCGCGAGCGTGACGACAGCGGCCGCGATCGGAGTGTTGCCGACGACCAGGACGCGTGGTGCCGGAAGCACGGGTTCGAGGAAGATCTCGATCGCGCCCCCGGAGAGGCACGGGTTCTGCGCGGTCACCGTTCCCTCCTCGACGGCGATCTCGCGCCCGGTGCCGGGGTCCTCTCCGATCGGTCCGTCCGGAACGATTCGCAAGAGCAGCGCCTCCTCGGTTTCGATCGTCTTCAGCGCATATGCGCGCACGCTCTGCTGCGCGCACACCCCGCCGACGAAGCCTTCGATCGCGCCGTCTGCCAGCACGAGGGCGACGTCGCCGGCCTTCACGCTCGTCGGACGCTGTGCTCGGACGACCGTCGCGGTCACGAAGGCCTTGCCCTCTGCAGCAAGCTCCTGCGCTCGCCGCGACAGATCTGCGCTCATCATTGCGGCGGCTCGGGTCGTCCCTGCATTGCGGCCCAGACGCGTGCCGGCGTGCAGGGCATGTCGAGGTGCTCGACGCCATGCGTCGAGTGCAGCGCGTCGATGACCGCGTTCACGATCGCGGGCGGCGATCCGACGTTCGGTGACTCGCCGACACCCTTTGCCCCGAGCGGGTGGTGCGGGCAGGGCGTGACGGTCTCGCCGAGCTCGAAGTCGGGACATTCGAGCGCCGTCGGGATCAGGTAGTCCATGAACGACGAGTTGAGGCAGTTGCCCTCGTCGTCGAACGTGATCACCTCCATCAGCGCGATGCCCACGCCCTCGGCGAGACCGCCGTGGATCTGGCCGTCGACGATCATCGGGTTGATGCGCACGCCGCAGTCGTCGACCGCGATGAAGCGCCGCACGGTGACCTGTCCGGTGTCGGGGTCGATGTCGACGACGGCGATGTAGGCGCCGTAGGGGTACGTGAGGTTTGGCGGGTCGTAGATGACCTGCGCGTCGAGCCCACCCTCCATCCCGGCCGGCATCTCCTCGCCGCTGTAGGCCCGCTCGGCGATCTCCTCGATCAGCACGCCCTTCTCGGGATCGCCCTTCATGTACCAGCGGCCCTTCTCCCAGGCGAGATCCTCCGGCCTCGCTTCGAGCATCGTCGACGCGATGAGGCGCGCCTTGTCACGCACCTTGCGCGAGACGACGGCAACCGCGGCACCCGATACGGGCGTCGAGCGGCTGCCGTAGGTCCCCAGCCCGTACGGCGACCGGTCGGTGTCGCCGTGGCGGACCTCGACGTCCTCCGGCGGGATGCCGAGCTCCTCGGCGACGATCTGCGCAAACGTCGTCTCGTGCCCCTGGCCCTGCGTCTGCGCGCTGATGCTCACGACAGCCTTGCCCGACGGGTGCACGCGCAGGTCGGCGCCGTCGTTCATGGCCAGACCGAGGATGTCCATGTGCTTGCGGGGCCCCGCACCGACGCCCTCGGTGAAGAACGACACGCCGATCCCCATCAGCTCTCCGCGCGCTCGCTTCTCCGCCTGCTCGCGGCGCAGGTCCTCGTAGCCGGCGATGTCCATCGCCACGCGCATCGTCTCGGCGTAGTTCCCCGAGTCGTACGTCCAGCCCGTGGTCGTCTCGTACGGGAACTGCTCGGGGGCGATGAAGCTGCGCATCCGCAATTCGATCGGGTCGACCTTCATCGCGAGCGCGAGCGCATCGACCATCCGCTCGACCAGGTAGACGGCCTCGGTGATGCGGAACGAGCACCGGTACGCGACTCCCCCCGGCGCCTTGTTCGTGTACACGGCCTTGACCTTGACGTGCGACGCCTGGAGGTCGTACGACCCGCAGACGATGTGGAAGAACCCGGCCGGGAACTTCGTCGGCTGCGCGGTCGAGTCGAACGCACCGTGGTCGGCGATCACGTCGACCCGGAGGCCGGTGATCTTGCCGTCCTTCGAGCACATCTCGGCGTGCATCACGTAGTCGCGCGCAAAGCCGGTAGAAACGAGGTTCTCCGTGCGGTTCTCGACCCACTTGACCGGCACGCCGGCCACGATCGAGCCGGCGATCGCGCAGACGTAGCCGGGATACACCGGAACCTTGTTGCCGAAGCCGCCGCCGATGTCGTTGCACTGGATGCGGATCATGTGCTCGGCCAGCCCCGCGACGTGCGCATAGACGGTGCGGTGCGCATGCGGCGCCTGATTGCCGTTGTAGATGTCGAGCTGGCCGGTCTCGGGATTGAAGTCGGCGATGATGCCGCACGTCTCGAGCGGCGCCGGATGGCAGCGCGGATAGATGATGTCGCGTTCGACAACGGTGTCGGCCTCCGCGAACGCACGGTCGGTGGCGGCCTCGTCGCCGGCTTCCCAGGTCGGGCTCGCGAGGTTGTCGCGCTGGCCCGCCTTGTCGTCGCGGATCAGCGGCGCGTCCGGGTCGAGCGCTTTGCGGGCGTTGACGATCGCGGGCAGCGGCTCGTACTCGACGTCGATCAGCTCGAGCGCGTCGTTCGCCGAGTACTCGTCCGTCGCGATCACGAACGCGACTTCCTGGCCCTGGAATCGGACCTTGTCACCTGCGAGCACGGCCTGGGTGTCGTAGGAGATCGTCGGCATCCAGGCGAGCCCGAGCGTCTCGAGGTCCTTGGCGGTCACGACAGCCGCGACGTTGGGGTGGGCGAGGGCCCGCGAGGTGTCGATCGAGAGAATGCGCGCGTGGGCGTACGGGCTTCGCAACAGTGCTCCGTAGACCATCCCCGGCAGCCGGATGTCGTCGAGGTAGTTGCCCTTGCCGCGGATGAAGCGTGCGTCTTCCTTGCGCTTCAGGCGACCGAAGCCGATCGGGCGCTCGGTCTGGGGGCTCGGAAGGTTCTCGACGACGGTCATGCTCGTACCCCCTGGTTGGCTGCGTGCTCGTGCTCGGCGGCCCAGCGGACGGCGGCGACGATGTTCTTGTAGCCCGTGCAGCGGCAGATCGCACCCGAGATCGCCGTGCGGATCTCGTGGTCGGTCGGGTCGGGGTTCTCGTCGAGCAGTGCCCGTGCCGTCATCAACATCCCGGGCGTGCAGAAGCCGCACTGGAGCGCGTGCAACTCGTGGAAGCCCTGCTGCACCGGATCGAGCACGCCGTCGACCTCGAGCGACTCGACCGTCCGGATCGCATGGCCTTCGGCCATGGCGGCTAGGACCGTGCACGACTTGACCGGCACGCCGTCCATCTGGACGACGCAGGCGCCGCAGTTCGAGGTGTCGCAGCCCCAGTGGGTTCCGGTCAGGCCGGGCGTGTCGCGGATGAAGTGAACGAGCAGAAGGCGCGGCTCGATCTCGCGAGAGACGAAGTCGCCGTTGATGCTGATCGAGACGTGCACGCTCAGGCCTCCTGATTCTCGGCGCGCACGCTTGCGCGCTGGAGCGCGCGAGCGGTGACGACACCGGCGAGATGGCGTTTGTAGTCGATCGGGCCACGGCCGTCTGCAGTCGGGGAGCAATCTGTCGCGGCGATCTCTCCCGCCTGCGCGAAGAGCTCCTCCGACGGAGGCCGACCTCGCAGGAGCTCCTCCGCGCGCGAGAGGTGGATCGTCGTCAGCCCGACCGCACTGAGCGCGATTCCGGCATCCGAGATCCGGCCGCCGTCCATCCAGACGGCGGCAGATGCGGCGGCGATCGCCCAGTCGCCGGCGCGCCGCTCGACCTTCTCGTGCGCGCTGCCGCCGCCCGCCCGCAGCGGCACCCTGACCTCGGTGAGCAGCTCCGAGTCGCCGACGGCCGTCGTGTAGGGGCCGACGTGGAACTCGTCCATGCCGATCGTTCGCTCGCCGGTCGCGCCGCGAATCACCACCGTCGCCTTGACCGCGGTGCAGACGGCCGAGAGATCCTCGGCCGCATCGGCCTGGCAGAGCGAGCCGCCGATCGTGCCGCGGTTGCGTACGACCGGATCGGCGATCACGGTCTCGGCGTCGCGGAAGCCCGGGAAATGCCGGGCCAGCAGCTCGGACTCGAGGAGCTCGACGTGGCGTGTCAACGCGCCGATCCGGATCTCGCCGTCGTGTTCGCGGATGTAGGCGAGCTCGGTGAGGTCGTTGATGTCGATGAGGTGCTCCGGGTTGGCGAGGCGCAGCTTCATCATCGGGAGCAGGCTGTGGCCGCCCGCGATCACGCGCGCTTCGGGACCGAGCCGCTGCAGCGAGGCGATGGCGCCGTCCACGCTGGTTGCGCGCTCATAGTCGAATGGCGCGGGGGTCTGCACGACGTCGTGCTCCTTTCAGCTCAGGACCGGCTGGGGAGCCGCTTGCGGGGGGCTCCGATGTCTTCGCGCTGCTCGTACTGGACGGGGGCGTCGGTGCCGATCACGGGCGATCGAGGCAAGCTGTCCGGTCCCGTCTGGCGGAGCTCGGGATACAGCAGTCGGGCGGCCAGGCTGCCGGCCTCGGTGTTCCGCAGCACCGGGCCGTCCGGGCTCGCGGCGGCGATCGGCGCCTCGCGACCGAGGCGCGCGAGGGTGAGCGTGCCCTTCGTATAGACCTCGCCGATCCGCGGCGCCTCGACGGAGTCGCTCCCGGGGACGTTCCGGAACCCTGCCGCGCCCGCGCCCGGGTACAGGCCGTCCACCAGACCGATGGCGTCCACGAGCCCTGCCTTCTTGACGAGCAGGCCCTCGAGCAGGTCGACGCCGGCGTCGAGCTGCTGGTTGATCGCGCTCACCACGTCGTTGACGGGCTCGGTCTTCTCCACGATCCCGGTCACGTCCGCGATCACCTCGTCCAGGCCGGCGGTGATCCGTTGCAGCGCCACGATCGTCGCGACGAGGTAGTAGACGAGCGCCAGCACGATCAGGACGACGGCGACGATCATGACGGCTCCGGCTGCTGGCATCGAGTCTGCTCCCTAGTGTGCGTCGTCCAGGATTACGTCGAGCGAGCCGCCGTAGTTTGCGACGCCCGCAACCGTCTGCTCCACCTGCTGCTGGGTCGTCAGAAGGAGCGCGGCAGCATCGAGGTCCTTCGACCCCGCGGCTGCGACATCGGCGATCTGCCGAACGCTCGGCACGATGCTCTGGGCGGCCCTCAGGACGCCGCTCAACAGGTAGACGACGATCGGCAGCAGCACGATGAGCAGAAGCGCGTCACCGATCCACCACAGTGTCATCGAGGTCTCCGCTCGGCGACGATCGCTGCCTTGCGCGCGATCCCCGGCAACGCTCCGAGGATGATGTCGAACTGCGCGTTGATCGCCGTGACCGCGCCTTCGAGGGGGCGCAGGTGCTCGGACTCGACGCCTTGCAGCGCCTCGCCCAACGTGGCGAGGCCCGTGGAGATCGAGACGAGCCGCTTCCGGACCACGATCAGCGCCGTGGCCAGCACGACGACGACCACCACGGCGAGCACGACGCTCAGGAGGACGAGGACGTCGGTGCTGCTCATTCGCTGCCGTACCCGTCCGTCAGGGCGCTCATGTACCCGTCCTGGATGATCGCCTCGTCGACGATCTGGGAGAGCACGGGAGCCGTCGCGACGAGCTGCGGGATGTTCGCGGTGTTCGCGGCCACCTTGCCGGCGACCTCGAGGAGGCCGCCCACCGATCTGTCGATGCTCACCACGGTCCGGACGAGCAACGCGAGCAGCGCCGCGACGACCAGCGCGGCAACGAGCCCGATGGCCAGGGCGATCCACCAGTAGGTGTCCCCCGAGATCGCGGCGAGCATCACTTGCCGACCGCCACCTTTCGCAGCGCCCGGGCCGCATGCAGGATTCGGACACCCGAGTCGTTGATCTGAGCGATGCCGCCGAGCTCGACGGTCTGCTGACGCACCACCTCGACAGCTCCTTCAGCCGTCCTGGCCTGCCTGGAGATCCTGATCGCGAGCAGCACGATCGTGATCACGATTGCCGCGGCGACCGCGATCACCACGACGCCCAGAGCGATCCCGACCTGCCAACCGGTGGATGACGCCGCTAGCACCGCACCACGACGATGCAGGATACGTCGTGGCCTCGATCGTTGTCCAACCGGAGCGCCCCACGACCATCGTTCGACCGAGTTTGCAAGCTGGG
>CAVOSU010000018.1:0-69745 GCA_963698935.1 uncultured Actinomycetes bacterium
GGGAACCCGTTCCAGGTCACCGACCGCCCGGTTCCCGAGTCGATCCAGCGGAACCTCGACCGGAAGTTCCACCTCGACAAGCCCTGGTGGCAGCAGTACCTCTACTACGTCCGCGACACGGCGCGCCTCGACCTCGGGCCGTCGCTCGTGCAGCGCAACCAGGACGTCAACGACGTCATCAAGGAGCACTTCCCGATCTCGATCAAGCTCGGCCTGATGGCGATGGGCTTCGCGATCGTCGTCGGGATCCCGCTCGGAGTGTTCGCCGCCCTGAAGCACAACACGGCCCTCGACTACACGGCGATGGGCATCGCGAACCTCGGCTTCGCATTACCGAGCTTCCTCGTCGCGACGCTGCTCATCTACTTCTTCTCGTTGCGGCTCAAGGACTACACCGGGTTACCGACGAACGGCTGGAACGGCCCGAGCTCGTGGGTCCTGCCCGTGATCGCTCTCGGCATCTACCCGATGACCTACTTCGCGCGGCTCGTGCGGGGCACGTGCTCGAGACGATGCAGCAGGACTACATCCGCACCGCGAAGGCGAAGGGGCTGCGCTGGCGCATCGTCGTCGGCAAGCACGTCCTGCGGAACTCGCTGATTCCCGCCGTCACCGCCGCAGGCCCCGTGCTCGGCTGGCCTGATCACCGGCTCGTTCATCGTCGAGACGATCTTCGGGATCCCCGGGATCGGCAGGTACTACGTGACCGCAGTGACCGGGCGTGACTATTCGGTCGTGATGGGTATCACCGTCCTGTTGTCGGTGATCATCATCGTCGCGAACCTCGTCGTGGACATCCTCTACGGCTACCTCGACCCGAGGATCAGAGATGAGCGAACCTGATCTCGCCACCACCGAGACCGCCCCCCGGCGGAGCCCGGGAGGGCTCGACCGGCCGTTCCTGCAGCGCCGAGCCGAGTTCGAGGAGGCGCTCTCCCGCAACGCGAGCGCCCGTGGCGCAGAGGCCGGTGCCTCGCTGCCGCGCGCGTCGCTCTGGGGCGACGCACTCCACCGCTTCATGAAGAACAAGGCATCGGTGGTGGCCGCGATCGCCTTCCTCCTCCTGCTCGCCTTCGTGATCTTCGTCCCGTGGCTGAGCAACGAGGACCCCTACGCGCTCGACTTCTCGCAGGCCTACCAGTCGCCGAGCTGGGCGCACCCGTTCGGAACGGACGGGTTCGGCCGAGACCTCCTGGTGCGCACCGCGCTCGGCGGCCGGGTGTCGTTCGCGATCGGCTTCGCCGCGACGTTCGCGATCATGGTCGTCGGGATCGTGTACGGCGCGACGGCGGGATTCCTCGGCGGCCATGTCGACAACACGCTGATGCGCTTCCTCGACGCGCTCTACGGCCTTCCCTACCTCCCGTTCGCGATCATGACGCTCGCGGTCTTCGGGACCGTGAACTTCTGGACGATGGTCGTCGCGCTGACGATCGCCTCCTGGTTCACCACCGCCCGCGTGATGCGCGGCCAGATCTTCACGTTGAAGCAGAACGACTACGTGCGGGCGGCGTACGCGGTCGGCGCGAAGGGCCCGCGTGTGCTCTACCGGCACCTGCTGATGAACACGCTCGGCGTGATCATCGTGTTCGTCTTCCTCGAGCTGCCAGGCGTGATCCTCGGCGAGGCGTTCCTCTCGTTCCTCGGGCTCGGGATCAACCCGCCGAAGGCGTCCTGGGGCACGCTCGCCCAGGACGGCTACACCGCCTACGCCAGGCGCACCCGTACATCATCGTGATCCCCTCCATCTGCATTGCCTGGCTCATCCTCAGCGCCTTCTTCATCGCCGACGGCCTGCGCGACGCGCTCGATCCGCGGACGAAGGAAACCTGAGTTGGCGCTGCTCGAAGTCGAGGACCTCCGCACCTACTTCAAGACCCGCGAGGGCGAGGTGCACGCCGTCGACGGCGTCTCGTTCGAGGTCGAGGAGGGGTCGGTGCTCGGGATCGTGGGCGAGTCCGGCTGCGGCAAGTCCGTCACCTCGCTCTCGATCATGGGTCTCGTGCAGCCCCCCGGGCGCGTGGTGTCCGGCTCGATCCGCTTCGAGGACCGGGAGCTGACCACGATGTCCGACAAGGCGCTCGAGGACGTCCGCGGCAAGCAGATCGCGATGATCTTCCAGGACCCGATGACGTCGCTCAACCCGACGCTGACCATCGGCACGCAGATCACCGAGACGATCCGCCGCCACCTCGGGCTCTCCAAGGCAGACGCTGACAAGCGCGCCGTGAGCCTCCTCGAGGAGGTGCACATCCCCGACGCCAAGCGGCGGCTCCGCGACTACCCCCACCGGTTCTCCGGAGGGATGCGCCAACGCGTGATGATCGCGATGGCGCTCTCGTGCAGCCCGAAGCTGCTGATCGCCGACGAGCCGACCACCGCGCTCGACGTGACCGTCCAGGCGGGCGTGCTCGAGACTGCTCGACGAGCTCCGCCGAGACCACGGGATGACGATGATCATCATCTCGCACAACATGGGCGTGATCGCCGAGACGGCCGAGCAGGTGCTCGTCATGTACGCCGGCCAGATCGTCGAGCAGGCGTCGGTGATCGATCTCTTCGACCGGCCCGAGCACCCGTACACCGAGGCGCTCCTCGGGTCGCTCCCGCACATCGACGACCACGACCCGCGGAACGACCGCCTGGCGACGATCCCGGGTCGCCCTCCGGATCTCCTCATACCGCCCGAGGCGTGCCGCTTCGCGCCGCGTTGCAAGTACGCAGGCACCGACGACTGCAACAAAGTGCAGCCGGAGCTGCGCGAGATCCGCACTGGGCACTGGGTACGCACGCAGCATCCCGCCTCCGAGCGCGCCGCCGAGCCCGTGGGAGCGAGATGAGCACGGTCGAGCACACGGCGGGCACGAGCGAGACCTCACACAAGGGCGAGCCGCTCCTCGTGGTCGAGAACCTCAAGAAGTGGTTCCCGATCAAGAAAGGGATCCTGATCGACCGCACCGTCGACTACGTGAAGGCGGTCGACGACGTCTCGTTCGAGATCTACCCCGGCAAGACGCTCGGCCTCGTCGGCGAGTCCGGTTCCGGCAAGTCGACGACCGGCTACTGCGTCCTCGAGCTGCTGAAGCCGACCTCCGGCTCCGGTCAGGTTCCTCGGCGAGGAGCTGACGACGATGAAGAAGGAGGATCTCCGGCGGATGCGCCGCGAGATGCAGATCGTCTTCCAGGACCCGTACGCGTCCCTCAACCCGCGCATGACGGTCGGCGAACATCGTCGGGGAACCGCTGCTCGTGCACAAGGTCGGGAATCGCGCACGGCGGCGGAAGACGGTCGAGGAGCTGCTCGAGGTCGTCGGCTTCAACCCCGACTTCGTCAACCGGTATCCGCACGAGTTTTCGGGCGGCCAGCGCCAGCGCATCGGGATCGCACGCGCGCTCGCGCTCAACCCACGGCTGATCGTCTGCGACGAGCCTGTCTCCGCGCTCGACGTGTCCATCCAGGCGCAGATCCTCAACCTGCTGAAGGATCTCCAGGGAGAGTTCGGCCTCACCTACCTCTTCGTCGCGCACGACCTCGCGGTCGTCCGCACGATGAGCGACGACATCGCCGTGATGAACAAGGGCAAGATCGTCGAGGCGGGCCCCGCCGAGCGCGTCTACACGCAGCCGCAGGACGAGTACACCAAGGCGCTGCTCGCCGCCGTGCCCGTGCCCGACCCGCACCGCATGCGCGAGCGCAAGGAAGAGCGTCGCAAGCACAAGCATGCGCTCGCCGAAGCCCTCTGAGCGGCAGCTCCGCGGCGTCACCTTCGTCGTCGCCGGGCTCCTCGCGCTCCTGCTCGTCGTGACCGCCGCGGGCGTGCTCGCGCGGACGAGCTCGGGCGGCACGAACGCGAAGGTGCGCCCGGTCTGGACGTGGTCGCCGCCGATGCCGCATCGCCGCAGCTACACGGCGTCCACCGAGATCGGCGGGAAGATCTACGTCGCGGCCGGCATGGTCGGCAACAGCGGTCGCCCACTCGACCTGTTCGAGCGCTTCGACCCGAAGACCGACAGGTGGAGCTCCCTCACGCCGCTCTCCCACGAGTTCAGCGCCGCCGCCGGGGCCAAGCTCGGGCAGACGTTCTACGTGATCGGCGGGAACTCCCCCGAGGTCGACGGGCGCCAGGTCTACGCATACGACACGCGCCGCGGGTCGTGGCGCACGCTGACGCCGCTGCCCGCGCCGAGGACGAACCTTGCGGCCGTCGGGCTCGGAAACAAGCTCTACGCGATCGGCGGGCTCGATCCTGTCAACCCGGTGCAGACCGTCTACGCGTACGACGTCGCCCGCGAGACGTGGTCGGAGGTCGCGCCGCTGCCCGAGTCGATCCACGCGATGGCCGCAACGGTGTTCAAGGGCGAGATCTGGGTGCTCGGCGGGCGACTCGAGAGCCAGGAGATCATCCGCCGCGTCTGGATCTACAACCCCTCGCGGAACGAGTGGCGCGCCGGCCCGTCGATGCCGGCGCCGATGGACCTCCTCGGGGTCGTATCCGTCGGCAACAAGATCCACGCAGTGCTCGAGTCGAAGTACTTCGTCTACGACGCCGCGACCGGAAGTGGCGGCGCGGCCCGAGCCTGAAGGTCCCGCGCCACGCCCTCGCGCTGTATGCGGTGCGGCGGCAAGCTCTTTGCGATCGGCGGCTGCATCGTCCCGCAGCTCGAGGACAGCCCGGCCGTCGAGACGCTGCGCCTGACCGGCTAGCGGTCGCGACGCCAGAGCAGGAGGCCCAGCGGGAGGATCGCGACCGCGGCCAGGTACGGCGCGAGCGGCAGGCGATGCCCGCGCTCGGTCGCCACTGCCTCCGCCTTGCCCGAGCCTAGGTCCGTGTGCACCTGCCGCTCGGCTCCCGTCAGGTCGACCTCGTCGAACGCACGTCCCGCGGTGGCAGCGGCGAGCGACTCGAGAATCGCGCGCGACTCCGGCTGCGGCCGGTACTGCGGTTCCGCCTCGCCGTTCGTGAACACGCGCTCGCCGGATCCCCAGAAGCGGAGGAAGACCGCCTGGATCCCCGCGCGCCGGAAGCTCGACGCCACCCGGGCGGCTTCGACGTCGGGGCTCTCGCCGTCCGTCAGACGACCACGACGCGCTTCCGCGCCTCGGGCGAGAAGAAGCCCTGTGTCCCCATGCCCGCGAGCGCGGCGAACGATCGTCGCGTTGCGGCTCGCGACCTGACCGGGCGCGATGATGAATCCCGTGCCGGGCGCCGGACGATCGACGCCGAGCGCCTTGGAGAGCGTCGCGCGGAAGACGTCCTGGTCGGCGCTCGGGAAGAGGTGCGGCAGCACCCGGTTCGTGATCGAGGCGACGCCGACCTTCACGTCGGGAAGCGACGCGCGAAGCTGCTCGGCGGCCCGCTTCGCCCGCTCGATGCGCATCTGACCGCGCAGGCTCGGCCGAGCGAGCATCGAACGGGTGACGTCGAGCACGACGTACGCCTCCGCGTCCGAGCGCACTTTCCGGTCGGACGTGCGCTCGACGAGCGGCTGGGCGGCCGCGAGCCCGAGCAGGACGCCCACCGCGACGACCGCGACGAGGGGACGAGGCGCATGCTCTCGGGCAGCGCGGGCACGCCCAGCGCGTCGCGGACGCTCGTCGCCCGCTTCGAGACGGCGAGGAACGCGGCAAGCGGCACGAGGACGAGGAGCGCAAGCAGCGCGCCCTTCGGCGTCAGGAACTGGAGCGTGACGAACAGCACGGATTGGGGCACTCCTCAGTAGCCCTTTCCGGGCGGGCCAGTCGCCGCCCCGCGCGATTGTCCCTGTCCACTGGACGGGTTCGGTGTCGGACCGCCCTGCACGGTGCTGGACGCCTGCGCGTCGCCGCAGGACGACCTCGAGGTTGTACTTCGCCTCGTCGTTCGTCGGGTCCGTCTCGATCGCCTTCTGCAGGTTCGCCAGCGCGATCCGCTGGGTCGTCGCCCGCTCCTCCTGGTCCGCGGCCGGGGTCGAGAGCATGAGCACGCTGAGGAGGCTCAGAGCCCGCGAGCGACGCCGGCGGTCGGGGTCGTCGTTCGACACCTGCTGCAACAGCTTCTGCGCCTTCGCACGCCGGAGGATCGCCTCGGGATTCGAGTCGGTCGGCTCGTCCTTCTGCGAGAGCCGCAGCGCACGCACGGCCTCACGGAAGGTGAGGTCGTCGTCGACGCCGAGCACCTTGTGGGTGAGCGTCGACGCCCCGAGGGCGCCTGGCTTCCACAGTCCGCCATCCTTCGGCGAGGACGTGTACGTGTCGTCGCCCGACGCAATCGCCTCGTGCGAGCGCACGACGTCGATCGCCAGCAGTCACGAGGAACAGGGAGAGCAGGGCGCAACCCGTCACCGAGCCGATGATCACGGCCCTTCTGATGCGCGGGTCCTTCATGCCGTCCTCCCTTCGGGTCGGGGCAGCCAGAGGCGCCCTGCGAAGCGCTCGTGAGCCGCGAGGACGACGAGCACGAGAGCCCCCAGGACGAGCAGCGCGACCGGGAGCCCGGACGAAGAGTCCGTCGGCAGCGGCTGGGAGCTCGCGATGCGCGACGGCGGGATCAGCGCCTGCTTGCCGAGCAGGCCCTCGAAGATCGTGAGACCGTCCTTCAGCGGGTTGAGCGGGACGACCTTGACCGAGATCCCCGCGTCCTGGAGATCCTGCAGCGTCCGGGCGAGCCGCGGCATGTCCTCGGGCGCGGTGACGAGGTCGCTCAGGAGGAGGACCGATCCGTGCGAGATACCGTCGCGCGAGAGCATGTCGTGCGCGAGCGCGAGCGCCGAGGAGATGCGCGTGCCCGCGGAGAAGCTCTGCGACCACGGGTTGGCAGGGCGCACCGGGCCGCGCTTTCCGGCAGCCTTCTGCGGCGCGAGCAGCCGGAGCAGCGGCTCGAGCTCTCTGGCGGGCGTCCCGGGCGGCAGCATCTCGTACGGCACGTCGGAGAACATCACGAGACCGAGCGAGCCGTTCGAGGCGATGAGGCGGCGGACGGTCGCGCGGATCGTCTGGTAGTCCTGCGGGCCGATGCTGAGCGACAGGTCGATGACGGCGACTCCCGAGGCTGTCGGCAGGCCGTTCGTCCGTCCTGCATCGAGGTCCGCGCGCCGACGCGGCCGCACCGACGAGGAGCGCGAGCGCCGCGACGACGAGCACGACTCGGACGAGCCGCGTGCGGAACGTCGCCCTGCGCACTGTGCCGACGTCGTGACTGTCGACCGCGGAGCCGCTAGACAGTCAGGCGCATCGGACCTCGTCCCTCCTCCCGAGCACGGCCCGCGCCTTCCGCGCGATCCCGCTCGTCTCGTCGATCTTCGGCACGGGCCGCGACCAGGCAAGCGCGCGGGCGATGCGGGCGAGCGCTCCGTCGCCTCGGTCGAAGAGACCGTCGGCGACGAGCTCGAGCGCGCGGCGCTGGTCGCCGGAGCCGTTGACCCTCGTCGGATCCTCGAGCAGCTCGAGCGCGTACTCGAGCGGTGTGATCCCGGGGCCCGCAAAGCCGGCAGGCGCAGTGACAACGGCCGCCGACGGACGCGGACGTGTGCGGAGGACGATCAGCACTGCCGCCGCGGCGAGGAGTGCCGCCGCGGCGAGCAGCAGGGTGACGAGCGCCCACGGTCCGATGCGGTACGTCGCCGCCGGGAGCGACAGGAGGTTCGCGCGCCACTGGGTCGGGGCCTGCCGCGACGACTGGCTCGCGCTCGGCGGCGCGTAGCGGGCCGTGACGAGGATCTGGGGCCAAGCCGCCTGAACCGTCCGCGGGCCGGCGCCGCCCGCGGCCTTGCCCAGCGCGGTGTACGTGACCCGCGCGGCCCGGAAGCCCTGCGCCGATTCGGCGTCCGGCGTCGTGCAGAAGCTCTCGAGGCAGCGGAGGGTGTACCGGGTCTCGAGGTAGGTCGTCGACGTGCCGTCGCGGCGCACGACCTCGGGTGCGCCGGCCGCCTTCCACGGCGTGAAGTCGGTGTTGATCCGGATCGAGTCCGGGTCGACGCGAGCGCGGTCGACGCTCACCTCGACCCGTGCGGTCAGCGTGTCGCCGAAATGCACCTTGTAGCGGTCGAGGTCGGCGTAGGCCTGGATCCCGCTCGGGTTCGTGACGGTCGGCTCGGGCTCGCCGCTCCCGCCGCCGTCCCAGACGACCATCACGACGAGCGCCCCGACCAGCGCGACACCCGCGAGCCCCAGCCCGGCGAGGATGCCCTGACGCCGCTCGCTCACGCGCCCACCACCCGACGCGTCCGGCGCATGTCGGACCACACGAGGAACTCCGCGAGGATCGCGGCCGGGTCGCTCGAGGACACGAGCACCGGGTCGACGTCCAGCGCCCGGAACATGTCGAGGAGCTCCTTCGTCCGCGTCTCGTTCGCCTCCCGGCGGGCCTCCGCCTCGCCTCGCCTCAGCCTGACCGACGCGACCCGGCCCGTCTCCGCGTCCCTCAACGGGACGACGAGGCCGCTCACGTCGGGAAAGCTCTGTTCCCAGGTCGGGTCCTGGATGATCACCGGCACGACGTCCCAGCGGTGCTCCGACGCCGTCAGCCAGAGATCCTCGACGGGCGACGGGATGAAGTCCGAGAGGACGAAGACGAACGTCCCGGCACTCGCCGCGCGGCGCCGCTCCGAGAGGAATGCGATCGAGCGGTCGAGCCAGTCCGACGGGCTGCCGAACTCGGACGACATCAGCCGCTCGTCGCGGATCTCCAACAGCTTGCGCTCCCCCTTCGGCTGCCGCCAGTGCGCGTCGCCGTCCGCGAAGTCGAGGTACCCGACGTACCCGCCTGCCGCTCCGGCGCTCGCCAGCACGAGCTCTACGACATGGCGCATCGCCGCCGTCTTGTCGAGCCATGGGAGCGGCGGTGCGAAGTGGGCCATGCTCGGGCGCCGGTCGCAGACGAGGATGATCTTCGGCGCCTCCTCTGCGAACCGCTCGCGGACGAGGAACTCGTCCGTGTCCCGCGCAGTGGAGAGCCGCGCGGAAGCGGCCCAGTCGATCACGTCCATCGCGTCGCCGCGGCGGTACGGCCGCGATCCGGCGATGTCCGTGCCGGAGCCGCGATGAAGGCTGCGCATCGTCCCGAAGGACAGCCCGATCACGCGTCGCCGCGGGACGAAGGTGAAGGTGGGCCGGGCGTTGGCCACGGGGAGTGACCGCCCTACAGGGAGCGGGGTCGCTCGAAGAGCGGGTCGGCCTCTGATCCCGGGCGCGGCGCCGCTTCGAAGCAGGCCCGCCGGAACCCGTCGATCGCGGCCTCCCACCCCGACGCGCGGGCGCGCGCCACGAAGCTCGGCGTGAAGACGACCCGGTGTGCGAGGACCGGCGCGAACAGCAACTCGACGTCTTCGGGGACGACATACCCGCGGCCCTGGAGGAGCGCCCACGCACGCGCGGCCCGTTCGAGGGCGAGGCTGCCCCGTACGGAGCTGCCGATCACGACCGACTCCTGCTCGCGGGTCGCGCGCACGAGCTCGACGAGCCAGCGATGGAGCACGTCGTCGACGTAGACCTCCTGCGCGGCCGCCCGCAGAGCGTGGATGTCGTCGAGGCCGACGACCGGCTGGAGGACGTCCAGCGGGTGGTTGAAGCGTTGCTCCTCGATGATCCGGAGCTCGTCCTCGATGCCCGGGTACCCGAGCGCGGTGCGCACGAAGAACCGGTCGAGCTGCGCCTCCGGAAGCGGGAACGTCCCCTCGTACTCGATCGGGTTCTCCGTGGCGAGGAGGAGGAACGGATACGGCACCTCGCGCGTGACGCCGTCGACCGTGACCTGCCGCTCGGCCATCGCCTCGAGCAGCGCGGACTGTGTCTTCGGGGTGGCGCGGTTGATCTCGTCGACGAGCACGACGTTGGTGAAGATGGGACCGGGCCGGAACTCGAAGTCGCGGCTCCGCTGATCGAAGATCGCGAGGCCCGTGACGTCGGTCGGCTGGAGGTCGGGCGTGCACTGGATGCGAGACGTCGTCGCGCCCTCGATGCTGCCCGCGATCGCACGCGCGAGCATCGTCTTGGCGGTGCCGGGGACATCCTCGAGGAGCACGTGCCCGTCGCAGATAAGCGCGGTCAGGACGAGCTTGATCTCCTCGCGCTTCCCGTAGACGACGGTCTCGATGTTGTCCAGAAACCGTGTCGAGATCTCGCCGGCGCGCTCGACACGCGCGGCCTCCATCTCCCGGTTGTCGTCCGCGAGCGCCCGCTCCACCGTCACGATGGTATCGACGGGCTGCCCGTCTGGTTGGAAGTCCGCCACTTCCTTCTTCTACGTTTGCAGACGGAAGTTGTTAGCGGCGTATGTGGGCGAAGCTGGCCAACAGCCCGGACGCCGGCGAAGCCGGCAGTCCGCTTCAGGGTGTGCCGTCCGGGCGGCGATAGCCGCGCGGAGGGATCTTGCGGCGTCTGTTCCGCTCCTGCGGAACGGACGCTCGCAGGCTATGAGAGCCGGGCCCGGCCGCCGGCGAAGCCGGCAGGCCACTTCAGGGATGTGCCCTTGCGTCCGGCGCAGCCGGACGCAACGGAGCTTGCGGCGTCCGTTCCGCTCCTGCGGAACGGACGCTCGCAAACTATGAGAGCGCATCCGCGCCGGCGACCACTTCCAGGATCTCCTGGGTGATCTCGGCCTGGCGAGCCCGGTTCATCTGGAGCGTCAGCGTGTCGATCAGCTCGCCCGCGTTCTTCGACGCGTTCCGCATCGCCGTCATCTGGGCGCCCTGGAACGACGCCGCCGACTCGAGCAGCGCACGGTAGACCTGGGTCTCGAGGTAGACGGGCAGGAGCCGCTCGAGGATCTCCTCGGGCTCGGGCTCGAAGATGAAGTCGCCACGGAGCAGGTCGTCGCTCCGCTCCTGCTCGTCGGTCTCGAGCACGTCCGCGGAAATCGGGAGGATCTCCTGCTCCGTCACGGTCTGCGTGAGCGCCGAGACGAAGGTGTTGTAGACGAGCACGACGCGGTCGACCTCACCCTCGACGAAGAGCTCTGCCGCGCGATGGGCGATCGCCTGCGCGTCGGCATAGGTCGGCGCGTCCATGAAACCGACGAACGCCCCGTCGAGCGTCCGCCGGCGGAACGTCAGCGTCGAGCGTCCCTTCTTCCCCACGCCGAGCCAGCGCACCGTCTGGCCCTCGGCCAGCAGCTGCCGCTCGACGGCGAACGCGCGGCGCGTCACCTGCGCGTTGAACGCGCCGGCGAGGCCGCGGTCGCCCGTCAGCGGCACGACCAACGTCGCTGAGGTCTCCTCCCGCTGATGGAGCAGCGGCAGCCGCTGGACCGAGCCGGCCGCGCGGCCGACGCCCGAGATCAGCTCGCGCATCGTGTCGGCATAGGGGCGCATCGCCTCGATGCGGACCTGCGCGCGGCGGAGCTTCGCCGCCGCGACGAGCTCGAGCGCGCGCGTGATCTTGCTGGTGTTGCGGACCGACCGGATCCGGCGCTTGTAGTCCTGGACGGACGCCATCGCCTACAGGCCAGCGTCCCGGGCGGGCTCAGCCGACAAGACCAGTCTCCTCCTCGACGCTGAAGCCCTCGACGAACTTCTCGAGCGCCGCGTCGAGCGCCGTGGCCGTCTCGTCGGAGAGGTCGGAGCTCTCGCGGATCGCCTTGTAGATCGTGTCGTCCGCGCGCAGTGTCTCCCGCAGCTCCTCCTGGAAGCGCGGTACCTGCGGCACCGGCACCGTGTCCAGCCGGCCGTGGATGCCGGCATAGATCGAGACGACCTGCTCCTCGATCGCCCACGGCTGGTACTGGGGCTGGTTGAGCGTCGCGACCATCCGCTCGCCGCGGGCCAGCGCCTGCTGCGTCGCCGCGTCGAGCTCGGAGCCGAACTGCGAAAAGGCCTCGAGCTCGCGGTACTGCGCGAGGTCGAGGCGCAGACGGCCGGCGACCTTCTTCATCGCCTTCGTCTGCGCGTTGCCCCCTACGCGGGACACCGAGATGCCGACGTTGATCGCCGGGCGGATGCCGGAGTAGAACAGCGACGACTCGAGGAAGATCTGGCCGTCGGTGATCGAGATCACGTTCGTCGGGATGTAGGCGGCGACGTCGCCGGCCTGCGTCTCGATGATCGGCAGTGCCGTCAGCGAGCCGCCGCCGAGCTCCGCCGAGAGCTTGCACGCGCGCTCGAGCAGCCGCGAGTGGAGGTAGAAGACGTCGCCGGGGAACGCCTCGCGCCCCGGCGGGCGCCGGAGCAGGAGCGACAGCTGGCGGTACGCGTCGGCGTGCTTCGTGAGGTCGTCGTAGATCACGAGCGCGTGCTTCCCGTTGAACAGGAAGTGCTCGCCCATCGCAGCGCCGGCGAACGGCGCCATCCACTTGATCGGCGCAGCCTCCTGGGCGGGCGCGGAGATCACGATCGTGTACTCCATCGCACCGGCGTCGCGCAGCCGCTCGACCACCTGCGCCACGGTCGACGCCTTCTGGCCGACCGCGACGTAGATGCAGATCACGTCGCCTCCGCGCTGGTTGATGATCGTGTCGATCCCGATCGCGGTCTTCCCGGTGCCGCGGTCGCCGATGATCAGCTCGCGCTGACCGCGGCCGATCGGGATCATCGAGTCGATCGCCTTGAGCCCCGTCTGGAGCGGCTCGTGCACCGGCTGCCGCTGGATCACGCCTGGCGCCTTGAACTCGAGCGGGCGATGCTCGCTTGCGGCGATGGGGCCCTGGCCGTCGAGCGGGCTCCCGAGCGGGTCGACCACCCGGCCGAGCAGTTCCTCGCCGACCGGCACGCTCATGACCGCGCCCGTGCGGCGCACGGGCTGGCCTTCCTTGACGTGCTGCCACTCGCCGAAGAGCGCGACGCCGACGTTGTCCTCCTCGAGGTTGAACGCGATCCCGACGACGCCATGCTCGAACTCGAGCCGCTCGAGGGAGACGCAGTTCTCGAGCCCGTAGACGCGGGCGATGCCGTCGCCGACCTGGAGCACCGTGCCGACCTCCGAGAGGTCGGTCTCGACGTCGTACTCCTCGATCCGCTGCTTGAGGATGGACGTGATCTCTTCGGGGCGTAACTTCAAGACTCTCTCTCCTGGGTTTTGCGCGACACCCGTGTGACGCGGTTTGCGGGCGGAGCCGGGCTTTGCCCGGCGGGAGCCCAGACGACGGTCGTTCCATGCACGAAGCAGAAGGAGGGGGCTCGTGGGGGAACCATGGGTTCCACCACGTTAGGTCACCAGCTCGCGGCGGAGCCGGTCGAGACGGCCGCGCACGCTCGCGTCGACGCGGAACGAGCCGGCCTGCAGGATCATCCCGCCGATCAGGTCGGGGTCGACCGAGCGCGAGGCCTCCACGGTGCGGCCGGACGCCTGCTCGATCTTCGCGACGATCGCCTTGGCCTCGTCGTCAGCGAGCTGGTAGGCGGTCGTCAGCTCGACCGAGAGGCGCCCCTGCTCCTGATCGACGATCGACTCGAGCTCCTCGGCGATCGCGCGGAGCTGGCCCGCGCGACCTTTCGAGGCGACGAGCCGCACGAAGTTGCGGACGACCGGATCCGCCCCGGTCGTCACCTCCTCGAGCACGCTGGCCTTCGCGCCCGGGTCGAGCTGCGGGTTGGCGAGGAACGCCTCGAGCTCGGGCGATGTCTCCATCGCGGCGGCGAGCTCGGCAAGCTGTTCGCGCACGACGTCGACTCGCTCCTTGTCACGGGCGGCCTCGTAGAGCGCCCGTGCGTACATGCGTTGCGCGACGGCCATTAGTGGACGCTCCGGTGGCGGATTCGCGGCTCTGCGCCGCGAGATGCAAGCGATGCAAGGACGCAGGGAGCGCCGATACGAGCACGTCTCGGCACGACCCAGGACGCCGCAGCGCGGCGCAGAGCCGCCCTATCTGTTGCCGGAGCGTCCACTCTCAGTTGGCGGAGCCCTTCTCCAGCGCGGAGAAGTCGAGGCCCTGGACGGCCTCCTCGACGAGCCTCCGCTGGTCGGCGGAGTCGAGCACCTTGCCGACCACCCGCTCGGTCGCCTCGACCGTCAGCCCGGCGACCTCGCTGCGGATCTGACCGATCGCGCGCGCGGTCTCCGCGTCGATCTGACGCCGCGTCTCCTCGATCCGGCGCTGACGCTCCACCTCGGCTTCCTGCTTCGCCCGCTCGATCTGGGCGTCCGAGACCCTGCGCGCCTCGGCAAGGATCTCGGCCGACTCCGAGCGGGCCTGCGAGAGGATCGCGCGGTTTTGCTCGAGCAGCTCACGTGCCTCGTCGCGTGCGCGGTCCGCTTCCTCGACGGCCTGCCGGATGCGGTCGCGGCGTTCGTCGATCGTCTTCTGGATCGGTCCGAACGCGTACTTCCGGAGCACGAAGAACGTGATCCCGAACGCGATCAGCGTCCAGATCATGAGGCCGGGGACGACCTCGATCAGACCGGATGAGGCGACGACGCCCTGCACGTCAGATCAGCACGTAGGCGAGCAGGCCGCCGATCAGGCCGTAGAACACGACGGCTTCGGTGAGCGCGAACCCGAGCCACTGGATGCCCTGTAGCTCGCCCCGGAGCTCCGGCTGGCGCGCGACCGCCTGGATCATCGAGCCGAAGATGTTGCCGATGCCGACGCCGGCGCCGAGCGCGCCGAGGCCGATGCCGAGCGCGAGCGCGATCGCCTTGCCGGCGTCGGCGACGTCGCCCGTGGTCTCCGCGAGGACAAAGAACGCAGACAGCATGGTGAGAGGAGCCTCCTTAGTGCTCGGGCTCGATCGCCGAGCCGATGTAGATGGCGGACAGTGCGGCGAAGATGTACGCCTGGATGGACACGACGATGACGACCTCGAAGAGGTAGAAGACGGTCGCGAGCGCGACCGAGAACGGGGCGATCCACGGTGTGACGAGGAAGATCAGGCCGATGAAGGTCAGGATCAGCATGTGCCCGGCGAGCATGTTCGCGTAGAGCCGGACGCTGAGCGAGATCAGCCGCATGAACTGGCCGAGGATCTCGAGCGGGATGATCAGGGGGTACAGGCCCTTCGGCACGTCCGGGATCCAGCTCTTCAGGTACGGCCAGAGCCCGTTCTCGCGAATCCCCTCGACGTGCGTGAAGACCCACGTCATGAGGGCGAGCGCGAGGGTCACGGAGAGGGTCGAGGTCGCCGCGAACAGCGCCAACGTCGGGATGCCGTGCCACTTCTCGTCGGAGAGCGGGAGCGGGATGAACCCGAGCATGTTCACGGTCCAGATGAAGAGGAGCAGGGTCGTGCAGTAGGGGAACCAGCGCGCGATCGCCTTGGTCGGCAGCCCCTGCTCGGCGATCTGCACCTGTGCGACCTCGTAGATCGTCTCTCCGACGGCCTGGCGGCGGTTCGGGTCCTTGCCGACCTTCACGCGCATCAGCACGATGCCGATGAGGCAGGCGACGAGCGTGCCGAGGAAGAGGTACGCGACCGCCTTGTTGATCGACATGTCGAGCGGCCCGATATGGATCGGGATCCACTCGTGGAGGTCCCACTCGTCCGCAGGGTTGAAGTCCTCCTCGGTCGTCGTCTCGTCCGCGGCGAGCGCCAGCGCAGGGAGGGCGAAGAAGAGCAGCGTCGCGAGGCCGAGGACGCGCGCCTTCATGCCTTGGCCTCCGCGCCGAAGTAGGTCACGAGCGACACCGCGAGCTCGACCGTGAACGCGAACGCGTAGAGGAGCGCGGCGGCGACGCCGACCCGCTCATCAGAGACGGTGACCGCGACGAGCGGAATCCCGACCGCGATCGCCTTGAAGCTCGTGCCGATGCCCCGCATGCCTGCGGCGGCGAGGTTACCGGCGTCGAGGGAGAGTCGCGTCAGTAGCCAGGCGAAGCCCTGGGCAGCGCCCCAGAGCACCGCCGCGAACGCCCACCCGGAGAGCGGCCAGCCCGCGACCGCGAAGACGGGCAGCGCGAGGACGATCACGCCGGTGCCCGCGAGCGCAGGCGCCAGGCGGCTCGGGATCGGCCGCGGGGTACTGAACGCGCCGGTGCTCACGTCGGGCTGCCGGCGTAGACCTTGTAGACCACGAAGACCGCGAGCGGGATGCCCACGATCGCGCCGACGAGCAGGCCGATCCCCCACCCGCCGAGCGCCCAGCCGAGGAGCGCCCCCACGGCCATCGCCGCGCCCGTCGTCCCGAGCAGAAGACCGGAGGCGGTCGCGAGCGAATTCGGCGAGGAAGCGGTGGCAGCGGCCATGCGGACCGGAGCATATCAACGAGCTTGTAACAGCCCAATCCGTATTCCAGAGCCGAAAACAGTCTCAGTTCGTCACACCTCGAACGGCTCGTCCGGAACCTCCCCCGGCGCGTAGCGACACCTCGGCCGTCCCGAGGACGGCCTTGCAACACGGTGTTACAAGGTCGTCCTACGCGCTGAGGCGCTCGTCCTCCGCCTCGCCGTTTCGGCGGCGGCGGACGCGCGGGTTCGCGAGCTTCACGATCTCGAGGAGGTAGACGATGTAGACCGAGAACGCGAGCGCGACGAGCGCGATCGCGGCGACGGCGGCGGTCTCGCCGGGATGCCAGACGCCGCCCTCGCGGAACGGGATGAACCGCGTGGCGAGCGCCGCGGCGCCGAGACTCGCAGTCCAGGCCCACATCGTCAGCGCCGCCCGGCGCTGCGTGAAGCCGATCCGCATGAAGCGATGGTGCAGATGGGAGCGATCGGGCGTCGAGATCGGCCGGCCGTACTTGAGGCGGCGCGCGACCACGAACGAGGTGTCGATGATCGGCACCGCGAGCACGAGCAGCGGCAGGAACAGCACGACCGTCGACGCGGTCTTCAGCAGGCCCGAGATCGACACCGTCGCGAGGGTGAAGCCCAGCACGAGCGCACCGGAGTCGCCCATGAAGATGCGCGCGGGGAAGAAGTTGTGCCGCAGGAAGCCGATGCACGCCCCCGCGACGACGGCCGAGAGGATCGCCGCGTCGGTCTTCCCGAGCGACAGGGCGAGGATCGCAAACGTGAGGCCGGCGATCGCGCAGACGCCGGACGCGAGACCGTCCATCCCGTCGAGGAAGTTGACCATGTTCATCACCGCCACGATCCAGACGATCGTCAGCGTCATCCCGACCGAGGCCGGCAGGTCGACGACGCCGACGAACGGGAAGGTGAAGTGGTCGATCCAGACGCCCGACGCGCAGGCGATCGCCGCGGCGGCGATCTGCCCGGCGAGCTTCGGCAGCGGGTCGAGCCCGCGAAAGTCGTCGATCGCGCCGACCACGCACGCGACCGCGGCGCCGAGCAGGATTCCGCGCATCTCCCGGTCGAGCGAGAGAAACGCGAGCGACGGGACGAGGATCCCGAGAAAGATCGCGAGCCCGCCGAGCCGCGGGATCGGCCGCTTGTTCAGCCGGCGGCCGCCGGGCCGGTCGACGACGCCGAGCAGGCGCGCCATGCCGCCGACGGCGGGCGTCAGCAGAACGACGACGCCAAAGGCGATCAGCGCGCCCCAGAGGACCTCGGGGCTCGATCGCAGATCGTCGAGCATGAGAGCCTCAGCGCCTCGCCGTGCCGGCCATCGGACCTATTTCGTCCCGTACAGGCGGTCGCCTGCGTCGCCGAGCCCGGGCACGATGTAGCCCTTCTCGTTGAGGGCGCGGTCGACGGCGGCGACGACGATCGAGACATCGGGGTGATCACGATGGATCCGCTCGATGCCCTCCGGGGCGGCGATCAGCGCGATCAGGCGGACCGAGGTCGCGCCCGCCCGCTTGAGCGTCTCGACCGCAGCGGCCGTCGAGTTTCCGGTCGCGAGCATCGGGTCGAGCAGAATCACGTCGCGGTCGGCGATGTCGTTTGGGAGCTTCACGAAGTACTCGACGGGCTCGAGCGTCTCCTCGTTCCGGTACAGGCCGATGAAGCCGACACGCGCGCCGGGCAGCAGGGACAGCACCGCGTCGAGCATCCCGACACCTGCGCGCAGGATCGGACAGATGGCGACCTTCTTCCCGGAGATCCGGGTCGCCGTCATGTGCTCGAGCGGCGTCTCGATCTCGACCTCCTCGTCGGCGAGGCCCTTCGTCGCCTCGTAGGTGAGGAGCAGTGTCAGCTCGTTGACGAGCTGCCTGAACATCTGCGTCGTCGTCGTCACATCGCGCAGGAGCCCGAGCTTGTGACGGACGAGCGGGTGCTCGACCTCGGTGACGTTGTGCATCGCGGTGGCGCCTGCCAGGGACGGCCCGCTCGCCATCTCGCTCAGCCCTGCTCGCTCGTGGCGAGGTAGGTCGGGTACCCGCGGAAGCCGGGATACAGCGGGCGGCGGTCGCAGAGCGCCTGCGCGCTAGCGCGGAGCACGTCGACGTCGGCGTCGTCCGCGAGCGCCTCGACGACGATGCGCCCGACCTCACGGAAGTCGTCGTCGTCGAACCCGCGAATCGTCGCCGCCTGCGTCCCGACCCGCACCCCCGACGCGACGGTCGGCGGGCGCTCGTCGAACGGGACGGTGTTGCGGTTCGTGGTCAGCCCGACCTCGTGGAGGCGCTCCTCGGCGTCCTTGCCCGTCCACTCGGTCGAGCGGAGGTCGATCTGGAGAAGGTGCGTGTCGGTTCCGCCCGTGAGGAGGTCGAGCCCGCCGCCGAGCAGCGTCTCCGCGAAGACGTCCGCGTTCGTCCGGACCTGCTGCTGGTACGCGCGAAACTCCTCGCTGGCCGCGATCTTGAAGCACGTCGCCTTTGCAGCGATCACGTGCTCGAGCGGCCCGCCCTGGAGGCCCGGGAAGACCGCGCGGTCGATCGCCTGCGCGTGCTCCTCGCGGCACAGCACGAATCCCGCACGCGGACCGGCAAGCGTCTTGTGCGTCGTCGACGAGACGACGTCGCAGTGCTCGACCGGGTTCGGATGGAGCCCGGCGGCGACCAGCCCCGCGAAGTGGGCCATGTCGCACCAGAGCAGCGCGCCGACGTCGTCGGCGACGCGCCGGAACATGGCGGTGTCGACGGTGCGCGGGTAGGCCGAGCCGCCGCAGATGATCAGCTTCGGCCGGTGCTCACGCGCCAGGGCGAGCACGTCTTCCTCGTCGACGAGCGCGGTCTCCCGTGACACGCCGTAGTGGACGATCGTGTAGAGCCGACCCGAGAAGTTCACCTTGAGGCCGTGCGTCAGGTGGCCGCCGTGGTCGAGGCGGAGCGAGAGGACGGTGTCGCCCGGCTCGAGCAGCGCGGTGTAGACGGCCATGTTCGCCTGGGCGCCCGCGTGCGGTTGGACGTTCGCGTGGTCGGCGCCGAAGAGGGTCTTTGCGCGATCGATCGCGAGCTGCTCGATCTCGTCCACGAACTCGCAGCCGCCGTAGTAACGGCGCCCCGGGTAGCCCTCGGCGTACTTGTTCGTGGGGACGGAGCCGACGGCCTCGAGCACCGACGGCCACGTGAAGTTCTCGGATGCGATCAGCTCGATCTGATTCCGCTGGCGGTCGGCTTCGCGCCCGATCAACGCGGCGATATCGGGATCGACCTCGGCGAGGCCCCCGGTCCGCAGGCGATCGAGCTGGTCGGCCGCGACTGCCACGCCGTGGATGCTACTCGCCGCGCCGGGTCGCGAAGCCGTCCGCTACCGCACGCGTGCAACCGAACGGGTCACGTCCAGTCGCCGGTCGACCCTGGCCCGGTCGGCGCCAGGGCCGCCGTAGATCCGGTCGACCTTCCCGTCGCGCGCGCCGACGAAGTCGTTGCCCGAGTCGCCGAGCGCGCGGTCCCGGCCCGCCCCCGGCCGGAGATAGTCGTTGCCCGGGCCGCCGGAGAGGACGTCGTCCCCGCCGCCTCCGACGAGGACGTCGGCCCCGCCGAGCCCGCAGATCACGTCGCGCCGCCGCTTGCCGACGAGGCGATCGGGGCCGTTCGTCCCGACGATGGTGCAGCGCAGCAGCCGGCCGTGCTCGTCGCGCGGGCGGGCCGCCGTCCCGAACGATCCTGGCGGGCCGGTCGTCGCGCCCGCCCCGTTCTGCGCCACGACGCGGAAGGTGTAGCGAATGCCGGGCGCGAGGCCGGCGAGCCTGATCGAGACGTCACGGCTCGCGACGTTCGCAGGGACGAGCGTGGCGGCGGTCCGCGAGCCGAACGTCCCACGCCGGCCGTACTCGACCCAGACCCGCGTCTCGAGCCCGGATGTCGCGACGTCCGCGCGGATCCGGGCGCGCCCGAGCGAGATCGCGAACACGCCGGGCCGACCGATGACGGGGACGCCCGCCGTTCGGAACGCCGCGTCCGCGCCTCTCGTGGTCCCGGCGGAGCTCCGGGCAACGAGCCTGACGTGGTACTCGGCGCCGGGCGAGAGCCCGGCGACCGACTCCGACACCGCGACTGCGCCGCGGCCCGAGCCTGCGCTCTTGACAACTGTGGTCGTCCCGTACGCGGTGGTCGGCCCGAGCTCGAACCACCACGTGGTCGAGCGGCCGACCGGGTCGACGCTGCCCGTGAGCACCACCGTCACGCCGGAAACCTGCGCCCCGCCCGTGACCGCGAGGGGACCGGCGCTCGTCGAGAACGAGCGCGTCTGCCCCACTGTCGAGCCCGCGTCACTGCGAGCGCCGGCTCGGTAGTAGTACTTCGTCCCCGGCTGGAGGCCGCTCACCGACGCGGAGACGGTCGAGGCCCGGTTCGCGAACCCCGCGTCCTGGTCCGGGGTGCGGCTGCCGAGCGCGGTCGTCGTGCCGTACTCGAACCACGACACCGTGCCGCGCCCACGCGGGTCGACCGATCCGGTCAGGCGCGCCGAGGAGACGGTGATGGCATCGACGCCGCCGGTCGAGACGGTCGGGGCGGGGTCGGTGCGGAACGACCGGTCGCCTCCCCGCGTCGTGCCGACGGCATTCGATGCGACAACACGGAAGTGGTAGGTGACCCCGGCACGGAGCCCCGTGAGCCGCACAGAGACGCCGACGGGATTCGCCCCGGCTCCGGCGGACTGCGTGTCGGTTCGCGACCCGTAGCTCTTGCTCGTGCCGTACTCCACCCACCAGCCGGTCGAGCTGCCGTTCGGGTCGACCGTCCCCGCAACGGTGGCGGACGTCGGGCCGAGCGCGCTCGCCGGGCTGGTGACGACGGCGGGCGCGGCCTTCGTGGTGAACGTCAGGTCGGCGCCGCGCGCGGTTCCGGTGCCGTTGGTCGCGACCACCCGGTAGTGGTACGTCGCGCCCGTCGTAAGGCCTCGCAGCTGTTCCGTCACGTCGACCTGGGCGGTGCCGTTCCCCGCGCTCCGCGCGCCTGTCCGGGAGCCGTAGGCGGTCGTCGTCCCGTACTCGACGGACCAGCTGGTCTCCTCCCCGCCGGGACCGACCTTCCCGCCGACGACGGCCGAGGACGCGCCGACCGAGGTCGTGGCGGCCGTGACCGCGGACGGTGCGGCCGCCGAGGCGAACGGGACGATCGCGAGCGCGAGCCCTGCGATCCCAGCCACCGCGATACCGCGTGCCATGGCGCGAGTCTCCCTCCGTTCCGTTAGGCCGGCGTCGGGCGGGGGTTAACGATCCGTAAGAGATCGGAGCCGCTCGAGCACGACGTCCGCCCGGAGCGCGCCCTCGCGGAGGATCAGCGGCTCGACGCCCGTCACGTCGACGACGCTCGACGGGGCGCCGCCGAGCGGGCCGCCGTCGACGACGGCCGCTGCTGCGGCGACGAGCTCGACGGGGACGTCCGAGAGCGACCGTGGGTCGGGCCCGCCCGGGAGGTTCGCGCTCGTCGCGACGAGCGCCCCGAGCGCGTCGAGGATCGCCTTGCCCGGTCCGCTCACCTCCGGCACGCGGACGCCGAGCGTATCGGGTCGCCGCTGGTTGAGCCACGGAAAGCGGCGCCCGGGGTTCGGCAGGACGAGTGTCACAGGCCCGGGCAGCAGAGCCCGCGCGGCGGCCACGGCGTCCGCCGGAAGCTCGGGCACGCGATCGAGCAGCTCGTCGAGCGACGCGAAGAGAATCGCCGACGGGCGGGGCGCCTCGCGACCCTTCGCGGCGTAAAGCGCGCGCGTGCCCCGCTCGTCCTCGACGTTCGCCGCGAGCCCGTACACCGTGTCCGTCGGGATCACCGCGAGCTGGCCGCGCCGCAGCGCGTCGATCGCCGCCGCGACGTCGCTCATGCCGGACGTCGTCCCTCCACGACGCGGTCACGGCCGGCGAGGTCGCTCGTGACGACGACCTCCGCGAAGCCCTCCTCCGCGAGAAGCCCCGCAACCGCACCGGCGCGCTCGTCGTAGCTCTCGAGCACGAGCGCCCCGCCGGGCGTCAATACGGCCGCCGCCGCTCGCACGAGCGTCTCTGTGTGCCCCGCGCCGAAGAGCGCGACGTGCGGCTCCCAGCCGACGACCTCGGGGGCGAGCCCCGGCGCTTCCTCGGGACGGACGTACGGTGGATTGGAGACGACGAGATTCCAGCCCTTTCCGGGCAGCCCGGAGAGCATGTCGTGCAGGTGGAACTCGACGGAGAGCCCGGTTCTCGCCGCGTTCTCGCGAGCGAGCGAGAGCGCCTCGTCCGAGACGTCGATCCCCGTGACGCGGGCACCGGGGTGCTCGTCGGCGATCGCGAGCGCGATCGCCCCCGAGCCCGTCCCCACATCGAGGACGAGGGGGGCATCGAGTCCGCGGAGGAGGGTGAGGCACCGCTCGACGACGGTCTCGGTCTCCGGGCGGGGAATCAGCGCACGGTCGTCGACGGTCAGCGTCAGCCGTCGGAAGCCCCATTCCCCGACGATGTACTGGAGCGGCTCGCGGGCCGCCCGGCGCGCGGCGAGCTCCGCGACCCGGTCCTGCTCAGGCCGCGTAAGGACGCGACCGCGGTCGACGACGAGGTCGGCGCGGGAGAGCCCGAGGACGTGCGCGACGAGGAGCTCCGCGTCTATCCGGGCGGTGAGGATGCCGTCCGCGTCGAGCCGCTCGGCGGTGCGGCGCACCACCTCGCCAACCGTCGCCGGGGAGGCGCTCACCCCTCGCTCCGGCGGGTCAGACCGCGGTCTCGAGCGCGCGGCGGCGCTCCTCGGCCTGCAGCGCGTCCGTGAACTCCTCGAGGTCGCCGTCGAGCACCTGGTCGAGGCGATGGACCGTGTGCTTGACGCGGTGGTCGGTGAGGCGGTTCTCGGGGAAGTTGTAGGTGCGGATCTTCTCCGCCCGCTCGCCTGTCCCCACCTGGGAGCGCCGCGCGGCGGCAAGCTCCGCCTGCTGGCGCTCGCGCTCGGCCTCGTAGAGCCGCGCCCGGAGCACGCGCATCGCCTTCTGCTTGTTCTGGAGCTGCGACTTCTCGTCCTGCATCGAGACGACGATCCCCGTCGGAAGGTGCGTGATCCGTACTGCGGAGTCCGTCGTGTTGACCGACTGCCCGCCCGGCCCGGTCGAGCGGTAGACGTCGATCTTCAGGTCCTTGTCCTCGATCGTCACCTCGACCTCCTCGGCCTCGGGCATCACCGCGACCGTGGCGGTCGAGGTGTGGATCCGGCCCTGGGACTCGGTCGTGGGGACGCGCTGGACACGGTGGGTGCCGCCCTCCCACTTGAAGACGGAGTACGCGCCGTCGCCCTTCACCGCGAACACCTGCTCCTTCACTCCGCCCCCGTCGCTCTCGCTGACCGAGAGGAGCTCGGTGCGATACCCGCGGCGCTCCGCGTAACGCTCCAGCATGCGGGCGACGTCCCCCGCCCAGAGCGCCGCCTCGTCGCCCCCGACGCCCTGACGGACCTCGACGATCACGTCCTTCGCGTCGGCCGGGTCGCGTTCGACCAGAGCGACACGCAGCTCCTCCTCGAGTCGCGCGACGTCCGCCTCGAGCTCGCCCGCGAAGGAGGACAGCTCCGGATCGCCCTTCGCGTCCGCGAGGTCGGCGGACGCCTGCCGCCACTCGCGCGCCGCCCGGAGCGCGGGATCGAGCTCCTTGAGGCGACGACCGAGATTGGCCGCCTCGCGGCGGTCCGCGTAGACGTTCGGGTCCGCGAGCCGTTGCTCGAGCTCCGCATGGGACCGCTCGAGCTCCTCGGCGAGCTCGTCCAACGTGGCCATACCGGGGCTGATTGTAGGTGCGGCCGGGTCTCGCGCCGGTGGCGCGCGAGCCTAGGCGCTTGCGAGGGTCGCCGCGAGCGTCACGTCGGGGATCCCGGTCAGCGCCTTCGAGACCGGGCAGTTCTTCACGGCTCCCTCGGCCTGCTCGACGAACCCGTCGCTATCGATGCCCGGCACGTTCCCGACCACCTCGATCGCGCCCTTGACGATGCCCTCGCCAGGCTGGAACGTGACCGTGACGGACGTCTCGAGCCGCTCGGGCGGTGTCCCGGCCCCTGCGAGCGCGTGGGAGAGAGCCATCGAGAAGCACGCCGCCCAGGCGGCCGCGATCAGCTCCTCCGGGCTCGTCCGACCGTCCGGCTCCTCGGCGCGCGACGCCCAGGTCACGTCCAGCGGGCCGAACGCCCCGCTGCCGACGCCCTCGATCCGGCCCGACCCCTCCATCAGCGAGCCGGTCCACGTCACCTTCGCGTTGCGGTCGGTCGCCATCTCAGTCGCCTCCAGCCAATGTCGTGTCGATGTCGATGCCGACCCCGGCCGCACGGAGCAGCGACGAGAACGAGCACCCCGCGTGGGCGGCGTCCACGGCCGTGGCGAAGGCGTCGGCGTCGAGGCCGTCGACGCGGGCCTTGACGTCGAGCGCCGAGTGGACGATCAGGTGCCCCTGGCCCTCGACCTCGTCCATCGTGATGCGGCAGTGAACGTCGAGCCGTCCCGGCGGCGTGCCCGCCGCTGTCAGCTCGCCCGCGAGCGACATCGTGAAGCAGCCGCCGTGCGCGGACGCGAGCAGCTCTTCCGGGCTGGTCTTCCCCTCCGGAGCCGCGATCCGCGTCGGCAGCGAGTACGGCAGTGCAGTGAACGCGCCCGAGGACGCTGCGGTGATCGCGCCCTCTCCCCGGGCGAGGTTCCCCTCCCATACGACGTCGGCGTCACGGACGATCCGCGGCATGCAGAGAACCTACGCCATCACCTCGACCCTGCGGGCCGCCTCCTGTTCGGACGGATCGCCTGCCTCGCGCCGGCGGACCTTCTCGATCGCGCGGATGGAGACCTCGACCTGGTCGAGCGTCGGCTCGCGCGTCGTCAGCCGTTGGAGCCACAACCCCGGCGCGAGCAGCGTCATCAGCACCCTGTTGTCCTGGTGCTTGCCCGCGTAGCGGATCAGCTCGTAGGCGAGCCCGGCGATCACCGGCAGGAGCAGGATCCGGCTCGCGATCAGCCAGTACCAGACCGGGCGACCGACGAACGCGAACACGAAGATCCCGATCACCATCACCCAGAGCAAAAATGCCGTTCCGCAACGTGGGTGAATCAAACTGAACTTCTGCACTTTTTCCGGCGTGAGCTCCGAGCCCGCCTCGAGTGCGTTGATCGTCTTGTGCTCGGCACCGTGGTACTGAAACACGCGCTTGAGATCCGGGAGCAGCCCGATCAGCCCGATGTAGGCGATGAACACGGCAACCCGGATCACTCCCTCGACGATCACGAACCACGTCGTGCCCTCGATCGGCAGCCAGTTCGTGAGGAGCGCCGGCCCGACCTTGAAGAGCATCAGCGCGAATCCGATCGCGATCGCGAACGAAAAGATGATCTGGCCTCGCGAGATCTCCGTGACGACCTTCCCCTCGTCGTCCTCCTCGCGGGAGGCGACGTTCGCGGAAATCGCGAGCGCGCGGAAGCCGATTGCGAGCGACTCGCCGAGCGCGATCACGCCGCGGATCACGGGCAGGCGCCAGAGCCGGTGCCGACGCATCGGCGAGGTGACGTCCTTCACCACCTCCTCGATGCCGCCTTCCGGCGTGCGGATCGCGACCGCCCAGCACGACGGTCCGCGCATCATCACGCCCTCGAGCACCGCCTGCCCCCCGTACGTGACGCTCATGTGCGCAGGCTACCGGGGAGGCCCGGGAGCGCCTCAGGCGCTCTTCGAGGCGGCGGCCTTCTCGAGGCGGCGCTGGAAGCGCTCGACGCGACCGCCCGAGTCCATCAGCTTCTGCTTCCCCGTGTAGAACGGGTGGCAGGCCGAACAGACCTCGACGTGCAACTCGGCTTTGGTCGAGCGAGTCGTGAACTCGTTCCCGCAGGAGCAGGTGACGTGTGCGACGACGTACTCGGGATGAATGCCGACCTTCATGAACCGGCCAGGATAGCAGAGGCCATCTGGGGCCCGACGTTGCCTCCCGAGACGACCGCGACAGGATTCTCGGCGTCGATCAGGCCCCCGAGCACGGCCGCGACCGCGGCCGCCCCTGCGGGCTCGCACGCGAGCTTCGCGTCGGTGTAGACCCGTCTCATCGCCTCCTCGATCGCGTCGTCCGACACCCGCACCACCTCCACGCCGGCGGCCTGGCAGACGGCGAGCGCATTGACGCCCGCGTACGGCGCATCGAGCCCGCCCGCGCGCGTCTCGGGCGCGATCGGGACTGGCGCCCCGGCCTCGAGCGCGAGGTCGAGCGCCCCCGAGCCGTCCGGCTCGACGCCCACCACGCGAACGCCGCGCGGCGCAATCGCCGCCGCGATGCCCGCGATCAGGCCCGCCCCGCCGACCGGCACGATGACCACGTCGGTGGAAGGAGCGTCCTCGAGGATCTCGAGCCCGACGGTCCCCTGGCCGGCCATCACCTGCGGGTCGTCGAACGGATGGACGAGCACGCTGCCCGTCTTCGCCAGGTGCTCTTCGAGGCGCGCGAACGCCCCCGCGGGGTCCTCGGCATCCGTGTCCACGCGCGCGCCGAGTGCGCGTGCGCGGTCGAGCTTGAACGGGCTGGCCGACGCCCACGAGAAGACGACGCAATCGAGCCCCTCGGCCGCGGCGCCCCAGGCGAGCGCGATCGCGTGGTTCCCGGCCGACGCCCCCGCGACGCCCCGCTCGCGCTCGGAGTGGTCGAGCGCGGCAAGCCGGTTCACGACCCCGCGTACCTTGAACGAGCCGGTGTGCTGGAGGAGCTCCGCCTTGAGCGACAGCCTCGGCGCGAGTGCCGAGCCGTCGAGCAGCGGTGTCCTCCGGACTCGACCACGGATCGTCTCGGCGGCCCGAACGACGTCGTCGCGCGTCACTGGATCGCTGCTCACGCCGCGATCCTAGAGAGGAACTCCCCGGCTCCGACCCAAGAATGCGCCTGTGAGCACTCCCGCCCGGCCTCATCCCGTTCGCGTCGTGGTGCGCGACGACCTCCGGCGGAGCCGCCTCACCGTGTTCTTACGGCTGATCCTCGCGATCCCGCACCTCGTGTGGGTGGCCCTGTTCGGGTTCGCCGCGTTCACGCTCGCGTTCGTCATGTGGCTCGCCGTCCTCTTCGAGAGGCGCGCGCCGCGGTCCCTGCATGCGTTCCTCGCGAACTTCACGCGCTACGCCGTCCACCTGACCGCCTATCTGTGCCTCGCCGCCGACCCGTACCCGTCGTTCACGGGGACCAAGCCGTACCCGGTCGACGTGGAGATCGATCCGCCCGCGGTCCAGGGGCGCTGGGGGGCCGGCTTCCGGCTCGTGCTCGCGGTCCCCGCGTTCATCGTCTCGTCGACCCTCGGCGGCTCGGTCGCGGTCGGCAGCGCCTACGGCGGCGCCTTCGCCGGCGCGTTCGGCGGGCTCACCGCCTCGATCGGCATGCTCGGCTGGTTCAGTTCGCTGGCCCGCGGCCGCATGCCGCGCGGGATGCGCGACGCCGCGGTCTACGCGATCGGCTACGGCGCCCAGACGACCGCATACGCCCTGATGCTGACGGGCAGGTACCCGGATTCCACCCCGGGCAAGGTCCGGCCCTTGCCCGAGCTGCCGGCGCATCCCGTCGGGATCGCCGTCGACGACGACCTCCGCCGGCCGCGCCTCCTCGTCCTCTTTCGGTTCCCGCTCGTCGTCCCACACCTCCTGTGGCTGACGCTCTGGTCGGTGCTCGTGGTGCTCGCCGTCGTCGTCGCGTGGCTCGTGGCGCTCGTCACCGGCCGGGTGCCCCGATTCCTCCATCGGTTCACGGCGGCGTTCGTTCGTGCGGTCACGCATCTGACGGCGTTCCTCTTTCTCGTCGGCAGGCAGTTCCCGGGGTTCGTCGGGCGCGAGGGCGGCTACCCGATCGACCTGACGATCGCCCCTCCGGCGCGCCAGCGCCGCCTCGGCGTCCTTGCCCGCCTCGTCCTCGGACTCCCCGCCCTGCTTCTCGCGATGGCGTTCGCCGGCGTGGCGCTGGTCGTCGGCGTCCTGTGCTGGTGCACCGCGCTCGCGATCGGGCGCGTGCCCGGCGGCCTGCGCGACCTTGGCGCAGCCGCCCTTCGCTACCAGGCCCAGACCTCCGCGTACGCGCTGCTCCTGACGTCGCGCTATCCCGACTCCTCTCTCGCGCTCAGGCCGCCTCCGCCCGCTCCGGCCCCGGTTCCGGTGCCGTTCGAACCGGTCGAGGTCCTGTGAAGGCGCTCCGGATCGCCCTCTACGCGGCGCTCGTCGTGGGCTGGATCGGGCTCGCGTGGCTGCTGTGGGGCTCCGTCGTCCCGGACGGGTTGGCCCTCCCCCACGTCGACGTCGACACCGTCTTCGGCAAGGCGCTCGTCGATCGTGCCCAACGGTACGAGCGCTTCCTCCTGGTCCTCTGGGTGCTCGGGGTCGTCGTGACGGTCGGGACGCTCGCGATCTACGCGCGCTACGGCGACCGGTTCACCGAGGAGTCCGCCGCCGGGCCGCTCGGGACGGGGATGCTCCTCGGGATGCTGGGGCTGGCGATCCTCTGGCTGACCCAGCTGCCCGTCACCGTTGTGGGGCTGTGGTGGAGCCGCCGACACGGCGTCTCGCACATGGGGTACCTCGACGCCGTCCTCGGCGACTGGGTCGCTCTCGGGGCGACGTTCGTCTCCGTCTGCGTCGCGCTGCTCGTCGTCATGGGGCTCGCGCGACGGCTCGGCTCGTGGTGGTGGATTCCCGGCGCGGCCGTCTTCACGGCGATCGCGGCGCTGGGCGTGTTCGTCTCCCCGTACCTCTACACGGGCCTCGAGCGGCCCGACGATCCGGGGCTCGTCGCGCGCTTCGACCGGCTCGAACATGCCGAAGGGCTGCACGGGATCCCACTCCGCATCGAATCGGTCAGCGAGGAGACGAGCCAGGCGAATGCGTTCGCCTTCGGCGTCGGCCCCTCGCGCCGCGTCGTCCTCTGGGACACGCTGCTCGACGGCCGGTTCTCGCCCGCCGAGGTCGACGTCGTGCTCGCCCACGAGCTCGGGCACCATTCCAGCGGCCACATCGCGAAGGCGATCGGCTGGTTCGCGCTCTTCGCGTTGCCCGGTGCGCTTGTCCTGATGCTCGCCACACGGCGGCGCGGCGGAATGGGCGACCCGCGTGCCGTTCCTCTCGCCTTGCTCGTCGCGGCCGCCTGGACGCTCGTCACGACCCCGGCGCAGAACCTCGTCAGCCGGCGTGCCGAGGCCGAGGCGGACTGGAAAGCGCTCCAGACGACCCGCGACCCGCAGGCCGCGCGCGGTCTGTTCCGCGAGTTCGCCGTGACGTCGCTCGGCGATCCGAGCCCGCCGACCTGGGCCTACGTGCTGCTCGAGACGCACCCGACGCTCGCGCAACGCGTCGCGATGGCGAATGCCTGGGCGACGCGCGGGCGCTAGTCCGCGCGAGGACGTGCCAGGCACCTAGACACGTCCGGCCCCGACATGCTCGGTCGGGTCGGGAACGACCGAGGACGCCGACGGTTTCATGCCGTTCGGCGCCCAATCCGCGCCGTGTCGGGGAGAAAATCGTGCCAGGCACGAAGCCACGTCCGCGCCGGACGCGCCCGCCACGGACCCTGGTTACGCCGGGACGGCCGCCGCCTCGACGCGATCGGCGATCACGGCCGCGATCGCGAGCGATGACGTCGCGCCCGGCGACGGCGCGTTGCGGACGTGAACGATACCGGGCGCCTCGTGGAACACGAAGTCGTCGAGCAGCGTCCCGTCGGGAGCCAGCGCCTGCGCCCGGATCCCCGACGGCCCGGGAAGCACATCGTCGACCGCGAGCTCGGGCAGGAGCTTCCGCGCCGCCTCGACGAACCGCCGGGTCGAGAAGTCGCGGACGATCTCTGCGGCGCCCATCCGCCAGTGCCTGCGGGCGAGGCGGCGGAATCCGGACGAGCGCAGCGTCTCGCGGAGGTCGCGCAGTGCGACGTCGCGTCGGCGATAGCCCTCACGCGAGAACGCCAGCACGGCGTTCGGCCCCAGCCACACGGCCCCATCCGGGCGAACCGTCGTGTGGATCCCGAGGAAGGGGAAGGCGGGGTCCGGCACCGGGTAGACCAGCCCGCGCACGAGCTGGCGCTTCTCCGGCCGCAGGACGAGATAGTCCCCGCGGAACGGGACGATGCGCGGCTCGGCGTCGGCCCCGGTCGACGCGGCGAGACGGTCGGCGTAGACCCCCGCGCAGACGACCACGCGCGACGCCTCGACGTCCCCGGCCGTGGTCTCGATCGCCGTCACGCCGTCCCGGCGCGTAAACGCGCGCACCTCCCGGCCGAGGAGGAGCTCGCCGCCCGCGTCCGTCACGTCCCGCCCGTAGGCCTGCGCGACCAGGGAGAAGTCGACGACGGCGGTCTCCGGCGAATGCACCGCGCGGACCCCGGCGACGTGAGGCTCGAGCTCGCGCAGTCGCTCGGGCCCGATCAGCTCGACACGGGGAACGCCGTTTGCGACCGAGCGACGGTGGAGCTCCTCCAGGCGAGGGAGCTCCTCCTCGCTCGTCGCCACCACGACCTTGCCGCAGCGGAGGATTGGGATCCCCCGCTCCTCGCAGTACACGAGAAGCCTCGCGGCGCCCGCGACGCAGAGCTTCGCCTTGAGCGACCCCGGGACGTAGTAGACGCCTCGATGGACGACGCCGCTCGCGTGCCCGGTCTGGTGCGCTCCGAGCGCGGGCTCCTTGTCGAGCACGGCGAGCCGCAGGCCGGGCTGCCTCGCCTGGAGCTCGCGCGCGACGGCCAGGCCGATGATCCCGGCGCCCACGACGACGACGTCGAACCGGGGGGCGGCGGTCATTGCTCGTGGTCTCTCCGGAAAATCCGGGCATGATTCGCCGGCGAAAATCGAGCAGGCCTAGGACGCAGAGAGCCCCGATACCAGAAGGTATCGGGGCGACCGAGGACGACGGCATGCGACGCGTTTGCAGCCGCGCGAAGCGTGGTCGGATTTCCCGGAGCGACCACGACTAGGTGGTGGTGTACTCGGGCCCGGAGCCGCCCTCGGGCGGCGTGAGGCGGCCGCCCTTGGCGCTGATCGCGCCGCACTGGACACAGTTGGACGGGTTCACCTGCACCGTCACCGTGGAGTCGCCGTCTGCCTCTCCGACCTCGTAGACCTGGGCGGGGCACATCCAGTGCCACATCTCGGCGAGGTCCCGCGGCACCTTCGTCTGGATTCGGATGTGGCTCGGTTGGTCGTCCCGCGTCCGGTTGCCCGAGGCGAACACCGACGAGAGCTTGTCGAACGTCAGCGTCCCGTCCGGCGACGGGTACTGCGTCGCGCGCCCGGTCCGCAGGAGCGTCGCGGCGGCGTTGCGGTGCGTCTCGTACTCCTTCGGCGGGAGCTTCCCCTTCGTCACGGTCATCGCGCTCGCGAGGGCGCCCCCCATGAAGAAGCCTTTGTCGAAGACCTGCCGCATGTTCCGGACCTCGTCGAGGTCCTTCCACAGGTAGCTCTCGCGCAGCGCGGCGTCGTACGAGTCGAGCGCGCCGCGGCGTCCGGCGACCTCCCCGCGTTGGAGCGCCGCGAACGCGGATTCCGCCGCGAGCCGGCCCGACTCGATCGCGTAGTGGATCCCCTTCAGGCGCGGCACGTTGACGAGCCCGGCGCCCTCGCCGACCAGTAGGAGCCCCGGGCCGTTGAGCTTCGAGGGAAGCGAGTTGAGCCCGCCCTCCGTGATCGTCTTCGCACCCCACGCGACCCGCTCGCCTCCGTCGAGGATCTTGCGCAAGAGCCGGTGGGTCTTGAACTCCTGGAGGAGGTCGTGGGCGGACAGCTCGACGTCGGCGTACTCGAGCCCGACGACGAAGCCCACCGAGACATGGTCATCCCCCATCGGATAGACGAACGAGCCGCCGAACTCGCCGTACCGCGCCCGCTTGCGGAGCGGCCACCCCATCGTGTGGACGATCTTCCGCAGCGGCTTCGGGACGCGCCACACCTCTTTCACGCCGAGGGCCCAGATCTGCGGGTTCCGGCCCTCGAGCCCGAAGGCGTCGATCGCCGCGGTGGTCAGGTGCCCCGACGTTCCCTCGGCGAGGATGGTCAGCTGTGCCGTGATGTCGACTCCGGGCTCGAAGTTGGGCAGCGGGTTGCCGTCCTTGCCGCGCCCCTTGTCGCCGGTTCGCACGCCGACGACCCGACCGTGATCGACGAGGAGCTTCTGGCCGGCCGTCTCCGGCAGGATCGTTGCCCCGCCCGCTTCGGCCTGCTCGGCGAGGAAGCGGCCGAGCTCTGACACGGAGACGATCCAGTTCCCGTGGTTCATCATCGTCGGCGGCGGCGGGATGCGCAGTGCCGCGCGCTTCGTCAGCAGGTACACGGCCTCGCCGTGGACTTGCCCGTATGTCGGCATCTCCTCGATCGCCAGGCGGCCCGCGAAGAGCCTCCGGATCGCCCGCGGGTTCATCACGGCGCCGGAGAGGAGATGCGAGCCGGGCTGCTTGCCCTTCTCGAGGAGCGCCACCGGGACCTCGCCGAGCCGTTCCCGCACCTCCTGGTGCTCGTCCAGCAGCTGGCCGAGCCGGACCGCGCAGGCGAGCCCGCCCGGGCCGCCGCCGACGACGAGAACGCCGACGTCGATTCGCTCGTCGGGCGCGTCGGTCGGCGGGCCGATCGCCTCCGAGCTCGCGAACGGCGGCGGGTAGTCGGCCGGGCGGACGCCGCTCACCGACGAGCCCGGAGCAGCTCCGTCAGCTTCGGCGCGATCTGCGTCAGATCGCCGACGACGCCAAGGTCGGCGAAGTCGAAGATCGGCGCGTTCGGGTCCTTGTTGACGGCGACGATCGTCCCGGAGCCCTGCATGCCGACCTTGTGCTGGATGGCGCCCGAGATGCCGAGCGCGACGTAGAGCTTCGGGGAGACCGTCTTGCCGGTCTGGCCCACCTGCGCCGCGTACGGGTACCAGCCGGCATCGACGACCGCGCGAGTCGCCGCGACCGCGCCGCCGAGCACCTCGGCGAGTTCCTCGCAGTACGAGAACCCTTCGGGGCTGCCGAGCCCGCGGCCGCCGGCGACGATCACGTCGGCGTCCTCGATCGAGGGGCCGGTCGCTTTCTCCGTCAGGTGCTCGACGAGCCGAGCCTGGGTGGAGAAGTCCTGGAACGTCGCGGACACGTCCTTCACCTCGGCCGAGCCGCCCGACTCGACGGGGTCGAAGGTGCCCGCCCTGACGAGCGCGAGTCGCGGGCTCGACGTCCACCCCACCTCGACGAGCACCGTGTCGCCGAGCGCGGGCCGGACGCCCACGAGCTCGTCTCCCTCGCGGCTTAGGTCGGTGAGATCCCAGTTGAGCCCCGCTTCGAGGCGCGCGGCGAGCCCCGCCGCGACGTCCGCGGCAAGCACCGATGCCGCGAAGAGCACTGTCTCGGCGCCCGAGTCCCGTACGACCGCCTCGAGCGCGTCGACCCGGGGCTGTGGGAGCGGAGCGGCGAGGGCGTCGTCGTCGACGACGTATACGGTCCCCGCGCCGAATGCGCCCGCCGTCGCAGCGGCGTCCGCGACGCCCTGTCCGAGCACGACGCCGGCGACGTCGCCACCGAGGGACGCCGCCTTGCCGAGGACGCCGAGGCCGCCCTTGGTCAGCTCGCCGTCGTGGCTCTCGAGGAAGACCAGCGTCGTCATGCCTCAGACGAGTCGCTTCTCCGCGAGGTACTCGACGATCTTCTCGGCGGCGCTGCCGTCGTCCTCGAGCTTCACCTGGCCGCTCTTCGGCGGTGGCGGTGACGACGAGCGCACCATCGTGGCGGAGCCGGTCTCGCCGACGAGACTCGCATCCACGCCGACGTCCGCGAGCGAGACTGTCTCCTGCGGCTTCGACTTCGCGCCCATGATCCCCTTGAGCGACGGGTAGCGCGGCTCGTTGATCGCGTCCGACACGGCGACGACCGCGGGCAGCGGCGCGGCTATCACGTCGTACCCGAACTCGGTCTGGCGCTTCCCCGTCAACTCGGTCCCTTCCACCTTCAACTCGGCGACCTGCGACACCATCGGCCGGCGCAGGCGGTCGGAGACGGCTGCCCAAAGGACGGCGCCGTCCGCGTCGCTGGACTGCTGGCCGAAGAGAACCAGGTCCGCGTCCTCCCGCTGGAGCGCAGCCGCGAGCGCCCGGCTCGTGGCGAGCAGGTCCGAGCCGGCCGCGGCCTCGTCGGAGACGAGGAGCGCACGGTCGGCGCCCATCGCGAGCGCCTTGCGCAGAGACTCCATCGCCTTCTCGGGGCCGAGCGAGACGACGACGACCTCGCCACCGTGCGCGTCCTTCAGCCGGAGCGCCTCCTCGACGGCGTTCACGTCCGTCGCGTTGAGCACGCCCTCGCCGGAGCGGTCGAGTCGGTGGCTCCCGGCGTCGAGCCGCTTGTGCGACGTCGCATCCGGGACCTGCTTGACGCACACCGCGATCTTCACGCGGCGGACTCTAGCGAGGCGGTCTCCGCAGACGGACGCACAAATGGTGTCAGACACTGTTTCTTGTCAAGGGCGAGCTGTGCCGGCTTTGTGCCAATCGATTCACGACTCGCCTGGAGGCGCTATCGGCCGGCGATCGCAGCGGGAAGAGGAGCCCCGGCTCCCGAAGCGATGGCAGAGTCCTGGCTCTCTCGCTCAGCCGGCTCGCCGACGACGAACTCGATGTAGCGGCGGCGAGCAACGTCGTGCTCCCGGCCAAAGCACTCGAGGATCTGATCGACACGCAGGTAATCGGGCGCGGGCGCGATGCCTGCCGTGGCGGCGAAGCTCGTCCACGGAGCGTCGTACGGGGAGGCGCAGATGCCGGCCTCGACCGGATTGCGCACGACGTAGCGGAGCGTCCCGAGGAACTGGCGCTCGGTCGTCTGCAGTACCGCGCCGAAGCGGTTTGCGAACAGATGCGCGGTCCTTCCCCAACGTCGATCGAACCGCAGTGCATAGCGATGGTTGACGTCCTTCATGAACCGGGAGAGCCCGGCCTGTGGACATCGCACGACTCCGTGCCAGTGGTTCGGCATCAGCGACCACCCGAAGCAATCGAGATCATGCTTCCGGAACGCGGATGCGAGGAGCATCTCGAACTCGACGTAGTCACCGTCGTTCAGAAAGATCGCTTGGCGGTTGCTGCCTCGAGAGAAAACATGGTAGATCGCGTCCGCGACCCATTCTCTCGTCCTCCGTGCCATCTGTTCACTGTAGAGGCAACAGTGCGCCGGCCAATCCGTGTTGACGAATTGACACGGAATCGGCACAGGCGAACAGCTTGACGGAAAACGGTGTCTGACACCGGCCTCGCTCTCACCGCTCTGGTAGGCTCCCGCGCTTCGCGCCGCGCACCGGAGCCATGACCCGCCGCCGGACGACAGCACGAGGGGGACGTCTCCTCATCCTCTCCGCCCTCCTGGGCCTCGCCGTGGTCCTCTCGGCGAGCGCCGCGCCGAACCCTGGGCTCGTCGACGGGCAGCCGATCGTCTTCCCCTTGATCGGCGATTACGCCTACACGATGAACTTCGGCGACCCGCGCGGCCAGGGACGGCACGAGGGGATCGACATCGAGCACGTCCCCTGGAGGACGCCCGTCGTCGCCGCCGAGAGCGGCACCGTCAAGTGGTGGACGACGTCCTGGCGGGCCGGCTGCATGCTCTACCTGTACGGAAAGAGCGGCACGACATACCTGTACATCCACCTGAACAACGATCTGACGGCCGCATCGGAGGACAAGGGCGGCTGCAAGGCGGGCATCGCCTACGCCGTGCCGAACGGCGCGAAGGTGAGCGCCGGCGAGCAGATCGCCTGGAGTGGCGACTCGGGCGACGCCGAAGGCAACCACCACCTCCACTTCGAGGTGCACCCGAACGACGGCGGCGCCGTGAATCCGTACCCGTATCTGAACGCCGGAGAGCGGCTCCTCTTCCCGGGCCGGCTCGGCGCATCGTTCTCGCTCGGCCTGCGCGGCGAGCCCGTCGGCGCCGGCGAGGGCCTCCTCCGGATCCGCGCGACCGCGGTGCGCTGGTGGCCGGGCGGCCAGTGGACGTCCCTCGTTCGGGACCGGGTCGTAACGCTCAAGGTGGCCGGCGACGCGAGCGTCGACGAAAGCCTCGCCGGCGCGCTCGAGGCGCCGGCCTTCGAAACGCTGCAGGCGACGACAGGCAGCATCGTCACGGCGTTCACCGCGCGCGGCGTCGTCAGCGCGACCGCACTGCGCGGAAAGGCGGGCGTGCTCGTCGCCTCACGCGTGACGCGGCCGGGCAGCCTCACGGTTGCAGTCGGTCTGCCGGACGGAACCGACCCCACCACCGGAACGACCGACGGGACCGACGAGCCGAACGTCGGGCTCCCGAACGGCGTGTGAGCGCCGTACGCCCTACGCCGGTGCGAGCGCGCTGCGGAGGAAGTCGACGATCGCCGTCGTCGGAGCACCGGGCGTGAAGACCTCGGCGACCCCGAGCCGCTTCAGCTCCGCGGCGTCGTCGTCCGGGATCGTCCCTCCGACGACCACGAGCACATCCCCCGAATCGTTCGCGCGGAGACCCTCTACGATCCTCGGCACGAGCGTCATGTGGGCCCCCGACAGAATCGAGATCCCGACAGCGTCGGCGTCCTCCTGGATCGCTGTCTCGACGACCTGCTCGGGCGTCTGGTGGAGGCCGGTGTAGATGACCTCCATCCCGGCGTCCCGGAGGGAGCGCGCGATGATCTTCGCCCCGCGGTCGTGCCCGTCGAGGCCTGCTTTCGCGATCACCACTCGAATCGTCCGCGCCACGCGGTCAGTATAGGAACGTGCGTCTCACCGTCATCGGGTCGTCCCCGGCCTGGCCGAACGCAGGAGGCGCGCACTCCGGCTACCTCGTTGCCTCGGACGGAAAGCGGCTTCTCCTCGACTGCGGACCAGGCGTCCTCGGCCGGCTGCGCGAGCACGAGCAGTGGCCGCTCCTCGAGTCGATCGCGATCACGCACTTCCATCTCGACCACTGGGGCGACCTCGTGCCCTGGGTCTGGGGCAGCTTCTACCGGCAGGGCCACAACGACGAGAAGCCCGAGCTCTGGGTCTACCGGGGCGGCCGCGCCTATCTCGAGGAGCTGGGCGCGCGACTCGGCTTCCCGGACATGTTCGACCGGACGTTCAAGGTGTCGGAGTACGAGGCCGAGACGCCGTTCAACACGGCCGGCTTCGAGGTTCTCCCGGTGCGGCTTCCGCATTACAAGCTCGAGACGTACGGCTTTCGGGTCTCGAACGACACGACGACGCTCGCGTACACGGGAGACACAGGCCCGAGCGAGCGCATCGCCGAGCTCGCACGCGATGTCGACCTGCTCGTCTGCGAGGCGACGCTCGCGTCCGGCGATGCCGACGGGGAGCCACGGGGCCACCTCAGCGTCGACGAGGCGCTCGACGCCTACCGTGCCTCGGGCGCTCGGCGCCTCCTGCTGACCCACCGGCCGGCCGAGCTCGATCTCCCCGAGGGCCTCGACCTCGCCTACGACGGCATGGAAGTCGAGATCGAGCCCGTCCGGCTGACGAATCGTCAGGCGTCTGAACTCGAGGTCGCATCCACATTCTCAAGCAGTTGCGGCGGCGAAGCCGACGCCTTCAGGGATGTGCCCCGCCGCAGGCGGGGATCAAGCGGCAGGAATCCGCGCGAGCGGATTCCTGCTTCGCGGGCTAGAAGACAGGCTGCTCCCGCCAGGTGCCCCAAGCCAGGCGCCAGGCGTCGCAGATCTCGCCGAGCGTGACGCCGTCCCGGACGGCGTCGACGATCACCGGCATGAGATTGCGCCCCTGTACCGAGGCGGTCTCGGCGAGCTCGCCGAGGTGACGCTCGACGGCGGCCGAGTCGCGTCGCGCCTTGAAGGCCTGCAGCCGCTCGATCTGCTTCCGCTCGAGGTCGGGGTCGATCCGGAGGATGTTGAGCTCCTCCTCGCCGGTCGTGCGGTAGCGGTTGACGCCGACGACGATCCGCTCCTCCGCCTCGACCTCGTGCTGGTAGCGGTACGCGGCCTCGGCGATCTCGCGCTGGGGCATGTTCTGCTCGATCGCAGCGACCATCCCGCCGAGCTCGTCGATCCGCCCGAACAGCTCGTAGGCCTCGGCCTCGAGCCGGTTGGTCAACGCCTCGACGTGGTACGAGCCCCCGAGCGGGTCGATCGTGTTGACGACACCGGTCTCGTGCGCGATCACCTGCTGGGTCCGCAGGGCAAGCCGCACCGCATCCTCGGTCGGCAGCGCCAGCGCCTCGTCGTACGAGTTCGTGTGCAGCGACTGCGTCCCGCCGAGGACCGCGGCGAGGGCCTCGATCGCCGTCCGTGCTACGTTCACTAGTGGCTGTTGCCACGTGAGCGACACTCCCGCCGTCTGGGTGTGAAAGCGCATCAGCATCGAGCGCTCGTCTCGCGCGCCGTAGGTGTCCCGCATCTCGCGCGCCCAGATCCTGCGCGCCGCACGGTATTTCGCGATCTCCTCGAAGAAGTCGAGGTGCGCGTTGAAGAAGAACGAGAGCCGCGGGGCGAAGGCGTCGACGTCGAGGCCCCGCTCGAGCGCCCACTCGACATAGGTGAACCCGTCCTTGAGGGTGAAGGCGAGCTCCTGCGCGGCGGTCGACCCTGCCTCGCGGATGTGGTAGCCCGATACGGAGATCGGGTGCCAGAGTGGCATCTCCTTCGCGCAGAACTCGACCATGTCCGTGACGAGGCGCATCGACGGCCCGGGCGGGAAGATGAACTCCTTCTGGGCGATGTACTCCTTGAGGATGTCCGTCTGGATCGTCCCGCGGAGCTTCCCGCGTGGCACCTGCTGTTCCTCGCCGACGACGAGATACATCGCAAGCGCGATCGCCGCCGACGAGTTGATCGTCATCGACGTAGAGACCTCGCCGAGCGGGATCCCGCCGAACAGGATCCCCATGTCCTCGAGCGACGCGACGGCGACGCCCTCCCGGCCGACCTCGCCGAGGGCACGGGGCGAGTCGGAGTCGACCCCCATCAACGCCGGCATGTCGAACGCGACGGACAGCCCCGTCTGCCCGTGGTCGAGGAGGTAGCGGAACCGCGCATTCGTCTCCTCCGCGGTCCCGAACCCGGCGAACTGCCGCATCGTCCATAGCCGGCCCCGGTACATCGACGGATACACCCCGCGGGTGAACGGGAACGCGCCCGGATACCCGAGATCGCGCTCGTAATCGACCGCGACCGTGTCTGGGGTCGAGAGGGGCTCCACCTCGGCCCCCGAGATGGACGTGAACACCTCGTCCGTTCGAAGCGGCGACCCCTCGAATCGCGAGCGCCAGGCCTCGAGCGCGCCGGTGCGCCGATCCTCCAACCGCGCCATTCGACGGATGCTAGCCCTCACCCCTCCCGCTGCCCGAACGAGGGATCACACCACGGATGAGTGGCGCCGAATGAGGGAAGGTGAAGCGGCTTGCGGCGATCACGGGCGCATTGGCGGGGCTGACCGCCTTCGTCGCGTTCCTCGCTCCGGCGGGTGCGACGTCCGGCGCAGCGGACTGCGGCTCCGGGAGCCACGGCTCGACGGGCTACGCGTATGCGGGGCTCCAGTCGGGACAGGTCGGGAGCGGCGTGCGCGCGACGATCGCCGCGCTGCGCCAGCCGAGCGTCTCCGCGGGGCACGCGGCAGGGTGGATCGGCGTCGGTGGGCCCGGCGCCGGGCCGAACGGCGAGACGATGTGGCTCCAGACCGGCGTCGCCGCACTTCCCGGCACGCCGCTGATGGTCTACGCCGAGATCACTCGCCCCGGCCGCACTCCCTCTTTCCTCCCGCTCCGCGAGAACGTCGCCGTCGGCGAGAGCCACCGGCTCGCAGTGCTCGAGATGAACGGCAGACCGGGCACTTGGCGCGTCTGGCTCGACGGACGCCCCGTCACGGATCCGGTCGTCCTGCCCGGATCGCATCGCCGCTGGGAGCCGCTCGCGACGGCGGAGTCGTGGAACGGCGGTGTCGCGACGTGCAACGGCTTCGGCTTCCGGTTCGAGCGGGTCGGCGTGGCCCGGTCGCTAGGCGGCTCGTGGCAGCCGTTCGTGCCCGGGTATACGTTCCGCGACCGCGGATACGTGGTGCGGCAACTCAGCCCGGCCCCGCGCGGCCACCGCACGCTGTCGGCCGGTTCGCTCGAGGCGTACGCGTTCGACGCCCTCTCGGCCTGACGCCTCAGGCCGTCGGTGTCCGACGCGAAGTCGGACACTTCGCGCCCCCCTGCCTGCGCTATGCGCGGACGACCTTGACCGGCGTGCCGAGCCGCACGTAGCGGCGAAGCGCGAGGACGTCGCTGTTCCGGAGGCGGACGCAGCCGTGCGAGACCGCCTGCCCGATGAGCCAGGGCGTGTTCGTACCATGGACGCCGACCACGCCGCCGCCCGGCCAGTCGGAGAGCTTCGAGTACCCGCTCGTCTCGAACGCATACGCGCCGAGGATCGGGTACTGCGACGGCACGAACGCGGTCTGGACGTAGAACAGGCCGATCGGCGTCTCCATCCCCGGCGCTCCGATCGCGACGGGACCCGTCCGGCGGAGTTTCCCGCCGACGTAGAGCTCGAACTTCCGTGAGCCGCGGTAGACGACCAGCCACCGGTCGACCGGCTTGAGCTCGACCGAGGCCGCGGGAATCCAGCCGCTGCGGCCGTTCGGCCGGCCGGGAATCTCGACGCGGTACCACGACGGCTGCCCCTCGGCATCGCGGCGCGTCTCGAGCGCGAGGACGACGCGCGGGCGGAAGTGCTCACGGAACTGGGTGAATGTCGTGATCACCCGCGCCGAGCGGTCGGGCTTGCTGCGGACGGCGACGCTCCCCCAGGCCAATGGGCCAGAGCCCACGACGTCGACGCTGGCGAGCGGCGAGAGCGGCGTCTTCGCGCCCCCGTACGCAGCCGGTCCGGCCACCGCAGCGCACACCGCCGCGACGATCACCGCTCTCGCAAGGACTCGCCTCATGTTTCCAACTGTAGTTCCGGCCGGGGGAGCGAATATGCCTCGAAAGAGGGGTCCCGTCCCCCACTTGTGACTAGTGCCTCCCGGTGATGCGGCCAGAGACATGGAGAGCATTGCCGGAAGGGGCACCCAGTCCCGGAAAAGGCCGGCGGGGCCTTGCGGCCCCGCTGACCTCTCCCCCGAGGCGTCGACGCTCCCGGGGCTAGCCCGGGAGCGTCGACCGAGTGCCGGCCCGGGGGATTTCCCTAGCCCGTGACCGGGGGCTGGAAGACGCCGACAACACCGATGCGAGCGGTGTTGCACGCCTTCACGTTGGTGATGTGGACTCGGATGATCCCGGCCTTCGTCGTCTTGAAGGTGACGCGGGCGAGGCCCTTGCCGTTCGTGAGCGAGGCCAGCGAGATGCCTGCGCCCGTGAACCGCACCTTCACGCCCTGCACCGGGTTGCGCGAGCGCGTCACCTTGGCGAGGAGCGCGTGCTTCTGGCCGTTCGCCTTGATCAGCTTCGTGTTGATCGTGAGCACGCGGCACAGGTTCGCCACCGGCTTCGGCTTCGGCTTGACGTGCGGCTTCGGCGTCGGCGTCGGCGTCGGCTTGACGGGCGGCGTGACCGGCGGGGTCAGCGCCGCGGGGACGAGCGTCTCGGCGCAGTCCCTGTTGTTCGCCGAGTTCGTGTCCCCACCGTCACCGGTGACCGTCGCGCAGTTGTCGTACGTGCCCGTCTGAGTCACCCGAGCGGAGAGCCCGATCGTCCGAATCACTCCCGGGCCGAGCGTGCCGAGGCTGCAGTCGAGCAGCGCCGAGGTGACGGTGCAGCTGCCGCCCACAGGCTGGGTCGTGACCGCGAGGAACGTGACGCCGCTCGGCGCCGCGTCCGAGACCACGACGTTGTGCGCCTGGTTCGGGCCGTTGTTCTTGACGACCAGCGAGTACGCGATGTCCGCCTGGCCGTTCACGAGCTGCACCTGCGGCGTCGCGTCCTTCACGATCTGCAGGTCCATCGACTCGTTCCCACCCGGGGGCGGAGGCGGCGGCGGAGGAGGCGGCGGCGTCTTGCCGCAGCCGACCTGGACGCTAGCGCTGTCGTTGTCCGACCCGCCGTTCCACGTGACGACCGCCGTGTTCGTCCGGCCGTTGTTCGGCGACGGCTTGCCGTTCGCGCACGTCCACCGCTCGTTGTAGGTCGTCGTCCATGCGTTGTTCGTGAGGTCGCCCGCGTCGAGCGTCTCGTCCACGTCGCCGTCGTCGACGACGTGCGCGGGAGTGCCGAGCTCGGTCGGGTCGGCCCACGGATCGTCGCCGTGGCGGTCTTCGAGCTGTCCTCGCCCCACGTGACGGTCGCGGTGTTGTTGGGCACCTCGGAGTCCGGCGTGACGGTGTAGCTGCAGGCGACCGAGCCATTCGCCGGCACGGTGATGCCGGTGCTGCCGTTGCCGCCGCAGTCGATCACGGCACCCAGGATCGAGTCGGAGACGTCGACACCGGTCACGGCGACCGCGCCGTCGTTCTTGACGGTGATCGTGCCGTTCACGGCGAAGGTCTGCACCTGCGAGTGGGTCACCGTCACCTTCCAGGTGACGGAGCCGTTGCCGCCGTCGGGCAGGTTGAGCACGGTGTTGTCGCCGTACGCCGAGTCGGCCGCGCCGGCCGGCTTGACCTGCTTGTCGACCGTCCAGCTGTGCGTGATCTGCGACGAGCCGCTCGCCGACTTCTCGACCGACAGCACCGGGTTCGGCGCGTCCTTCGGGTCGAAGCAGAACACGGCGTGGCTGATCTGCGGCGCCTGGCCGCCGTTGTTGAGCGGCGGCGCGAGGTTGTTGTCCGCCCCAGCTCCCGCCGAGCGAGTCGTAGAAGTAGATGTACGCGCCGTCTCCGCCCTTGACGATGACGGCCATCGACGTCGACGCTGTGGTCGACGATGACCCAGTCGAACGAGTCGATGCCGTTGACGACGCCGCGGCGCGTGATGCTGATCCGCCCGTCGTTGTAGCCGCCCTGGAGGTCGGCTGCCGTCGATGCTCGTGCTGCCGGCGTCGGCAGGCCGTCCGGACACGTCGGGTTGCCGCCCTGGTACACCTGCCGCGCGGGCCCGTTGTAGCCCTGCGCGCCGATCGCGGCACCCGCGATGACGAGCGTGAGCGACCGCGACGAGGCCCACCAGCCCCGGCGAGCGCACCCCGTCTCGTTCGCTTGACCATGTGATCCACCCTTTCCCCTCTGTTGCTGCCGGGCGACCCATGGAAGCCGCGGGAACGACCGGCACTCTGGATCGGATCTTATGGTCACGATGGGGGATGGCAACTCCCTCATTCGAGTAGGTTGACCCCCCCGAAGCGGCGGTTAATCCCGCCGGGCGCGTGGCTACGCTGGCCGCGTGCGCCGGCGCGTGCTCGTGGCTCTGCTCGTCGGGATCCCGCTCGTCGGCGTGGTCGCGGCGATCGCGTGGTCGATGCGATCCGCCGCCCTTCCCGATCCGCTCCCGGCCCCGAAGACGCCCGCATTGCCCGATCTCGCGATGTCGCCGCTCACCGACATCGCGGTCAGCGAGGCGGTGGGGAGCGACGCGCGTTACGTCTCGTTCACCGCTGCACCGGCGAACGTCGGCCGCGGCGCCCTGATCATCCACGCCGTCCGTGCGGACCGCCGCGGCGGCTGGCGCGTCTCGCAGCGGTTCGACGAGCCCGACGGGTCGCTGAGCGAGACGATCACGCCCGGCGACGTGGTCTGGGGCGGGCACGGCCACAACCACTGGCACGTCCACATGGGCGCGTCCTACTGGCTCACGCGGCCGGGCTCGACGACGCGCATCCGGTCGTTCGACAAGGTGGGCTTCTGCTTCTTCGACCAGCGGCCGCTCCGGCGTCAGCCGCCCGACGCGGCGGTCGTGCCGCGATTCCCGAAGACCGGGTGCAACGGCCAGGACGCGCTGGAGTTCACGATGGGGCTCTCGCCCGGCTGGTCGGACCCGTACCCATGGGCGCTTCCCGACCAGCGCCTCGACGTGACCGGGCTCGAGGACGGCGTCTACCGCCTCTGGGCGACCGCCGACCCGGGCGGCTGGTTCCGCGAGACCAACGAGCGGAACAACCTCACCTGGGTCGACCTACGACTCACGCTCGAGCTCGTCGCCGCCCCGTCTCGAGATCGTCGACCGCGGGCCCGCCGGCGCCTCGCGCGCCCGCTGAGCAGCGCGAAGGTCAGCGCTGGACGTACGGGGCGGATGCGCCGCCGACGTCCTGGCTCGCCGACGTCGTCGGCAGCGACACGTGGAGCTTCCCGCCGAAGGCGACCGCTGCGGAGACGGTGAGCAGCGCCGCCAGCAGCACGAGCGCGATCATCCCGAGCGCGGTGACGCGGAGCTCCTGCTCTCTCGCCTTGCCCATCGTCCCCCTCCCCTCAGTCGTGCGTTCTTCCTCCGACGGTAGTCACCCTTCGGAGGGGAGCAATGCCTCGGACGAGTGACCAAACGGCCCGCAAACGGGCGATGCGCGTGTCGCCGTCGGACGACTTTGCGACACTTACGGCGTGATGCGCGTTCTTCTCGCCGACGACCACCGTCTGATGCTCGACGGGATCCGCCGTGCGCTCGACGAGGACGGCGGCTTCGAGGTCGTCGGCGAGACCCAGAACGGCGCGCAGGTGCTCCCGCTGGTCGGGCAGACGAACCCCGATCTCGTCGTGCTCGACGTCCGGATGCCGAACATGGACGGCCTCCAGTGCCTCGAGGAGATCCGCCGGCGGTATCCGGACGTCAAGGTCGTGATGCTGTCCGCGTCGACGACGCAGGACCTGATCGACGGCGCCCTCCGACGCGGTGCGAGCGCATACGTCCTCAAGACCGTCGATCCGAGCGACCTCCCCTCGACGCTGCGGCAGGTCGCGAGCGGCACGGTGTTCTCCACGGTCGGAGCCAGCGAGTCATCCGTGCCGAGCGGCGCGAAGGCGGCCGGGCTGACCGACCGCGAGATCTCGATCCTCACGGAGCTCGCGAAGGGGAAGTCGAACGACGAGATCGCCAAGGAGCTCTGGGTCACCCAGCAGACCGTGAAGTTCCACCTGACCAACGTGTACCGCAAGCTCGGCGCAAAGAACCGCGCCGATGCCGTGCGTCAGGCGTACCAGCTCGGGCTGATCGTCCGTCCGTTGGGCGACGACTAGGCCGCCAGCACGGCTCCTCCGACGCTCAGGCGCGAAGCGGCGAAGAAACCGGCGCGGCCGTCGTGCGCGGGCGACCCCAGCGTCGCGTGGTGCCCGTGAGGAGCAGCCCGAGCCCGACGAGGGTCGTCGGGACGTACCACACGGCCTGGAGCACGATCGCGTACGCGAGCGCGCTCTCCTGCGGGATGCCGAACAGCGCGAGGGCCGACACGCCGAGCCACTGGTAGGTGCCCACGAACCCGGGCGACGACGGGATCGCCACTCCGAGATTGAGCGCCGCCGTGACGAAGATCGCCTGAACGATCGTCAGCTCGATCCCGACGGATCGCGCGACGAGGTACGCGCCGAGCGCCCAGGTGAGCCACGCGGCGACGCTGAGAAGCACGAGCTCCTGCGTGCGGGTCACGCCGAGAGGCTCGGAGAGCCCCTCGAGCACGTCGCGCGTGAAGCGACGAACGAGGTTGCGGTGGCGCCTCCCCCCGGGGCGCCTCCGCGTGTAGGCGCGAGCCGCGACGATGCCGAGCCCCAGCAGCGCAACGGCGATCAACGCGCCAACGACGATCCTGTCCACCCACGACTCGTCCGTGACGAGCGGAAGCGTGGCGAGGAGAAAGGTGAGCAGGACGACGAGGTCGAAGCCGCGGTCGAAGATGACCGTGGCGATACCCCGCCCGTACGAGAACGCACCGCGCGAGACCCAGCGCGCACGGAGCAGGTCGCCGACTCGTCCGGGCAGCACGTTGTTGACGGCGACGCCTGCGACGACCATCTCGACGAACTGGAGCTGGCTCGCGCCCGTATGGGCGATCTTGCGCCAGCGGGCCGCCTGGAGCCAGTAGACGCCCGCCATACAGACCACGGCGCCGAGCAGCGGAGCCGGCCGCACGTGCTGCACGGTCCGCCACACGGCGCCGAGGTCGGCACCGCGGATCGCCAGGAAGAGGAAGACCGCCGACGCCGGGATCCCGATCGCCGCCGCGATCCACACCTTGCGGCGGCTCGGTCGGGTGTGCGCGGTCACCAGCGTTGCCGTGCGCGCAGGGGGAAGGGCTTCGGAGACGACGGTCACCCCTTCAAGGGTCGTCGTGACGGCGCGCGCACGCCATTGGCGCGAGTCGTAGATCGACCTAGCCGTTCGTCCAGACAGAACCTCCGGCCGAGCGGCGATCATTCATCTGTGCCGGCGACCGTGGCTCGAGACCTGGCTGGCGCCGACGCGCGATCGGTGTCCGACTTCAGTCGGACACCTGCTCTGCGCCGTGTCCTCGAGACGAGCCCGTTCCCGATCCTCCTCGTCTCGCTCGTCGGGATCGTCCTCCTCTCGGTGTTCGGGCCGTCGCTCGTCGTCGGCGACACGTGGCTCACCCTGATGGCCGGCCGCGAGGTCGTGGAGCACGGGCTCCCGTCGACCGAGACGATCACGGTCCTCGGCCAGGGAGCGACCTGGACCGATCAGCAGTGGCTCGCGCAGGTCGTCTTCTACGGGGCCAACGGCCTGGCCGGGATGCGGGCAGTCGTCCTGCTCGACGTCCTGCTCGTGCTCCTCGCGCTCGCCTTCGCGACCGCCACGGCGCGGACGAGCGGCGCCTCGTCGCGCTCGACCTTCCTGATCGGTCTCCTCGCCGTGATCGCGGGGCCGTGGGGCTGGACGATCCGCGCGCAGTCCGCTGCGCTGCCCCTCTTCGCCGGCGCGCTCTGGCTCCTCGTCGACGCCTCCCGCAACGGCGTCAGACGCCGAACGCTGCTCGTGCTGCCGCTGCTCGTCCTCTGGGCGAACCTCCACGGCTCGGTCGTGCTCGGCGCCGGCCTGACGGCGCTGCTCGGGATCGTCGAGCTCGTGCGCAGTCGCCGGCTCGCGTGGATCCCCGTTGCGCTCGTCGTCCTCGCCCCGCTCTGCGTGCTCGCGTCGCCGTACGGCACGAAGCTCGTGGACTACTACAACCTGATGCTCGTCGACGCGCCGTTCGCGCCGATCCTCCGCGAATGGCAGTGGTCGAGCCCGAGCGCGACGACGGCCCTGTTCTGGTTCCTCGCGCTCGTCGGCGTGCTGCTCCTCGCGTTCCGTCGCTGCCGCAGCAGGCTGACGGTCTACGAGCTCGCCGTGCTCGCCGTGACGTTCGTCGGCGCGGTGCAGGCCGTGCGGGGCGTGATCTGGTTCGCCCTCGCCTGCGCGGCGATCCTTCCCGTCGCGCTCGACGGCCTTCTGACGAAAGCGGACGTCGACGCGCCGAAGGTCAACCGGACGATCTCGCTCGTGTCACTCGCGGGGCTGGCCGTCGCGATCGTCGCGTTCCTCGCGCACTCCGCATCGTGGTACGTCTCGGACTGGCACGAGCAGCAAATCGCGGCTGTCCGCAAGGCGACGCGCGATCCGTCGACGCGAGTCTGGGCAACCGACGGGACGGCCGACTGGCTCCTCTGGCGGATCCCCGAGCTCCGCGGGCGGATCGCCTACGACGTCCGCTTCGAGCTCTACGACCAGGCGACCCTCGACCGGATCGTCGACTACCAGGCGAGACGCGGCGACTGGAAGTCGGTTGCGAACGGCTACCGGGTCGTGGTCGTCGACGACCCCGCACACCTCGAGGCTTTCCGCGCCGAGCCGGGCGCAAAGGTCGTCTACCGCGACGACGAGATCGCGATCGTGGCGCGATCGCGCTGACCGACGCCCCAGAGGTCTACTCGACCACTGAAGCTTGTGTAAATCACCCATCTAATGGTGGATTTTCGTCCATAACATGGTATAAACGCAACGTGTTCTCACGTCACCTGAGACCGTTGCTCGAGGAGTCACTCGCCGACTCGCCCGTGACGCTGCTCATCGGGGCGCGTCAGGCAGGCAAGAGCACGCTGGCGCAGGGCTTCCTCGACGACGGATCTCTCGGCTCGTACCTCACCCTCGACGACGGCGTCACGCTCGCCGCAGCAACCACCGATCCGGACGGGTTCGTCGCCGGCCTCGGCCCATCGGTCGTCGTCGACGAGGTGCAGCGGGCGCCGGCACTCCTGCCCGCGGTGAAGGCGAGCGTCGACCGCGACCGGCGCCCTGGGCGGTTCCTGCTGACCGGTTCGGCGAACGTCATGCTGCTGCCTCGCGTCTCGGAGTCGCTCGCCGGACGGATGGAGACGCACGTCCTGTGGCCGCTCTCTCAGGGCGAGCTGGAGCGGTGCCCCGAGTCGTTCCTCGTGCATGCGTTCGACGGGTCCCAGCCGTCGATCGTCGAGACAGACGACGACGTCGTGGAGCGGATCGTGCGCGGTGGATTTCCTCCGGCCGTCGCGCGCTCTCCCGCACGCCGCGGCGCGTGGCTCGGCTCGTACGTCGACGCCGTCCTGCAGCGAGAGGTGCGCGAGCTCGGCAACGTGGAACGACTCGCGTCCCTACCGCGACTCCTCGCTCTCCTCGCCGCACGGAGTGCCACGCTGTTCAACGCGGCCGAGATCTCCCGAAGCGCAGGCATTCCACAGACCACGGTCCAGCGGTACCTCACGCTGCTCGAGCAGGTGTTCCTGCTCATTCGGATCCCGGCCTGGCATGCGAACCTCGGCAAGCGGCTCGTCCGCTCGCCGAAGCTCCACCTCGTAGATACCGGGCTCGCCTGCCATCTCCTCGGCGCCTCGCACGCGCGCGTCGCTTCGGACCCTGCGCTGCTCGGCGCGCTCCTCGAGAGCTTCGTCGGCATGGAGCTCGTCAAGCAGGCGTCCTGGTTCGAGCGATCGCTACGCGTCCACCACTTCCGCACGTCGGCGGGGCGCGAGGTCGACTTTGTCCTGGAGGACAGCGCAGGGCAGGTCGTGGCCGTCGAGGTGAAGGCGCGCGCGACGGTCGACGCGCGCGATCTCGTGGGCCTCCGCTTTCTTGCCGAGGAGCTGGGAGAGCGCTTTGCGCATGGCATCGTCCTCTATCGCGGCAGGTCGGTCGTCCCGTTCGGCGACAAGCTCGCGGCATGGCCGATCTCTTCGCTGTCGTCGCCATGAGCTTGACAACCGTCCGGGCACCGACGACGGCGCTCCGCGGGCGTATCGCCTAAGAGGTCCGCTTCGAGCTCTACGACAAGCCGACCCTCGACGATCTCCTCCGCTACGACGCGCGGCAGGACCACTGGAAGACGCTTCTGGACGCCTACCGCGTCGTCGTCGTCGACGACCTGACCCACCTCGAAGCGCCCGCCGCCGAGCCGCGCGCGAAGGTCGTCTTCCACGACGACGGGATCGCGGTTGTCGAGCGCGCTGAGTCCGCCTTGAGATCGTTAGCCAGCCGTAGCAGCTACGAGCGGCTTTCCGGCGCCGGGCTCGTTCCCGCCGAGAAGAAGGAGCTTCGTGTTCGACCCGCTGCCACGAACGGCGTAGACGCCGACCATGTTCCGGCCGTCGTGAAGGAGCGTCTCGTCGATCATCGCGTCGATCCACGTTTCGCCGTGCGTTGGGAACGGCCGCGTGACAGCGGCGATGCGCCCGTCGACCGCGATCGCGATGTCCTCGGCAGGGCGAAGGGACTGCCACGAGATCCGGGCCAGGAAATGCGCGGGGACGTAGCCCGACGCCTTCTTGACGCGCTCGAGGTCAGGAAGACGCGGGATTCCGACACGTGCGTCTGCGGCGACGAGACTCGGCAGCGCGGTCACTTGTTGTCCCAGGAGATCCTTTCTCGGTCCTATCTTGTACAGCGAGTCCGCTCCCTGCCCGAGCCATGCCGCATTCCGCCTCGCGGCTGCAAGCAGACCAGTGGTCACCACGTCCGGGTGCGCGACGATCGGAGGACGGTCGAACCGTCCGACGCGCACGTTCCGGGCGGCGGGCGGCGACAGGAGCGAGCGACCGTCCACGTGCCACGGCATCTCGACGTCCAGCACATCGGCGATCGTCGGGAGGATGTCGATCGTCTCCGCCGCCTGACGATCCTCCCGTCCGCGCTCCTGATGCGGGTACTTCACGAACAGCGGCACGGGTGCGATGTCCGAGATGTTCTTCGTGGTCGTCAGTCGCCGCCAACCGCCCGGCCGAAAACTGACGCCGTGGTCGGCGGTGATGATCACCAAGGATCGGTCGTAGAGACCCGTCTTCTTCAGTCGATCGAGCAGTTGGCGAACAAGCCGATCCACCAGGGCGACCTGGAGCAGATGGCGTTGAAGGCCCTGTTCTACGAGCAGCTGATTCGGGCGCCACAGCTCGTCGTCGCCGAGCTGCCATCCGTCTGCAATCCCGGAGAGCACCGAGGCGTCGTTGTAGTGGTTGCCTGACGGAAGGAGCGCCCATGGAGCGTGCGGTTGAAGGACATGAAGGAAGTAGAGGGACGTCTGTGGGTCCGTAGGCTGAATGCCCCGGACGAAGTCGAGACCTTCTAGTTCTGTGTTGCTGACAAGGGTGTCCCAACCTTCACGGATACGGATGTTCCCCCGTACGTCGGCCGGTAGTGCGCTGTAGAGGAAGTCGATGCCGACGTCGTGTAGCAGGCCACCGATTCGAGAGGGAAGTCCCCTGGTGTCTGCGTGATCGGGGCAGAACCGCACGGGGCAGAGACGTGTAACCGGCTCGCGCACCTCGAACGAATACGCGCCGCCGAGCAGCGTGAACAGATTGTGCGGAAAATCGTTGAGTGTCGGGAACGCACCGTTGCGGGGCAGATCGCCAGAGAGAATCGCCGGCACGGCCTGGGTCGTGTGCTCGTAGACGGTGGTCGCGCGTGAGTACCACGTCGCGTCATGCGCGAGGCGCCCAAACCCGGGATAGCGCACGGCATCGATCGAGCCGTTAACGCTCATGAGTGAGCTGAGGGCGAACTCGTCGAAGACGACCAACACGACCGGAGTCTCCGACGGCACATTCACGCCCGCTGCTTGAGCGTCGTCGACTGCGAGCGGAGCAGTGGAGACGAACAAGAGGAGTCCGACAACCGGCAACGCAACCGACACGCTGAGGAACGAGCGAACGAGCGACCACCGTAGGTAGGCGATCACCCCGGCGTACGATGCGACCGCGGGGAAAACCATCGTCCACCCGGCTGCCGGATCGAGCCGAATCAGCAACTGCTCGATCGCCGTGAATCCGAAGAACCAGAGCGCGATCACGTGCAGGAGAGCCGCCGCCTTCGTGGAGACGAGACCGCCGAGCGCCTCGAGGCCCACCGCGACAAGGGGCGGCCCGAAGGCAAGGACCACCGCGAACACCACGGTATCGAGGCGAGACGCTCCCTTGATGACGAGGAATTCGGGATTCCCCTTCAGGAGGGAGAACACGGGTTGACCCACTCCGTATCCCCACAGGGCGGCGAGTTGCGCGAACCGAAGGGGGTACGACGGAAGCTTCATCGGAGCGGCGCAGCGTGGTAGAGCGCGCGCGTACCCGACGGAAGCTCGACCGAGTCGACGATCTCGAAGCGAGACTTCAGCGCTGACTCGAACTCCTTACGCGTGTAGTCGGGATGCGCCCCCTCCCGCTTCCGCGAAAGCAGCCGCCTGACCATCTCGTCCTCGGGGTCGGGTAATTCGACGACGAGCTCGCCTCCCAGCCCGGCGAACCAGTCGACCAACGCATGCATCGGGATCGTCCTCCCGATCACGAGGTGATGGACGAGCGCGAGCGCCAGGACGAGGTCTGGCGAGCCGCGCTCCTCAAGCGGCAGCCGCTCGCGCCCAAGCCAGCCGAGCCCAGGCGAGGGGTCGGCGACGTCGCCGAGCAGCGGCAGGATTGTGCTCGAGCACTCCTGCTTCAGCGCGAGATACAGCCGCTCCACGACGCCCGCGTCCGCGTCGAGCGCGATCGTGTATGCCGAACCCTCGGCGGCGATCCGCGAGTAACGGCCGTCGTTGCAGCCCAGATCCCACACGAGCAAACGCGACCGCCTCATCACCGCGCGCCGGACGAACTCTTCCTTCGCCCGCGTGTCGTCTTGGGAGTACGAGCACGTCGTGCCGTAGGCGCTCCACTCCGTCGCACCGAGAGGCGCCTCGAGCCCCGAGACGAGCTTTTCGAGGCTCTTGAGATTCGCCTCGATCAAGTCCTTCTGGAACCCAGCCTCCTTAAGCTCTTTCCGGACGTCCTTGTCGCCCCCGGCATGGCTGCGCTCGAGCTTCGCGTGAAGCGCGACATGCTTGAGAACGCCGCCACGAAGCGTGTCACGACCGCGGAGAAGCGCCCGCGCCTCGCTTGGATGGATTCCTTCAAGGCTCCCACGAAGCCAGGGCTGGAAAGGGACGCCCTTGTACGACTCCAATAGCATCGGGTAGAGGAAGAGCATGCAGAACTGGCGGTAGCCGAGCCACGGTTCGCCCTCGCGTGCACGCTCGAATGAGCCGACGTCGATGAACACGGGCCGCGCCCCGCGCCATTGGACGTTGTACGGCGTCGCGTCCTTCAGCGCGAGGCCGGCCGCCAGCGCCTCGCGAGTGACGCGCAGTTGGAGGAGCGCGGCGTCCCTCAGCATCGAGAATGTCCACTCGTACGCGTACGACACGAACGGCAGGCGCTCGTGGACGAGTGCTGCCACCCATTGCCCGTCCGGATCAGCGCCCTGGATGGCGTCGAGTTCGGCTGCCGAGGCGTTCGACGTTTCGACGACGTCGCCCGATTTGACCAGCCGTTCGAGGAGTCCGCTCTGCTCGACCGCGGTCCAGTCGGCCGTGCCCTCCGCCGACAGCGCGCGTAGGACTTTGCCGCCGAACTGGAAGACCTTCCCGTCCGGATCGCGGAAGGAGCCGCCGTCCGGGGCGGGTGACCTACTCGTCGACGGTCTCGTTGCGGCCAAAGCCGAGGAAGCGCTTTGCCCGGCGCCAGTAGACCTTGCCGATAACAAGGGCACTGGCGACACCGCCGACAAGCCCCTGGAGCAGCAAGCTGCCGGAGCCAGGGTCGAGGTAGCCAATCAAGGAGTTCACGATTTGTTCAACCTTTCAGACGACGTCGCCCGACCGGACAGGCGCATGCTGTCCAAGCCCGCCACCTACGAGGTGCGGTTCAGTCCGCACTCGGACAGTTGGGGATTCCACCGCCGGAACATTGATGGGCTTCGCAGACGATCGAAACTGCTGTGGGTCGTGATTACCCCTAGCCCTTCGTCCAGCGAGAGCATCTGACGCCTAAGCGACGATTGCGAACCGTGTCTCTACGGCTTAACGACGGCAGCGGATTGCGCAAAGCGCTCGTGCGCGTTGGAACCATCGTCGTCTTCGCGATTGGGCCGGTCGTCGTGCTCGCAACGATGCTGCACGTCGGACGTAGTTCCGAATCACTCGCCGTCGACTTCCATTTCGAGCTCTATCCGGAGGCCAAGGCGCTGCTCCACGGTCACAATCCCTTCCCTGGGGCGGATTTCGTGCCTGGGGTGGGCGGAAACCTCCTGTGGCCGCCGGTCGCAGCCGCGGTCGTAGCACCCTTCACCCTGCTTCCCCTCGGGGTAGCAGAGATCGTCATGGGAGTGCTCGGTCTCGGCTGCTTCGCCGCAGCGCTCTACGTCGTTCGCGTTCGGGATTGGCGCGTCTACGGAATGTGTTGTCTCTGGCCACAGGTTGCGGGTGAGATGCGCGTCTCGCACCTCACCCCGCTGCTTGCGTTACTGGCGGCGTTTGCGTGGCGCGCGCGAGGTCGCACGACGACACCCGGCTGGCCGGTGGGGCTCGCGATCGGGCTGAAGTTCTTAGTCTGGCCCCTCGCGCTCTGGCTCGTCGCGCTCAGGCGCACCCGAGCCGCAGCACTCGCCGCGGTGATCGCGGCGAGCTCGCTGCTCCTCGTTCTCCCATTCACGCGGATAGACGATTACGTCACTGCGCTTTCCGCCCTCGGCCGGCACTTCGACCAGGACTCCTACACGGTCTTCGGGCTTCTAGTGCAACTCGGCGTCGGCGAGACTGTCGCACGTCTTGTTACGCTGCTTACCGGGCTCGGACTCGTGGCCGCAATGTGGCGGTACAGAAGCTTCACGCTCGCCCTTGCCGCATCGTTGACCCTGACACCGATCGTATGGCTCGACTACTTCTCGTTGGCTGCGGTGCCGCTCGCCATCGTCCGTCCCGTCCTCAGCCCGATCTGGCTGCTTCCGCTCTTGACCTGGGGCGCTCCTGGTACCGGTCTTGGCATCGGCGATCCGCTGCAGATCCTGCGAGTCCTCGGCGTCTTCGCGATCGTGCTCGGAGTAGCCGCACGCGCGGAGCATGACCTTGACGGCGCCCCCACTGCGTCGGCGCGCGCCACGCCGGCGCACCCCGTGGACAGAAGCGTTTCGGCACTCGCGTCCGACTAGCTTGGGCTCAACCGAGCCGCAACCCGCTTGTACACGAGGACGCCGTCATCGTCGAAGACGAGTCGCCACCGCCGATCGCGACGCAGCTGCCCCAATTCGGCGTTGTAACGAACCGGGTCGTCGGCCTCACCGGTTAAGGCGAGCCAGGGGTCGGTCTTGTCCACAACGACCCAGTCCGCGTCGGCGCGAACCGGGAATAGGAAGATACGCTGCCGCTCGGAGAGATGCGCGCCGATGCTGTTGGAGGCTGACACCGCGGCTGACGGCGGGATCAACTTGACTGCCTCCCGTGCGGCCTCCAGCCTCGCGCTGGGAGTCCTGAGGTCCGAGATGTACTTCCAGCTCCCCCCGAACCCGAGCGGGCCGAACAACCACAGCGCGGCGATCAACCCCATGACTCCCAAGGTCGCGACTCGCGCGCGCTGAGGTCCGAGCCTGCCGGCACCGATCGCGGTCGCAGCGAATACGCAGGCCACGATCGCGGAGACGTACTGGTAGCGGATCGAGTTCATCGACGGGAACGTCGAGAGCAGGTTCAGTGCGAGGATCGGGAGAGCGGCGACGACGAGTAGAGGCTCGAACGCCCAGAGGAATAGGAACGGCACGAAGAGGAGGAAGAGGTAGAGCAGGTCCTTCCCCGTCGTTGCCTCGTGCCAGATCTGGCCTGGGTCGGTGAACAGGGTCTTGACGATGCCGCTTGGCGATCCGCCGACGCTCTCCCAGCGGCCGTAGAACGGATTCGGTCCTCCCGTTCCGAAGTGGGGAACAATGATCCAGAGCGAGACCGCGGTCCACGCAACGCCCAGCACCACCATCGCCCAGCCGACCAGCGGCCGGTGCCGGCGCACTGCGTACCAGAGCCCGATTCCCGCGATCGCGAGCGGGATGTCCTCCTTCGACGAGGCGGCGAGGACGGCGAACACTGTCGCCGCGAGAAGGCGGTCCTCGTCGAGGAACCAGATCATGTAGAGGAGCAGCGGCACGGCGAGCGTCACCGGGTGGAAGTCGAACAACGCGATCCACTGGACGGCCGGGAAGAGGAGGTACGCGAGCGCGAGGTTGCAGGCGGCGCGGTCGTCACCGATGTGCTTCCGCGCGAGCCAGAACACGGGCAAGGCACCCGACGCGAGGATCAGCGCCTGGGCGGTCGTGAGCATGATCGGGCTCGGCCAGACCCACCATGCCGGCGCGAAGAGCGTCAGCAAGGGGTCGACGTGCGACCCGAGCCTCACGATTTGCTCCCCGGCCGAGTCCGTCATCTCCAGTGGCCTGCCGTGCGCCGTGCTCCAGACCGCCTGCGTCATGTTGCCGAGGTCGAACCGGAAGCTCTCGAACGCCGCGTGACGCGCGGCCGCAAGCCCCGCGAAGACCACGGCCCAGACGACCATCCCCGACCACACGACGAGCATCGATCCGGCGACGTCGCGAGGCCACAGCCTGAGCCGAAGCCCTTCGATCACGCCGTTCCGATGCGGCTTCGTCTCGGCGGTCAACCTGTCCATCGGTCTCTCGCTCTATCGGCACGCACGGTGAAGATCGAAACGAGGACCACGAGGGACATCAGCGCCGCGGCGAGCCAGATGGTCGACTCCACGTGACTCCGCTCCCAGGCCTGGACGGGCACGTCGGCCGGCCTGCAGCAGACGTCCTCGCCCACGGGCTTCGGCGCAATGGCCCCGGCAAGCCAGGCCACATAACCGAACAGCCAGATCGGCGCGAAGCGCGGCCATGTGATCGCCACCGGGACGAGTAGCAGCGCCAAGTAGTTCGGCCAGACGATGGACGAGGCCAGGATGGACGCTGCGACTAGTCCTGCAAAGGAGCGACGGTCGCCGTTCTCCCCGCGGACGAGCCAAGCGGCAACCGCAATGCAGGCGATTCCCGTCGCGGTCGCGACCGCAACGGCGGCCCCTACCGGCACTCCGACTGCACCGGCCACGGTCGAAACGGACACGCTGCGCACAGCGTAGACGTCCTGTACGGCGCGGAGGAGCGCGGGGTAGTCGCGCAGCCCCTCGAACCCGATCACGGCCCACGCACCCAGCAACAGCGCGATCGACGAGCCTAAAGCCCACGCCGCAGCGCGGAACCGGCGCGTCAGCAGCAGCCAGACGACAAGGGGCCACACGAACAACTTCGCCGCGATCGCGAGCCCGACCGACACGCCCGCGATCGCCGCCCGATCGCGATAGCGCCACGCCAGTGCGAGGGGAACGAGCAGCAGAACGGTGACGTTGCCGTAGTAGAGCCCGTGAACGACCACAGGTGTCGTGACGGCGAGGACGAGGCAGCGCCAATCCCGGACTCCGACGATCCGCATGGACGCGTACGCCGCGACGGCAAGGAGGACGAACCAGAGCCACGACGCGAGCCCGACGGGGAGCAGCGCGAACGGCGTCACGAGCAAGATGACGAGCGGCGGGTAGACGGTCGGGTTCCCGATGAGCACCGCGTCGCGGGTCGGCTCGGGATAGATCGGGTTCCCGTCCAGGAACGCGCGCGCGGGCGCCCAGAGTGTCCCGCGGAAGTCGAAGCCTATCGGCCACGATGCCCGGTAGCCCACGAACGAGACGAGGATTGCGAACACCACAGGGAGCACGAAGAGCAGGAGAGGGTCACGAAGCTGGCGAAGCGCACCGATCAGAGGAAGACCGTCCTCGCGCCGATGACTCACGACCGCCATCCACGCCTTCCTTCGTGAAGCCGAGCCTCGTCAAGACGGCCGAGCTGTTGCTGTTCGGCGCCGTGCCGCTCGTCGCGCTCGTCCTCGCGCTGGCCGCTTACGCGGGCGACGACAGGCTGGCGCTCGACTTCCATCACGAGCTGTATCGGCAGGCGCACGCGGTCGTCAACGGCCGCGACGCGTACGAAGCGCCCGGGGCCGACCTGTCCGACCGGGCGAACCTGCTGTGGCCGATGGCCGCGGTGCTGCCGGTCGTCCCGCTGACGGTCGTTCCCGCCGGCGTGGCCGAGTGGATCGCAACGGCGCTCGTGCTCGCGGCGCTGGTCGCGGCGCTGTGGGTCCTCGACGTCCGCGACTGGCGTGTCTACGGGGTCGTGCTGCTCTGGCCCGCGACGATCGAAGCGGTGCAGACTGCGAACGCATCGCTGCCGCTGACCTTGCTCGTCGCGCTGATGTGGCGGTACCGCGACCACGCCCTGCCAGCCGGGCTCGCGCTCGGCTACGGGATCGCCGTGAAGCTCTTCCTGTGGCCCATCGGCGTCTGGCTGGCCCTCGTCGGCCGCGTCCGCGCCGCCCTCGTCGCCGCCCTGGCCGCCGGCGCCTCGCTGCTGCTGCTCGTGCCGTTCATCGGGATCGGCGAGTACGCGCGCCTCCTCCGTCGGCTCGGCGACACCTTCGAGCACGAGACGTACACCCTGTTCGCGCTGCTGACGGACGTCGGCTTTCCCGACACCGCGGCACGGGTCGTCACCAGCGTCGTCGGGATTGGCGTCCTGGCACTCGCCTGGCGCCGGCGCAGTCTCGGCCTTGCGATCGCGGCCGCACTCGTGCTCTCGCCGATCGTGTGGCGTCACTTCTTCGTTCTCCTGCTCGTCCCGCTCGCGCTCTCGCGTCCAAGGTTCGACGCGGTGTGGCTGATTCCCATCGGTCTCTGGGTCGGCGACGGGACGTTCAACGGCGCGCCATGGCAGACCGCCTGCGTCCTCGCGCTCGTTGCGCTCACGTTCGCGCTCTGCGAGCTTCGTCCCAGGGCGAGCACGTCGCGATCCCTCGACCCGGCCCACGCATAGGACTGAAGATGACCGCCGCGCGACGCCTGGTTCCGATCCTGCTCTTCGCCGTTCTGCCGATTGCCGTCGCGATCGGGATGTTCGCCACCGCGAGCTCGACCAACTCGCTCGCCGCGGACTTCAAGAACGAGCTCTACCCCGAGGCGAAGCTCCTGCTCGACTGGACGAACCCCTTCCCCGGCCCCGATGCGGCGCTCGAGCACGGCCACAACTTCATCTGGCCGCCGGTCGCCGCGTTCCTGATCGCGCCTCTGACCGCGCTCCCCGCGAGCGCCGCCAACTGGGTCATCGCACTGATCGGCGTCGCGTGCTCGCTTCGATGATTTTGCTCTTTCGAGGAGTCCTGCTGCAGATCGAATTCGAACGCGTGGGTTTCGCCGATCGCGCGGACCAGCGCGTCCCGCATCGAGAGAAGAGCTGCGTTGAGGTCGGTCTCCACCGGGGAGGCGGCTTGTTTGCGGGCGGAACGTGACGAGGCGCTGGGTGGGGCCGCGCCGCGACATCTCCGGCTCGCTGGGCGGCGGCGATGAGGTCGGCCAGGCCGAGGCGAAGTCGGGTCGGAGGCGATCAACTGCAAATTGCCGGAGATGACGGTCAGCAGATTGTTGAAGTCATGCGAGATGCCGCCGGACAATCGCCCGAGGGCCTCGAGGCGGCGGGAGGTTTGCACGGCTTCTTCGAGACTTTTCTCCTTTGTGACGTCCAGTATGATGCCCTTTGAGCGGATCGGGTGTCGGGGTTCCTTGGTGCTGAATCGTGCCCGTCCGCTGGTGACGAGCCAGCGCATCTCGCCACCGTTACGTCGATAGCGGAACTCCTGCGAGGACTCGCCCTTGGACGTGGGGTCGAGGCCGTCGTTGCGCGTTTGCCGAACTCTCGGGAGATCCTCGGTATGGATGCTTTTCAGTATTTCCGAAAAAGCGACCGAGGGGCCGAAGCCTAGATTCTTGCGCGCGGGCATCCAGGGTAATGGCGTTCGTCGTCAGGTCGTCGTCCCGGATGCCGATGCGAGCGGCATCGAGCGCCAAGCGATGCTGCGTTCGCCGTCCATAAGGCGGCGCTGGCTTTCCTCCGCCTTGCGGCGCGCGCGATGCAGCATCTCGCAGATCACACTGGTGATCGTGGCAACAGCGATGAACACTATAAGCAGGAAGGCGTCCATGCCACGGGTCACCGTGATCGAGTAAACCGGCTCGATGCCGAAATAGAGACACCCGACAGCTGTGATCGCCGTTGCTAGCAAGCCTGGCCCGAAGCCGCCCAGGTAAGCGCTGAGCGTTACCGGGACCATGAAGAGGATCATCAGTTGGCGATTGGGAAACGGAACGTGCGCAGCGATTCGCAACGCCAGCGTCAGCAGGGAGAGTCCTACAGCCACAGGTTAGGCGTACCGTTGGGCCAGCCGCAATATTTTGGATTCGAACTGCATGGGAGAATGGCCTGCCTTCAGTCGATTTGGGTCGGGGCATGCGTTTGCCGGTTCTGCCCAGCTACGGAGCAATAAATGCTAACACTTACGATCCGTCCGGCATGTCATCAACCCCACGGACCGCGTCGGCGCAACGAAATAAGGGCGATTTGGGTCAACCTTTGATCATGGCGCAAGCTGATGCAACGCCAGAACAGTTGCTTGCCGACTGACTGCTCAATCAGGCAGCGACGGTTGTCACGCGAAATGCGCGGGATTGGACCGTTCAGCGCGTCAGTGACCCGAGAACATGCGGCCTTCCTTGTCGGGCACTGTGTAGAAGATGAGATCGGGGAATTGCGCGGCGTGCTCGGCAACCTCTTTGTCGTTGACCGAGCCGGACGTGGCGAAAATGGCGCCGACCTTGCGACGGGCGAGGTAGTCCAGGCCATCGGCAAACGGGAAGAAGCTGTCCGAGACGACAGCGGCGCCCTTGAGGTCTGCCGTGCGCTTGGCGGCGCGGACCTGCAGGACGGCGAGCTCACAGGCGGCGACGCGATCCTGCTGGCCGACGGCGTTGGCGATGAGTAGCCGGTCCTTGGCGATGGCGATGCCGTTGGAGGCGCTGGAGGCACAGACGCCCCAGGCAAGGCACATGTCGGCGACGAGGGCTTGCGACCAGGAGCTCGGGAATTTCGGCACGTGCGTGTTGGGCATCTGCGTCAGCGTGGCGCCCCGGATGGTGTGAGAGATGGGCGTACGGTCGAGTTTATCGCAGCCAAGCTCGGCCAGCGCCGGGTTCGCCAGCATGTGGCAGGAGCGGCTCTTGCGCTCGAAGTAGACGGCGCCTTGGGGGTCGATCACGGGGGCGGCGATGCCGGACAGCGGGCGGTTTGCCGGAAGCCATTGGCGCAGCTTGTAGGCGACCGGCTCGGTGATCGAGACATTGGTGACGAGGAATGAGCCCATCGCGGCGCGGTAATTGGCCTGGATGGCGAGATTGATGACGTTGTCGGTCGAGCCGGTCGCGGCGCCGCAGGCGTTGCCGTGATCGATGAGGACCGCGATTTGCGGCACCTTGCCGGTATTGACCTCGAACGCGGCGGCGATGCGGGTGATGGCCTCGATGCCGCGCGAGAGATCCTTCAGGTTGACCCAGCTCATCGAGCCGACTTGCTTGGAGATCGGGTCGCCGGATGGAGTGGTGAAGCGGAACAGACCAAGAGGGTCGGTCGAGGCCTGATCGATCATTACGGAGCCGGTCTGCTGCGGGTTTTCCCCGTACTTGAGGGCGTGCGTCACGATTGATCTCCGTGCTGGATGGGCCGTTGGCGCGCCAGAACGCGCCCATAAAGGCTATCTATACCAGCGCGGGATGCAACTCTACAGATGCGGAGCGATTGGCCCAATCAAACGGTCAAAGCCAGTCAGCCGCCGCGTTTTATGCGCCAGACTTTGAGCGGGGTTTCGGCATCGAGTGTCACTGGCTGCAGAAAGCCGGGAATGCGGCCGTTGCGCAGGTCCAGATGAAGACCCGGCGCCTTGGCGTTGAGGTCGCTGGCCGGGATCAGGCCGGGGCAGATCGCAACGTAGGTGACGCCGAGCTTTTCGAGACGGCGTTGGGCATCGTCCAGCGGGCCGAAGAAGATCTTGTCGGTCTCCAGGATGGACTTGTCCATGCGGTGGTAAGGGGCCGAGACCACGGCATTATCCGAAAGCGCGACGATGAAGGGACCGACGTCGCGGTCGGCAAAGAATAGACCCTTGGGCAGGCCGGCGAGCGGTGTGAAGGTGCTCGATTGCAGGCACGTCCGTGCGGTGCCGATCCAGTCGACGATGTCCTTTTTCACCGGGACGACGGCGGCGCCGATGGGGTTGGCGAACATCGCCAGCGTGAACTGGCTCAGGCCGAAGGCGGTTACCGCGCGCAGCGTTCCTGCGGAGATGTCGCGGCGGGCGGGAATGCGGGCGATTACGGCGGCCATTGCGGGGATCGCGAGGAAGCTCGCATAGGGGATGAGTTTGATTTGCCAGCAGGCGAGACCGCAGGCGATGGCGAGGGCGGCGAGCGACAGCAGCGCGGCATCATCGCGGTCGACGGTGTAAATCCTCCAGGCGGCGGCAAGGCCGAGGGTCGCGTAGGCCATGAAGAGGATCGCTTGCCCCGGTGTCGACGTCAGCAGCCAAAAGACGCTTTGGGTCTCGGCGACGGATGCGAGCCACGCAGGACCGATGGCGGGATCGAGCTCGCCGAAGGGACCTTTGAGGCAAGCTGGCTGCGCGAGCAGGTAGAGGGCCACGCCGGCGGCACCGATGCCTCCGAGGACGGCAAGGCGAGTGGGCACGCTCCAGCGAGTTCCTGGCAGGAGAGCGATCGAGAGGGCAGCGGCGCCGGCGGTCGCGAGAATGACCAGGTTCAGCGAGAGCGCGTCGCAGTGGCTCACGAGCCAGCGGGATGGCGCGGTGGTCAGAAGAAGGGCGACGAACAGGGTCGCCGCGAAGCCGATCGCGGTGCGCAATACGCCTTCGGTGCCGCGGCCGCTGACGACGGCGAACAGACTGACGGCGGCGAGACTGAGGACGGTCAGGGCAAGGGCTTCGTAGCCGACGGCTGTGCCAAGGCCGAAAGCGAGGCCAGCCAACCAGCCGAAACGCGGATCTGCAATGCTGCGAGTGACAAAGAGAATGCCCGCGACTGTGCCGAGCACCATCGCGTTGTGGTGATCGATCCGTCCGGGCATGAACTGGACGAGGCCGGTGAGACAAGTGGCGGCAAGGCCGATTGCAACGTAAGCGGCAGCCTGGCCGGAGCGCGCGCGGGCGGCGATCGCGAGAACGAGGGCGAGCGGCGTCAGCATCATGAGCGGCCACACGTAGCGGGCCACGGTCTCGGCGGCCGTCGCCGGCAAGGCGATGCGGAAAAGGGTGATGAGCGAGGCGAGACAGAGGTCGATCAGCCGCGACCAGTGCGAGACAAGGTGCTCGGGCGCGCCGAACAGCGGCAACGTTGTGTCGAACCAGGGCGCGCCCGCCAGCAGTCCACGGACTTGCATCAGGCGTGTGGCGTCGTCGGTGTCGCCGAGGGCCTTGACGATGCGGAGCGGGATCGAGCGTCAGGTCGAGAGCGGCCAGCAGTCCCACCGCGAGCACGCACCACGCGAGCAGAGGGACCTTATCGAGTTTGATCGCTTCGATACCCGTCGAGCTGGGGCAGTTGCGCAGGCTGGAGGAGACGGTCGTCATTTAGGGCTCCGGGAGCGAATGGGTCAGCGGGTGGCGGCGGGTTTGAGCCGCCAGACGCTAAGCGGTGTGAAGTCGGGCATCGGCACCTGCTCGAGATAGGCGGGCGGGGTGCCGGCGTGCAGTTGCGCGAGTAGTGTCTCAGGGCCGGCATCGCCGGGCGGCGCGCTGCGGCAGGTGACGACGTAATCGGCATGAAGGGCACGCAGCCGGCGCTCGGCCTCGGCGGGTGTTGCGGATCGTAGCGCCAGCGCTTCGAGAATGGTCTTGTCGATGCGGTGATAGGGAGCCGTCATCACACGATGCCGCGTCAGGGCAGCGATGAATGAGCCGAAGTCGACGTCCGCGACCACGAGGCCGGGAGGCAGCGCGGCGAGCGGGGCGATACTTCGGGTCGCGGTGCACTTATCCAGTGTCTCGCTCATGGCGGACCAGCTACCGGCCTTTTCGGCGGGCTCGGCGGTGCCGAGCGAAGCACCCAGCAACAGTGCGGCCAGGATCGAATGCTGGTTGACGGCAAGGAATGCGATGAGGCGAGCGGATAGGGCGGTCAAGCCGCCAATGGCGGGCAGCTCGGCGATCGTAACGGCAAGGGGCACCAGCGCCAGGAACGTCGCGTAGGGCATGAGCTTAATGTGCACAGCCGACATGGCGACAGCGACCACGAGCGCGGCCAGCGGCAGGCCGTTTTCCAGGCTGGGAAGGCGGCGGAAGCGCCAAGCGGAGGCGGCCAGTCCCAGTAACGTCGCGATGAGGAACTGTGCGGTGGCGAGCGGCTGACTCTGGAGCGCGGCCCAAAGGTTGTGGTTCTCCTCGACGTGGTCGAGCCACATGCTACGGACGGTCGGATCGACTTGTCCGAAAGGCCCCGCCAGGCAAGCGGGCTCTGAAAAGGCGAACAGTCCCGCGCCTAGGGTGACGAATGCGCACAGAACGATCACGCGAGTGAGGGCGGTGGTGTATGTGGCGATCCGGTCCACAACGATAAAGTCCGCAGGCGCCGGCCGCCGCGAGCAGCACCAGGTTCAAGCCGAGGGCGTCGCAGCGAATATCCAGCCATTGCTTCGGCGTCGCTGTGACGATGAGCGCGACGGTCAGCGTCGCCGCAAAACCTGCGGCCGCTCGCGTGACGCCGGGCAGTCCTCGGCCGCTCCAGGCGGAGGCAAGGCCCGCGATCGCAAGGGTAACGGCTGTGAGACCTAGACCCTCGTAACCGACGGCGACGCCGACGCCCAATAGCGCACCGGCTAAGCCAGCCGACACGGGCGACCGTCAGGCTCTCGGTCAGCAGCAAGATTCCAGCGACCGAGCCCAGGATCATCACGTTGTGGTGGTCGACGCGGCCAGGGCTGAATTGCATCACACCCGAATGGGCATAGACCGCGAGGCCGAGGACCGCGGCGGCCGCGCCGCGGCCCGCAAGTCGACCCGACTCGCGCGCCAGAAAAAAGAGCAGCGGCAAAAAGACGATCAGCGGCCACAGCGCGCGAACGGCGAACTCGGCCGTCGCGGGAGACATGACACGCTCGAACGTCACCAGCATCAGCGCCAGTGGCGCGTCGATGAGGCGTGACCAATGCGAGACAAGGGGCTCGGGCGCGCCAATGCTCGGCAAGGTTCGGTCGAACCACGATGCACCGTTTATCAGGTCGCGGACTTGGATCAGTCGCGTTGCGTCGTCTGCGTCGCCGAGGGAGGTGACGAGGCGTGTCGGATCGGCGCGCAGTTCCAAGAGCGCAAAAACGGCGATAGCGACGAGGCACCACACCCACAGGGGGAGGGACGCCAGGCGCGCCAACCGGTGCCCGCGGCTCTCATCAGCAACAAAAGACGCGCCTTGCATCGCTTTCGGCTCTCTCCATCAACCGTTCGCTCAACTTAGGCGAATAGTTTTGAAGCCAGGTAAAGGCGGCGTCGCAGCTAACTCCCCGTAAATGTTTCAAATTGAAAGAGTTTGTTCAGCGTTCCTCAGTAACGTTCCCGGTGAATGGGCGCAAATGTGACTTGCGCCATCGTTGTCGACATGGAGTTGGAAGTCCGGTCATGAGTCATTCCGAAGTCTTTATCATCGGCGCCGGCCCTGCTGGGCTGACCGCGAGCTACCTGCTCACCAAGGAAGGCATCTCGACGACGGTCATCGAGATGGATCCGGTCTACGTCGGCGGTATCAGCCGCACGGCCAATTACAAGAATTTCCTATTCGACATCGGCGGTCATCGCTTCTTCTCGAAGTCGAAAGAGGTCGTGGACCTGTGGAAGGAAATTCTTCCCCAGGACTTCATCTCGCGGCCGCGCCTCAGCCGCATCTATTATGACGGCAAGTACTATTCGTATCCGCTGAAAGCCTTCGAGGCGCTCGGCAACCTCGGCGTGGTCGAGAGCGCGATGTGCGTGCTGTCGTTCGCCTACAAGCAGGCGTTCCCGAACGAGAAGCCGGTGACGTTCCACGAATGGGTCGCCAATCAATTCGGCGAGCGCCTGTTCTCGATCTTTTTCAAGACCTACACCGAGAAGGTGTGGGGCATGTCGTGCGACGATATCTCCGCCGACTGGGCCGCTCAGCGCATCAAGGGTCTCGACCTGTGGAGTGCGATGGCGAATGCGCTGCGCAACTCCATCGTGCCGAAGGGCAAGAAGGACGGCACCAAGGCGCACGACGGCGAAGTCATCAAGACGCTGATCGAGAGCTTCGAGTATCCCCGCAAGGGCCCGGGCATGATGTGGGACGCCGCAGCCGCCAAGACCCGGGCGCAGGGTGGCAGCATCCACATGGGCACGGCGCTCGAAAGCCTCCGCTATGACGCGGACGCCAAGGTCTGGACGATCACGACCAAGACGGTCGAGGGCGAGACCAAGATCTTCACCGCGAAGCATGTAATCTCGTCGGCGCCGATCAAGGAGCTGATCGAGAGCATTGGCCCGACGCCGGATTGCATCGAGTTGGCGCAGGCGCTGCGCTATCGCGACTTCCTGACCGTCGCGTTGGTCGTCAACAAGCCGGACCTGTTCCCCGACAACTGGATCTACATCCACGAGCCGAGCGTGAAGGTCGGCCGCATCCAGAACTTCCGCTCGTGGTCGCCGGAGCTGATCCCGAACGAGCACTCGACCTGCCTCGGCCTCGAATACTTCTGCTTCGAGGGTGACGGGCTTTGGAATTCGACCGACAAGCAGCTGATCAAGCTCGCCAAGAAAGAGCTGGCGAAGATCGGCCTCTGCAAGCGCGACGACATCACCGACGGCTGCGTCGTGCGGCAGAAGAAGGCCTATCCGGTTTACGACGAGGACTATAAGGACAACGTCGCCGACATCCGCGAGGAGCTCGAAGCGAAGTATCCGACGCTGCATCTCGTCGGCCGTAATGGCATGCACAAGTACAACAACCAGGACCACGCGATGATGACGGCCATGCTGACCGTCAAGAACATCATCGCCGGCAAGCAGTTGTTCGACATCTGGAACGTGAACGAGGACGCCGAATATCACGAGGCGGGCAACTCGGGCGCGGAGGAAGCGCTGAAGAGCGTGCGCATGGTTCCACGCAAGGTCGGTAGCGCAGCATGACGACGGTTATGGATGTCGGAGGCGCGGCGGCACCTGTGGGCGCCGCCGGAGATGGACCTATGCTGGCCGGACCGCGGCTCGTGGCGCTTGTGCGCGCCGTGCTGCGATCGGGCGAAGCCGGCATGCTGCCGCAACTGTCGCGGTACACCGTCGTCAGCGTGTTCGCGCTCGGCCTCGACTTCCTGCTGTTCCTGGGGCTGACACACGCCGGGATTGCAAAGGCTGCAATTGCCGGCGTGATCGGCTACTCGGCCGGACTCGTGCTGCACTTCTTTCTCGGCACGCTACGTGTTCAACGTCGCCAACGCCGGAAAGTCACAGGGCCGGTTGTTCGCCGAGTTCGTGGCCAGCGGTTGTGTCGGCCTGTTGATTACCTGGGCCGTCATCGGCGTGGCCACCGATCTCGCCCAACTGCCGCCGGTTATCGGCAAGGCGGGCGCGGTGGTTGCAAGTTTCGCCACCGTCTTCGTGTTGCGGCGGACGGTCGTCTTCTCGGCGGTGAAGCGTTCCGCGTGATCCGTTAGCCTGTGGATCACCCCCTTTTTGCCAGCCACGCACAAGTTTCGGCTCGATAAATTGCGGCACCCAATCCCTGGGCAGGCCCTCGCACAAGTTTCGAGTTGCAGCAGTTTAGTGAGAGGTCTACTAAAAGTTGCACAGTTCCCGTGCCATAATGCAACAGTTGTAATGCCGTCAGATTCCCTCTCTGCGTGTATTCCTTGTTAAGCGCAATCTCCGCGAGCATCGTGTCCCAGCAATCATTGTGATTCGCGGGGGCATGACATGATCGTCATCGTAGATGAGCGCGAGACCGTGACGGACGGCTTTGCAAGCTGGTTTCAACGGGAAGGCATCTCGGCAATCGGCTTGGCGCCGGACGACTTCGGCAACTGGATGCGCACTGCTCCGAATGGGGATTTCGGTGCGGTTGAGGCTTTTCTGCTGGGCGGCTGTGCTGGCCGCGTGGGCCTTGCCCAGGTCATTCGCTCTCGGTCCGATGCTGCGGTCATCGCAGTGATCGATGAGAAGTCCCTCGAGGAAACGCTGAGCCTCTTCGCGTCCGGGGTCGACGACGTCGTTCGCAAGCCGGTTCACGTTCGTGAAATCCTGGCTCGCATCACGGCCATTCGGCGTCGCGCCCGTGGAGAAGCGGACAGCACGACCGTGGGCGAGGTGTGTGTCTACTCGGATGGTCGCGATCCGGAAGTGCGCGGAACGGTCATGCAGTTGCCGCGGCGCGAGCGGCGTATTCTCGAGTTCTTGGTGGCGAATAAGGGCTGCCGCGTTTCAAAGACCCAGATTTTCAATTCGGTTTATGGGCTCTTCAGCGATGATATCGATGAGAACGTCATCGAGAGTCGATATCAGCAAGCTGCGCAAGCGGCTGCGTCAGACGCTCGGCTACGATCCCATCGATTCGCAGCGTTTTCTCGGCTACCGGCTGAACGAGATGGCGCCGTCGGGCGATGTGCTGCCCGCCGCCGAATTCGCTTCGCCAATATCCAGCTTCGCAAAAGGCGGCGCAGGCTTCCTGGCTGCCAATGGGCTGGCGCTTGGAGCTGCGGAATGAGCATTTTTGGAATGATGAGGACCAGCATCTCCGGTATGGCGGTGCAGGCGGATCGTCTCGGCGCGATCTCGGACAATGTCGCGAATGCCAAGACTACCGGCTACAAGGAGTTCCAGCACTGAGTTCTCGACGCTGGTGTTGGAGGCTGCTCCCGGCCAATACCAATCGGGCGGTGTCGAAACGCACGTGCGGCACCTCGTCAGCAAGCAGGGCTCCTTCGAATATACGTCATCCAGCACCGATCTGGCCGTGAAGGGCAATGGCTTCTTCATCGTCAAAGGGGCGGACGGACAGAACTTCCTGACCCGCGCCGGCTCGTTCGTCAAAGATGCGAACGGTGATCTGGTGAATGCGGCCGGTTATAAGCTGCTCGGCGTGAAGGCCGGTGCTCCGGATGCTCCCGCTAACGGCGCCGCGGGCTTGGAAGTCGTCAATGTCGGCTCACAAAAGCTGAAGGCGGTTCCAAGCACGAGCGGCTCGCTGACCGTCAATCTGGATTCTCGCGCCAGCGTCGTGCCGGCGCCGACCGCGAGCGCAAATGCCGCGGCATCGGTCTACACATCGAAAAATTCGATCATCACCTACGGCAACAAAGGCGAGCAGGTGACGCTCGACGTCTACTACACGAAGACAGCGGCCGACACGTGGGAGGTCGCGATCTACGACCAGGCCGATGCTGCGTCTACGACCGCTCCGTTCCCCTACGCTAGCGGGCCTGTTTCGACGACGACGCTAAATTTCGATCCCGCCAACGGCGATCTAGTCAGCCCGACATCGCTATCCTTCACGGTTCCGGGTGGCCAAACCTTGAACCTCGACATCTCGAAGTCGAGCCAGCTCGCTTCCAGCTTCGCGCCGCGAGCGGTTTCCATCGACGGCAACGCGGCCGCCGACGTCGATCACGTCGAGGTCAATGACAAGGGCGAGATCTACGGCATCTACACGAACGGTGCTCGCGTCCTGAACTTCACGGTGCCGCTGGCCCGTGTCCCCAGCCCCGACAATCTCACGCCGGTCTCGGGTAACGTATTCAGCCTCAGTGGGACGTCCGGCGATATCCAGGTCGGTACGGCGGCGAGCCTCGGACTTGGGACAATCGTCTCCAGCGCGCTCGAGGCATCGACCGTCGATATCGCCTCCGAGCTGACGTTGATGATCGAGACGCAGCGCAATTACACCGCCAATTCAAAAGTGTTCCAGACCGGCGCTGAGTTATCAGACGTGCTGGTCAATCTGGTGCGCTGACGCAAGCGGCCAAGGCTGCGGCAGAGGTAAACAGCATGTCTTTGACAACCGCCCTCAACATGGCCCGAAGCAGCCTTACGGCGACGGCGGGCCAGTCGGCGATCATCTCGCGAAACGTAGCGAATGCCGGGAATGCCTCGGCAACGCGCAAGCTACCGAAACTCGTCACCATGGCGGGCGGTGGCGTGCTGCTGCAGTCGGTGGCGCGGGCGTCGAACGATGCCCTTACGTCCGCGATGAACAATTCGCGTTGCGGTAAGTGGTCGACCCTTCTCAAGGCGGAGACGTCAACCGGCTTCGCGACGGTGCTATCTCTGCTCCCGGCAATGCGGCGTACCTCTACAACACCACCGGAGCCGCCGGTTTCACGAACCGCCTTTCAGAGCTGCAATCCAATCTCGCGACGCTGCGTCCATTCGATCCGACGGCCCAAGCAAAAAACTCGTCGACAATGGTCGGATACGCCTCCTCGTCGGTTGCGTGGCTGCAGGAGCAACGCAAGGTCGCAGCGTCCGCATCGGACTATGCCGGTGTCGTGAAAGAGCGGGCTGCGTCCGCACTGTCGAACGACACGGGCGTCAATATCGATACTGAGATGTCCAACATGCTC
>CAVOSU010000019.1:0-29915 GCA_963698935.1 uncultured Actinomycetes bacterium
ACTGCTGCACCTTGCTGGTAAGTGACGTGTTCGACACGGGGGAGATCCTCCTAGCTTCCTGACCTGTTATCTATCGACAAAATGCTCAAATAGTTGTAGATCTGTCATTTGTAGATCCCTGGTCTAGCGCACGAGTACTGGCTTGCACTCGCGCAGTTGTCCGGGCACACAGTTCTGGGTCCTGTCGACGGGGAGGTTTGGCGGTGGTGCCTTCCGTACGAAGTAACCGACAGCACCTCCTACGACACCTCTGGCGTTATCGTTCGGGCCGTCGTATGGCGTGGCGGGTATGGAGTTTGAGCCGTCGCAGGGATCTGCGTTATTGCCGTTCCCAATCCATCCTGTGACGTAGAAGTATGAGAAGTCGAGCACAGGAATTTCGTCGTTGCCCGTGCTGTTGCGAAGCGAGTTGTACGGAATGATGTACACCTTGATAAGTCGTTTGTCGGGCGGGCTCCAGCCAGGAGGCATTGTGGAAAACGCCTGAGCAGGAGACAATGTCCCGGAACTGACCTGCTGGAGGTGCCAGTTGTAGAAGTTGGGGTTCCAGCATTGGTAGCTATTGCAGCTGTTATTGCCAGGGATACAGTTGCCTGTCGCGGCCGCGAGCCCGTCGGAAATCTGAGGTGGCCGAAATCCTGGCTCCGTCGCAATGCATCTCCAGGGCGCATGGGGATAGCTCGTGTTAAACCATTGGTTCTGGGCAGGACACCGCTCGTTGACCGTATCCCACCAGAATCTCCACTCTGCGGGAGGGCTCGGGACATTCTGTAGGGCGAGCGTATTCGTGCTGTATGGGGGTTTGCAGCCATCTCGAAACATCTGATAGGTCTTGCCTTGGGTGTAATCCGGATCACAGACGAGTGAGCTGTTCGCCTGAGGATCGCCCGCCCGAATGACAGTGAACCTTCCGAACGTCAAGTTATTGCGAAGCCCGACCGTGAAATAAAGCTGAGCAGGCGGCTCGTTTGCTGTAGGCGCAGCAGGGACAGAGCCAAGCGCCGGTGGCAGCCCCCCTGTCGACACGGGAGAAAGGCTGAGGCGCACGAGTTCGACGATCCCCGCGTTCGCGTCGGTACCAACGAACGATTGATGAGCGGTCGCATGTGTCTCTTCGTAGATGATGCAAGGGGTGGTAGCTGGGTCGCTCCTACAAGGGGCGCCCGTCGAACCATTCACTCGATGCGTGGGATCGATGTCGAGCCATTCAAGCTTGACCGAGATGGGGTTTGCGCCTCCAGGGGGAGCTAGCGGCGATGAGTTGATCCCATTGCCCTGGAATGTAACTTCCGACTGGCCGCTCGGAATGGCCGACTGAAGGATCGTCTGAAGAACGCGTCCCTCGACGGACACCCGGAAAGCCGTGTTTGCCCGTTGAACTCGGTTTCCCCAGTCGACAGCAACAGAGGCACCCATCCCGCACGTCCAGTTGGTCGAGCCCTCCGGAAACCGTGCGAAATAGGCATCCGGGGCACAGTCCGGGGAGCCGCCGCTCGGCTCGGTCAGGTCGATCTTACGAACGACGGGTCGCGCATTTGGCGAGCCGCCACCGTCGTAGACGCGGAGATGAGAGAGATGGCCCCAGCAATCTGCGTAGCGGGCAGTTGCGAGAGTCGCGCAGCTCGGACTTGTGATATCCACAGCCTCTCTCGACGCGATTCGTACTTCGACCCGCACGGGAACGCTCTCCGGTGGGGGGTCGCCGCAGTCGCCGATCTGTGGAATGGGGACCGGCGTAGGTCCCGACCGTGCCGCTCGCGGCATCGTATTTCGCCCAGAGCGACACCGAAGGTTGGATTTGAAGATTGTTCGGCAGTTTCACAAGGTCCGGCCGAGCAATCTCTGCTCCGTTCCCACAACCCTTGTAGAGACGCACCTGCATGTGCGATATCTGTGAGTCCGCAATGCCGAGAGGGAGGAAGCCCTTGTCGATCGTGGGCCTGATCTCCATCCTCGCGCGTGCTCCGTTGCGCGAGAGGGGGAGTCCCACCCGCCCGAACAGTGAAGGGAGATCCCGCTCCTTCACCCTGACATCGGTCCAGTATCCACCTGCCGGCGAAATAGCGTCGCCCGCATGGTTGTAGCAGGGGTCCGCCCGGTCGCCGACACGGCCGTCCTTGTAATCCAAATCGTCGTCGTATGTTGGCGAGTTCGAGTTGATCGTGACGTCAACGTTCGCCTGGTTCGCGATCTGCGTGTTGTATTTCGAGAGGGTGCTCGGCGAAGGCTGACTGGGCGTCGGCTCGTAGTCGGACGACTCCGCGTCGCCGGCGTATCGTCGAGCGGCGTTTGCGATGGTCCTCGCCGTATCCAGCTTCAGAGCTGCATTTCCCCCCTGGACGCAGTCCTCCCAGGCTCGCTGGTATTCGACCCCTGCCGCAAACGCTCCTGCGTCGGCTCGATTCTGGAGCTGTCGCTTGTGCGTGTACCAGTTGCCGACATCGACGACGAGAGCCGTCAAGAGAAGGAACACCGGGATCATCACCGCAGCGAGCACGATGACCTGACCACGCTCGTCGCTCCGCGCCCTGCTCATGTTCCACACGTCTCGGTGTAGGCGGTGGGGGTCGCACCGTTCTGGAAGGTCTCGATGCGCATGGTCGAGGACGCGCGAATGGTGATCGTTGCCGATGTTCAGGATCGGCACGAAGGTGAACGGCTTCGCGACCGTCACCGTCAGCGGATCGCCATGCCTGGTGTGGTGCCTTGCCGCGCGATGCAGACCTCGGTGTTCGAGTTGAACTCGCGCTCGCGCTGTTCGCTCCGTGCTGCTGAGCTCTGGCAACCGACGCCCTGGGGCCCGTCGGCAAGCGACCGTACGGGTTGCGGTCGACGATTGCCCAGCGCGCGGTCTCGTTCGCGACGTGGTTCGCCTGGATCCAGTAGAAGAACACGCGGCCGAAGCCGAGCAGCCCGGCGACGATGACCATGAAGATCGGGAGGATCAGCGCGAACTCGGTCATCGCCACGCCGTCCTCGCGCCTGAACTTCAGTCGTCTCACCGCCAACCCCCTCCTAGAGGTACGCCACATGATGCCGCATGGTTCGGATCTTGGAACTCGCGTCTCATCATCGGCAGAACCCCGGCTTTGCTCAAGACCTTGTCTCGATCCTCAATAGACAACGAGCGGCGGTCTTGCGGGGCTTCGTGCCGCCCCGCGAGACCGCCGCCCGATTGCATCGATCGTCCGTTACGAAGCCGGGAACTTCGAGACCGAGCTGCCCGTGCTCTGGAAGAGATTGCGGATGGCCGGCCCGAGGATCAGGATCCCGGCGATGACGAGGATCGCGATTCCGCCGAGGATCAGCGCGTACTCGGCCATCGTCTGGCCCTCGCGATCGCGCAGCCGCGCCACCGTGTTCTGGAGATACACGACGAGTGCCGTCATGCTGTGCTTTCCTCCTTCGTTGTAGGGGGAACGCCCCCCCGAGCGTGATGCCTCACTACGTTCCCCCCGGTGCGGGAGGCTTACGGATGGTGCTCGCGGGCCGCATGCGCTGGTACTCCCCGAGGGTCTAGACGGGGCTAGACCCGTGGCCAAGCCGGTCGTCGTCCGCGGCGCGCAGGACCGCAAGCGCAAACGTGGCTGCGCCGACCCCCAGGACGAGCGCCGTCTGCCACGGTCTCCCGTTCCCGTTGCCGGAGCCGAACCAGAGCAGCGCCGGGACGACCCAGACGAACGAGAGACGTGGTCGATACAGCGAGACCGGCGCGAGGAGCAGCACGAACGAGTGGAGCCAGACGATCGGTGACGCGACCACGCAGGCCAACACGGCGAAAGAGAAGGAGAGCCGATCGTCTCCGCGACGGCCCGCCAAGACGCACGCCGCGAGCACGCCGACGACGACCGCATACCACGCCACCTGCCCGAGCCGGGGTGCGCCGGCGTCCTCCAGGAGCGCGCGCACCGTGTAGCTCGCGCCGGTTTGCGCGGTCTCGAGCTTGTCGAGGCTCGACGGGTAGTCGAGCAGGCCCGAGAAGCCGAGGAGGGCCCACAGGCCGAAGGTCACCGCGCCGGCGACAATGACGGAGACGACGGCCGCGCTGAAGCGTCTTGTCGACAGGAGCCACACGGCGAGCGGCCAGCAGATGATCTTCGTGGCGACGGCGAGCCCGCTCCAGACGCCTGCGCGAACGTTGGCCTCACGCGCTCGCCAGGCGAGCGCGGTCAGGAGCAGCAAGGGGATCGTGACGTTTCCGGTCTGAACGGCATGGAACGACGAGCCCCAGAGAAAGGCGGCGCCGTAGCAGCGCCAGTCGCGGACGCGGAGAACCCACAGGCTCGCGGCCAGCATCACGAGCAGGGCCGCCGTCCAGACGAGCTCCGGCGACGGCACGAGCGTCAACGGCGTCAGCGCGAACGCGACGAGCGGCGGATAGCCGTACGCGGGATAGGGCGAGTACCCGTCCGCGACCAGGTGGGCTGCAGGCAGGAGGGTCTCCGTCAGGTCGATGCTCAGCTCGCCCCGGTCCCAGAACGTCTGCAGCATCACGATGTACAGGAGGAGTGGCAGGGCGACGAGCCCGACCACCGTGACGACGCGGGAAAGGCTCGTGCCGTGGCCTCGACGGCTGCTATCGACCGGGCCTGCGACGGACGTCATGTCTCCGATGATCGACCGATCGGAGCGTGCGCCTGAGGGGCTCGTGTGGGGCGGTTCGCGGGCCTGGTCGCGCGCCAGGCCGCGAGATCGTGTGAGAACGCGACCCAGAACACCAGTCCGAAGACGACGAGGAGGCGGGCGATGTCGGAGACGTTGCCGATGCCGAGGCCGGCGCCGCTGAGCCCCCACGTGGCGATCGGCAGGAACCAGATTGCCGAAAGTCGGGGTCGTGCGAGCGCGAGCGGCAGCGCCGCGAGAGCGAAGTAGTCGAGCCACACGATGGGCGAGAGCACGAGCGCGGCGGCGATCGCCAGCGCAAAGCTCCGATATCGCCACATCCCGGCGATGATCACCGCGCCTACCGCGAACGTCGCCCCACGAGCCACACCGTCGGAAGCGCCCGCCTGGACGAGCAGTCCGAAGATCGTGTAGCTGTCCTGGTCGAACGCTCGTCCGAGCTTCGAAAGGCGGTGGGCGTAGTCGTCGAGGCCCATGAACGGCAGCACGAGGAGGAGTGACGCGCCCGCCACCAGCACCGCCAGGAGCGCCTCGCGGGTGCGCCGCACGGCAGCGAGCCACAGCGCGACTGGCCAGACGAAGAACTTCACCGCGACGCCGAGCCCGACCAGGAGCCCGGGTAGTCCGCGCGTGTCCCGGTACCGCCACGCGGCCGCAACCAGCAATGCGACGATCGGCGTCAGGTGCGAGACGCGCATCTCGCCGACGGCCTCCGGCCACAGTCCGAAGACGCCGTAGACCCGCCAGTCCCGCACTCCGACCAGCCAGAGCGACGCAGCAAGGCACACGAGGCCGAGGACGAGCATCACGACGTCCGCGACACCCGCCGGAAGGAGCGTCAGCGGAGCGACCAGGTACGCGACGACCGGGGGCCAGATGAAGTTCGGGCCGGCCGTCGGGTCGAAGTCCGGACTAGGGTAGGGATTCGCCCCGTGGAGCATCACCTTCGCCTGGGGGTAGATCTCGTGGTGGAAGTCGGCGGACAGCGAGTCGTCCGAGAACCCGACCAAGAGCATCGTCGCCAGCACGGCGATCGGAAGCGCGCCGAGGACGACCAGCGTGCCGACCCGGCGGAGGGCCTCGACGGGGCCTGGTGACGGACGCGTCTGCGTGTCACTCGGAGGGAGGCTGTTCACGATTGCTTCGACGCGGCTCGCAGCACGATCATGCGATCGATCAGCCTATGGTGGCGGTACGACGGCGGGAGCGCTCTGGACGTTGGTCCAGCGACGCACGGGTCCTAGGGTTGGCGCGAGCGCCTCTCGTGGCCTGCACCCTTCAGGGATCCGTCATTCGAGGGATGAAGAGCTGGAATGGCGCCGAACGGGACCCAATCGGGCGGCACTCGAGGCCACCGGAGGGCTAGAGACGCGGATGGGCGTTGTCGACAGGGAGAGTGCGGTCATCACCCCGGCAAGCTTCGGCAGGACGTTGCGGCAGTTCCGCGACCCCGTTCTGCTCTTCGCGGTGCCCGTTTCGTTCGCGCTGCTGCTCGCGTTCGTCGGGTACCGCTCGTCGTGGCCGGTCGGGTTCGACTTCCGCGGCACGCTCTGGGAGCCGGCGCGGGCGCTGCTCGACGGGAACGCGATCTACCCGGAGCCGACCCGGGACGCGGTCGTCGTCGGAAACCCCGCCGTCTACCCGCCGCTCTTCATCCTCGTGGCCGTGCCGCTCGCGCTGCTGCCGGTCGCCGCGGCGGCATGGCTTTGGCTCGTCATCCTCGCCGTCGCCGTCGTCGCGGCGATGTGGGTCGTCGGCGTCCGGGACTGGCGCTGCCACGTGCTCGCCGTCACCTCGCCCGTCGTGGTCCACGGCGTCTACTTCGGGAACCTCACGGTGTTCCTGTTGCTGCCGCTCGCGCTCGCCTGGAAGTATCGAGACACGGCGAGGATCGTCGGTGTCGCGCTCGGCGTGGCCATGGCCGCGAAGCTGTTCGTCGCGCCCGTGCTCGTGTGGCTTCTCCTGACGCGGCGCTTTGCGGCGGCTGCCTGGGCGACCGGCTCCGCCGTCGTGCTCGTCCTCGGCGCCTGGGCGCTCGTCGGCTTCGACGGGCTCCGGGACTACCCGAAGCTCCTTCGCGTGCTTCAGGACGTGTACGCCGTGCGGAGCATCTCGGTCTCGACCGTCGCCTCGGTGCTGGGCGCGTCCGAGTGGGCCGCGATCTCCGCGGCCGTCCTCGCGGGAGTCGCATGCGTGGTCGCTGCGGTCTGGGTCGTCCGCCGGGACGACGGCGACCGACGTGCCTTCGCAATCCTCGTCGCGGCATGCATCCTCGCGTCTCCGATCGTCTGGCCGAACTACATCGCTCTCCTCTTCGTGCCGATCGCGGTGACCTGGCCGAGGATCGCACCGATCTGGTTCTTCGGGTACGGAATCTGGCTCCTCGACGCGGTCGTACCGCTCCCGAGCGCGTCCGACGTCTGCTGCAAGCCGGCCGACGTGCCGCAGCAGGCATGGGACTGGAGCCACACCGAGCCAGCCCTCTGGTATCCGCTCGGGGCGATGGCGATCGTCGCGTGCATAGGGATCGTCATCGCGGCCGTCGTCCGCGAGCGGCCCGCCGCCCCCATCGTCCCGCGGGAGACACGCGCGTGACGACCGAGAGCTCTGCAGAGCGCGCGCCGTACCGTCCGACGCTCCCGTCGGGCTCACTCCGACTCGCGGTCACGCGCTGGCCTTCGGTCGTCGTGTGGTCGACTGCCCTGCTCTGGGGCATCGGGTTCTCGATGCTGGCTGCGAGACGGCACAACGGGTTCCTGAGTCATCGGTTCGACCTCGGGAACATGACCCAGGCCGTATGGAGCACCGCGCACGGCCGGTTCCTCGAGCTGACGACGACCGACGGCCAGCAGCTGACGAGGCTCGCCGTCCACGTCGACCCGCTGCTGGCGTTCTTCGCGCCGCTCTGGTGGGTCTGGCCGAGCCCAGTGATGCTGACGACGCTGCAGGCGCTGGCGCTCGCAACCGGTGCGCTCCCGGTGTACTGGCTCGGCCGCAAGCACATCGGCGACGACCGCGCGGCGCTGAACCTCGCGCTCGCCTATCTCCTCTATCCCGCCGTGCAGTGGGCCTCCCTCAACGACTTCCACCCGGTGACGTTCGCGATCCCGCTGCTCCTCTTCATGATCTGGGCTCTTGACCAGGATCGTCTGGTGCTCGCCGGCCTGTTCGGCGTGCTGGCGGCGCTGTCGAAGGAGGACGTCCCGCTGGTGATCGCGGGGATCGGCATCTGGTACGCGGTCAGTCGCCGGAAGCCGCTCGTCGGCGGAGCCATCGCGGCGCTCGGCGTCGGCTGGACCCTCGTGGACCTCTACGTCGTGATCCCGCACTTCTCGGGCGGCCACAGCCGTTTCTACGAGCGGCTGGAATCGGTCGGGGGATCGCCCAGCGGGGTGCTGCGCGAGTTCGTCTCCGATCCCGGCGCGATCTGGGCTGCGGCGACGACCGGCTCCGACCTGCGCTACCTCTTCCTGCTCCTCGTGCCGTTGCTCGGGTTGTGGGCCCTCGAACCGCTGCTCGCGCTCGCTGCGCTGCCCGTGCTCGCGCTGAACCTGCTCTCGGACTTCTGGTCGATGAACCGGATCGAGTACCAGTACGTGTCCACGATCGTCGCGTGTCTCTTCGCGGCGAGCGCCATCGGGGCGGGCAAGCTCGGCCCGAGACGAGCAGTGTTCGTCACGACCGCCGTTCTCGCACTCGTCCTGGTCGCGACGCTCTCGGGGCCGCTGGCATCGCTCGACACGTTCGATGCGAAGGAGCCCGTCGCGTCCTCGAGGGCTGCTGCGATCCGCCGCGCCCTCGCCCTCGTGCCGTCGGAGGCCGCAGTGTCGTCTTCGAACTCGATCGGGGCGCACCTGTCAGAGCGCCGTCGCCTCTACGCCTTCCCGTTGCGAGCGCGAGCGGACTGGGTCGTCCTCGACAGCGCAGATCCCTGGCTCGCGAGCGAGGGCGAGCGAGACGCCCCGAACGCCTACCGGCGGGCGATCGAGACGCTTCGGAAGGACAAGGAGTGGACGCCCGTCTTTGCGGACGACGGCGTGCTCGTCTACCGCCGTGCGGGAACAGGGGCCGACGGGTCGGAGCGGTCCAGTGGTTGACGCCGCCGGCCCCGCGATCCTTGTGACCGCAAAGAACGAGGCCACCGTCGCAACGACGGGCTCGATCGGGCGCGAGGCGCCTTGGATCGCTGCTCGCCGGGTGTTCGTGCGGCACTGGTCGTCGACCGTCGTATGGTTCGGGGCCCTCGTGTGGGGCGTCGCCTTCGCCTTGCTGGCCGCGGGGCGTCACGACGTGTTCCTGAGCCATCGCTTCGATCTGGGGAACATGGTGCAGGCGGTCTGGAGCACCGCGCACGGAGATCTGCTCCAGGTCACGGCAGGCCCCGGCCAGCAGATGTCCCGGCTCGGTTCCCACGTCGATCCGCTCCTGGCGGCGTTCGCCCCTGCATGGTGGCTGTGGCCGAGCCCGATCATGCTCACGACGGTTCAAGCATTCGCGTTGGCGTCGGGCGCGCTTCCGGTGTTCTGGCTCGCCCGCAAGCACACCGGTGACGAGCGGGTCGGGCTCACGCTCTCGTTCACGTACCTCCTGTATCCCGCGGTGCAGTTCGGCGCGCTGAACGACTTCCATCCCGTGACGCTCGCCGTGCCGCTCCTCCTGTTCATGTTGTGGGCGCTCGACGAGGACCGCCTGGTGCTTGCTGGCCTGTGCGGCGTGTTGGCGGCCCTGTCGAAGGAGGATGTCCCACTGGTGATCGCGGGGATCGGTGTCTGGTTCGCGATCCGGCGTGGTCGGCCGCTGGTCGGCGGGGCGATCGCGGCGCTGGGCGTGACGACGACGGTCGTCGACCTTCGCGTCGTGATCCCGCACTTCGCCGGCGGATCGAGCCCCTTCTACGACCGCCTGGACGGGGTCGGCGGCTCGCCGCTCGGTGTGGTCCAGACGCTTTTCACCGACCCCGGGCGGATCCTGGCGTCCGTGACGACCGCCGCCGACGTCAAGTACCTCGTCGTGTTGCTCGTCCCCCTCGTCGCGCTGTGGGCGTTCGAGCCGCTGCTCGTCCTGGCCGCAGCACCGGTGCTCGCGATCAACCTCCTGTCCGACTTCGTCCCGATGACGATGGTGCGGTACCAGTACACCTCCGGGATCGTCCCGTGTGTCTTCGCCGCGGCGGCCATCGGCGCGGGCAGGCTGAGCCGACGGTCCGCGCTGATCGCGGCGACCGGCACCCTCGGGATCGTCGTGCTGCTCTCCGTGACCGGCCCGCTCGGGTCGCTCAACGGGTACGGCGGCACGTCGCGGCCCTCGCAGGAGAAGGTGGCGGCGCTTCGCCGCGCCGTCGAGCTCGTGCCGGCCGGTGTGTCGGTGTCGGTGTCGAACGATCTCGGTGGGCATCTGTCGGAGCGACGGACGGTCTACAGCTTCCCGCTGCTCCGCGGCGCGGAGTGGGTTGCCGTGAACGCCGCCGCGTGGCAAGGCGAGGCGAACCCCGTCGGTGAGATGACGAGCCCCCGGCGATTCAGCGCGGCCGTGGACGCGCTCGCACGCGATCCCCGGTACGAGCTGGTGTTCTCGGAGGAAGGGGTATTCGTCTACCGCAAGCGTCTCCGCTGAGGTCTCACTCGAGCGTCGCTCGTGCGGCGTCTCGGGCTAGGCGCGCGTCCGCAGACCAGGAACGACCCCGGCGGCTTCCGCGGGGCTCGTCCGTCGGGCGGGAACACAGGCGAAGTAGGCGAGTCCCGCTGTCAAGGCGATCGTCGCAACGCTCAGCGCGGCGCTCTTGAAGTACAGCGGCCCGTTCCACCAATGCAGGTATCCGAAGCCGAGTAGGAGCAGCCACGGCGGCGTGAACCGCGTAGTTCGGGCAGCAAGCGGAACCACGAGCAGCGTTGCGTACCCGACCCAGGCGATCGGTGACGCGGCGATCGCGGCCGCGAGAATCAGCGCGAACGCAGCGACGTCGTCCTGACGGACCTGCCACGCGACGCCGACGAGGACGGCGGCCGTACAGATGCCGACCACCGCGGCGAGAGCGTGCGACCCGCCGACCTGTTGAACCAACCCCTGCACCAAGGGCGTGTCGCCGGAGAACCGCTCGTTGTTCGCACGGAGCTGCTCCGGGTAGCGCGAGACACCTTCGAACCCGAGCACCGCCCAGCTCGTGAAAACGAGCAACGCGGCGGCAGCGGCGGCTAACAGCGCCCCGCGCGCACGCCCGGTGATCGCGAACCAGAGGATGAGGGGGGCCACGAACAGCTTCGTCGCGATCCCGGCGGCGAGTGCGAGCGGCCCGCCAATCGAGTCCCGGTATCTCAGCGTCAGCGCGAGGAGCAGACCGACGACGACCGTCGCGTTGCCCGTTACCGCGGTCGACAGCACAGCCGCATTCAGGAGCCAAAGCGCGTAACAGCGCCAGTCCCGGACATGGAGGACGGCGAGGGTCGCCGCAGCCGCGACGAGAGAAAGGGCCGTCCAGATCGACGCCGCGGCCCCGAACGGAAGCGCGCCGAGCCACGCAAGCGGCACGAACGCCGACGGCGGATACACGGATTGAGGGTTCGCGTAGGGGTCTGTTCCGTGCACGACCGCCCGTGCGGGCTCCCACAAGGTGACCCTGAAATCACTTGCGAACAGAGAAGCGGCGCGAATCTCGAGCAGCTCGTCGACGGCGAGCACCACGAGAAACGCCATCGCCGCCGTCCAATACGCCGCGTGGCGCGGCGACATGCGGCCAATCACGCCCGCACCCTACGCTGTGCGGCGGGCATTGTCGCCGTCATATCGGCCAGCGTGCACCCCTGCAACAGTCTGGGCGCTGATCTAACGGTGGGCGGCGGCGACGATCCCGGTGCCGAGACTTGTTCGTTCGAGCGGGTGCTGCGCAGCGGAGAAGGGTGCCGCGAGGAGGCGACGTGCGACAGCGGTCCGGCTCGTGGGTTGCATCCATCGCCCGCTTTCCGCCGTGCGTTGCTCGCGGCTGCCTCCGCCGTGCGCGGCCAGCAGGCTGGCCCAACGGATCGCGTGGCCGATCCCCATCCCGTACGCCCGCTGGTCGACGCCGCCGAACCCGGCGCGCTCCAGGAGCTCGGTGAGCTGGTCGCGGTCGTAGCGCCGGAAGTGGCCGACGCGTTCGTCCACGCGGCTGTAGAGCCGCTGGTGGGCCGGAACGCTCATGATGAGGCAGCCGTCGGGGGCGACAAGTTGACGCCACCGCTTGAGGGCGGCGAGGTCGTCTTCGATGTGTTCGAGGACCTCGAAGGCGCAGACGACGTCGAACTGTCCGGTGGCGTATGGGTCGGTCGCCTGCGTGATGCGGCCGCTGAGCAGGGACTGGGCAGCGTCGAACGATTGCGGATCGGGTTCGATGCCCCGGTAGTCGTACTCGCGGGCGAGCATGGCGCCCATTGCCCCGCGGCCACATCCGATCTCGAGCACGGTGCGCGCGCCGGCGGGGATCAGGCGCCGCACGATCGGGTATCTGAGCCAGCCGCCTACGGTCAGCACGCGCGGACAGTAGTTGGCAAGCGCGCGTGGCGCGCCCCCCGCGCGTCCAGTCCGACCCGTCCGACGGCTAGGAGCCACCCGTGGTGACTGTCGCGCCATCGAGGCCCGCCGCTGACCCTCAGCGCTGCTGCGCGCGCCGGACGACCGCGAGGTCGTGGTCCACGTACACGACGGTCGCGCCCGGCTCACGGCGGAGCGCCTCGAGGTGGGCCCGGTCGTCCACGACGACCACCCGGTAGCCGTCGAGATCCGACTGCCAGCCCGGCGCCCGCGTGCCGTAGCGGACGATCTGGTGCAGGGCATCGCGGTCGTAGAGCTCGAAGCGGACGTCGTAGGCGATCCTCCCGCGGAGCTCGGGGATCCGCCAGAGGAGCCAGTCGGCCGTCCCGTCGGTCGCCCAGACTCGTGTCGACGGGTCGCGCGTCGCCTTGCGGACAGCCGCGATTTGCTGCTCGTGCCAGTCCGAGACGTACCACGATGCGGAGTGCGCGAGGAACGCGACGATCGCGACGGCCAGCCCCGCGAGTGACACGAGCGAGATCGTCCGGTTGACCTTCGGCGCGTTGACGTCCGCTTTCGTCAGAAGGCCGTCGAGCGCGACGGGAAGGATCGCCGCGCAGGCGAGGGCGAACCAGATCACGCCCCGCACGGCCTGCACCGCGCCGACGAACGTCACGGCGAGCACGGCGAGCTCGTAGACCGTCAGCCTGCTGCGGCAGCGACGGAACGCAAGGAGCAGCACGCCGACGAGCGCGAGGAACCAGAACAGCGCCGTCGTCGCGCTCGGGCTCGACCACTGCCATTCGCGGAGGATCGGCGCGAACGGCGCGTCGACGAGCATCAGGTTGTAGTAGTCGACGGATCCACGCGAGCAAGCGCGTGCGGACGAGCTGAGGAGCACAAGTAACACGGTGAGTCCCGCACCGAGTACCACGGAGCGTGCAGTTTCGCCGTGATCGGCCCCGGCTCAACTGCCGCGCGCCGCGCCGGCGGGCGACGGCGCGACTAGCCGATCGGCTAGGCCACCTTTCTACCGTGGTCTCTTTCAAAAATCGCTCGCGGTGCCGATGATTTGCCGATGACCGCAGCGGAGCGACTCGCCCTGCGATCCGTCACGGCACAACGCTCGGCGCGGTCAGTGTGTTTCGAGAGCCTCAGCCCCGCATCGTCTTCGGAAGGATGAGAATTGCCGTGAACCACCCGCTCGCATATCTGGATCCCGGTTCGGGCAGCCTGCTCGTGCAGGGCCTCGTTGCCGGCGTCGCCAGCGCCGTCGTGATGGCGAAGGTCTACTGGCGCAGGGCCAAGCGATTCATGGGCTTTGGGCGCGACGAGTCCATCGACGAGTAGGTTGTCGGCACCGGACGGGGGGTCGTTCCGCGACCCCGACGGCCGGATCTTCGAGATCGAGGGCGAGATCGTCCGCGCGCTCTCCGAGGAGGGCGCCGCGGACTGGTCCGCGTTCGAGGAGAGCGGGTTGCTCGCGCGGCTCGTGGAGTCCGGCGACGTCGTGGGGACGACGACCGCATCGGCGGGCGAGCTCGAAGCGGTCAACGCGGCCGATCCCGGCGGCCGGTGGGTGACGGCGCTCCGGCACGAGCGGCTGCCGTTCGTGTCGTACCCGTACGAGTGGACGTTCTCGATGCTGAGGGACGCCGCACTGCTGCAGCTGCGGGTCACGCGCGAGGCGCTCGCGGCGGGCCTCGCGCTCAAGGACGCGACGCCGTACAACGTCCAGTGGCGGGGAGCGCGCCCGGTGTTCATCGACGTCGGCTCGTTCGAGCGGGCCTGCCCCGGCGAGCCGTGGCTCGGGTACCGCCAGTTCTGCATGCTGTTCCTGTACCCGCTGCTGCTCGAGTCGTACAGGGGCATTCCGTTCCAGCCGTGGTTGCGCGGAAGCCTCGAGGGCATCCACCCGGCCGAGGCGAGGTCGCTCCTCCGGGGTAGGGACACCCTCCGGGGAGGCGTGTTCAAGCACGTCGCGCTCCACGCGAAGCTCGAGCGAAGCCACGCCGACAGCACGAAGGACGTCCGAAAGGAGCTGCGTGACGCCGGGTTCGCGAAGGAGCTGATCGAGGCAAACCTCAAGGGCCTGGAGAAGCTCGTGAAGGGTCTCGCCGCCCCAGGCGGGCCGACGGAGTGGAGCGACTACGGGACGACGTGCAGTTACTCCGACGAGGACACGCGCGCCAAGGAGGAGTTTGTGCGCGCCGCCGTCCACCGGCGGCCGCGGTCGCTCGTCTGGGACCTGGGCGCGAACGACGGGCGGTATTCCCGGATCGCGGCCGAGGGCTCCGACTACACGGTCGCCCTCGATGTCGACCACGGCGTGGTCGACCGGCTCTACCGCGCGCTCGCACAGAAAGACGGGCGCACGATCCTTCCGCTCGTCGGGGATATCGCGGATCCGTCACCAGGGCTGGGCTGGCGCGGGCGCGAGCGGCTGCCGCTGGAGCAGCGCGGGACGCCGGACCTCGTGCTCGCCCTCGCACTCGTCCATCACCTGATGATCAGCCGGACGATTCCCCAGCGGGAGCTCGTCGACTGGTTCGCCGCGCTCGGCAGCGAGCTCGTGGTCGAGTTCCCCGACCGCGACGATGTGATGGTCAAGCGGCTGCTCGCGCGTAAGCGGGAAGGGGCGCACCCCGACTACAACCGCATCGACTTCGAACGAGCGCTCGGAAGTCGCTTCGACACGCTCGGGTCGGTTGAGCTTCCGTCGGGAACGCGGACGCTCTACCACGCCGTTCCTCGGTGATGGATCTAGCTTCGTATTTCCTCTCTCGCTCCGAGGGCGTGCTCCGGCTCGCGAGGCTCGGAGGGACGTCGCAAACCCGCGGTGAGCTGGTCGCATCGACGTCAGCCACACGGACCGGTCAGCCCGAAGGGCATAGGCGCCGATAGGAGAATCGGACGGGATGATGGTGGAGACGAACGACGACCAACGTGCTACGAGCCTGACGCGCCTGCCGTCCTACCCGTGGCGCTTCGCCCACCTGGCAGCGCTGTGGGCGTACGGGGTCAGCCAGCCCGTGTTCTCGATGCTGAAGGGGAACCCGGAGTTCCTCGTCGTGCGCGGATCGTCGCGGCTCGACGTCGTGGTCTTCGCGCTCGTGCTGGCGTTCGTCCCGCCGCTTGCGGTGATCGCCATCGAGGCGCTGGCCGGGGTCGTTTCGCGCGCGCTCTCCGCCCTGCTTCACATCGGTGCCGTCTTTGGGTTCGCGTACCTCGCAGCGCTCCAGCTGACCCGCCTGCTCGACATCGAGGGCGGAGCGGCGCTCTTGCTCCCGGTCGTGCCGGCCGTGCTCGCGATGGTTCTCTACGGCGAAGTCCACGCCTTCCGCTCCTTTCTGTCCCTTTCGTTCCTGCTGCCCGTCGCCGCGGTGCTCGGATTCGTCGCCACGGTTCCTCTAGTCGTCGACGACGCGCCCGCAGCCAACGTCCGCGTCGCGAACCCCGTCCCGGTGGTGCTCGTCACCTTCGACGAGTTCCCGGTGAGCTCGCTCATGCGCGCGGACGGCTCGCTCGACGCCGCGCGCTATCCCAACTTCGCCCGGCTCGCGCGGGAGGGCACGTGGTATCCGCACGCGACCTCGGCCAACGAGACGACCACGCAGGCGGTGCCGGCGATCCTGACCGGCGTCCAGCCCCGTCACCCCGGGCTTCCGACCCTGGCGGATCACCCCGACAACCTCTTCACGCTGCTCGGCAGGCGGTATACCCTGCGCGCGAGCGAGCAGGTGACGCGGCTCTGTCCCACCCGGTACTGCCCGCAGACCGCGCCGCAGGCGCCGCTTCTCGACCGCCAGCGCGGGCTGTTCTACGACGTCGCCGTGGGATACATGCACCGCGTGCTTCCGCACGCCCTTGCGGGAGAGCTTCCACCGATCGGCGAGCGGTGGGGGGGATTCGGCAATTCCTCGGATTCGGATCTCAAGAATCGGGTCGTCGGCGCGCTCAACCAGGACGCATGGGTTCAGATCGAAACGGAGGCCGGTGGACAGGCGGAGAGTCAGTTCGCCGGCTTTCTTCGGACGCTCCGGTCGCCGCGGGAGAAGCGGCCTACCCTCTATTTCGAGCATGCGCTTCTCCCGCACGCTCCCTGGCGTTTCCTACCCTCCGGTCGGGTCTATCCGCACCTCGATCTCGCCGCGGGCATCGCAGGCGACGCAAATCGTTGGCAGCCGATCCCTCCCGTCGTTGACACCGCTCTCCAGCGGCATCTTCTGCAGGTCGGCTACACGGATCGCGTGCTGGGGGTGTTGCTACGCCGCCTCGAGGCAACGGGCCTGTACGACGGCGCGCTCGTGATCGTTACGGCGGATCACGGCGTGAGCTTCGAGCCGAAGGGCCTGATGAGAGAGGTCGCGCCGCAGAATCTCGCCGACATCGCCGGCGTGCCGCTATTCGTCAAGTATCCCGGGCAGAGTCGCGGACGGATCGATGACCGGGACGCGAAGACGATCGACATCGTCCCGACGATCGCGGATGTCCTGGGCGTCACCATCCCCTGGCATGTCGACGGAGTGTCCCTTCGTCACCCTCCTGTTACCGGGCGCTCTGTGCTGGTGTCGAAGGCCAACGGCGACCCGGTCAGTGGAGATCCGGCTGTGGTCGCGCACGGCGTGCTCACGACGGCGCGCCGGAACGCATCGCTCTTCGGCGAGGGGAAGGATTCGATGTACCGCATGGGCCCCTTCGCCGTGCTCGTCGACCGGCCCATCTCGTCGCTCCGGCCGATCGCTGCCCAACGTTCGGCAATCAACTTCGACGACGACCTGCGGTTCGGTGACGTGCGCCTCGCCTCCGGCGTGGTGCCCGCCTTGATCTCGGGCGCCATCCGGAACGACCCTGCTCCCGAAGGCACACCGCTGGCCATCGCGGTGAACGGACGGATACGCGCGATGACGAGGTCGTTCGATCTAGACGGTCAGAGGCGCTTTGGAGCGATGATGCCGGAGTCGGCGTTCCGTGACGGCCCCAACGCAGTCGAGGTCTACTCGGTCGCCCGCTCGGACGGCACGTTCCGGCTCGCGGCACTCGGAGGGACCGCGGCGGGCGACGGACGGGTGGTTGGCGCGTCTACGAATAGCGGCACCGCGCAGCCATAAGGACGGAACTTCCGCTGGCTCGGCGGCGCGCGAGGCGTCGTTACGGGCGCTCGACGACCGCGATCTCGTCGTCGTGGAAGACCACGTTCGAGCCGGGCTCAGCGGCGAGTGCCTCGAGGTGGGCCAGATCGTCGGCCACCACGACGCGGTATCCGTCCGCGACCGACTTCCAGTCGCCGCGTCTCGCCTGGTAATCGACGATCCGGTCGAGGGTCGCCTGGTCGTAGAGCTCGAAGCGGACGTCGTAGGCGATCCGCCCGCGGAGCTCGGGGATCCGCCAGAGGAGCCAGTCGGCCGTCCCGTCGGTCGCCCAGACTCGTGTCGACGGGTCGCGCGTCGCCTTGCGGACAGCCGCGATTTGCTGCTCGTGCCAGTCCGAGACGTACCACGACGCGGAGTGCGCGAGGAACGCGACGATCGCGAGGGCGAGCCCCGCGAGCGACACGAGCGAGATCGCGCGGTTGAGCCGCGGCGCGTCGACGTCCGCCTTCGTCAGGAGGCCGTCGAGCGCGACGGGGAGGATCGCCGCGCAGGCGAGCGCGAACCAGATCACGCCCCGCACCGCCTGCACCGCGCCGACGAACGTCACGGCGAGCACGGCGAGCTCGTAGACCGTCAGCCTGCTGCGGCAGCGACGGAACGCGAGGAGCAGCGCGCCGACGAGCGCGAGGAACCAGAACAGCGCCGTCGTCGCGCTCGGGCTCGACCACTGCCATTCGCGGAGGATCGGCGCGAACGGCGCGTCGACGAGCATCAGGTTGTAGTAGTCCACGAGCTTCGTGCCGTACGGCGACGCGAGGACGCAGAGCGGGGCGAGGACGACGAGCGCAACGGGGATCCACGCGAGCCGACGGCTGCGCACGAGCTCGACGATCCCGAGCAGCACCGTCAGGCCGGCGCCGAGCACGACCGAGCCGTGGAGGTTCGCCCAGAGCACGAGCACCGGCAGCACGAGCAGCGTTCGGCGTCTGACGCCGTTGCGGGAGGCGTCGACGAGGAGCCAGAGCGCCCCGGCGTAGAGGGGCAGCGCAACGCGACTGCGCCCGGATCGTCCAGCCCCACGGCCCTGCGATGACGGCGAGGAGGCCGATCAGGAAGGTCGAGCGCGACGAGGCGCCGCTCGTCCGCGCCGTGGCGGTCGCGAAGGCGAGCGCGAGGAGCACGAGCAGGACGTCGAGCAGGACGACAGCCCGCATCCCGGCGAGGCCGTGGGCCCCGTAGAAGACGACCTGCGCGAGCCACTGCTGATCGGTCCAGGTCGCTCCCTGGCCGAGGATCGTGATCGTCTCGGTCGACGGGAGCCCGTGCTCCACGACCTCGCGGCCGGCCATCAGGGTGAGCCACGTGTCGCCGACGACGAGCGACGGCCCGAACACCGACAGGAGGACGATCCCGACGAGCGAGACGAGGAGGATCGGGAACGGGCTCGTCTCGAGGACACGGCGCAGAGCAGGTGTCCGACTGAAGCCGGACACCGATCGCGCGTCGGCGCCAGCCAGGTCTCGAGCCGCGGTCGCCGGCACAGATGAATGATCGCCGCTCGGCCGGAGGTTCTGTCTGGACGAACGGCTAGGTCGATCTACGACTCGCGCCAATGGCGTGCGCGCGCCGTCACGACGACCCTTGAAGAGGTGACCGTCGTCTCCGAAGCCCTTCCCCATGCGCGCACGGCACCGCCGGTGACCGCGCACACCCGACCGAGCCGCCGCAAGGTGTGGATCGCGGCGGCCATCGGGATCCCGGCGTCGGCGGTCTTCCTCTTCCTGGCGATCCGCGGTGCCGACCTCGGCGCCGTGTGGCGGACCGTGCAGCACGTGCGGCCGGCTCCGCTGCTCGGCGCCGTGGTCTGTATGGCGGGCGTCTACTGGCTCCAGGCGGCGCGCTGGCGCAAGATCGCCCACACGGGCGCGAGCCAGATGCGGTTCGTCGAGATGGTCGTCGCCGGCGTCGCCGTCAACAACGTCCTGCCGGGGCGGATCGGCGACCTGCTCCGCGCGCGCTGGGTCTCACGCGGTGCGTTCTCGTACGGTCGGGGTGTCGCCACGGTCATCTTCGACCGCGGCTTCGACCTCGTCGTCCTGCTCACCTTTCTCCTCGCCACGCTTCCGCTCGTCACGGACGAGTCGTGGGTGGACAGGATCGTCGTTGGCGCAGTGATCGCCGTCGCGCTGCTGGGGCTCGGCATCGTCGCGGCTCGCGCCTACACGCGGAGGCGCCCCGGGGGGAGGCGCCACCGCAACCTTGTTCGTCGCTTCACGCGCGACGTGCTCGAGGGGCTCTCCGAGCCCCTCGGCGTCACCCGCACGCAGGAGCTCGTGCTCCTGAGCGTCGCCGCGTGGCTCACCTGGGCGCTCGGCGCGTACCTCGTCGCGCGATCGGTCGGGATCGAGCTCACGATCGTCCAGGCGATCTTCGTCACGGCGGCGCTCAACCTCGGGGTGGCGATCCCGTCGTCGCCCGGGTTCGTGGGCACCTACCAGTGGCTCGGCGTGTCGGCCCTCGCGCTCTTCGGCATCCCGCAGGAGAGCGCGCTCGCGTACGCGATCGTGCTCCAGGCCGTGTGGTACGTCCCGACGACCCTCGTCGGGCTCGGGCTGCTGCTCACGGGCACCACGCGACGCTGGGGTCGGCGCGCGCCGATCGGCAGTCCGGTCGCAGAAGTCGGGGTCTGAGCGGCGGCGGCAGACGGGTGTCCGGCTCGGCGCCGGACGCTAGTCGTCGCCCAGCGGCCGGACGATGAGGCCGAGCTGGTACGCCTGACGCACGGCGTCGGCGCGGTTCTTCGCGCCGAGCTTGCGGTACACGTTGGTCAGGTGGAACTTCACGGTCTGCTGGGTGACCCAGAGCTCCTTGGCGATCTCGTCGTTCGACTTCCCCTTCGCGAGCTCCGTGAGGATCGAGATCTCGCGGTCGGTCAGCCCGGCGGCCTTCGCGCCGCTCGGCACGGAGGACTCGCTGGCGCCGACCGTGGAGAAGACCGTGCCGCTCGCGACCTGCCGCAGCGTCGAGGGGAGGTCGCTCGGGTCGACGGTCTTGAGGACGTAGGCGCTCGCGCCGCGGCGTAGGGCGCCGTCGATCAGGTCCTGCGTCGTCGAGGCGGACAGCATCACGACCTTGACGTCCGGGTACCGCCGGCGGATCTCCTCGAGGCACTGCAGGCCGTCCATGTTCGGCATGCGGACGTCGAGCACGACGAGGTCGGGGTTCGTCTGGCCGACGAGAGGGAGCACCTGGGCGCCGTTCTGGGTCTCGCCGACGACCTCGAAGCCGCCGTCCTCGTCGAGCGCACGGCGGATCCCGTCGAGCATCAGACGGTGGTCGTCGGCGAGGAGCACGCGCATCACGCCGTAAGTGTCGCAAAGTCGTCCGACGACGACACGCGCATCGCCCGTTTGCGGGCCGTGCGGTCACTCGTCCGAGGCATTGCTCCCCTCCGAAGGGTGACTACCGTCGGAGGAACAACGCACGACTGACGGGAGGGGGGACGATGGGCAAGGCGAGAGAGCAGGAGCTTCGCGTCACTGCGCTCGGGCTGATCGCGCTCGTGCTGTTGGCGGCGCTCCTCACCGTCTCCGCGGCGGTCGCGCTCGGCGGGAAGCTGCACGTGTCGCTGCCGAGCACGTCGGCGAGCCAGGACGTCGGCGGCGCATCCGCCCCGTACGTCCAGCGCTGACCCTCGCCCGCTCCGCTCAGCGGGCGCGCGAGGCCCCGGCGGGACCGCGGTCGACGATCTCGAGCCGCGGCGGCGAGGAGCTGAGGGTGAGCCGCAGGTCGACCCACGTGAGGTTGTTCTGCTCGTTCGTCTCGCGGAACCAGCCGCCCGGGTCGGCGGTCGCCCAGAGGCGGTAGACGCCGTCCTCGAGCCCCGTCACGTCGAGGCGCTGGTCGGGAAGCGCCCATGGGTACGGGTCCGACCAGCCGGGCGAGAGCCCCATCGTGAACTCCAGCGCGTCCTCTCCGTTGCACCCGGTCTTCGGGAACCGCGGCGCGACCGGCGCGTCGGGCGGCTGACGACGGAGCGGCCGCTGGTCGAAGAAGCAGAAGCCGACCTTGTCGAACGAGCGGATGCGCGTCGTCGAGCCGGGCCGCGTGAGCCAGTAGGACGCCCCCATGTGGACGTGCCAGTGGTTGTGGCCGTGCCCGCCCCAGACCACGTCTCCCGGTGTGATCGTCTCGCTAAGCGACCCGTCGGGCTCGTCGAACCGCTGCGACACCCGCCAGCCGCCGCGGCGGTCGGCGCGGACGGCGTGGATGATCAGGGCGCCACGACCGACGTTCGCCGGCGCGGCGGTGAACGAGACGTAACGCGCGTCGCTCCCGACCGCCTCGCTGACGGCGATGTCGGTGAGCGGCGACATCGCGAGATCGGGCAATGCAGGAGCCTTCGGGGCCGGGAGCGGGTCGGGAAGGGCCGCGGATCGCATCGACCACGCGATCGCCGCGACCACGCCGACGAGCGGGATCCCGACGAGCAGAGCTAGGAGCACGCGCCGGCGCACGCGGCCAGCGTAGCCGGGCACCCGGCGGGATTACCCGCCACTTAGGGGGGGCCAACCTACTCGAATGAGGGAGTTGCCATCCCCCTTCATGACCATAAGATCCGATCCAGAGTGCCGGTCGTTCCCGCGGCTTCCATGGGTCGCCCGGCAGCAACAGAGGGGAAAGGGTGGATCACATGGTCAAGCGAACGAGACGGGTTGCGCTCGCTGCGGGGCTGGTGGGCCTCGTAGGGGCGCTCACGCTCGTCATCGCGGGTGCCGCGACCGGAGCGCAGGGCTACGAACGGCCCCGCGAATCAGGTGTTCCAGGCAGGCAACCCGACGTGTCCGGCCGGGACGGCCGACGCGGGCAGCACGAAGATCGACGGGGGCGACCTCGAGCGGCTACAACGACGGGCGCATCAGCATCACGCGCCGCGGCGTGGTCAACGGGATCGACTCGATCGACTGGGATCTCGTCGACCACACCGTCGACGTCGATGGCCGTCATCGTCAAGGGCGGAGACGGCGCGTACATCTACTTCTACAACACCGGCGAGCGCCCGGACGGATCAGGGGCTCGCACCGCCGCTCAACGGTGGCAACCAGGCGCCGCAGATCAGCCACGCGGAGTTCTGCTTCGACCCGAAGGACGCGCCGAACCCGGAGCTCTCGGTCGAGAAGTCCGCGAGCGGCGCGTCCCAGATCACGCACAGCTGGGCGGTCGACAAGCAGGTCAAGCCGGCCGGCTCGGCCGACTCGGCGTACGGCGACAACGCCGTGCTGAACCTGCCCGACGGCGGCAACGGCTCGGTCACGTGGAAGGTGACGGTCACGCACTCGCAGGTGCAGACGTTCACCGTGAACGGCACGATCACCGTCTCGAACGACGGTGACATCGCTGTCACCGGCGTCGACGTCTCCGACTCGATCCCGGGTGCGGTGATCGACTGCGACGAGCCAGCGGCAGCACCGACATCACGGTCCCGGCGGACGGTCGGTCGACTGCACCTACACCGTCACGCCGGGCTCGGAGGTGCCGAACAACACCGCGACCGCGACGTGGGGCTCGGGGAGCTCGTGTCGTCCGACGCGACAACGATCCAGTGGGCGGCCCCGACCGAGGTCGGCACGCCCGCGTCGGTCGTCGACGACGGCGACGTGGACGAGACGATCGACACCGGCGACCTCACGAACGGCGCGTGGACGACGACGTACAACGAGCGGTGGACGTGCTCGAACGGCACGCCGTCGCCCAACAACGGCCGGACGAACACGGCGGTCGTCACGTGGAACGGCGGGTCGGACTCCGACAGCGCGAGCGTCCAGGTCGGCTGCGGCAAGACGCCGCCTCCGCCTCCGCCGCCTCCGCCGCCTCCGCCCCCGGGCGGGAACGAGTCGATGGACCTGCAGATCGTGAAGGACGCGACGCCGCAGGTGCAGCTCGTGAACGGCCAGGCGGACATCGCGTACTCGCTGGTCGTCAAGAACAACGGCCCGAACCAGGCGCACAACGTCGTGGTCTCGGACGCGGCGCCGAGCGGCGTCACGTTCCTCGCGGTCACGACGCAGCCTGTGGACGGCAGCTGCACCGTCACGCCGGCGCTGCTCAGCTGCAGCCTCGGCACGCTCGGCCCCGGCGTCATTCGGACGATCGGTCTCTCCGCTCGGGTGACCCAGACGGGCACGTACGACAACTGCGCGACGGTCACCGGTGACGGTGGGGACACGAACCCGGCGAACAACAGGGACTGCGCGGAGACGCTTGTCCCCGCGGCGCTGACCCCGCCGGTTCACGCCGCCCGTCGAAGCCGACGCCGAAGCCGAAGCCGCACGTCAAGCCGAAGCCGAACCTGTGCCGCGTCCTCACCATCAACACGAAGCTGGTGAAGGCGAACGGCCAGAGGCACGCGCTCCTCGCCAAGGTGACGCGCTCGCGCAACCCGGTGAAGGGCGTCAAGGTGCGGTTCACGGGCGCAGGCGTCTCGCTGGCGTCGCTCACGAACGGCAAGGGTGTCGCCCGGGTCGCCTTCAAGACGACGAAGGCCGGGATCATCCGCGTCCATATCACCAACGTGAAGGCGTGCAACACTGCTCGCATCGGTGTTGTCGGCGTCTTCCAGCCTCCGGTCACGGGTTAGGGGAATCCCCCGGGCCGGCACTCGGTCGGCGCTCCTGGGCTAGCCCCGGGAGCGCCGACGCCTCGGGGGAGAGGTCAGCGGGGCCGCAAGGCCCCGCCGGCCTTTCCGGGACTGGCAGGGCACTAGCCACAGGTGGGGGACGGGACCCCTCGTTCGAGGCATATTCGCTCCCCCGACCGGCACTACAGTTGGAAACATGAGGCGAGTGCTTGCGGGAGCGGTGGTCGTCGCGGCGGTGTGCGCTGCGGTGGCCGGACCGGCTGCGTACGGGGGCGCGAAGACGCCGCTCTCGCCGCTCGCCAGCGTCGACGTCGTGGGCTCCGGCCCGCTGGCGTGGGGCAGCGTCGCGGTTCGCAGCAAGCCCGACCGCTCGGCGCGGGTGATCACGACGTTCACCCAGTTCCGCGAGCACTTCCGGCCGCGCGTCGTCCTCGCGCTCGAGACGCGCCGCGACGCCGACGGGCAGCCGTCGTGGTACCGCGTCGAGATCCCCGGGCGACCGAACGGCCGCAGCGGCTGGATTCCCGCCGCCTCCGTCGAGCTCAAGGCGGCCGACCGGTGGCTGGTCGTCTACCGCGGCTCGCGCAAGTTCGAGCTCTACGTCGACGGGAAGCTCCGCCGGACCGGCCCCGTCGCGATCGGAGCGCCGGGGATGGAGACGCCGATCGGCCTGTTCTACGTCCAGACCGCGTTCGTGCCGTCGCAGTACCCGATCCTCGGCGCGTATGCATTCGAGACGAGCGGGTACTCGAAGCTCTCCGACTGGCCGGGCGGCGGCGTGGTCGGCGTCCACGGGACGAACATGCCGTGGCTCATCGGGCAGGCCGTCTCGCACGGCTGCGTCCGTCTCCGGAACAGCGACGTCCTCGCGCTGCGCCGCTACGTGCGGCTCGGCATGCCGGTCAAGATCGTCCGCGCCTGACAGGCCCCTAGGCCGAGACGGCGTCGAACGCGTACGCCTCGAGCGACCCGGCGGACAGCGTGCGGTGGCCGCGCGGGGTGGGGCTGAGCTGCCGCACCTGGTACCCGCGGTCGCGGAACGTGTACCCGGGCACGAACGGGTGCCACGACCCTCCGAGCGACCCGGCCACGCCGACCCGCTCGAACCGGAAGCCGAAGCCGTTGCACGTCGCAACCCCGCCATTCCACGACTCCGCCGTCGCGAGCGGCTGCCAGCGGCGATGCGATCCGGGCAGAACGATCGGATCCGTCGCGGGGCGTCCGTCGAGCCAGACGCGCCAAGTGTCGGGTCGGCCGTTCATCTCGAGCACCGCGAGCCGATGGCTCTCGCCGACGGCAACGTCCTCGTGGAGGGGGACGAAGGAAGGGGCGCGCCCGGGGCGCGTGATCTCGGCATAGACCATCAACGGCGTGCCGGGGAGCGCCGCGACGCCGGTCTGGAGCCACATGGTCTCTCCGTTCGGCCCGGCGCCCGGACCGCCGACGCCGATCCAGCCGGCCGCGTGGCCGGCGGAGACGCTCGGCTGGCGGAGCGCGGTGATCGTGGCGCGCACGCCGCTGCCGACCTGCTCCGACCGGAGCCCCGCATAGGCGTAGCCAGCGGAGCCGTGGCTCCCGGAGCCGCAGGTCGCGGCACTCGACGTGGCTCCCGCCGGGGCGAGGAACACGACGAAGGCGGTCAGCCCCGCCAATGCGCCCGTGATCGCAGCGAGCCTCTTCACCCTCCCTCAGTCGGCGTCCCCCGTCCGTGGTGTGATCCCTCGTTCGGGGCAGGGGGAGGGCAGCGCTAGCATCCGTCCCATGGCCCGGCTGGAGGATCGGCGCACCGGCGCACTCGAGGCCTGGCGGTCGCGGTTCGAGGGGTCCCCGATTCGGGAGGACGAGCTGTTCACCTCGATCTCGGGGGCGGAGGTGGAGCCGCTCGCGACCCCGGAGACGGTGGAGGTCGACTACGAGCGCGACCTCGGGTATCCCGGCGCCTTCCCGTTCACCCGCGGGGTGTACCCGTCGATGTACCGGGGCCGGCTATGGACGATGCGGCAGTTCGCCGGGTTCGGGACCGCGGAGGAGACGAATGCGCGGTTCCGCTACCTCCTCGACCACGGGCAGACCGGGCTGTCCGTCGCGTTCGACATGCCGGCGCTGATGGGGGTCGACTCCGACTCGCCTCGCGCGCTCGGCGAGGTCGGCCGGGAGGGCGTCGCCGTCGCGTCGCTCGAGGACATGGGGATCCTCTTCGGCGGGATCCCGCTCGGCGAGGTCTCCACGTCGATGACGATCAACTCCTCCGCGGCGATCGCGCTCGCGATGTACCTCGTCGTCGGCGAGGAACAGCAGGTGCCACGCGGGAAGCTCCGGGGGACGATCCAGACGGACATCCTCAAGGAGTACATCGCCCAGAAGGAGTTCATCTTCCCGCCCGGGCCGTCGATGCGGCTCGTCACGGACATGGTCGAGTTCTGCGCGAAGGAGATGCCACTCTGGCACCCGATCTCCGTATCGGGCTACCACATCCGCGAGGCCGGGTCGACCGCCGCCCAGGAGCTCGCCTTCACCCTGAAGAACGGGTTCACCTACGTCGAGTGGGCGCTCGAGCGGGGCCTCGACGTCGACGCCTTCGCACCCCGGCTCTCGTTCTTCTTCAACGCGCACCTCGACTTCTTCGAGGAGATCGCGAAGTACCGTGCAGCCCGCCGGATCTGGGCGCGCGAGATGCGGGACACCTACGGCGCGCGAGACGAGCGCTCGATGCTGATGCGCTTTCACACCCAAACGGCGGGGGTGTCGCTCACGTGGCAACAGCCACTTGTGAACGTAGCACGGACGGCGATCGAGGCGCTGGCCGCGGTCCTCGGCGGGACGCAGTCGCTGCACACGAACTCGTACGACGAGGCGCTCGCGCTGCCGACCGAGGACGCGGTGCGGCTCGCGCTGCGGACGCAGCAGGTGATCGCGCACGAGACCGGTGTCGTCAACACGATCGACCCGCTCGGGGGCTCGTACCACGTCGAGGCGCTGACCAACCGGCTCGAGGCCGAGGCCTACGAGCTGTTCGGGCGAGTCGACGAGCTCGGCGGGATGGTCGCCGCGATCGAGCAGAACATGCCTCAGCGCGAGATCGCCGACGCGGCCTACCGCTATCAGCAGGAGGTCGAGGCGGAGGAGCGGATCGTCGTCGGCGTCAACCGTTACCGCACGACCGGCGAGGAGGAGCTCAACATCCTCCGGATCGACCCCGACCTCGAGCGCAAGCAGATCGAGCGGCTCCAGGCGTTCAAGGCGCGCCGCGACTCGGCCGCCGTCGAGCGTCACGTCGCCGAGCTCGCCGAGGCGGCGTCGCTCTCCGACCGCAACCTGATGCCCGTCATCGTCGACGCCGTCCGCGACGGCGTCACCCTCGGCGAGATCTGCGACGCCTGGCGCCAGGTCTGGGGCACCTGGCGCGAACAGCCTGTGTTCTAGCTCGCGAAGCGGGAATCCGCTCGCGCGGATTCCGCCGCTTGATCCCCGCCTGCGGCGGGGCACATCCCTGAAGGCGTCGGCTTCGCCGCCGCGACTGCTCGAGAATGTGGATGCGACCTCGAGCTCACACGCCTGACGCTTCGTCAGCCGGCGGGGTCGATCTCGACTTCCATGCCGTCGTAGGCCAGGTCGAGGCCGTCGGGGAGGCCGAGCTCGCTCGGCCGGTGAGTCAGCAGCAGCCGCCGAGCGCCCGAAGCGCGGTACGCGTCGAGCGCCTCGTCGACGCTGAGGTGGCCCCGCGGCTCCCCGTCGGCATCGCCGGTCGCGAGCGTCGCCTCGCAGACGAGGAGGTCGACGTCGCGCGCGAGCTCGGCGATGCGCTCGCTCGGGCCCGTGTCTCCCGTGTACGCGAGCGTCGTCGTGTCGTTCGAGACCCGGAAGCCGTACGTCTCGAGCTTGTAGTGCGGAAGCCGCACCGGGAGGACCTCGAACCCGGCCGTCGTGAACGGCGTCTCGGCGTCGTATTCCGACACCTTGAACGTCCGGTCGAACATGTCCGGGAAGCCGAGTCGCGCGCCGAGCTCCTCGAGGTAGGCGCGGCCGCCGCGGTAGACCCAGAGCTCCGGCTTCACGTCGTTGTGGCCCTGCCTGTAGAAGCTGCCCCAGACCCAGGGCACGAGGTCGCCCCAGTGGTCGAGGTGGAAATGCGTGATCGCGATCGACTCGAGGAGCGGCCACTGCTCGCGTTCGCGCAGCCGGCCGAGGACGCCCGGTCCGCAGTCGAGCAGAAGCCGCTTTCCGTCCGAGGCAACGAGGTAGCCGGAGTGCGCGCCTCCTGCGTTCGGCCAGGCCGGGGACGACCCGATGACTGTGAGACGCACGTTCCTATACTGACCGCGTGGCGCGGACGATTCGAGTTGTAATCGCGAAAGCGGGCCTCGACGGGCACGACCGCGGGGCGAAGATCATTGCGCGCTCCCTCCGGGACGCCGGGATGGAGGTCATCTACACGGGCCTCCACCAGACGCCGGAGCAGGTCGTCGAGACAGCGATCCAGGAGGACGCCGACGCCGTCGGGATCTCGATTCTGTCGGGGGCCCACATGACGCTCGTGCCGAGGATCGTAGAGGGTCTCCGCGCGAACGATTCGGGGGACGTGCTCGTGGTCGTCGGAGGGACGATCCCGGACGAGGATGCCACGGAGCTGAAGCGGCTCGGAGTCGCCGAGGTCTTCACGCCCGGCGCTCCGACGACGGCGATCGTCGACTTCCTCCGCAGCGCGCTCGCACCGGCGTAGAGGCGTACGGCGCTCACACGCCGTTCGGCAGGCCGACGTCCGGCTGTTCGGAGCCGTCCGTCACGTCGGTGCCGTCGGTCCCGTCGATCGTCCCGGTCGTGGGGTCGGTTCCGTCCGGCAGACCGACTGCGACCGTGAGGCCGCCCGGGCGCGTCACGCGTGAGGCGACGAGCACGCTTGGCTTTCCGCGCAGTGCGCTCGCGCTGACGACGCCGCGCGCGGTGAACGCCGTGACGGTGCCGCCGGTCGTCGCCTGCAGCGTCTCGAGGGCCGGCGCCTGGAGCGCCGCGACGAGACTGTCGTCGACGCTGGCGTCGCCCGCCACCTTGAGCGTCACGACCCGGTCCCGGACGAGGGAGGTCCACTGGCCGCCCGGCCACCAGCGGACCGCGGTGGCGCGGAGCCGAAGGAGGCCCTCGCCCGCGCCGACGGGCTCGCCGCGCAGGCCGAGCGAGAACGATGCACCGAGCCGACCCGGGAAGAGGAGCGCTCTCCGGCGTTCAGGTATGGGTACGGATTGACGGCAGCCCCGTCGTTCGGGTGAACCTCGAAGTGCAGGTGGTGGTTGCCCTCGGCGTCCCCCGAGTCGCCGCTCCAGGCGATCTGCTCGCCCGCGCTGACCTTCGCGGCGTTCGGCACGGCATAGGCGATGCCCGCCTTGCAGCCGCCCTTGTCCTCCGACGCGGCAGTCAGGTCGTTGTTCAGGTGGATGTAGAGGTACGTCGTGCCGCTCTTCCCGTACAGGTAGAGCATGCAGCCGGCCCGCCACGACGTCGTCCACCACTTCACCGTCCCACTCTCCGCGGCAACGACCGGCGTTCGCCAGGGGACGTGCTCGATGTCGATCCCCTCGTGTCGCCCCTGACCGCGAGCGTTCGCCGAAGTTCATCGTGTACGCGTAGTCGCCGATCAGCGGGAAGACGATTGGCTGGCCGGCGACGAGGCCTGGCTTTGGTGCGGCGCTCGCCGGAGGACCACGGCGAGGCCCAGGAGGGCGGAGAGGATGAGGAGACGTCCCCCTCGTGCTGTCGTCCGGCGGCGGGTCATGGCTCCGGTGCGCGGCGCGAAGCGCGGGAGCCTAGCAGAGCGGTGGGCGCGGAGCGGTGTCAGACACCGTTTTCTGTCAAGCGTTTGCCTGTGCCGATTCTGTGTCAATTCGTCCACACGGCCTGGCTCGCGCATAGTTGCCTTTACAGTGAACGCATGGCGCGGAGGACGAGAGAATGGGTCGTGGATGCGATCTACCACGTCTTCTCCCGAGGCAGCAACCGCCAGGCTTGTGGCTGCGGTCGCCGGCCGATGACGCCTCCGGGCGAATGGTGAATCGATCGACACAGAA
>CAVOSU010000020.1:0-70345 GCA_963698935.1 uncultured Actinomycetes bacterium
GTGAGGAACGCGACCGCGATCGCCGCGAGGACGGCGAGCTGGCGCAGGACGGTCGGCCGCTCGAGCGCGAGCATGATCGCGTAGAGGGCCCACGCCGTGGCGACGTACGAAAGGCTCTCGGTCATCACGGTCGCGACGGAGATCGAGGACGGGATCGCGACGGCCAGCCCCGCCGCGAGCACGGCCCACCAGGCGGAGACGAGCCGTCGCGCGAGGAGGTAGACGGGGCACGGCGGTCAGGGCGAAGCAGGAGCGCGTTCGCGGCCTTGAACCAGTCGTACGCCGAGTCGACGCTGCCCGCGAGGCGCAGATGATCGCCGCGAGCATCAGCGCGAGGAGCGGCCCGAAGCCGTAGTCGCGCGCCGCGGAGCGTGAGGCCCTCGCCCTCGACCAGCGACGAGGCGGCCATCACGTAGCGCTCCTCGTCCGGGTGGACGCGTGGCCCGTCGATGACCCGTCGACGAGGAGCGCGTAGAGGCAGAACACGCCGACCACGATCAGACCGAGGACGATCGCGGGACGGCGATCCCTGCGCCGGTCGCGCTGGAAGGCTCTCGCTCGGCCGACGCCGCGTCGAGCTGCGGCACCGTCTTGAGGTCCGTCGCCACGCTCGCGCGATGGTAGTGGACGCGTCCGCAAGTACGTTTCCCGCCGATGAGCGTCACGCGGCACGCCCGGCGCATCGCCGCACCCGTAGGGAGACCGCTGCGGCGCGCCGCCGTCGGACTCCGCGACTCGAGGATGGGCGCCTCACTCGCATCTGTTCGTCGAGCAGGAGGCAGCGGAGTGGGTGCTCTCCTACGAGGCGCGCCAGCTCACGCGGACGGCGACGTCGCTCGGCGTCGAGCTCGGGCCTCGGGGCTGGGCGCGGGGCGTCGCGAACCAGTCGATCTTCCACCTGAGCCAGTTCACGCTGCTCCTGCACGACTTCGAGCGCGCGGGCAACAACATCGGGTTCGCCTACTTCCACGGGCGACCGGGGACGCCGGGCATGCCCGAGTTCGACGCGTGCTTCGAGACCATGCGCAGGCGCCACGGCGAGATCGACCGCATCCAGGTGACCAATCGGGAGATGGAGGCGCTCGTCCTGTCGACCGGGATCGCCGCGGAGAAGGTGCACCGGATCCCGATCGGGATCGACGTGGACGCGTTCCGCCCACGAGACGACGAATCCCGGCTCGCCGCGCGCGCCCGCTTCGGCCTGCCGGACTCGGCGTTCGTCCTGGGCTCGTTCCAGAAGGACGGCATCGGGTGGGGCGACGGGCTCGAGCCCAAGCTGATCAAGGGCCCGGACGTGCTGCTTGCGGTCGCGGAGCGCGTCGCCGAGCAGGTGCCAGAGCTCCACGTGCTGCTCACGGGCCCGGCGCGCGGCTATGTCCGGGCAGGCCTGGAGCGTCTCGGGATCCCGTACCGTCACGCGCTCCTTCCCGACGTCGACGCCGTGGCCCAGGTCTATCCCGCGATCGACGTCTGCCTCGTCGCGTCGCGCGACGAGGGCGGCCCGCGAGCGGTGCTCGAGTCGATGGCGACGCGCGTCCCGCTCGTGACGACGAAGGTCGGGCAGGCCGCCGACCTCGTGCGCCACGGCGAGAACGGCTGGATGGTCGAGCCGGAGGACGTCGACGGTCTCGTCGAATGGACGCTGCACGTCGCCGGCGCCGCCGCCGCGGCGCTCGAGCCCGTCCTCGCCGCGGGCCGGGCGACCGCGGAGGACACCTCCTACGACGCCCTCAGGCCGCGCTGGCGCGCGTTGCTCGACGGGTTCGTGGCGCTCCCGGACGCGTGATGGACGCGAGTCCCGCGCGAGTCGGCAGGTACGGCCGTGCCGCGGCGCGCTGGGCGCGACTCCTCGCGGATGGGCGCGCACGACCGGGGCTGCGCGTCTTCTACGGCTGGGATCTGATCCCCGCAGCGGGCGAGCCGGTCGCCGGCGGCACGGCGAAGCTCCAGAAGCTCGCCGCGCGCTGGCCGAACACGCCGACCGACTTCTCGCTGCTGTACCTCGGGACGACCTACCTCCCGCGCGACCTCCGACAGCTCCTCTGGGTCGCGAGGCGGCGTGGGGCGAAGGTCGTCGTCAACCAGGACGGAGTCGCGTACCCGGGGTGGGCCGGAGACAAGACCGACGAGCTCAACGTGCCGCTCCGCCGTGCGCTCCACGGTGCGGACCACGTGCTCTACCAGAGCCTGTTCAGCAAGCGCTCCTCCGACGCGTTCCTCGGCGTGCCCGACAGCCCGTGGGAGATCCTCCCGAACGCCGTCGACGTGGACATCTTCACCCCGGGGCCGGTGCCCCTGGACGGTCCCGTCGTGCTGCTCGGCGGCGACCAGACTCAGGAGTACCGCCTCGAGCTCGCGCTCGAGACGTTCCGGCACGTGCTGGACGAGCACCCGAGCGCGCGGCTTCTCGTCAGCGGACGGCTCGTCTCCGACCCCGACCCGACGATCGCCCGGCTCGGGCTCGGCGCGGCCGTGGAGCTCAAGGGGAGGTACGCGCAGCGCGAGGCGCCCGACGTCTACCGCAGGGCCCACGTCCTGCTCCACACGAAGGTGAACGACCCATGCCCGACCGCGGTGATCGAGGCGATGGCGTGCGGCGTCCCCGTCGCGTACCCGGCGAGCGGCGGCACCGTCGAGCTCGTCGGCGACGTCGCCGGCGTCGGCGTGCCGCATCCCGACGGGTTCGAGCGGGACGAGCCACCCCGGCCGGAGGCACTCGCTGCGGCCGTCTCCGCGGTGCTCGCCGACCGCGACCGTCTTGCGGTTGCGGCCCGCGCGCGCGCGGTCGAGCGCTTCGCGCTCTCCGACTGGCTCGACCGCCACGCCGAGCTCTTCGCGGCGCTCGCCGGGTAGGCGTCAGCGGCGGGCGCGTCCCGCGACCAGCCCGCGGAGACGGCCGCCGAGCGTCGCGAGCTGGAACCGGGCGCGGGTGCCGTCGAGCAGAACGGCGAAGGCGACCGCCGCGATGAACGGCCGCACGAGCAGCCGCAGGATCGTCCCCGCGGGATAGCGGTTGGCCGTCAGGATGTAGCCGAGACTGCCTCCGTCCCGCCGCCCGAGCGCGACGAGCTCGTCGGGCGACGGCGTCTTGACCGGATGCGTGACCACGAGCGACGGGTCGTACTCGATGCGTGCCCCTGCGTGCAGGGCGCGGGCGAGGAAGTCGATCTCCTCGCCGGAGCTCCACGGCGTGCCCGACCCGAGCCCGAGCCGCTCGTCGAAGCCGCCCACGCGGCCGATGACGCTCAGTCGGAGAAAGATCGTGTACGAGATCGCGGTGTGGAAGACGGTCTCCGGGCGGATCCGCTGCGTCCGTGAGGGCCAGCGACCCGCCGTGCGTCCGTCGGCGGCGACCGGCCGTCCGGCGAGGCCGTCGAGCCCCGGGTCGGCCGCGAACCGCTCGGCCACGCGCGCGAGGAGGTCGGGTACGTAGACGCAGTCGTCGTCGGGGAAGGCGACGAGGTCGGCGGTGAGCGACGGGAGCGCCGCGTTGCGGGCGTGCGAAAGACCGCGCCGAGAGCGCAATCGCAGGACGTCCAGCCCGGCGTGCCCGCCGAGCACCCGCTCGACGCGGTTGTCCTCGTTCTGGTCGACGATCACGACGCGGACTGCGCGATGGGTCTGCGCGTCGAGCGAGGAGAGGAGCGAGCCGAGCTCGTCCGTCCGGTCGACCGTCGCGACGACGAGGTCGAAGCGCAGGTCGGAAGCGGCTTCGGCCACCGGCGCAGGCTACCCTCACCGCGCCGTGGCCCCCGCCCTCGTGTCCGTCGTCCTGGCAGCCCGCGACGCCGAGCGGACGATCGAGGAGGCGGTCGCGAGCGTGCTCGGGCAGACGGAGCGCGACCTCGAGCTCGTCGTCGTCGACGACGGCTCGGCCGACGCGACGGGCGAGCTCGTCCGCGCGGTCGACGACCCCCGTGTCCGGGTCGTCCGCAACGACGCTCCCCTCGGCCTCGCCGGCGCGCTCAACGTCGGGCTCGACGCCGCCGCGGGGACGTACCTGGCGACGCATGGACGCGGACGACGTCGCCCTGCCGCGTTGGCTGGAGACGACGCTCGGGCGCCTACGAGCGGGCGGGAGCGCAGTCGTCGGCTCGGGGATGATCGACCTCGACGAGGACGGGCGCCTCGGCACGGTCCACCGCATGCCCGGCGGCGCGCGCGCCGTGCGGTGGGCGGCCCTGTTCTCGTCGCCGTTCTTCCACTCCGACGGTCGTCGTCGACCGGGCGGTGCTGGACGAGCACGGCCTGCGCTACGACCCGTCGTTCGCGGAGAGCGAGGACTACGACCTCTGGGCGCGACTGCTCGACGTCGCCGACGGGGACAACGTCCACGAGGCGCTCGTCCTGTATCGCAAGCACGAGACGCAGGCGTCCGCGCGACGGGCGGCGCTCCAGCGCGAGTGCCAGCGCCGGGTCGCGCTCCGACAGATCGCGGCTCTCGTTCCGGAGCTCGACGAGGCGGAGCAGAGCTCGCCTGGCTCGCCGGCGCGGGCCTTCCGCTGCCCGACGGGACCGTGCGAGCGGCGGCGGACGCCCTCGGACGGCTCGTCGAGGGGTTCGAGCGCCGCCACGGGGGCGACGAGGCGCGGAGGGCCGCAGCGTGGTCGCTCGCCCGGGCACGTGTGTCGAGCGGCGACCGTGCGCGGCTCGCGACACGGGCGCTGCGGCTCGATCCGACGCTCCCCATCGACGGGCTCCGGCGGCTGCGGGCACGAAACGAGGCGCGCTCCGAGCAGGTCGCCGCGAGGTCGTGGCTCCGGGCGGGCACGGACGCCCCGGTCGATGTCACCTTCGTCCTGCCCGAGCCGGCGCCCTATCGGACGGCGATGCTCGACCGTGCCGCGGATCGCCCCGAGCTCGAGCTGACCGCGATCTACGCCGGGAGCAGCGTCCAGCGCCGGGCCTGGGCGACGGACACGCGACACCGCGCGGTCGTCCTCGACGGCTGGCGCGTTCCCGGCGCGTACCGCATCCTCCGCCACGACTATCCTGTCTCGTTCGACGTGTTCGGCGCGCTCGAGGACTCGCGCTCCGGAGGTCGTCGTCGTCTCGGGCTGGAGCACGTTCGCCTCGCAGGCGGCGGTTGCCTGGTGCAGGCGACACCACGTTCCGTACGTGCTCCTCGTCGAGTCGAACGAGCGCGACGCCCGCGCGGGCTGGCGGCGCGCGGTCAAGGGAGCGGTCGTCCCGACGACGGTACGAAACGCCTCGCATGTCTTCGTCGTGGGAACGCTCGCGCGGGAGTCGATGCTCGCGCGCGGCGTCGATCCCGATCACATCTCGATCTTCGCCGACACGATCGACCCCGACCGGTTCGGGGCGGAGGCCGATCGGCTGCGCGCTCGACGGGAGGAACTGCGGGCCGAGGCTGGCCTCGGCCCAGAGGACGTCGCGGTGCTCTCCGTCGCGCGACTCGCGCCGGAGAAAGGCCACGACACGCTGATCGCAGCGGCCGCGCTCCTGGGAGACCCGCGGGTCGTCGTGCTCCTGGCAGGCGGCGGACCGGAGCGCGAGCGGCTCGAGACGCTCGCCGCCGAGCTCGTCGTCCGTCTCGTCGTGCTGCCCGAGCTCGCGTGGGAGCGCGTCGTCGAGCGATACGCGATCGCCGACGTCTTCGCGCTGCTCTCGCGGCACGAGCCGTGGGGGGTCGCCGTGAACGAGGCGGCCGCCTGCGGGCTGCCGCTCGTCCTCTCCGACCGGGTCGGGGCCGCGTTCGACCTGCTCGAGGACGGCCGCAACGGAACGCTCGTCCCGGCCGACGACGCGCATGCCGCGGCCGACGCGCTCCAGGCGCTGGTCGCCGATCCGGAGCGACGCAGCGATGCAGGACGGGCCTCGCGCGAGCTGGTGCGCGGCTGGGGCTACGAGCCGAGCATCGAGAACCTCGTCGCGGTCGCGCGCCGGGTCGCCGGGCGTCAGAGCGCGAGAGCCTCCTTGTAGATCGAGACCTGCTCGTCGACGACAGCGTCCCAGGTCGATCGCCGGGCGGCGTGGAGCGCGCCCTCCGCAAGCCTCGACCGGAGCGCGGGGTCGCCGAGCACCAGCGCGACCGCGTCCACCGTCGCGGCTTCGTCGTAGGGGACGACGAGCGCCTCACCCTCGGCGAAGGAGGCGGCGACGCCGGTGCGGTCGGAGACGACGACCGGCGTCCCGACCGAGGCCGCCTCGGCGGCGACGAGCCCGAAGTTCTCCCCACCCGAGGCGAGCACGAAGACGTCGGCGCGGCGATAGAGGTCGAAGGGCGGGCCCGCGCTCGGGGGCAGCAGGTGGACGCGGCCCGCGGTTCGAGGATCCGACGCGGCGGCGCTGACCGCCGACATCGTCCCGTGGCGGTCGTCCGGCCCGAGGAGCACGACGTGCGCCTCGGGTAGTCGGCGAGCCGCCGCGACGAGGTGCTCGATGCCCTTCTCGGCTGCGATCCGGCCGACGTAGAGCACAACCGGCGCGCCCTCCGGCACGACCCCTGCGAGCGGGTCGGCGTCCGTCGCAGGAGGCGGCTCGGGAAAGGCGTTGCCGCGCAGGCGGACGCGGGCAGGGTCGACGCCGCACGCGACGACGTCGTCCCGCTCGCGCGGCGACGAGACGATCACGAGCTTTGCGCCCGTTGCGACGCCGCGCGCGAGGGTGGCGTCGAACGCCCGCTTCACGCGCACCTTTCGCAGACGTGGCCTGAACATGCCCACAGGCTCGAAGACGTAGGGGATCCGCCGCGCCCGGCACCAGCCGGCGACGACCGTCGTGAGCGGGTCGCGGAACCCGATCACGTGCGCCACGGTCGGGCGCGGCAGCTTCCGAAGGGCGAGCGGGAGGGTCGGTGTCACGCCCATCCAGCGGTACCGGAACGGCGTCGCGAGGTAGGTCACCCGGGCGCCGTCGAGCAGCTCGATCCGCGTCCGGCGGTCGGGGCGTCCGCCGACGTCCGTGAGCGTCGTCGTCAGCACCTCGACGTCGTGACCGCGCTCGACGAGGCGCGAGACGAGCCCCCGTGCGACCTCGACCGGGCCGCCGAACGCGTGCGCGGGCCAGTAGGCCGGGATCGCGACGAGGATCCGCAACCGCCCGCTCACGGGACGGAGCCTACGCAGATCTGTCTTTCATCTAGCGTCTCCGGCCATGACCGGGGTCGCCACGGCGAAGATCCTCGTGCTGAACCAGTACTACTGGCCGGGGATCGAGGCGACCGCGCAGCTGCTCGCGCAGCTCTGCGAGGAGCTCGCCCGGGAGTATGACGTGACCGTCGTCACGGGACAGCTGCGCGGCCACGACCTGCCGCAGGAGGAGACCAGGAACGGCGTGCGGATCGTCCGGGTCCGGTCGACGACCTACGACCGCGCACAGCTCCACCTGCGCGCGTCGAACTACGGGAGCTACCTCGGTGACACGGCCTTGACAGCGCTGCGCGGGGAGCGGCCGGACTTGGTTCTCTGCATGACCGATCCGCCCATCATCGGGGACGTCGCGCTCGTCGTCGCGCGCCGTTTCGGTGTGCCGCTGCTCGTCATCAGCCAAGACGTCTTCCCCGAGATCGCCGAGCGGGTGAAGCGACTCCAGCAGCCGATTCTCCTGGGCGCGCTTCGTCGGCTCGTCGCGCTGTACCTCAAGCGCGCCGACCGCGTCGTCGCGATCGGCGACACGATGAAGCTGCGGCTCGAGGACAAGGGGGCACCTGCCGAGCGAGTTGCCGTGATCCCGAACTGGGTCGACACAGCGGAGCTGACGCCGAGCCCACGCCACAACGAGTGGTCGGCGGAGCGCGGCCTCGACGAGTCGTTCGTCGTGATGCATTCGGGAAACATCGGGCACGCCCAGGATCTCGACGCGTTGGTTCGCGCGGCGACCTTCCTGCGCGACCTCGTCGGCCTGCGAATCGTCGTGATCGGGTCCGGAGCGCGTCAGGGTGAGGTCACGCGCCTCGCGCAGCGCCTCGAGGTGACCTCGACCGTCCGCTTCCTCGACTACCAGCCGCGCAGCCACCTCTCCCTCTCGCTCTCCGCGGGCGACCTCCACTACGTCGGGCTCGCGCGCGGGCTGTCGGGCTTCGTCGTGCCGAGCCGCGTCTACGGGATCCTCTCCGTCGGCAGGCCGGTGCTCGTGTCCGCCGACGCGGACAGCGAGACCGCGAGGCTCGTGGAGGAGGTCGGCTGCGGCATCGTCGTGCCTCCGGGACGCCCAGACCTCGTCGCAGGCGTGATCCGCGACGTCGTCGAAGGCCGATTGAGCCTCGAGGGGATGGGGGAGCGGGGTCGGGAGTGGGCAGAGCGAGAGGCCGACCGCGAGGTCGCGTTCCGTCGCTATCGCGCTCTCGTGGCCGACGTCGTGTCGAGCAGTTCCCGGTAGAGCCCGTCCATGTCGTTCACGAGGCGCTCGACCGAGTAGCGGCTGAGCGTCCGCTCGCGCCCGGTGGCGCCCATCGTGGCGCGCCGCTCGGGGTCGCGCGCGAGGATCTCCAGTCGCTCGGCCAGCGCGTGCGTGTCGCGCGGCCGGACGAGGAAGCCCGTCTCGCCTTCGTCGACGACGTCGGGCACGCCGCCGACCCTCGTCGCGACGACGGGCCGGCCGGCGGCGAGCGCCTCGATGATCGTCACGGGCGTGCCCTCGCTCACCGAGGTGAGCACGACCGCGTCGCAGATCGCGTACCACGGCGCGACGTCCTCCTGGTAGCCGACGAGGAGGCACGAGCGCGCCAGCCCGAGGTCGTGCGCCCGCTGCTCGAGCCGCTCGCGATCGTCCCCGTCGCCCACGAGCAGGAGCAGCGCGTCGACGCCCCGCTCGCGCAGCGCGGCGAGCATCGTCAGAAGGTCGTCCGTCCGCTTGACGGCGGTCATCCGGCCGAACCACCCGACGACGAACTTGTGCGCCGCGATCCCCTGCCGCCGTCGCACCTCCGCCGGATCCCCGTCGAACCGCACCCGAGGCTCGAGCTCGATCCCGAGGCGCACGACCGAGAACTTCGCGCGCGGCGCGACGTGCAACGCGACGAGCTCGTCGCGGACCTCGGGGCTGACGGCGACGAGACGGTCGGTCGTGAGGGCGAGGCCCGTTTCGATCGCACGGAAGAGCAGCGTGCCCGCGTGGCCGAAGTACCCGCGGAGCACGTGGCCGTGGAACGTGTGGACGACCACGGGGCGCCGCCACGGGCGAGCGAGAAAGGCGGCGACCCGCCCGATCGCGCCGGCCTTCGCGGTGTGCGTGTGCACGACGTCCGGGCGGACGCGGCGGATGATGCGCGCGACGCGCCAGGCGGCGACCGCGTCGCGCACGGGCGAGAGCTCGCGCGAGAGGCCGGGCAGCCGCATGATCTCGACGCCTGCGCGATCGGCGACGAACGCCATCGACTCCTCGCCGCGCGCGACGTCCCCTGCCACGAGCGTCGTCTCGTAGCCGCGCGCCGCGAGCCCCTGCGCGAGGTAGGTCACGTGCAGCGCGGGGCCGCCCATGTTGAGCCTCGCGATGACGCGCAGAACGCGGATCGGGCGGCCGTCGGGAGCCTTGCTCATCGCGCGGCGAGCCTAGCGGGAGCCGGGGTTTAGTGCCCCTTCAGGCAATATCCTTCAGGTCCCTCGCGCGCGACGAGCGACGTCATGCGTCGTCCTCGGTCGCCCCGATACCTGCTGGTATCGCGGCTCTCTGCGTCCTAGCCTGACTTGCTCCTCCCGTGCGAGGAACGAGGCCGTTTCGCCCGAAGGGGCACTACACTCGCCCGGTGTCCGCGGCAAAGACGCTCTTCTGGGGGGCGCTCGGCGCCCTCGCCTGGACCCACGTCGGCTACCCGCTCGCGGCGGGCGCGCTCGCGCGCATCCGGAGCCGCCCCGTCGCCCGCGACCCAGCGTGGACGCCGTCGGTGGCGGTCGTCGTGGCTGCGCACGACGAGGAGGCGGTGATCGGCCGCCGGCTCGAGAACCTCCTCGCTCTCGACTACCCGGCCGACCGACTCGAGATCGTCGTCGCGTCCGACGCCTCGGAGGACGGGACGAACGCGATCGTCGAGGGCGTCACGGAGGACGAGCCCCGCGTGCGGCTGCTCGACTGCCCGCGCGGGGGCAAGGTCGCGGCGCAGGACCGGGCCGTGCGCGAGACGACGAGCGACGTTGTCGCGTTCTCCGACGCGAACGCGACGTGGGCGCCGGATGCGCTGCGGCACCTGGTCGCGACGCTCGCCGACCCGGAGATCGCCTACGCGTGCGGCGCGCTCCGGCTCGCCGACGCGGAGGGGAACAACCGCGAGGGCCTCTACTGGCGCTACGAGCTCTGGCTCCGCGAGCGGGAGTCGAGGCTGGGCTCGATCACGGGCGGGAACGGCGCGATCTACGCGCTCCGGCGCGGCGACTACGTCGAGGTCGACCCGCGCTGGGGGCACGACCTCTCGCTCCCGTACCGGATGGTGCAGAACGGCCGCCGTGCGGTGTTCGAGCCGGCGGCGCAGGCGTTCGAGCGGCCGACCCCGACGAACGAGGCGGAATATGCGCGCAAGGTGCGGATGTTCGAGCACTGCTGGGAGATCGCGCTTCGCGGGGCGCTCCTCCGCCGCCTTCCGCCGGGATATCTCGTCTCGATCCTCTCGCACCGCGTGCTCCGCTACGCGAGCGGCCTGCTCCACGTCGCGCTGCTCGGGTCGAGCCTCGTGCTCGTGGGTGCCGGCTGGCCGTACGTCCTCGCGCTCGCCGGTCAGCTCGCCGTGCTGGCCGCCTTCGCTGCGGGCGTCCCGCTCGCGCGGTACTACGTGTACGTCACCTGGGCCACCGTTCAGGCCCTGTGGAACTACGTCAGGCGCGGCGTCCCGGCCGCCTGGGACCCAGCGGCCACGCGATGAACCGCGCCGCCGACGTCGCGCTCGCGGGCGTGGGGCTCGCGCTGACGAGCCCGCTCCTCGCCGCGGCGGCGCTCGCGATCAAGCTCGAGGACGGCGGCCCCGTGCTCTTCCGGCAGACCCGCGTCGGCAGGGAGGGGAAGGACTTCGGGCTCCTCAAGCTCCGCTCGATGAGCGTGGGCGCGGAGCACACGGGCGCGGGGTACGCCGTCGATCGCGGCGACTCGCGGATCACGCGGGTCGGGCGGCTCCTCCGGCGGACATCGATCGACGAGCTGCCGCAGCTCTGGAACGTGCTCCGGGGGGACATGTCCGTGATCGGGCCGCGGCCGACGCTCCGCTACCAGGTCGACAGGTACTCGGAGCGCCAGCGCCGGCGGCTCGACGTGCGCCCGGGCCTCACGGGCTGGGCCCAGGTGAACGGCCGCGCGACGCTCGCATGGGACGACCGGATCGAGTTCGACGTGTGGTACGTCGAGCACCGTTCGCCGCTCGTCGACCTGAAGATCCTGCTGCGGACGCCGCTCGCGCTGTTCGGCGGCACGTACAAGGGCGCAGGGCGGGGGTTGGCGCCCCGACCGCTGACCGACACCCGGGCCGCTCGGCTCGGCCTCGCCGTCGCGGCAGTCCTCGTCGGCGCGCAGGTCGTCGTCGCTGCGGGGTGGTCGCTCACCCATGACGACCCGACCGTCCTCGAGCTCATGGAACGGTGCCTAACACGTGAGAAAGGGCTGACGATCGAGGACACGACCGGCGACCCCTTGGCGCAGTCAGCGCACGGGGGCACACTCCGAACCATTGTCGAGGGAAACCTCGTCACGCTGAGCGTCGCGGCGAGCCAGGACGAGGTCGAGCGCCTCCGTGTCGGCTACACCGCGGGTGATCCGGGCCAACGTCTCGACGTGCGCGGCCGATACGTGGCTCTCTGGTTGCGCGACCCGTCCCCGACCCAACGGCAGGCCACCTACGACTGTGCGTACTGAGCGGACGGCTCGCAACTATTGGATCGCTGTCGTCGGTGTGCTGGCCGCGCAGGCAGCTCTGCTCGTGTGGAACGCGTGGCACTACGACTGGCTGCGCGGATACGACGCGTACGCGAACGACCAGTACGCGGCCACTCTCGCGGACGAGCACCGGCTCCCCTCCGCGGACGACTCGGGCGTCTGGCACACGCCGCCGCTCTGGTTTGCGCTAGTCGGAGTGCTTCGGCGCGCGGTGATCGAGCACGGTTGGGGTCCGCCACAGCGCCCGGGCCAGCTCGTCGCGGCGGCGGCAGGGCTCGCGGTCTGCATCCTCGTCCTCCTGCTCGCGCGCGAACTCTGGCCCCAGCGGCGGCCGCTGCACCTCCTTGCGCTCGTGTTCGCCGCGGCATCGCCCGCGCTGGTGCGCGCGTCTGCGATGTACCACCCCGAGACCCTCGCTGTGGCGCTGGCCGCGGGCGGAGTGCTCATCGCGGTCCATGCCCTGCACACGCGCTGGACGATCTGGTCGAGCCTGGGCGCAGGGGTCCTACTCGGACTGGCGGGACTCACCAGGGCGTGGGCGCTGCCGGTGCTGGGCGCCGTGGCGGTGGCAGCCTGCCTCAACGCGTTGAACCGCCGCAGATGGATGCCGTTGGCGGTCCTCGTCGCGACGTCCCTTGCGCTAATCGCGCCCTGGCTCCTGAACGAGCAGCTCGCGCATGGAAGCGCGCTCGCGTTCAACCGGGCGGCGCCGCCGGAATCGATCCTGGCCCGGCGCTCGGCGAGCTTCTACCTCGGGCCGCGCGCGCTGCGCGCGGTCGAGCATCCCGTCACACCCTTGTTCCGGAACGAGCTCGTGCCCCATCTCTATGCGGATTGGTGGGGAGACTGGGCGTTGACCTGGGACGGTCCGCCTCCACCCGGCCCGGGCCAGCTTCTCCCCCCGAGTGTCGTCTCCGTGCGCGCGAGACAGACCGTCATCGGCCTCATCCCTTCGGTGCTCGCGCTCGGGGGGATCGTTGCCCTCGGGCTCCTGGCGATCGCACGGCGTTCGACGGCGATCGGGCTGCTGCCGCTGGCGGCGCTCGCCGTCGCCGCGGCGTTCACCCTGTTCGCCGTGTCGTACCCGTCGACAGACGGCGACACCATCAAGGGGACATATCTGCTCATGGCGCTTCCCACGGCGAGCGTCGCCTTCGGCTTCGTCGTCGACGCGCTGCGTCCTCGCGGCGGCGGGGGCGCTGTCTTGACGTCCGCCGCCGTCGCACTCTTCGTCGCCGTCCAGCTGCCGTTCCTGATTCTCTGACCTCGGGCGACGCCAGCGGAGCGCGATCGAGAATCGGCGCTCGACTCTCGGACCGGACGGGAATACTCTCGCTCGCGATGCAGGGTCGGCATCACGCCGGGACGCCGCCCCATGGCGACATGGGCGTGATCGCGGCGGTGGCCGTCATCGCGGTTCGAAACGCCCGGTCTATCCCGCGATCGCCGGCTACGACGCGCAGGAGGCGCTCGACTACGCGCGCGGGCCTGTGCAGACGGGCATCTCCCGGCCGGGACCGGGAGCTACTACACACCGCCCGGGCTTCTTCGCCGTCGGCGGCGTCGGCCTCGAGCTCGGCGATTGGCTCGGGCTCGACCACCCCGAACGGGTCGGCCAGCTGGCCGAACGCGCTCGCGGCGGTCTCGACACTCGTGCTCCTGCTCCTCGTGCTCGTCCGGCTCCTCTGGCCCGGACGGGAGATCCTGCACCTCGCGGCTGTCGTCTTCTTCGCGATCTCGCCCGTCGTCTTCAAGTCTGCCGCGATGTTCCACCCCGAGCCGCTGTCGATGCTGCTCTCCACGGCGGCGCTCGTCCTCGCGGCGCGCCTGCTCGTCGACCCGACCATCGGCTGCTCGTCGCGCGACGCTCGGTCTTGCCCTCGGCTCGCGCAGCTCGTCCGCGCCTGGACGCTCTGGACGCTCGCGCGTCGTCGATCGCAGTGCTGCGTGTCGCGGCGCTCACCCGACCGCGAGAGCGCCGCACGTTGCTCGCCGCGCTCGGCGTCGTCGTCGCTGTCGCCGTCCTCGTGCCCGCCCCCTGGTATGCGCACCAGGTGACCCACTACCACAGCGCCGTGTTCGGCCAGGCCGCACCCGGAGGAGCCCGTCTGGTCGCGTCGACCGCTCGGCTTCTTCGTCGGTGGCGGTCTCCCGGACGTCGTGACGCACCCGTACCGGCCCAAGTTCTCGCACCAGTTCGCGCCGCTCGCCTACGACGAGGCGTGGGGCGATTACTTCGGCGTGTGGCGTTGGGGCGTCACGACGGCGACGCCGACGGAGAGCACCTCGCACCAGCTCGTGACGATGTCGATCGTCGGGATTCCCCTGACGCTGCTCGCTGTCGCCGGGTGGATCGCGCTGCTTGCGCTCGCGGTCCGCCATCCGGGCCGGACGACCGAACGTCAGCTTGTCGCGCTGCTGCCGCTCGCCGCACTCGCAGGGGCGTCTCTACTTCGCGACGTCTTACCCCACGCGCCGACGGGGACACGGTGAAGGGCTCGTTCATGCTCACCGCCGTCCCCGCCTGGGCGGCGTGCTTCGGCTTTGCCTTCGACGGACTGCGGTTGCACTATCGGCGGATTGGCGCCCGTCTTCTTCCTCTGCCTCGCGGCGCTCGCGGTCGTGTCCGTCCCGTTCCTCTTCGCGGCGTCCCGGCTGTGAGCGTTCCTCCGGCCTCCGATGAGTGGCGTTACCTGCGAGCCGCCTGCGTGATCGTCGCCGTGATCGTCGTCGCGGAGCTCGGAGGCTGGCTCGTGTACCGGTCCGTCCATCACGGGCCGACGGCGCTCGAGCTGACCGAGAAGTGCCTCCGACGCGAGAAGCTCCTGACGATCGAGTCCCTGGACGGAGACACGATCGCCGAGCCGGCCGCGCGGTGGCGCGCTCGCGACGCGTGTCGAGGGCAACGGCGTCCACGTCGCGATCGCGAAGTCGGACAGCGAGGCCGCGGAGCTCGCGAAGCAGTATCTCCGCACCGCCGGTCGGCAGATCGAGCTGCGTCTCGACGTGCACGGGCGTGTTGTCTATGTCTGGGAGGCAACCGCGCGACCGACGGCGACGCAACGCCAGACGATGTACGACTGCTGGTACGAGTGAGGCAGGGGGCGCCGCTACGCTCTCCCGTCGTGACCGCAGTCCTCTTCACGTGCGCGGGACAGCGCGTCGACATCGTGAGCGCGTTCGGCCGTGCCGGGGCGACGACCGTCGCGGCCGACCTCGACGCGCTTGCACCGGCCCTCTACCACGCCGACCATCGCGCGCTCGTGCCGCCCGTGCGCGACCCCGGGTACGTCGACGCGCTCGCCGCGCTCGTCGCGGAGCACGACGTGCGGCTCGTCGTGCCGCTGACGGACCTCGACCAGGAGATCGTCTCGGCCGCGCGTACCGCCCTCGAGCCGGCGCTCGTGCTCGCGCCCTCCCCGGAGGTCTGCCGCGCGATGGGGGACAAGTACCTCGCGCACGTCTTCTTCGAGGAGCACGGGATCCCGAGCCCGCGGAGCTGGCTTCCGGACGAGGTCCCGGACGACGCGCGCTTCCCGCTGCTGGTCAAGGTGCGCGAGGGGTTCGGCTCGCGCCACATCTACCGCGCGGACGACGCGGAGCAGCTCGCGTTCCATCTACGCACGACGCCGGTCGAGTCGATGGTCCAGGAGCGGTGCCTCGGCGCGGAGTTCTCGGTCGACGTCTTCTGCGATGTCGACGGCCGCTGCCTCAACGCGATCCCGCGGTCGATGATCCAGTCGAAGGGCGGCGAGTCGATCAAGGGCCGCTCGCTCGCCGATCGCGAGCTCGTCGAGCACGGCGCCCGCGTCGCGGAGACGATCGGGATCGTCGGCCCCGCCAACATCCAGTGCTTCCGAGAGCCGGACGGGACGCTCCCCGTCACCGACGTGAACCCGCGCTTCGGCGGCGCGTTCCCGCTGCCGCTCGCGGCCGGGAGCCGCTACCCGGAGCTCGCGCTCGCGCTCGCCCGAGGAGAGCGCCCGGAGCCGCGACTCGGCGAGTTCCGCGAAGGCGTCGTGATGACACGCTTCTTCTCCGACCTCTGCCTCGTCGAGGACGGGAACGGCGAGCTCGTCCCGTTCGCCGAGGAGCTCCCCCAGCCTGTCGCCGTCGAGCCTGGCACCGTGGAGTAAGGATGCGGTACGTCGTCACGGGTGCCGCGGGCTTCATCGGCTCGCATCTCTCCGAGGCGCTGCTCGCCGCCGGGCACGACGTCGTCGGCGTCGACTCCTTCACCGACTACTACGACCCTGAGCGCAAGCGCGAGAACGCGCGCGACCTCGACGTGCTAGAGGCCGACCTCCTGGTCGCCGACCTCGACGACCTGCTCGCTGGGGTCGACGGCGTGTTCCATCTCGCCGGGCAGCCCGGCGTGCGCGCGAGCTTCGGGCCGGGCTTCGAGGACTACGTCGAGCGAAACGTCCGGGCGAGCGGCCGGGTGTTCGAGGCAGCGGGACGTCACGGGGTGCGCGTCGCGTACGCGTCGTCGTCGTCCGTCTACGGCGACGCCGAGAGCTACCCGACGCCGGAGAGCGCGCTCCCACGCCCGATCTCACCGTACGGCGTGACCAAGCTCTGCGCCGAGCACCTCGCCTACGCGCACGGTCGCACGACCGGGCTCGACGCGGTCGGGGTGCGCTACTTCACGGTCTACGGCCCCCGGCAACGGCCCGACATGGCGTTCACGCCCCTGCTCGAGGCCCTTGCCGACGGCGGGAGCTTCAGGCTCTTCGGCGACGGGTCGGCGTCGCGGAGCTTCACGTTCGTCGGCGACGCCGTCGACGCGACGATCGCCGCGATGGAGCGCGGCGGCACGAGCGAGGTCTACAACGTCGGCGGCGGCGAGGAGGCGACGCTCGCCGAAGCGATCGCGCTCGCGGAGGAGATCGCCGGCGCGCGACTCTCCGTCGAGCGTCACGGGGCGGCGACGGGCGACGTCCGACGGACCCGGGCCGATGTCGGGAAGGCCGAGCGGGCGCTCGGCTGGCGGCCGACCACCGGCCTCGAGGAAGGGCTCCGGGCCCAGTGGGCCTGGGTCGCTGGTAGGGTCGCGGCCCCGTGAGCGAGCGGCGGACAGACGTCGTCGACCCCGATGCCGAGCGCGAGGTCGACCTCCGGTCGGCGTGGTCGCGGCTCGCGGCCCGGTGGTGGCTTCCCGTCGGCGGTCTCGTCGCCGGCGTAATCCTCGGCATCCTCGTCTCTCTCGGCAGCTCGCAGGTATACAAGGCCGAGACGCTGCTGTACCTGGGCCAACCCTTCACGCCGGGCGGAGCCGGTCAGATCCAGAGCCTCGCGACGAACCCGAAGACGGTCAGCGAGACGATCCGCTCGGAGGCGGCGCTGGAGAAAGCGGCCCGCGCCGCGGACATGCGTCTCGGACAGCTCCGCGGCAACGTGACGACGAGCACCGTTACCACCGCAGGCCAGCCGAAGAACCTCTCGCCGCTCGTCACGATCCAGGTGCTCGCGCCGACCCGGGCGAAGGCCTCGAAGGCCGCCGACTCGCTCGCAGCGAGTGTGATCGGGCAGGTCTCCCCGTACGTGGTCGAGAAGATCACCGAGCTCGAGCAGCAGATCGCGAACAACGAGCAGCAGCTCGCGGAGGTCGACAGGCGGATCGCGATCGCGACCCAGCAGCAGAACCTCGCTCTGGCCCCGGACAGCCCCCTCTCGCTGACGGAGAAGCTCCTCGTCTCGACGAACTCCAACGCGACGATCAACAGCGCCGAGGGCCGCCGCGCCTCGATCCAGAGCGACCTGACCAGCGCGCGCCAGCTCCTCTCCCTCGCGGAGAACGTCGAACGGAGCCGCATCGTGCTGCCCGCCGCGGCGCGGAAGGCCTCTGCGACGAGTAGGAGGAACGCCGCCGCGGTCGGCGGGCTGATCGGGCTGCTCCTCGGCGGGCTCGCCGCGATCGTCGCGGACCCCTGGATCCAGCGCAGGAGCGCGGCCTCCGCGTAGTGCCCCTTCAGGCAATGCCCTCCAGGTCGCCTCGCTCGCGATGAGCGGCGCCATGCGTCGTCCTCGGTCGCCCCGATACCTGCTGGTATAGGGGCTCCCTGCGTCCTAGCCTGGCTTGCTCCTCGCGCCCGAGGAACGTGGCAGCTTCACCTGAAGGGGCATTAGGCAGCCTGCGCCGTGGTCGAGGGCAAGCGCGTCGCGGTCGTCGTCCCCGCCTACGAGGAGGCACTGCTCGTCGCGGAGACGATCAGCGGGATCCCGGACTTCGTCGACGTCGTCGTCGTCGTCGACGACTGCTCGTCGGACGACACCGCCGAGCGGGCGCGGGCGACCGGCGACCAGCGGCTCGAGGTGATCCGCCACGAGAAGAACCGAGGCGTCGGCGCGGCGATCGCGACCGGGTACGCGCGCTGTCGCGACCTCGGGGTCGACGTGACGTGCGTGATGGCCGCGGACAACCAGATGGATCCCGAGGAGCTCGCCTCTTTGGTCGGGCCGGTGGCGAGGGGCGACGTGGAGTACGCGAAGGCGAACCGGCTCTTCAGCGGCGAGGCCTGGACTCTGATCCCGCGCTCGCGCTACCTCGGCAACGCGGTGCTCTCGCTGCTGACGAAGATCGCGTCGGGCTACTGGCACGTGGCCGACTCGCAGGCCGGCTACACCGCCGTCTCGATCACGGCGCTTCGGCGTCTCGACCTGGATCGCCTCTATCGCCGCTACGGCTTCCCGAACGACATGCTCGTCCACCTGAATGTCCAGAACGCCCGAGTGCGGGACGTGCCCTCGAGGCCGATCTACAACGTCGGCGAGCGGTCGGGGATCCGCATCCATCGCGTCGCGCCGCGAATCGCGTGGCTGCTCTTCAAGGGGTTCTGGTGGCGGATGATGCAGAAGTACGTGATCCGCGACTTCCATCCGCTGGTGTTCTTCTATGCGCTCGGCGGGCTGATGACGTTCGTCGGCCTCGTGCTCGGAGTGATCGTCGCGTGCTCGCGGATCTTCTGGGGGAACGAGATCACGACCGCGACGGTCGTGCTCGTCGCGCTGCTCCTCGTCTCCGGGACGCAGTTCGTGCTCTTCGCCATGTGGTTCGACCAGGAGGCGAACAAGGAGCTGCGCTAGGGCGGGCTTCGCGGCCCGTCGAGCGCCACGGTGCATGCGGTGTGCTTGTCCACGGTGTCCGGAGCGCCCTCCACGCGGATCCTCTCGACAGCCTCCGGATTCCTAAACCGCGTGCGCAAGGTCGATTCTTGCCGGGCGCATGAGCACCGTTTAGCCAAGGGGCCAACCGCATGGTTGAGCCAAATCAGGGTACCGGCGGGTACGGGTGGGCTCGTGGCGTGGGTGCACGGGGTGTACACGACTACCCCGACGAAAAGCTTTATGTCCTTTCGGATATAGAGCTATTGCCGTCGTTCCTTCGCGAGCAGCGCCCTGACCGGGTCGGTGCCGAACACCGCACCGCTCGAGCTGCGGGCGACGCTCCCACAGGAGCATGTCTGGCGACAGCGGGAAGCCCTTTGGTGGATAAGCAGCGTGTCGGGCTCGGCTCACCTACGAGGCGTTGATCCATCGTGTCGCTCGGGCTCCCCGCCCCCCGCCGGGCGGAGAGCCCTGACGATGGAGCCGGCTACGACGCTGCGGCTGGGTCTTGCCTGCCGAAGACGGAGAGCGCGAGGATCACGAGCCCGATGCCCGTGAGCACGAGCGCGATGCCGACGACGATGCCGAACAGCGAGAGCTGCGAGGCCATGTAGGACATGTTGAGCGCGGTCGAGAGGGCGGTTTCGGTCACCCACGTGTTGCGGGCGGCGTTGGCGACCGGCTTGCCGGCCTCGTCTTTCAGCGCTGCGGCTTCGTCGCTCGTCCCTGCGGGATTGCTGGGGTCGTCCGCGGATACAAAGCGCCCCATCTCCGCGTAGGTCTTGCCGCCCGACGACTCGAGCGCATGGATGCGCATGTACTGTGCGAAGCAGCGGGCCTCGTCGCCAGTGTCGATCTCCTCCTCCGCGACATCGCAGTCGGGGATCTCAACGACGTCCTCGAGCCCTGCCTCCTGCACGGCTGGCGTGATCCCCTCGGGGCTCATGTCCGGCGAGCCGACGATCTTCTCCGCCGAGAGCTCGTCCTGCACGGTCATCCGCGAATCGATGCTGAGCCAGAGCGATCCGATACCGAAGAGGATCAGGACGATGCCCGCCGCGAGGCCGCCGAACTTGAGAAGCCGGCCACGTTCCATCTCGCACCCCTTTCGTCGTAGGCCGGGCGAGCCTACTAAGCGCCAGCCCGACAGGACGAGGCGGGCTGAGGCGTGATCGTCGTCTTGTCCAGCGGCCCGGCGAGCAGATAATCCGACATCGGAGTAAAATGCAATAGGTGCGCGAAGTCGTCTCACCCTCCGAGTCGGTGCCGGGCGTGTCGCGGTCAATCTCCGTTGAGGCCGCGGCACGCCTCACCGGTGTCTCACCGAGCACCGTCCGAAGGGCACTCGTCCGCGGCGACCTCCACGGCTACAGAACCGGACAGCGCGGCCAGTTCCGGATCCCGCCGGAAGCGTTGGGCGAGTGGATCAGGCCCGCCGCCGAGTCCGAGGACAGCCGGTCGTGAGGACTGTCCGCCTTCCCACCCACGAGGCCGACCCCGCCGCCCGCACCGAAGCCCGACGCCAACAACGGATCCACACCGCGCACCGCGCAGGCTGGGACCAACTCGAACGCCGGCACCTCGCCTTCGGCCGCTTCGGCATCGTCACCGACGAACGCGACGGCACCGTCTACAGGGTCAACCGCGGCGAGATCGACGCCCAGTTCAGCCCCATCGCTGCCTACTTCGTCAACGAGAGCGGCGACGCCATCTTCCTCGAGCGGGCGAAGCGATGAGCCACAACATCCTCGTCAAGCTCGCGCCCATCCTCGACGCCGACCGCTGGGACGACCCCACCTGGACACGCCCCGGCCGCACCCTCTACTGGCCCCACTCGCTCCGGCTCCTACCCGGAAAGCCCACACCGCTCGTGGTCGACCACGACATGGAGAGGGTGATCGGCACCGTCACCGGGCTGAGCACGATGCCGTTCACCGACGGCCAATGGATCGTGGCCGGCGGCGTCGTTGACGACGCGCCCTCCTGGCTGAAGACGTACCGCACCAAGGCGTCGTTCGGCCACTGGACGGTTCACTCCACCCCGCACGCCAACGGCTGCGAGCGCGTCACCTCCGCGATCGTGCAAGAGGTCAGCCTGCTCCGCGACCACCAGCCCGCCGAACCTCTCGCCGCGGTCGTCCTCCTCCGACACGCACCGGCCGCGGTTTCCTCCCAGGCCCCGGCCGGTGCAGCACCCCGCGTGTTCTACGGAGGGCCGACCATCCGCCGCTACTTCCCAGCCACGTTCACCGTCCGGTGACCAGCCAGACAACACAAGACGCCCTAGGGCGTTACGTCCAGCTCAGCGGCCGCGATGACGCGGGACGGGAGCAGCTGCAAGTGCGGGTTGTTCTTGGCGTCCGAACTGCTCGCGGATGCACAGAGGACGGCCAACCTGCTGCCCCGAGACACATTGCCGGGAAGCTCGCTCGCCGCATGGGGGGAGACGAGCGTGGAGGACACCCACATGATGTGTGGCAGGGTGAACCTGCCCGTCTGCTCGTACTGCTGGCGCGCCTTGTTGAACCAGCCCTCGATGTCCTTGGGCTTCGTGCCCTCGGGCAACTGGATCAGCTGAAAGTTGGCAAGCTCGCTGGTCTGGTTTCGAACCTCGACGGTGAACGGCCCGGGGGCGGGCGTCGTGTCCCCTTGGTACCGGCAACCGTCTCCGGTGAGCGTGGCACGCATGACATCGTTGCCGCCGTCGTCCCCGCCGCACCCCGCTGCGAACGCGGCCGTTGCAAGCGCCACCAGCGACACCACGAGGTGCCTGCCGAGCGTCATCGCCCGGCAGCCTATGCCGTGCGAGACGTTGACGGAAGGCGCATCGCCCGTCCACAGAGTCTCGTTTTTAGGTCGACAACCATCGCGTGACCCGCGCAGTCAGCGTTTCTCTCTCCACGAGGCTGATGCGCCTGTGAAGACAACGGATCGTGGGTATGGGCACCAGCATCAGCGGATCCGCCGCCGTTGGACTCCCCTAGTTGCCAGCGGAGGCGTGGCCTGCGCTCGTTGCCACGAGCCGATCGTTCCCGACGAACCATGGGATCTCGGACATGTCGATGGTGACCGCTCGCGCTATGCCGGCCCAGAGCACCGCCGCTGCAACCGGGCAACGCTCCATCACACGCGGGGTGCTGCTCGGAAGCTCGTGTCTCTCGAGGAGAAGGTGCCGTTCGGGATCGTCAGGTGCGGCCGGTGCGGCTGGCGGATCCGCAAGGGCTCGGCGTGGACGGTCGGCGGGAATGGGCCGGAGCACGAGTTGTGTGAGCACGAGCCATGTGCGGGTGGGCCACCGGGCGGTCTGGTCGGGCCGCGGCTGTGGTCGCAGGACTGGGGCGCACCCTTCGACGACGATTAGGCGACCTCCCGCTCGTTCCCGATCCCTCCTCAGCCCGTGAGCGCCCTCAGTTTGGTCACGGCGAGGCGGAATGCGAGCGGCAGGCGTTTGGCCCGCCGCTCCACAAGCCGCGGTGCCCGCGGCTTCGCCGTGCGGCGGCGCGTCTGAGCGAGACGTTCAAGCTCAACCTCATTGTTCTGACCGAGCATTCGGTGGGTCTCCCACATCGTTCTTGGACACTGCTCGCATCGTGCGCGGCAGTCATCGGCAAGGCTGCCCAGGTTGACCGGGGCGAGTGCCCATCTTCGGGTGACGTACCCGCGTGGCGATCTCGGCGACGGCGTGGGTCGTGGGCGACCTCAGCCGACTTGAGCCCGAATGAATGCGCTAGCCGCGTCTGTGGTCGCAGGACTGGTGCGCCGCGTTCGACGCCGACTGAGCGAGCCTGCTTCGTTCAGTCGGGTGATGCGGCCCGTGCGGCGGCGACGGCTTCGAGTCGGGTGTTGACGCCGAGGGCTCGGAAGAGACGGCGGACGTGGTTTCTGACCGTCTCGGGGCTCAGATGGAGCTCGGCGGCGATCTGCTTCGTCGAGCGGCCCTGCTCCAGAAGACGAAGCACCTCGACCTGACGGGGGGTGAGATAGGGAGGTGGCGCGGTGGGCTGTCGTCGGGGCGTTCCTCGATCAGTCCGAAGACGCCGACCACCCGTTCACCATTCTTGAGCGGCACCGAGCTGACCTCCACGGGCACCCGCGTCCCGGCGGTCGAGACGAGGTGGCCGGTCGCCTCGCTGGCCGGGGAGGTGCCGAGCATCTTCTGAGCGAATCGCTCGCGGGCGGCGGGCCTGTCCTCAGGTGCAATGACGGAGGTGAACTGGCGACCGCGAACGTCGCCGAGAAGCCGCTCGGCTGCCGGATTGAGCCAGCGGACGATTCCCGTCGCGTCAACGACGTAGCTCGGGACGCCCACGTCTTCCAGAGCCTGCTCGACGTCACCGCCGACGTTCAGGCGGGTGGCCATCTCGGAAGTGTGACTGATCCAGCGCCGCTCGATCTCGACGACGACGGCGAGTGGGTCGTGGGCGACCTCAGCCGGCTCTAGATCAGCCAGTACACGGTGAGGCCGACCAATACCCAGAACGCGACGCAGGCTGCCAGGACGGCAAGCAGTACGAAGTTGATGTCGGCCGACTGGGGCCGGGCGGGAGGCACGAATGTGCCCCAATCTGGTCTAGCTGCACGGACGGCCGTGCGCGACATGCGTCTTCCTTTCGTCTCTTGAGACCGCACACCTCCGACCGAGATGCGACGCGGTGCCGAAACCTACGAGGCGGCCTCTGCGCCGTCTTTGGGGCCAGCTAGAGACCTTCGGGCTATCGCCAGACGTGGGACTGGCCAATCGTCCGGTACCACTCGGCCTGGTACTTCCGCTCACGCCGCCACTCGATCAGCGTCGGAAGGCCTCTCCAGGCGAGCGAGAACAACAGCACGATGATCGGGGCCGAGCCGATGATCAGATCTGTGAGTGTCATAACGCGATCGACAATACGGCCGCTCAGTTGTCTTGTCGTTGACACGAACGGGTCAGTTAGAGGCCTTCGCGCTGCGCTGCCGGACGTGGTCGCGCGTCAATATCACCACTTTTGGGGGAGTCGCTCGCAGGCACGGCGTGCGAGACTGCCGCTCGCGGCGTCGTCAACTCGAGTCCCTCCCCCGGAACGAAAGACGGCGAACCGCCGCCGCACGGGCCCGCCGGAAGCCATCCATCCCCCGGCTGTCTGGCGGGCCCTGCGGCCTCTAATGGCGCCCCCGATGGGCGCGCGGACTAAGTATCCGGCGAGAGCCGCACGCTCCACACGGGCCGTTGGTCTAGGCCTTGCTCTACCCCAGACGGGGGAGGGAAGGCCACGGTCGGCTCGATCACTCAGGGCTGGCTAGACGAGACCGTCCCGCACTCGGCCGACGTGCTCTTGGAGCAGCACGGCCCGCAGTTTCCTGAGCTCCGGCGGGCACCAGTCCTCCATCGCCCGGAGCAGCGCCTCCCTGTCGTCGATGTCGAGCGCGAGCAATTTTCGTGAAGGCGATCTTCCGGCCGTCGGGCGACCAGAACGGGCGTCCTTCCGTGCCATTTGTCAGCTTTTGCTCCCCGCTGCCGTCGGCGTTGATGACGTAGAGCCCGGGCTCGTCCAGTCCCGTGAAAGCGATCCTCTGGCCATCAGGCGACCAGGCAGGAAGGCCTCCCCCGGCGTCGAGGGTTCGGGGAGGCCGCGGGCGGGCTGTCCGCCGGCGCTCTTAGGCTTGCCACATGTTGACATGGGCGTTGGTCGCGAGCCACGACAACGGCGAGATCGTCTGGGGCGTCGGATGGGGCGACCTCCTCGGCGGCGTGATCGCGGGTCTCATCGCCTCGGCTGTCGTCGGCGCGCTCGTGTGGTGGTGGCGACGGCGCCGGGATCGGAAGGACTTCGGCTGCCTCGCCGGGACGTACGACGCGACCGAGAAGCAGCCGTCGGAGAAACCAGACGGGACGGTGGTAGTCACGGGCGACGGGCCGGTTCTCACGTTCGTCTGGAGGTTCGGCGACGGGAGCGTGGCCGACGGGACGCTGGCGATGAACGAGCAGTCACGTTTCATCGGCTCGGGAGGCTACGAGCACGTACGCGGGCGGAACCTCGGCTGGGGTCAGGTGACGGTGATCGTCGCGTCGCGCGACAAGGGTGCCGCGCGGCTGCTGATCGACGGCCGGTACACGCGCCAAGAGATGCGAGATGCCGTCTGGACAGCGTGGGTTTGGGAAATGCAGGGCGAGTAAAGCGACGACGCCCAAAGCTCGCCGTTCGCCGTGCGTGTCCCGTGCTTGTCGCATCGGCCGCTATCGGCCGCCTCGAGCCGACACCGGCTGGCACGGGCGGGAGGTCTCGACGCCGCGTCAGGAGAGGCCCGGCGACACGCGCCGCCATCCGCCGACACGGGAGCAATTGGGCCAGGAGGCGAACAAGGAGCTGCGCTGAACCCGGTAGTTACGCGTTTCAGGTGCTTCCAGAGCATGTCTGCAAACGCCGTGCAAACACGCGGACGGCGAAGGCGCTTGCGCAGGGGTCACGGAGTGTCTCTCTGTGGCCTCCCGCGGCCCTTTCGTGAGCGTCGACGGGCCGGGGGCCTCGCGTCCGGATCCGCGCGCTCGCGGTCAAGGAAGGCCGCGGACGGGCACGGACACAAACCGACCGCCGCGAGGTCTGTCTCTCGCGGGAAACTTGTGGGGTGTCCGCGTGGCGAGCTCTGCTCAGCTTTTCCGAACGTGCTAGTTCCGATCCGGTGGGCATGCGCTTGACGTTGGACGGGTTGCCTCGTAGCGTCGAGGCGATGGCGTGCAGCGCCGTGTGCATCTCCTACGCAACGGCCGCGGGGGGCGATGATGTGGGTCGTCTCGTTGCCGAGGCTCTTGGATTTCTCTGCGTCGACGACGAGATCGTCGCCCGGGCGGCCGCCAGCGGCGGGATCGACCCGGAAGAGGTCGCGGACGAGGAACGGCGCAAGTCTCTCGCCGCCCGTCTTGTCGAGGCACTCGGCCACGGGGGCGAGGCGTGGGCGGTCGCCCACGGCGGCTCGGCCGCTCAGGACGCCCAGCGCAGTGACGACATACGGGCGTTGATCCGGGAGACGATCGCCCAGACAGCGACCCGGGGACGCGTGGTGATCGTCGCGCACGCTGCCTCGCACGTCGTCCCGCGCGGGCCGGGAGCGCTCCGTGTTCTGATCACAGCATCACCGACGACACGTGCGCAGCGCATCGGGGAGGCGAGGGCGCTCGACGAGGCGGGCGCGACGCGCGAGATCAAGCGCGCCGATGCCGCTCGGACCGACTACATGAAGCGCTTCTACGACATCGACGCGGAGCTGCCGACCCAGTACGACCTCGTCGTGAACACCGACGTCCTCTCGGTCGAGCAGGCCGCACGGCTGGTCGTCCAGGCGGCGTCGAGCTAGCCGGCCGCGTGTCCGCGTCCCGCCTGTCGAGAACCTGTTCGAGTCGGTGATGAGGACGGACCGCACACGCTCTTCCGGAGTGGCCACGTGACCCGCATCCGAATCGCGTCGAGTGACGGCGATTGCGTCCATCGGGTCGCGGCGACCTGCGGCGAGTCGCCGATGTGGTCCGTACGCGAACAGGCGCTCTACTGGACCGACAACCTTGGCGGGTGTATCCACCGGCTGGAGCCGGAGAGCGGGAGAGAACAGAGCATCGTGCTTGGCCAGAACGTGATGGCCATCGGCCTCCTGGACGGTGCTGGGCTCGTACTCGCTTTCGCCAAGCAGCTCGCGTTCTACGAGCCTGGAGGCGAGCTTGAGCTGCTCATGAGCGTCGAGCAAGACCAGCCGCGCAACCGCTTCAACGACGCCAAGGTCGACCATCGAGGCCGCTTCTGGGCAGGCACGATGAACGACGTCGAGTGGGACAAGCCCTCCGGCTCGCTCTACCGCCTCGACCCAGGCCTCGAGCTAAGCCGACTCCAAGGTGGGGTGGTCTGCGCCAATGGGCTCGGCTGGAGCCCCGACAACCGTCGCTTTTACTTCTGCGAGAGCTTCCGGTACGCGATCTTCGCTTATGACTTCGACTCCGACGCGGGCGTCCTCTCGGCTCGGCGAGTCTTTGCGACCGTCGACCAGAGCAGTGGGGGCTTCCCGGATGGGCTGACGGTCGACGCCGAGGGCGGCGTCTGGAGCGCGCAGCATGGCGCCGGTCGAGTGGTGCGATATGCCCCCGACGGTGAGGTCACGCACGAGGTCGAGATGCCCGTGCCGCAGCCGACGAGCTGCATCTTTGGCGGGCCGGATCTCGACGTTCTCTATATCACCACTTCGCGCCAGAACATGACCCCCGAGCAGCTCGGGCGCTACCCGCTGTCGGGCAGCGTGTTCGCCCTGCGCCCCGGCCTGGTCGGTGTCCCCGAGCCGCTGTTTGCAGCGTAAGGCCCCCTGACCAGGCCACGCTACGCCTCCTACGCCCTCTACCGCCGGGCATCGGAGGCAACCACCCTACGCTCGCACCTCGATGGACTGCTCGCCGGCGGACGTCGAGAGATGGCAGTTTTGCTTACCGGCGACATGAACGACGAGGTCGATGCCGCCACCACACTGATCCTCAACTGCCCACCCGGCTCGGAGATCGACACGGACGGATTCGACATTCCCGACGACGGCGACGGCGACCGCATGTGGAACCTCGCCCCCCTCAAACCCAGCGCTTCACCCGGGTTACCGCGGCCGCCCGGAGCTGATCGACCACATCTTCGTCAGTCACTACCTCGTCACCGAAACACACACCACCGGCGTCACCACGGTCGCTGCAGCACCCGGGATGCCATCGAGGACAACCCAAACGCGCGCCAGGGCAAGCCCGGCTCCGACCACGCGGCCGACGCCGGCCTGTAGCTCGGCTGGTGGACGCCGATCTAGCTCGTTGCCGGAAAAGGACAGGCTTGACGCTAGAGCGCGCGTTCGGGCGTGTCGAGCGGCTCGAATCCACCCGTGGCTGGGTCGATCCGGTGTGGCTGCTGTCCGTAGGTGGCGTCGGTGGACACGGCGATTCCTAGTCTGTCTGGCTCGTGCCCGAGCGTCTGCGCGTGCCGTTGCGCCTGTTCGACCGCGTCCGACTGGCTCACCTCACGCGAGCCCTCGTGCATATGCACCGTGTGCAGATGCATGACCCGGCCGGAGTCGGGCTCGTATAGAGCCACAACGATCGAGCTTGTGACCTCGGGCGCTTCGCCAGCGCCGGAAATGAACGGTGCCTGCATGCGCCGTTACCAGACCGAGTCCCAGAAGAAGACGTTGAGCAGCCCCGCCGAGTTGACCTTGTAGATCCGCATGTACCAGTCGACGCGGGTCATGCGGTTGTGTGCGACGACGGAGACTCGGGAGCCGTAGTCGATAGGTACTTCGTGCGGCGTTCCGTCGGGGTCGGTGTATGTGTAGGAGAGGAACCCCAGGTTGGTGCCGGCCTGATCATCGTTCTCGCTCGCCGGGGTCAAGGAGAACTCGCACAGGGCGGCCGCCGGCGCAAACTCGTGGTGGAAGCTGTGCGAGACGGCGAGATCCTCGCTTGACCAACCCGAGAAGCGGTGGGTCAACATCCCATTCACGACACGCGGCTCCTTACGGGCTCTCGGCCTGAACGCAGGGCTACTGAAGATAACGCCTCAGCATCGCGCGGGGGTCGCGGGGGGGGTGACCTTGGAGAAACAGTCCATGAGTGCCATAGTCCCGTGGGACCTTCTCGAGGTGATGTGTTGGCACGCCGCCGTCAGGCCGCACGCGCCGATCGCCAAAAGCCGGCGCAGTCGTTTGAGATAGGCCCTATCGGACGCTGGCGCACGATCAGCGCCTTTGTCCGCGAGCTCGCCGCGAGCTCGCCTGACGCGGATCCCGAGCTGTTCGAGCGCTTTGTTTTGGGGTTAACCGATCCGGTGCGCCGGTTGGATGAGCTGGCGGTGTTGGGCGAGCGCAGCGTGGCGGGTGATTGGCATGCGAGGTGCGAGTTGCGCCGGAAGGTCGGGGAGATCGTCGCGACGGTTCCCACGGTGCGGGGCGCGGTCGAGCGGCTCGCGACCGTGTCGGGTGCCGACTGCGGCTGCGACGGGTTGGTCGCGGAACAGAGCGGCCAGGGGGCGTCGGTTGTTGATGAGGAGGCGCTCGCGTCGCTCGCCTTCGCGGTCGCGGCTAGCTTTGGCTCGGATTCGCCCGAAGCGCGGGCAGAGGCGATCGACGCGCTTGCGGCGCTGAGCGTCGCTGCCGGGATGCTGGATGGCCTTGTCGCCGCGTCAGAGCACGAGGGTCGTGCGGCGCTGATCGGCCGCCTCGAGGATCTCGCGGAGCTTGGCCGACTCTACTGGGTCGCCCCAACCGCGATGAGCGTCCGCTCGCTTTCACCACCAGCACCCCCCGCCGACGCGCTTGGTGGCGGCGGCCCAGCCGGCCTGCCTGGCTTACCCGGCGGGGGTCTGCCGCCCGGTGGTCTGCCGCCCGGTGGTTTGCCGCATGGTGGTGTGCCGCACGGGCCGCACGATCCTGACGACCCGGGGGGTCTGCCACACATCATCGACGACCTGCTTGCGCAGCTGCGCAAACGGCGTCACTGGGATCCCGAGAAGTGGGATCACCCCTATCCGTGGTGGAAGGACGAAATCGAGTACATCGACTGGCAGATGATCGAACGGATCCGCTGTCTGCTCGCGCTGCTGCGACTGCTGAAGGAACGCGCCGACGCCCTGCCCCCGACACGACCCTCGCCCGTCACCTGGAGCGACGGGATCACGGGCATCACACAGACGGGCGCATGTGCCGGCGACAGCATCACGATCAACGGGAAGGGATTTGGCAACAGTCAGCCGCCGGGAGTCGTTGTGCTCGTCCCCACGCAGCACGGCTGCCGCCCAGCGACCGTCAGCTCGTGGTCAAACCGGCGCATTACGCTGACGCTCCCCGCGGACGTTTCGTCGGGGCAGGTCGGCTTTGGCGACGCCGCCTACATAGCCGCCTACGACGTGTGGGCGACCCATCAGAACGACCTCGCCCAGGCGATCAGCTCGCTGTGGTGCGCACACCAGGCGTTCCCGATCGTGCCGCTGTTTGGCGAGTGCCCTCCAGCGACACCGGTCAACCACTTGCGCGCGGGCGTTCCGGTGATTGCGTCGTTTACCGCCAACTGGGCGTCCTCGGCGGCGATCGAGCCTGGCGACCCGATCATGCTGCGCTGGACGGTGACAAACGCCGAGCACGTCCGGATCGACCGCACCTCCGCCAGCGGCCCCACCTTCGGCGGCTCGAGCTCACTTATCGACCCGGCCGTTGCGTCATTTGGCCTGACACCGCCGGGTAACGCCGCGGTCGCGACGTTCACCTACCGGCTGACCGCGACCGGGCCCTGTGGCACGCAGACAGCGGACGTGACGATCGTGTCCGCGAAGCGGCCGCGGCTTCGGATCGCCTCTGTCGAGGTGACCCAGAGCATCCAGACCCCGACCGCCTCGGTGCGGCTTGCCGAGCGGAAGCCGACCGTGGTGCGCGTCACGATCAACCACGGCCTTGCCGGCTGGGGCGCAAACGCTGTGCCCGGCGTAACGGGACGGATCCGTGTCCACCGTGGAGCGGTGACCTCCGGCTGGTTTGACGCGGCCAACGGCAGCTCGCCGATGGCGGCAACACCGGGGGCATCGATCACCGTGCCCGCGAATCCGCAGCGGAACCTGACGAACGACACGCTCAACTTCCTGATTCCGGTCGCCTGGTGCACCGGCAGCGTCTGGTACGAGATCGAGGTGCGGGTACAGGGCTTCTCGGCCAGCGGCACCTTCGCCGGCTACAGCGACCTGGCCACGACAAGCACGGGAACGTTCCTGTTCGAGCTGCGACGAACGCTTGAGCTGCGCTACATCCGTGTCAACTGGGGCGGCAGCACCCCGACTGCGCAGACCTGTTTCGACACGCTCCGCACCGCGGTGCCGTTGCTGCCAACACCGACAGCGAACATTTCGGCGCTCGCGGGTGTCGGCGTGCAAAACCCAGGAGGAACGGGCGATAGCGACCGTGACGACTTGCTCGACGATTTTGACGATCGGCACAACTGTTCCTGGTGGGAGGCGCTCTGGGAATGGCTCGGCGCCGACTGCCCCGACGACGACGGCGCGATCTGGGTGCTGATCCCCGGCGCGTTCCACGTCGGCAAGGCGTACGACATTCCGAGCAACACCTGCTTCACACCGCCGGCCAATGGGCCCTATGCGGCTCACGAGCTTTCGCACTGCCTCAACCAGAAGCACGTGGGGGTCATGTGCGCGAACGGACAGCAAGCGCAAGGCGGTGACGCACCAAGCGCCTGGCCGAACAACGCGCAACTGACCGACGTCCCCTTCGATGTGACCCGCAACGTCGCGCTGACCCTCGCCGGCACAGGCGTGTTCGACGTGATGACCTATTGCGGGACTCCGAACAACACGTGGCCGATGCCGGCGCGCTGGCAGCGGCTCTGGGACCGGATCGGAAGCTAGCCCATGCCGGAGAAACAAACGCCCGAGTACCTGGTGATCGCGGGCCGACTCGACCGCGCAGGACGGTTCACACCCCGCCGCTGCCGCTCGACCACAAACGTGCGCGAGTGGCCCGTGATCGAGGAAAGCGACGTCGTCATTGAACTCCTCAACCCCGACGAACGGGTGCTGCATCGCGAGCTTGCTCAGGTGACACCCGACATCGACTGTGACCCAGGCGACGCAAAGCGATTCCGGCTGCTCGCCTACATCGAGCTGCGACCCGACGCAACGGCGGTTCGTCTCAGACGAGACGACCTGGTCCTCTGGCAGACCGAGATCCCGCCAGCACCACGACTGCGAGTGACCGCACCACGCGCACGACCCGATCGCAAGCGACCGTACGAACTCGGCCTGCAGATGAGCGAGCCATACGAGGGAGCATTCGTCACCGTCGTCTACCAGTGGGGCGAGCGACGCTTCCAAACCATCCACATCGGCCCACCGACCGAACGACTTCGTCTGCAAGTAAGCGAGCTGCCGGGCGGGACCGAGTGCCGGTTCGTCGTCGGCTACTCGAACGGCCTCCGCTCCGCGGGCGCGGCGACCCGAACGTTCAGCCTCCCGCTGCTTGGACCCTCACTGACGATCGCCCGTCCCGCCAGCCGCGACCGTGTGCTCGCTGACACACCAGTCCAGCTCGAGGGACACGTCACCGACCCGGAACGGCCCGGTGGAGCACGACCCGACGAGCACCTCGTCTGGCTCGTCGACGGCGAGGAGATCGGCCGCGGCCCACTCTGGTCGGTCGATGCGCTTGACCCCGGGGCGCATGACGTCACGTTGCGCTACGAGGCGAAAGACCCGATCGAGGAAACAGTCCGGATCCGGGTCACCAAGCCGAGGGTGCCGACCGCCCAGGCATGGACCGAGTGGGATCCAACCGACGATCGTCTCGCCTGAGCTAGGCGTCTGTCTTCTCTCGCTGCAGGTGGAAGCCGACGCGTGCGGGTGACTTCGAGCCGCTGCTGCTTGGTGGAGAGATCCGGCAGGCCAACACGTTCGACAGCGTCATCCTGCCGCCTCTCGCTGATGCCCGCCGGGAACGGGAAGACCCTGAGCATCGTGGCGCACACCACCGCCGTGAACCGGGTGATGAGGCGGTCGATTCGCTACGCGGCACGATCGAAGAAGCAGCGGATCGCGAAGTCGATCCACTCCGGATTCTCCCAGTCATCGTCGAGCACCCCGTCCCCGACAACCCGCTCGGCGTGAAAGGGGCGGGGGAAGCGGGCATCGTGGGCGCCCCGGCCGCGGTGGCAAACGCGGTCGGCGACGCGTTGCCCGCCCGTGCCAACGAGCCGCTCATCCTTCCGCTGACGCCGCGGCGCGTCAGCGAGTTGGCGGACCCAGCCCGCTGAGCTCTCCCCGACGAGGGACAAGCTCGCAACGCCTCGCGACCTGATCCGCCTGAAACGCAGAGGCCACCGCAGGCGAGTTCGTCGCCGGCCCAGACGACCCCGAGCACGTCGGCCCTGGGGACCGCGGTAGCGGTCGGCCTACAGCGGCGTCTTGCAAACGCGTTGCAAACGAACCAGTCAAGACGCGGTGACCCCAGGCGGACACGCCATCACGACCGAGCCGCCTCTGGCCCCACGTGACGGCACGAGTCGTCACTTGCCGACCATGACAACACAGCGGTCATCGACCCAGGAGGCGAACAAGGAGTTGCGCTGAGGCCTGTCGTTACGGGGGTTCGGCCGCTCTGAGGGCGATCCTGAAAGCACGTTGGAAACACCGGGCGGTCACGGCTGGCGCACGGCCGGAGGCGCCTTCGACTCTGCAGCGGGCTTCGGTGGAACTTAGGGGCGGTGCACACTGCTGTCGTACGTCGCGTCACGTGCGTCCCGAGTGGTTCGTTCGCCCACCTGGGAGGGAAGGGACGCACGACGACCGGTGGGGCTTCTGTCGCGTCGAAAGGAGAAGCCTTGCGGAAACCCTTCAAGCGGGAGCACGTCGTCAGCGTAGGCAGACGGGAAGCTGCGCGAGCGCTTCGTCGACGCTGAGAAGCGTCGCTGCGGCAATATCTTCGGGCGGGACCCACGCCGGGAACGGGACGTCGACGGTCCGATGGGCCCCCGAGGCAGTGTGCTGCTCGTCAACCGCTGCAAGCCGCTCAGCTGGGAAGCGGTCGGCGACACGGACAAGCGCCGGCCAGATCCGTCGGTGGACCAGCGTGACTCTGCCCTCGATCAGGCGAGTTGCAACGACATCCCCGGACGCACGAAGGCGGTTGAGAACAGCGAAGATCTCATGGCCGGACGCGTGGCCCCACCAGCTTCCGCGGATCGGCTCGCCGGCGATTTGCTCTGCAAGATTCGGCACCGGCCCGCGAGCAGACTGCAACACCACCCCCTGCTCACACACCCAAGCCAACGGATCCATCGTCGCGGATTCAACCACCGGGCCGCAGCCTGGATTATGAACTGGGAAGAGGCCCCGACCGCGTCCGCGCTCCAGATGAGCTAGGGTGTCTTATCTGGCCCTGCAGCCAGAACCCCGGCCGACAGCCCGCAATCTCCCGACGCGCCTAGGCGCGCGAGACGTAGGAGCCCAGGCGAACAGGATTCGACGTGCAGGGCCAGTACTTCGTGTGCCGAGTAGGTACGCCGCGCGAAACGATCTTCGCGGTTGTGGGCGATACAGAGAGAACTCTGTCGCTCGACGCCATAACGGCGAGGTGTTGACTCGCGAGCGTCTCGGCGCGCTCTAGGAGCTGCGGGCGGTCGCCACCTGCTCTTGCAGGTGGCGACCGCCGTTTGAAGCTCTCGTTCTCCCGCGCAGAAGTCGGGAGAACCCGGGTCAGTTCGTGCTAGACGGTAGAGCCGCCTCGACGGTCGTCATCACCGGGACGCGGCGAGGCTTGGACTGTTCCGGCTTCTTGACGTGGACTTCGAGCGCCCCGTCGGCGTAGTGCGCCTGGGCCTCGCTCTCGCCACAGCCCTGCGGTAGAGCGACCGATCGCGTGAAGTCACCGAAGCGGCGCTCAGAGCGGAAGAAGCGCTCATCCTCCACATTCTCGGCGCGCTCGCGCGAGCCGCTGACCGTGAGGGTGTGCTCTTCGATCTCCACGGTGATCTTGTCCTCCGGTATGCCGGGCATGTCGAACGCATATACAAGGTCGCCCTCTGTCTCCCAGACGTCGAGCGGAGGTGCCCATGCCTGGGCGGAGCGAGCTGGCGCCGCCAAGACGGTATTGATCAGCCGCTCGAATTCGGCATTCATGGAGGAGTTTCCTAGCGGCTCCCGGAAGCGGACAAGGGTGGTCATGACAATCGTCTCCTTGGATCACCGTGCATTTAGATCAATCATAGCATAAAATCTTAGTCTTTTAATAGAAGATTCTGTCCCCGCGCCGCCGGCGCGCGCCCCGGCTCGTCTGAGATCTCTGACCTGAACCAAGGTGAAGAGCACACGGTGTATGCCACCATCCAGCTGCGGACGGTGGAGGGATTCGAGCGCCGGACAGATTTGATGAGGCGACGAGGATCGTGGGCGCTTGGGTGGAGAACTGAGGCTCGAGTCGGCGTTCCCCGACCCACCGAAGACGAGCGGCAAGACGCTCGCGTCACCAGAACGATCGTCCGTCGCCTGAGCCAGCAGGCACCGTGTGCCCCAGGGTGACCCTTCCCGGGGACCTCCTCCGGTTCGGCACGACCAACCGTCGAGATCGACCATTGGGGCCGAGCCCGCCCCCAACACGACCGCCCAGCCTAAACGCAAGTCACGAAAGGGCTTACACTCGTCTAATGAGCAATCTGATCGCCAAGATCCGCCACTGGCTGCACCTCGAGAAGAAGCCGAAGACCTAGCGGACGCAACGACTCGTGACGCGCTGCGCGTGAGGCGTCGGCGACTACGACCAGCTATCGGCAGCCGCTACGGCGTCACGCGTCAGGCGCGGACGGGGAGTGGAGCGTGGAGCGCCGGAGGGGCCGACATCTCCGGGTGGTCTGAACGAGCGGCATCGCTCTGCGTTTCGGTTCCGCAACCGAAATACAGTCCGCTGATGGCGATGGAATACGTCGTGCAGCGGGTCCCGATGGGTGATGTCGTGCTGTCGACCTTCCTCTCGGCGAGACGGTCACTATTGTGCGCGGTCCTTGAACAGCCGGGCGGATGACGACCGATAGGCTCTGTCAGAGGCGGGTAGTGGAGGGCGCCGTCCCCTGCGAAGGCGAGATCGTAGTGCGGGCCGGATCGCAGGCCCGATAGCCCCCGATCTTCCCCGTGGCGTCATATGGCCGGCGGTTGGGGCGACGCGGTGCCATCATCCCCCAAGGGCGGGGCCTGGGAGGATGGTGCAGGGTGCACGTCGTGTCCGCGGTTCGGTTGAGGCGTTGGGCGATCAGAGGCCTCAGTAAGGCGCACCTGACTGTTCATCGCGTGACCAGGGGACGTGTCCTCGGCTCGCTGGCCGGAATGCCGGTGCTATTGCTCACCACTACGGGGCGGCGGTCGGGAAATGCGCGCACGACACCGCTCACGTTCTTTCGGGACGGAGCCGACCTCGTGGTGATCGCATCGAACGGCGGTGCGGACCGTCCGCCCGACTGGTCGCTCAACCTCCAGCAAACCCCGCGCGCAGTCGTCCGGATCGGCGCCGACAAGCTGGTCGTCACGGCTAGGCCGGCGTCGGCGCAAGAACGCGAGCGGCTGTGGGTCGTGATCACGGGCACGTACGCCGGTTACGCCCTCTACCAGGAACGGACAACGCGACGGATACCGGTCGTCCTTCTCACACCCGAAGGCCCGCAAGACGCACGTCACCCGTCAACCTTCACGTAGAAGCGGCTCGCTACCAGCGTCGACTCGACGCAGTGGTGATCTCACCGGACACTGTTGACCAACTGGTCGTGAGCACGGCGCTCATGCAAACGCGTTGCAAACGAACCACTCAGACGCGGGAGCCCCAGCCGGACACGCCATCACGACCCAGCCGCCTCCGGCCCGACGTGACGGCAGAGGACGTCACTTGCCGACCATGACAACACAGCGGTCATCGACCCAGGAGGCGAACAAAGAGCTGCGCTGAACGCTGCCGCCTCCTGCTGTACGGTGCCGAGAGGCCTTTTCTGATCCGGCATCACGGCCGCTCAACCTGCATCGCGCGGGGGGCTGGTTTGGCGGAGGTGACGTCGCGCCACTCCGTCACGCGGGGCCAGACGAACAAGCCGCTGAGGCCAGGTCCATGGTGGAACAGTGGCTGTGTGGCGAACAAGAGCGAGCCGAGGACGATCATGCCCGCGACCCACCACAGGGCGACCATCGCCGGGCCGGGGCCTGTGACCAGCGTCCATGTCGCGATGTATCCGCTCCAGAGCACGAGCGCCCACGTCGTCTTGGGCCAGTTGAGAAAGTTGGTCATCTGCAAGTCACCTCTTTCGGGTCGCCAGTCGTGGTCGAGTCGGGGGAGGGCCCGCTTACAGGCCCTCCCCCGTACTGACTGGCCGATCGCTTAGGCGACGGGGACACCGTTTTGCTGCGCGATCACCTTGCCGCTTGTAATCCGCGGCGGGTTTGGGAACGCGGACTCGAGCTTCTCGTCCTTCACCCAGGTGGACGCGATGTTCGTTGCCTCGTCGGTCTGGGCGGGGGTCTTGAACAGCCCGACGGAAGTGAAGACGCCGTTGCCCGCCTCGATCAGGTAGTAGCCGCCGAAGCCCTCGAGCTTCTGCAGCTGCGGGACAAGCGTCTCGCTCACCTTGCGGGTCAGCTCTTCGGTCCGAGCGGTGTCAACGCCTTCGTAGCGGCGGATGGTGGCATGCATCGCGTGCTCCTCACTCTTCGTTCAGGACAAAGAGCTCGAACGAGCTCCTTGCTGCGCTCGGGCCAAATGGAACAGCTGAAGAGGAGTGCTAGTGCCTCGGCGGCTACGACGCTCGACCGGACGCACACGGAGCATACCACCAATTTGTGCGATCTGTCACATTTCGGTGCGCAACCTGACGGTCATCGGGCCGGCATCGGAGGCCTGGCCACGAAGACCGGTAACACGCGGGGCCGCTAGGGGGCAACCGGTCTCTTCGCCGGTCGGTCACGCCTTAGACTCCTGCCCATGATCCTCGCGGGCGTTTCGGTTCGGAACGAGCTCGTGCAGCGACTCGCATACCTCGTCGGCGATTCCGAGCTCGCCGGAAAGATCGAACGGGGACTGGACACGCAACAGGCGATCCTGCCGCTGACCGCTCCTGAACGCGAGGCGATCCTCGTCGCTCTCGATGACGTACCCGACGGCCTCGAGGAGCTCCGCGACCGACTCCGCGATCTCGAGCGCCGGGGCGCAGAGGGGCGCTAGCGCGAAGGCCTTTGACGTCGCACATCCGCTGTGCTGGGCGCGTCTCCAACTTCCCACGCGTGAAGTCAGACTGATCGACGGAGCGCGTTCGCCGCCGCTTGAACACGATCACTAACCTCAGTCAGTTCACGCGCTGCCGGGTTCGGTAGCGCGCAAGCGTGAGTGCGCGTGTCGTGGTCATGTCGAGCTCGAATCGCGCTCAGCGTTCGGCGCCGAGATGGCCGCGACCGCGGTGCTCAGCATCGCAGCCTCGGCTTCGGATTCCCGGAGGCGGCCACCTTGGATTGCGGCGCTGGCGGCGTGCACGATCGCTCGGACAACTGCGAGGTGCCAGGCGACGGGGAGATCGCTCCGGAAGACGCCATCTTTCTGGCCGCGTTCGATCAGGGGCTCGATCTGGTCGAGCATGGGGACGTGACGGCGGTGGAGCTCCTCCGCCGAGAGCCGGGCGGTGTTGAGCGCGAGTAGGCCGTGGAACTGCGCGAGTTGCCGCCAGGTCGCGCGGAGCACTCGCTGCAGCGCCTCGACCGGCTCGCCGCGCTGGGGCTCGGCGCCTCTCATCGCCTCGACGACCTGGGCGGTTGCGTGTTCCATGACGGCGTCGAGCAGAGCCGTCCGTGTCGGAAAGTGGACGTAGATGGTTGCCCTGACCACCCCGGCGCGGCGAGCGATCTCCGACATGCTGCTGTCGGGATCGCTCGCCAGTGCCTCGAGGCCGGCGTCGAGGATGGCGGTAACGCTGCGCTCGGCGTCGGCCCGGCGACGCCTGGGTGCGGACGGCTCGGCAGGTGACGTGGGCGGTTTCGGCATCGTCAGTGGCTTGGCATTGCGTTGGGGCTCAGCCGCAGCTTCGGCACGAAGTGTCGTGCCCGTGGCAGGACGGCCAGAGCGACCAGGCTGGCGGTCGTAGCGAGGAGCCCTGCTGCGACGAACGCGTGCGCGATCCCTGCTGCGGCCTGAGGGCCGGCAACGGCGCCGCTTCCGGCCGCGATCGTGGAGAAGATCGCGATCCCGACCGTGCCGCCGATCTCGTGGCCGGTCGAGTTGAGGCCGGAGATCATTCCCGACTCCTCTTCGCGGGTGCCGGTGAGGATGGCGATCGAGACAGAGACGACGGCGACGCCGAGCCCGAGTCCGGCGACGAGCATTCCGGGTAGGACGTCGCGGAGGTAGCTGCCGTTCTCGCCGACGCGAGCGAGCAGGGCCATACCGGCCGCCGCGACCAGGAACGCGCCCGCGAGAGGGCCGCGGACGCCGTGCCTGCCGACGATGTGACCGGACACGTGCGCGCCGGCCCCTGCCGCGAGCGCGAGCGGGATGAAGGCGAGCCCGGTCGTCAGCGGGCCCCAGCCGAGCACGTTCTGGAGGTAGAGCGAGCTGAGCAGGAAGAGCCCGAAGATCGAGCCGGCTGCGGCGAGCATCAGGAAGAGCCCGCCGCCGACAGCACGATCGGCCAGTCGCTCGATCCGCAGGAGCGGTGCATCGGTGCGGCGCTCGAGGACCGCGAAGGCCGCGAGGCCGACGAGCCCACCGAGGCCGAAGAGGTGAGTCTGGACCGACGTCCAACCTGCGCCTTCGGCCTGTGTGATCGCGAAGACGATCGCGCCGAGACTCGTCGTCGCGAGGACGGCGCCCCGAACGTCGAGCCCCTTCCAGCGCGGCTTTCGTGTGTCGGCCGGAATGATCTTCAGCGCGGCGATCGCGAGCATTGCAGCGACCGGGAGGTTGACGTAGAAGATCATCCGCCAGTCGGTGAACTCGGTCAGGACGCCGCCGACGAGGACGCCGAGCGCAGCACCTGCGCCGCCGACGGCTCCCCAGGCGGCGAGCGCCTTCGCGCGGTGCGTGCCGTGGAACGCGGACATGATGATCGCGAGCGCTGCCGGGGAGAGCATCGCTGCGCCGAGACCCTGGCCCGCGCGCGCTGCGAAGAGGGCGCCGGCGGTGCCGGCCATCGCGGAGGCGAACGAGGAGGCGGTGAAGATGCCGAGGCCGGCCAGGAACATCCGTCGTCGTCCGAGTAGATCCGCGGCGCGGCCGCCGAAGAGGAGCAGGCTGCCGAAGATCAGGGAGTAGCTCGTGATCGTCCAGCTGATCGACGAGCCGTGTAGTTCGAGATCCGTCGCGATCCGGGGGAGCGCGATGTTCACGGCCGTGATGTCGAGGATTACCATCAGCTGGGCCACCAGGAGCACGCCGATCAGGACGGCGCCGGACCTCGACGGTGCGAGAGGCGCGGCGGAGTGAGGGTGTCGAACGAACGTCGCTGGGTGCTGCTCTCGCGTGCTCGCGGTCGGGGCGGACGGGCCGTGAGCGTCGATCCTGCGGTGCCGGTGCATTGGGCTTCCCTTCTAATTCAGACGTTGTTGTCTGAGTTAAATATCAGACACGACTGTCTGAGTCAAGCGCACGTCGGCACGTTCAAAGTGGCAGCCGTAGACCGAGTCCTCGCCTCGGAGACGGGTAGGCTCGCCACATGGGCACCGGTTCGTCCCAGGTGCGCGCGTCCCAGGGGCTCGTGAGCGTCGGCTCGATCGTCGTTCGGTGCGTGCGGTTCGACGTGCTGCTCGCGTTCTGGCAGGCGGCGCTGGGCTATGTCCCGCGCGAACCGCCGAGCGACGGCTGGGTGGTGCTGACCGACCCGACCGGCGCGGGGCCGAACATCTCGCTCGACCGTATCGAGGAGAACCGCCTGCCCCCGCTCGGTGAGCTCAGCCGTGTGCACCTGGACCTCTACACGTCCGACCAGGCCGCGGAGGTCGAGCGGCTGCTCGGGCTTGGTGCGACCCGCTACGACCGCGACTACGGAGCGGACGACGACTTCGTCGTCCTCGTCGACCCCGACGGCAACCGCTTCTGCGTCGTCGGCAAGCCGAGCACGGCGTAACCACGGGTCGGTCGCCCCGTTCGCCGGCACAGGCCCCGGGCGCTGGCTCCGGGACGGAGCACGCCGGCCAGGGAGGCGGCAATCAGGGCGGCGGCCAGACGACGGCAGACGCGGCGGCGGGGAAGACCGTGTTCTCCGACAACTGTGCCGGCTGTCACGGGGTGGACGGCACGGGCGGCAACGGTGGCCCGGACCTGACGGCGATTCCCTCGGCCAAGAGCTCCGCGGCCGTCCAGAAGCAGGTCGAGGACGGCGGCGGTGGGATGCCGGCGTTCAAGGGAACGCTGACGCAGCAGCAGATCAAGGACGTCACCGCGTACGTGACGCAGGACATCACGAACAAGTAGCCGGGGCGTCGATCCCCTCGGCGGGCGGCCGGAGCGCGTGTTCCGGCCGCCCGCTCCTTTCGGGGGCTGCCGCGCGCTGGGCACGGCTCTATCGTGGGTCGCCATGGGCACCGACAGCGGAGTCAGGAACGCGCTCGGCGTCCTCGCAATCGGGCTAGCGTTCGGCGGTGCCTCGGTCCCGACCGCGGCGGCGGAGCTGCCGGCGCGCTTTCCCGCCGCTGGGGAGCTCGTGAGGACTGTCGCGGTTCGCTCCCGTCCTGCGCCGTCGGCGCGCGTCGTCCGCGTGCTCCGTCGCTTCCGGCCCGACGCGCAGTTCCAGATCGTGCTCGCACTCGGGTCGCGTCGCGGGGTCGACGGAGCACCGTGGTACCGGCTCAGCTTGCCGGGTCGACCGAACGGGGGGCGCGGCTGGGTGCGCGCGGACGCGGTGGAGGTCAGCCCGGTGCCGAACAGGATCGTGGTCAGGCTCGGCGCCCGCACGATCGAGGTCAGGCGGATCGCGGACGGGAGGCTGCTTCTGCGCGGTGAGGTGGCGATCGGCAGGCCCGGGGCCCGGCGACCCCGTCGGCCGCGACTTCTACGTCCAGTCCGCCTTCGTGCCCTCCGACCCGTTCTACGGCGCGTACGCACTCGAGACGAGCGCCTCTGTCCCGGCTGACGGACTGGCCCGACGACGGGATCGTCGGCATCCACGGCACGGACCGGCCGGAGCTCCTCGGCCAGGCCGTGTCGCACGGCTGCGTGCGGGTCTCGAACGATCGTCGCGCGCCGTCTCGCGCGGCTGGCGCCGCTCGGCACGCCCATCGACGTCGTCCGCTGACTGCTAGCCGGTGACGCGCGTCGCCTTCGCCGCGAGGACGCCGAGCCGCGTGGTGCACCGCGTCGGAGCGCCGGCCGCCGTCCGGTCGCTGCCCGACGAAGACGACGATCCCTTCGAGCGGCGGCCTCACCGCCAGACGGCGCGACACCGTCGCGTCCGGTGCGTCCCCGCGCGGCGGTCCCTGCTCCGGCCGCGGCGACGGCGACGCCGGCGCGGCGGCCGGCCCCGTCGGTCGTACGCCGTCAGCCGGACGATGGACGCCCGCCGCGCCTGAAGCGCGCGCGGAGAGGCCACGAGAGTGCGGCAGGCGCCGAGCGGGGTCGGCGACCGGGACGGCGGCCGGAACGGCCCGACCACGCGTGCGAGGGCGGCGGCAACGTTGTTGCGGTAGTTCGACTCGATCTCCTCCGACCAGACGCGGACGATGTTCACGACGACGCCGACCTGCGTGGCCACGGTGACCGCGACGACCGTCGCCGACGCGCCGGGCGCGAGACGGCCGAGGTTGCAGGTGTACGGGCCGGCACGTGCCCTGCGAGGCCCTCAGCGAGATCAGTCGCGTCCGGAACGAGCGGGGATCGGCGACCTTGAGGCCGTTCACGTCGGCCGCCTCGACGCTCGATCGGTTCGTCACGGTCATCGTCCACGTGATCCGCTGACCGACCGTGACCGTCGTCGGCGAGCGGTCTTCACGACCTGGAGGTCGAGCGGCGGGAGGGGCGTCGGGGGCGGCGCCGGGCCCGGAGGGGCTGGCGGAGTGGGAGGGACAGGTGGGTGGCGGGCGGCGTCGGAGGCGTGGGCGGAGTCGGAGGCGTGGGCGGGGGGGTAGGCGGAGTCGGGTGGTGGCGGAGTCGGAGGCTCAGGCTCGGGCGGCGTGCCCTTCCGGTGGTTCGTGAACGTGCAGACGACCACGTCGCCGTTCGCGACCGTGCCGTCGACCTTCGTCCCCTTGACCGACACCTCGACCGTCCCGTTCCGCGTGCACTCGACGCTCGAGTCGTAGTCCGCGAGGCTTCGTCCCGGCCCCGGCGGTCTCGCTCACCGTTCCCTCGCCGATGCCGACGACGAGCGGCCCGTCGTCGTTCCGTTGCCTCCCGTCGCGACGACCGTGCCGTTGAGCTTCAGGTCGAAGATGCCGGGGTCGGTCGGCCGGAACGACGACCTTGCGGAGCTCGACCGTCGCGGTGCAGGCGCGTCGAGCGTCGACGATCGCTGTCGCTGGATTCGCCGGCGAGGTGCCAGACGAGGCTGCCGGCCGCGGCGTCGAACAGCGTCTGGAAGCACGCCGACCTGTCGCCCGGCTCGAACTGGCGTCGGCTGACCCCGATTCTCTGGATCGCCGGGCGTGAACGTGTTCCGCGGGCCGATCGGGATCGTGACCTGTCGGCCGTGTCGGTTCTCGTATCCCCAGACCGCGACGTCGGGCCCGTCGTCGTCTGAAGACGACGCATTCGAGCATGCGGGACGACCGTCTTCGGCTTCGGCTTCGCCTCGTTCGTGATCACGCAGACGACCGACGTCGCCGCGCGCGAACCGGCACCGAGACGATCGGCGCCGCCCGCCTCGCGCGACGACGTCCCGGCTCCGTCGCCGGTCCGGCAGACGATCTGGATCGTGTAGTCGTCGAGCTACGTCCGGCCGGCACCCGTCTCGCTCACCGTGTGCGTGTCGGCCGTGACGGCGATCGTGCCTGGTCGTGCCCCCGTTGCCGACCGCAGCGGCGCCGCCCGCCACGTCGCCGTCGATCTTCAGGTCGAAGCGCCCGTCGTCCGTGCTACGGGACGAGCTCCTTGACGACCGTGATCGAGCCCTCGCAGCGTCTCGCGTCGAGCGCTTGACGCGGTCTGCCCTGTGGGCGTCCAGGTACCAGGATCGGTCTCTGTCGGACTCGACCCGGAACACGTCCGGGTGCGGACCCGGTCGAACGTGCGTCGGCTGGCCGCGGTCCTCGGGCCCGGCGAGAAGAAGTTCTGACGCTGCGGCGTGACTGGGGCCGAGTTCGGGTTGTCGTAGCCGAAGTGGGCGAGGAACCCGTCGCCCATCCGCTCGACGCATTCGAGCTCGGGGGACCGGCGGAGTCGGCGGTGACGGCACGTTGCAGCCGTTCTGCCAGATCGCCTGCCCCTCCGGCGTCCAGTTGTATCCCGGGAAGGTCTGCGTCTTGCCGTCCTCGTCCACGTACGTCGTACGGCGGGATGATGTCCCCCCATCGTTCGCGGGGAAGACGGGCCCTGTGTCGTTCAGGTGACCGCCGTTGAGGTCGCCGTTGTTCCCGATCGCCGGCTCGTTCGACACGTACGGGTTGCTCTCCGAGCTCGTCGCGTGGCAGATGCGGACCTTCTGGTCAGGCTCGGTCGCCAGCGCGCCTTGTTCGCAGTCAGCGCGGTGGAGGCAGCGAGCGTCGCCACGAGCGCCGCCATGCCGAGGACGGTGGCGGAGCGTCGCGGACGCGGGACCCTGCGGCGGAGACCCGTGGACACGGCCGCTCGAACCTAGCACTCTTGTCGGCAAGCACCAATCCCCCGGACGAGCGCGGCGGCCGTGAGGACTTCGTAAGCGAACGAGCGACGCTGCCTCGGCCGTGGGTAGGATCGCGCGCGATGCCGACCTCCCTCGTGACCGGCGGCGCGGGCTTTCTCGGCTCGCACCTCTGTGAGGCGCTGCTCGCGAAGGGTCACCGCGTCGTCTGTCTCGACAACCTCGAGACAGGTTCCCTGGCGAACATCGAGCACCTGCGGAGCGACGCGTTCGCCTTCGTCCCGCAGGATCTCACCGAGCACGTCGAGATCCCCGAGCCGATCGACTTCGTCTACCACCTCGCGAGCCCCGCGAGCCCGATCGACTACCTGCGGCTCCCCCTGCAGACGCTCAAGGTCGGCTCCCAGGGGACGCACAACGCGCTCGGCCTCGCGAAGGTGCACCGGTCGCGATTCCTCCTCGCCTCCACGAGCGAGGTGTACGGCGACCCGCAGGTGCACCCGCAGCCCGAGACCTACTGGGGTCACGTGAACCCGATCGGCCCGCGCGGGGTCTACGACGAGGCGAAGCGCTACGCGGAGGCGCTGACGATGGCGTACCACCGCCAGCAGGGGGTCGACACGGCGATCGTCCGGATCTTCAACACGTACGGGCCGCGCATGCGCCCGCACGACGGTCGGGCGATCCCGACGTTCATCCGGCAGGCCCTCGAGCAGAAGCCGCTCACGGTCTTCGGCGACGGCTCGCAGACGCGGAGCTTCTGCTTCGTCGACGACCTGGTCCGCGGCCTGATCCTCCTCGCCGAGTCCGGCGAGCACATGCCGGTGAACATCGGCAACCCGGCCGAGATGTCGCTGCTCCAACTTGCCGAGGCGGTCATCGCCGCCACGGGGTCGTCGAGCCCGATCGTCTTCGAGGCCCTGCCGGTCGACGACCCGCAGGTCAGCCAGCCCGACATCACCCGCGCGCGCCAGCTGCTCGGCTGGGAGCCGGAGGTGTCACTGGAGGAAGGGCTCCGCCGTACGCTGGCGTCCCTCGAGGGAGACCCGGCGCGTGCGTAGCCTCGCCGCGGCGCTCGTCGCAGCCGCCGTCGGCCTCGCGCTCTGTCTCGCAGCCTACCGCGTCGGCGTCGAGCTCGCTCCGGGTCGGGATCTTCGACGACGGGATGGTGCTGTACGGCGAGCCTGACGCCGTGTTCGCCCAGCTCGCGAAGACCGAGACCCAGCTCGTCCGGGTGAACCTCTGGTGGGCCGGCCCCTCGCTTCGCGTCGCGACCGCCCGGCCACGGCGCCCGGCCGACCCGAAGGATCCCGCCTACAACTGGGACACCTACGACCGGACCGTCCGCTTCGCGGTCGTCAACGGGATGGAGCCGGTGTTCTCGATCATCGGCACGCCGCCATGGGCGAACGCCGCCAAGGGCTGGAACGTCGCGCCGACGAACCCTCGGGACCTCCGGAGCTTCGCGGCAGCGGCGCAGAAGCGCTACAGCGGCACGTTCGTCAACGCCGACGGGGTCACGCTTCCCCGGGTCAGCCTCTGGATGGCATGGAACGAGCCGAACAACCCGGTCTTCCTCAAGCCCCAGTACCGGCGTGTCGGCTCGGGCTGGGCGATCCAGTCGGGGCGCGACTACGCGAAGATCTGCAACGCGATCGTCCAGGGCGTCAAGTCCGTGCAGCGCAGCTCGAAGGTGGCGTGCGGCGCGACCGGCCCACGCGGGAACAACAACCCGAACTCGAGCCGTCCGTCCGTGTCGCCGCTGCCGTTCCTCAGGGCGATGAAGGCGGGCGGCGCGAAGGGGTTCGACGCCTACGCGCATCACCCGTACTACGGCTCGCCGGCAGAGACGCCGACGACCAAGCCGCCGCCCGGCAAGCGCGGGCAGCCCTCGACGGCAGTGACGCTCGGGAACTTCGACCTGCTCGTGAATGAGATCGACCGGCTCTACGGCCGCCAGATGCGGGTCTGGGTGACGGAGTACGGCTACCAGACCAACCCGCCCGACAAGATCTTCGGCGTCACCTACCGCAAGCAGGCCACGTACCTGACCCAGGCGGTGGCCTGGGCGCGACGGAATCCGCGCGTCGACATCTTCCTGTGGTTCCTGCTCACGGACGAGCAGCGCCTCGGGGGCTGGCAGTCGGGGCTGACGACCGTCGACGGCAAGCGGAAGGCGAGCTTCCGCGCGTTCCAGAATGCCGTCGAGCAGTACGGCACGTAGCACCGACCCCGCCAGGACCGCCACACTGTCGTGATGGCGAAGGGCTACGCGGAAGGTCCAGCGGCCGAGGAGGCCGAGCGCAGGCGGGAGGAGCTCGCGGCCGGCGACGCCAAGCGGCCACAGGCGACCCGCCTGGCGGTCGAGGGCTGCACGCCGGACGACCCCGAACGGCACTTCCTCGGCTGGGAGGGGGAGGTCGACCCGGACGAGCTGTTCGCCTCGGATGCGGCGTGGGGTCTTCGCCTCGTCCGCCGGCCCGTGTAGGCACACCTGCTCGTGTGGGCACGCGGTGGGGGAGCCGATGTCTGACTGAGTCAGACATCGGCAGACCTCGTCAGCGGAGTCCAGCGTCGCCGCTACCCTGCATGTAGTGGCCACGAAGCGGGTCGAGCAGCTCGAGCGCGTGATCATCCGCTTCGCGGGCGACTCGGGCGACGGGATGCAGCTCACCGGCGACCGGTTCACCAGCGAGACGGCGACCCTCGGCAACGACCTGGCGACGTTCCCGGACTTCCCCGCGGAGATCCGCGCGCCGGCCGGGTCGCTCCCCGGCGTCTCTGGGTTCCAGGTCCACTTCGCCGACCACGACATCCTCACCGCCGGCGACCGGCCGGACGTCCTCGTCGCGATGAACCCCGCCGCGCTCAAGACGAACCTGGGCGACCTCCCGAAGGGCGGCACCATCATCGTCAACACCGACGCGTTCGGCGACCGCACGCTGCAGAAGGCCGGCTATGCCGAGAGCCCGCTCGAGGACGGGTCGCTCGACGACTACCACGTGCACGACGTCGCGCTGACGTCCATGACGGTCGGCGCGCTCAAGGGCATCGACGGGATCACCCCGCGGGAGGCGGAGCGGTCGAAGAACTTCTTCGCGCTCGGGCTGATGTCGTGGCTCTACCACCGGCCCGTCGACGGGACGCTCGCGTTCATCGAGCGGAAGTTCGCGAAGCGGCCTGAGATCGTCGAGGCGAACACCAAGGCGTTCCGCGCCGGCTGGAACTACGGGGAGACCTCGGAGGACTTCGCGGTCTCGTACGAGGTGGCGCCGGCGCCGCTCGCGCCGGGCACGTACCGACAGATCACCGGGAACACCGCGCTCGCGAACGGGCTGATCGCCGCCTCCCGGCTCTCCGGCCTGCCGCTCTTCCTCGGCGCGTACCCGATTACCCCGGCATCCTCGATCCTCGAGGAGCTCGCCGGCCGGAAGGACTTCGGTGTCGTCACCTTCCAGGCGGAGGACGAGATCGCGGCGGTCGGGGCGGCGATCGGTGCCTCGTTCGGCGGCGCGCTCGGCGTCACCGCGTCCGCGGGCCCGGGTGTCGTCCTCAAGGCCGAGACCGTGGGCCTCGCGATCGCGCTCGAGCTGCCGCTCCTGATCCTCGACATCCAGCGCGCGGGGCCGTCGACCGGAATGCCGACCAAGCCCGAGCAGTCCGATCTCCTGATGGTGCTCTTCGGCCGGAACGGAGAGAGCCCCGTGCCGGTCGTCGCGGCGTCGAGCCCGTCGCAGTGCTTCGACGCCGCGATCGAGGCGGCGCGCATCGCGCTCAAGTACCGGACGCCGGTCTACCTGCTCTCGGACGCATACCTCGCGAACGGGTCGGAGCCATGGCTCATCCCTCAGGTCGACGACCTGCCGGACATCTCGGTGCAGTTCGCGGAGCCCGGCGACGGCCCCTTCGAGGCCTTCCGGCGCGACCCCGAGACGCTCGCCCGCCCGTGGGCGATCCCGGGAACGGCAGGCCTCGAGCACCGGATCGGCGGCCTCGAGAAGGCGGACGTCACGGGCGCGATCTCGTACGACCCGGACAACCACGACCACATGGTCCGGCTCCGGGCGCAGAAGGTCGCGGGGATCGCGGCCGACATCCCCGAGCTGGAGCTCGACGATCCCGACGGCGACGCCGAGCTCCTCGTGGTCGGCTGGGGCTCGACCTACGGCCCGATCGCCGTGGCGGTGCGCCGGGTGCGCAAGCGCGGCGTCCGCGTCGCCCGCGCACACCTCCACCACCTGAACCCGTTCCCGAGCAACACGGGGGACGTGCTGCGGCGCTACCCAAAGATCCTCGTGCCCGAGATGAACCTCGGGCAGCTCGCGCTGCTCCTCCGCGCGCAGTACCTCGTCGATGCGGTCTCGTACAGCCGTGTTCGGGGCCGGCCGCTCAGCGCGGCGGAGCTCGAGGACGCGATCACCACCATGGCGGAGGGCGCATGAGCGGCGGGAACGGCCTCGTCCAGCTGACCGCGAAGGACTTCAAGTCCGACCAGGAAGTGCGCTGGTGCCCCGGCTGCGGCGACTATGCGATCCTCGCGGGCGTCCAGTCGTTCCTCCCCGAGCTTGGCATTCCCAGGGAGAACCTGGTGTTCGTCTCCGGGATCGGCTGCGCCGCCCGCTTCCCGTACTACATGGAGACGTATGGGATGCACTCGATCCACGGGCGCGCACCGGCGATTGCGACCGGGCTCGCAACATCCCGCCCGGATCTGTCCGTCTGGGTGGTGACCGGTGACGGCGACGCGCTGTCGATCGGCGGCAACCACCTCATCCACGCCCTCCGGCGGAACGTCGACATCACGATCCTCCTCTTCAACAACCGCATCTACGGGCTGACGAAGGGGCAGTACTCGCCGACCTCGGAGCTCGGAAAGGTGACGAAGTCGACGCCGCTCGGCTCGGTCGACCAGCCGTTCAATCCCCTGTCGGTCGCGATCGGAGCTGAGGCGAGCTTCGTTGCCCGGGCGATCGACACCGACAAGCCAGGCTCGCTCGAGGTGCTCCGGGCCGCCGCGCAGCACCGAGGCGCGGCGTTCGTCGAGATCCTCCAGAACTGCAACATCTACAACGACGGCGCGTTCGACGTCGTCCGCGACGAGAAGGAAAACCGCCTCTATCTCCGCGCGGGCGAGGAGGTGCGGTGGGGCGACAAGGGCGTGCGAATGCGCTCCGACGGGACGCTCGAGATCGTCGACGCGTCCGCCGGGGGGCTCCTACGCCACGACCCGCTCCGGGACGACCCCGGCCTCGCGTTCGCGCTCGCGCGCCTGACGTGGGAGTCGTCGGGCGCCGTGCCGCTCGGTGTGTTCCGGTCGGTGAGCCGCCCGGTCTACGAGGACCTCGTGCACGAGCAGGTGCGCGCCTCGGTCGAGCAGCGTGGGGAGGGCGACCTCACCGCGCTCCTGCACGGCTCGGACACCTGGACGATCTCCTGAGTCAGACCGCGTCCACGCGCAGCGTCCCCGATCGTCAGCCCGCCTCGACCGCGATCGCCGTACGCCGCCGGCGGATCCGGATCGGCGTGACGAACACCGCGATCACCGCCGCGAAGCCGGCGGCGACCGCCGAGAGCACGAACGCGCTCACGTAGGCGCCCTCCTTCGGCACGGCGGTGCCGGCAAACGTGTCCGCCGAGAGGATCGCGGCGCCGATCTGTGCGCCCATCACTCCCCCGACCGTCCGCATGACCGTGTTGATCCCGGTCGCCACCCCGGTCTCGGTGGGTGCGACGGCCTCGGTGATCAGCGCCGCCATCGCGGCGTACGAGAACCCCACGCCGGCGCTGAGGCACGCCATCGAGGCGACGATCTGCCACGGCTCGTCGTGGAACACCGCGAGTGCGGCGGCGCCGGCCATGATCAGCACCATGCCGATCGCGAGAGGCCACTTCGAGCCGGCGCGACGACCGAGGATCCCCGCGAGCGGCCCGGCGAACAGCATGAGGAGCGACCCGGGGAGGAGGTAGAGGCCGGTGGTGGTCGCGGTGGCGGCGAACCCGTAGCCGAGGCGCGACGCGATCGCGTCCGGCAGGTCGCCCGGGGCCTGCACGAACCCGGGGACGAGGACGAACGAGGCGAACATCGCAAAGCCGGCGATCAGCGCGGTGACGTTCGTGAGGAGCACCGGCCGTTCCGCGAGGACGCGCATGTCGATGAGCGGCTCGTCGACGTTGAACTCGAGGACGACCCAGGCGATCCCGGCGAGGACGGACACCGCGAAGAGGCCGAGCACCGCGGGCGACGTCCAGCCCCAGCTCTCTCCCTCGGAGAGACCGAGGAGGAACGTCGCGAGCATCGCCGAGAAGAGGATCGCCCCCGGGACGTCGACGCGCGATTGCGAGCGGACCGGCGACTCGGGCACGAAGCGACGGACGAGGACCATCGAGACGGCGATCGCCGCAGCTCCCACCACGAAGATCCAGCGCCAGTTGACGTTGTCGACGAGGAATCCGGAGAGCACGAGACCGAGCCCGCCGCCGACCCCGAAAACCGCCGAGAGGAGGCCGATGCCGACCTTGACCCGTTCGCCGGGGAACTCGTCGCGGATGATCCCGACGCTGAGCGGGAACACGGCGCCGCCCGTGCCGGAGACGAACCGCGCGGCGATCAGCCACCAGATGTTCGGCGCGACCGCACAGGCGGCGCAGCCGACGAGGAACACGATCAGCGAGGCGACGAGGAGCCGCTCCTTCCCAAAGCGGTCGCCGAGCTTGCCGAGGATCGGGGTGAAGACCGCGGCCGAGAGCAGGAATGCCGTCAACACCCACGTGACCCACGTCGTCGACGCGTCAAGGTCTCGCTGAAGCTCGGGCAGCGCCGGCACGACCATCGTCTGCTGGAGCGCGTACGCCGCCGTCGCGAGCGTGAGGATTCCCAGCGTGAGCCCGTAGTGCTGACGTGCTCCGCTCACTACGCCACCCTAGCCACCAGGCATCAGCCGGCCGACGGACCACGACACGGGCGCCGGCGAAGCCGGCAGCCCACTTCAGGGGTGTGCCCGCGGCCCGGCGTAGCCGGGCCCCGGGAGTTTGCGGCGTCCGTTCCGCGTGAGCGGAACGGACGCTCGCAGGCGAAAAGGAGAAACGGCATCGCACGTCCGGGATGCCGCGGCGGCGGCGGGTTCACGTCCGTGCGATGCCGGGTTCACACCGTAGTCGATGAGCACGGGTTGCGCGTCGCAGTGTCCCCCGATCGGGGGACTCAGGCGGCCTCGACGAGTGCCGGATCGAGGGACGCGTGGGAGAGCCGCCACTGGGCCCAAGCGACCGCCGCGAGGCCTGAGAGACCGGCGACGGCGAACGCGAGCTCCGTCCCGCCGACCTGGGCCAGCCAGCCGGCGACGACACCGCCGATCGGCGCGAGCCCCGCGAAGGCGAAGAGGTAGAGGCTCACCACCCGCCCACGCAGATGGTCGGGCGAGGCGAGCTGGACGAGCGCGTTCGCGCTCGCGGTGAAGAGCGAGAACGTGAGCCCGAGAACGAAGAGGAGCACGATGGCCAGCCCCGCGGTGTGCACCGGGGCGAGCGCGAGCAGCGCAAGGCTGAACCCGACGGCGCCTCCGGCGAAGATGCGCGGGCTCGCGCTCCGCAGCGTGGCGGTGGCAAGCGCCCCCGTCAGCGCCCCCAGCCCGAAGCTCGCGGAGAGGACGCCGAACATCCCCGCTCCGACGTGGAGCGTCTGCGACGCGAGGAGCGGGACGAGGACGTTGAAGTTGAAGCCGACCATCGAGACGATCGTCACGACGACGAGCACCGTGAGCGCGATCGGCGACCGCACCGACCACGCAAGTCCTTCGCGGATCCCGGCGAATACCCGCGTGTCAGGGTTCTTGGCCACGGGTGTCAGCTCCTCGACGCGCATCTCCTTGAGCGCGATCAGCACCGCGAGGAAGCTGATTGCGTTGACGATGAAGCAGAAGCCGACGCCGGCGACCGCGATCAATATCCCGGCGAGCGCCGGGCCGATCACGCGGGACGCGTTGAAGAGGCCCGAGTTGAGCGCGACCGCGTTCGGCAGCTCTCGCGGGCCGACCATCTGGAACGTCAGCGTCTGGCGGGCCGGCGAGTCGAAGACGAGGATCAGGCCACCGAGCGCGGCGAGCGCGTAGACGACCGGCAGCGTCGCGACACCGGCGAGAGTGACCACGGCGAGCACGATCGACACGGCCATCGCCGTCGCCTGCGTGACGATCAGCAACCGTCGCGTGTCCAAGCGGTCGACGACGACGCCGGCGACGAGGCTGAACAGGAAGAAGGGGAGGAAGCGGCAGAACGCGAGGGCGCCGACAGCGAGCGGTGAGCTCGAGAGCTCGATCACGAGCCACGCGAGCGCGATGTTCTGCATCCAGGTTCCCGCGACGGAGATCAGCTGGCCGGTGAACCACAGGCGGTAGTTCCGGTGGCGGCGGATCGAGCGGAACGTCCGGCCCCGGAGAGCGATCGCGAGCGCGGTCACCCTGAGGTTTCCAGGAGCAGGCTCAAGGCGGGGAGCGCGCGCCCGATCCGCTCGCGGTCCTCGTCGGAGAGCCTGCCGAGCCGGTCCGCGAGCCATGTCGTGCGCCGCGCGCGGACGCGCCGAAGCGTGGAGCGTCCCTCCGTGGTCAGCTCCAGGCCGACGCGCCGGCGGTCGTCGTTCGAGCGGACCCGGCGGATCAGGCCGAGCGTCTCGAGCCGATCGACGTGCGCCGAGAGCGAGGGCGCGGAGATGCCTTCCGCCCGCGCGAGCTCACGAAGGGACGCCTCTGGCCTCGACTTGACGAGCCAGAGAAGCGTTGCCTGATGAGACGTGACGCCGAATTCCTCCGTCTCCCGGCGGAGCTGGCGGCCGACCCGCAGGACCACTGGCCGAAGCTCCTCGGCGATCTCTTGGGGGGAAAGCGTAGCCTCACTAATCATTCGTGAGGCTAACTATAGCAAACGTGGGGGAACCACATGGTCCCCCACGAGCCCCTTCTTCTGCGCCGCGACTCGTCTTTTGCCCGCCTGGCCTCCCAGCCGGCAAAGCCGGCCCCTCCGGCCGCTGGCCCGCCGCACGCCACCGGCGAAGAGCCGCACGGGTTCCCCGCGCTACTTGGCTTCCGCCTCGAGCTTGTAGCCGACGCCGTAGCGCGTCTGGAGGAACGTGTGGCGCGGGGCCCTCGAGTCGACCTTCTCGCGGAGCTTCCGCACGAAGACGTCGACCGTCCGGTCGCGGTGGGTCGCGCGGCGGCCCCACACGCGCTGGAGCAGCTCGTCGCGCGTGAGCACCCGGCCCTCCTCGAGCGCGAGGGCGTACAGGAGCCGGAACTCGGTCGGCGTCAGGTCGGCGCTCGCCCCGTCGACGTACGCTTGCACGTTGCGCGGGTCGAGTCGCAGCTCCTCGATGAGGATCTCCTCGCCGCGGCGAGGCTCCTGTGCTCGTGTGCCCCGGCGGGCCACCGCGCCGACGCGGGCGACGAGCTCCTTCATCGAGAAAGGCTTGACGAGGTAGTCGTCGGCTCCGATCTCGAGCGCGTGGATGCGGTCGTGCTCGGTGCCTCGTGCCGAGACGACGACGATCGGCGTCCCGATGCCCTCGGCCCGAGCCTGCTCGATCACCTTCCAGCCGTCGACGCCGGGGAGCATCAGGTCGAGGACGCAGACGTCGGGGCGCTCGAAGCGCAACCGCGCGAGTCCGGTCTCGCCGTTCGCGACCCCGACGGCGTCGAAGCCGGCCGCCTCCAGATGACGCGCCATGCCCCGGGCGATGACGTCGTCGTCCTCGATGATCAGGATCTTCGACACCTGACGGAAGTGTTGCGGTCGAGCTGTGTGCGCCCTGCCGACGAATGGTGAACGAATGGTAACGATGTGGTGAACGCGGGTGCCCTGGCCCCACGCCGGGCACCCGCTGCTCGACCCGACTACTCGGCGTCGGCGTCGCGATCTGCCTCCGCCGCGTCGTCGTCTGCCGACGGCGTGACGACGACCACGATCACCTCGCAGCCGCGGATCGTCGTCGTCGAGCGTTCCGACTGCCGCACCTTGGCGGTGTCGTGACCGGGCCCGCAGATGAGCGTGTCGGCGTTGCCGTCCGGCGCGAGTGCGTGGAGCGTGTCGTCTCCCGGACCGCCGCGGACGACGTCGGTACCTGCCCCGGCCCACAGCCGGTCGTCGCCGTACCCGCCGGTGACCGTGTCGTCGCCGGTGCCGCCGTGGAGCTCGTCACCGCCGGGCCCGCCGTGGACGGTGTCGTTGCCCGAGCCCGCCCAGACGACGTCGTCCTCGTAGCCTCCGCCGATCCGGTCGTTGCCGGCCCCGCCGAAGAGGATGTCGCTACCGGCGTCGCCCCGCACGGTGTCGTCGCCCTTGCCGGCGCGCACGAGGTCGTTGCCGTTCCGAGCGTTGACGCGGTCGTTCCCGTCGAAGGCGCGGATCACGTCGGCGTTCGGCGTCCCATGCAATCGGTCGTCGCCGGGCGTCCCGTCGACGACTGCGGCGACCGCGCTCGCCGCGAGCGCGAGCGACCCTAGGACGGCCGCCAGCGCGAGTGCCTTGGTCCTCATCTCGTCTCCCTTCTCGGCCTGCCCGCGAGTGCGGGCGTCGGCGTCCATTCACCGTGCTCGGGGTGAAGCGGTCGTGAGTCGAGCGCAAGGCGTGAGTCAGCTGTCTGTTAGAACGCCGTGAGGATGGACGGCGACGCGATTCGCGGGCGAACGCTCCTCGAGGAGAGCCGCGAGGCCGTCGTTGTGCTCGACGACGCCGACCGCGTGATCGGGGCGAGCCGGCGCGCGCGGCAGTCGATCGACGGCCTGCGCGAGGGCGATCGCATCCCGGACGGGCTTCTCTCCGGCGACGCCGGGATCATCCCGCTCGTCGTTCCCTACGACGTCGGCGGCCGGCGAGAGCGACTCGTCTACCTCAGCCGGAGCGGCGACCTCACGGCGTACGAGGAGCTCCGAGCCGGCTTCACCGCGGCCGTCTCGCACGAGCTGCGGACCCCGCTCGCCCGGCTCCTGTCCCTCCTCGAGACCGCGGCGCTGCCGGGCGAGGACGTCCTGGAGCTCGTCGACCAGGCGCGCAGCGAGGTCGAGCAGATCCGCGAGCTGATCGACGAGGTCCTCTTCCTCTCCGAGCTCGAGTCCGGCACCAGGGTCGTCTCGCTCGGGGCGGTCCCCGTGCGACCCGAGCTCGAGGCGGTCGTCTCCGAGCTCGCGGACCGGTCGAGCCGCGCGGGCGTCGCGCTCGTCGTCGAGGGTGACCCCGCGGTCACGCTCGCGGTCCGCCCGCGGATGATCCGCGTGATCGCCCAGAACCTCGCCGAGAACGCAATCCGCTACGCCGGCCCCGGCGCGACGTTCACGCTCGCGGTCGAGCGCGTCGGGGACGACGTGGTCGTCCGGGGGTCGGACGACGGCATCGGCGTCGACGAGGCGCAGATCCCGCGCCTGTTCGAGCGGTTCTTCCGTGCCGACAGGGCGCGTGCCTCGCGCGGGACGGGGCTCGGGCTCGCCATCGTGAAGCACGTCGTCACACAGGCCGGCGGCACGGTCGAGGCAGCCGGTGGGCTTGCTGCGGGGCTCGAGATCCGCTGCACCCTTCCCGCGCCCCGCTGAGCGTTCACCACTCCGTCACCGGACCTTCACCAGCGGGAACCCCCCTGGGCAATGGGCGGGCGCGACACTCGCGACGGAGTGGCTGTGACTGCACCCGAGATCGACAACGTGCGCCTCGCGCAACTCGCGCCCACCGGATCCGCGGACGAGCGCGGCAAGGAGGTCGTGTTCGCCGTCGGGGGGCTGGAGGTCGCCTACAGCGGTGCCATCGCCCTCAGCGGGGTCACATTGGAGGTCCGTAAGAACTTCGTGACGGCGTTCATCGGTCCGTCAGGGTGCGGCAAGAGCACGCTGATCCGCTGCTTCAACCGGATGAACGACCTGATCCCGGGCGCCACGGTCACGGGAAGCATCCAGTACCACGGCCGTGACCTGTATGCCGCGAACGTCGATCCGGTCGAGGTGCGGCGGCGCATCGGGATGGTCTTCCAGAAGCCGAACCCGTTCCCGAAATCGATCTACGACAACATCGCATTCGGACCGCGCGTGCTCGGCCTGAAGTCCGGGCTCGACGACCGCGTCGAAAGGGCCCTCACTTCCGCCGCGCTCTGGGACGAGGTGAAGGACCGCCTCAAGGACAACGCCCTGGGGCTCTCCGGTGGCCAGCAGCAGCGCCTCTGCATCGCGCGCGCGCTCGCCGTCGAGCCGGACGTGATCCTGATGGACGAGCCCGCTTCGGCGCTCGATCCGGTCTCCACCTCGCGGATCGAGGACCTCGTCCACGAGCTCAAGCAGCAGTACACGATCGTGATCGTCACGCACAACATGCAGCAGGCGGCGCGCGTGGCGGACATGACCGCCTTCTTCAGCGTCACCGTGGAGGACGGCGGCGCGCGCCGGCACGGGACGCTCGTCGAATACGACCGCACCTCGAAGCTCTTCACGAACCCGTCGGACAAGCGCACCGAGGACTACGTCACGGGGCGCTTCGGGTGAGAGCCTGATGGCCCGGGTCGAGTTCCAGTCGCGGCTCGACACGCTCGAGGCGAGCCTCCAGGAGCAGGGCGAGGTCGTCCTGCGCGCGGTCCGCGGCGCGATGGACGCGCTCGAGCGGCGGGACATCGAGCTGTGCGACGAGGTGATCAGGTTCGACGACGAGATCGACACGCGGTACCACCGCATCGAGAAGTCGGTCGAGGAGGTGCTCGCACAGCAGTCTCCCGTCGCGACCGACCTCCGCCTCGTGCTCGCGATCCTCCACGACTCGATCCACCTCGAGCGCATCGGCGACCAGTCGGTCACGGTCGCGAAGCTGACGAAGCTCGCGCACGGGCTCGAGCGCCAGCACGACCTCGCCGAGGGGCTCCAGGAGATGGGCGATCGAGCGGAGGAGATGGTGCGGATCGCGCTCGATTCGTTCGCTGCGCGCGACGTCGAGCGCGCACGCTCGCTCGTCGACCTCGACGAGCTGATCGACCGGACGAACCGCCGGGTCGTCGACCAGGTGCTCCAGGCGAGCAGCGCCGAGAACCAGGAGTGGGGCATGCGGATGATCGTCGTCGCGCGGTGCATCGAGCGCGTCGGCGACAACGCAGTGGACATCGGCGAGCAGACGGCCTTCGTCGTGACGGGCGAGTTCCACGAGTTCTCGGACGCGAGCGAGTCGGTGTGAGCGTCCTCCGCTCACCAGCCAACTACCGGATGTTCACCACCGCGAGCCCCATCGGGCACCACGACACGGCCACCCTTGCGCCGGTGAGCCGCAAGAGCTCGACAAGACAACGGAGGGAAACGACATGAAGAAGGCACTCGTCTCGATGCTCGCGCTCGCGGCCCTCGTCGCGATCGCGCTTGTCGCAGGCCGCGCGGCAGCTGCCCCTGCCGCGACGAAGGGCACCGCGATCACGGGGACGGGCTCGTCGTTCGTGTTCCCGCTCGTCTCGAAGTGGATCCCCGAGGTCGGGAAGGCCTACGGGATCAACCTCACGTACTCGCCGACCGGCTCGGGCGCGGGCATCGCAGGCGTCACCGCCCGCACCGTCGACTTCGGCGCCTCGGACGCGCCGCTGTCGGCCGACCAGCTCACGGCCTGCAAGGGCTGCGTCGTGATCCCGTGGGCTCTCTCAGCCACGTCGATCCCGTACAACGTCCCGGGGGCCGGCGGTCGGATCCACCTCGACGGCGCGACGCTCTCGAACATCTACCTGGGGAAGATCACCAACTGGAACGACGCGGCGATCAAGAGGCTCAACCCGAAGCTGAGCCTGCCGAACCTCGAGATCACGCCGGTCTACCGCTCGGACAGCTCGGGCACGACCTACAACTTCACCGAGTACCTGTCCAGCGTCTCGGGCGAGTTCAAGTCGAAGGTCGGCAACTCGACGGCCGTCAACTTCCCGACCGGCGTCGGCGCGCGTGGCAGCGCGGGCGTGGCAGGCGTCGTCTCGAAGACCGAGGGCGCGCTGACCTACGTCGACGTCGCCTACTCGCTCAACAACAAGCTCACGTTCGCGTCGATCAGGAACCGCGCGGGCGGGTTCGCCCTGCCGGGCCTCCGCGGGATCAAGCAGGCGGTCTCGGTGCTGCCGAAGAAGGTCACGACCCTCTCGCAGCTGAAGATCGTCGACCCGCCCAAGAGCGCGGGCAAGCAGGCCTACCCGATCGCCACGTTCACCTACGTGATCGTGCCGACGAACTCGAAGAGCGCCGGGGACGTGCGGAAGCTCGTCTACTGGGCGGTCACGCAGGGCCAGAAGTTCGGCCCGCCGCTCCTGTTCCAGCCCCTCCCGGTGACGGTCCAGGCGTTCGCGTACCGGGAGATCAAGAAGATCCAGGGCGTCTGACAAGACGCCGAGCCGAGGCATGTCGACGCTCGACGACACCGCGGCGCCCGCGGCCGGTCTCCCCGCGACCGGCCTCGAGCGCCGCGGGCTCAGGCTTGGCGACACGCTGTTCCGCGGAATCGCGCTCGCGGCGTCCGCCGGGAGCGCGTTCCTCCTCGGCTGGATCGCGTTCAAGGTCCTCGACCTCGCCTGGCCGTCGATCGAGCATTTCGGCCTCTCGTTCATCTGGACCGAGGCGTGGAATCCGGTCACCGAGCAGTTCGGGGCGCTCACCTTCATCTACGGCACCGCGCTGACGTCGCTGATCGCGCTCGTCATCGCCGTCCCGATCTCGATCGGGATCGCGCTCTTCCTGACCGAGATCGCACCCCGCCGTCTCGCGGCGCCGATCGCGACGCTCGTCGAGCTCCTCGCCGCGATCCCGAGCGTCGTGCTCGGGCTCTGGGGGATCCTCGTCTTCGGTCCCTGGATCGCCCAGCACCTCGAGCCGTTCCTCCAGGACCACCTCGGGTTCCTGCCGATCTTCTCCGGCAGCCCGTCGCAGGCCGGGATCCTCCCGGCCGCGCTGATCCTGACGATCATGATCGTCCCGATCACCTCGGCGATCTGCCGCGAGCTCTTCATGCGCGTGCCCCGCGACCTCACGGACGGCGCGCTCGCGCTCGGCTCGACACGGTGGGAGTCGATCCGCGGCGTCACGCTCGGGTACGCGGCGCCCGGCATCGCCGCCGCGGTGCTCCTCGGCCTCGGTCGGGCGTTCGGCGAGGCGATCGCCGTCACGCAGGTGATCGGCGGCGGCAACTCGATCGATGTCTCGTGGTTCGCGACGGGCGACACGCTCGCGAGCCGCATCGCGTCGCAGTACCAGGGCGCGACGAGCCAGCTCCAGGCGGGCTCGATCCTCTACCTGGCGGCGATCCTGATGGCGATCTCGCTGGTCACCAACGTCGCGGCCCAGCTGATCGTGCGCCGCTTCGAGAAGGCCCGGAGGGCCGCGTGAGCGCCGTCCACGAGACCGTCGACGCGTACGACGTCACTCGCCCGTCGAACCGGCTCCGACGCCGGCGCGTCACGGAAAAGCTGATGGCCGGCCTGGGGATCGTCTCCGCCCTGGCGGCTGTCGCGATCCTCGCGCTCGTGCTCGGCACCGTGGTCTTCAAGGGTCTGAGCGCGCTGAACATGGACTTCTTCACGCAGCCGCGGCCGCTCTTCGGAGCCGAGGGCGGGATCGCCGACGCGCTCGTCGGCAGCGCGATCATCGTCGGAATGTGTGTGATCTTCGCCGTGCCTGTCGCGGTGCTCGTAGCGATCTACATGGCGGAGTACGCGTCGCCTCGGGTCTCGGTCTTCCTCCGCATCGTGCTCGACGTGCTGAACGGCGTCCCCGCGATCGTCGTCGGCATCTTCATCTTCGGGATCCTCGTGGTCGGGCACGGCCAGAGCGCCCTCTTCGGTGCGCTGGCGCTCGCGATCCTCATGCTCCCGATGGTCGCCAGGGCGACACAGGAGGTGCTCGAGGTGATCCCGCGCAGCCTGCGCGAGGCGAGCCTCGCGCTGGGCGTGACGAAGTGGAAGACGACTACGAGCATCATCCTGCCGGCCGCCATCGGGGGGATCCTCACCGGTGTGGTGATCGCCGTTGCACGTGTCGCAGGCGAGACCGCGCCGCTCCTCTTCACGTCGTCGATCGCCGCGAACCAGATCTCGACGGACGTCTTCCACGCCCTCCCGACGCTGCCCGTCGCGATCTTCACGTTCGCGGACTCCGCCGACCCCGCCGACCAGGCGCGTGGGTGGGCGGCCGCGCTGGTGCTGATCGTCTTCGTGCTCGTGACGAACATCCTCGCGAAGGTGTTCTCGCGCGGCCGCACCGGCCGCTAGCACTCCGTAGTTTTCCGCGCGCCGTTCCGTGCCGGCCACGATCTCGGCCACGAAGCGGCGTGTGACCCTGTCGTACGCAACATGTCCACGGGCTCGCAGCAGCTCACGAAACGCGTCCGGCGATCTCGCCACGTCCCGGTGTGGCTCGTCGCCGTCGCGCTGGCGTCCCTCGCCGGCGTCGCGGCGATGGGCATCGTCCACGACGGCGGGGCCGACCGGATGGGCGCGTCCCGGCCCGACCTGCAGGCCGTCCTCGACGAGCTCGTGACGGGGCCGTACCGCATCGCGCCGGGCGCGACGGCGTACGTGTCAGGTCCGCGGGGCACGTGGCTCGGCTCCGCCGGAGTCGCCGACCTCCGTACCGGCGACCCGATGCCGACGGATGGCCGGATGCGGCTCGAGAGCGTGAGCAAGATCTACACCGCAACGCTGATCCTCCTGCTCGCGCAGGACGGTCGCCTGGGGGTCGACGACACGGTCGAGCAATGGCTGCCCAGCATGCTCCCGTACGGCACGAGGATCACGATCCGCCAGCTGCTGACGATGCGCAGCGGGCTGATCGACACCAACGACTTCTCCAACCACCTGGCCTTTTACCTCGCCGACGTCCGCGACGCTCGCCTCAGGAGCCAGCTGATCGCGCTCGCGCGTAGGATCGCCGCCCACCCTGCCACGGAGGTGTCGCCGATCTGGTGGATCCGCTGGGCGGCCTGGGAACCGCCGCTGTTCGAGCCCGGCACCGGGTTCCACTACTCGAACATCGGCTACGAGCTCCTCGGGCTCATCGCGTCACGCGCGGCGCGCACACCGCTCGCCGAGCTCTATCGCGAGCGAATCGTCGCACCGCTCGGGTTCGAGCGGACGGCCTACGACCCGCAGGGGCCGATCGCCGGGCCGCACGTGCAGGGGTACATGCTGACGGTGGGCAAGGCTCCGCTCGAGACGACCGACCGTCACGTCGCGATCGGGGCGGGCGGCGGCATCGTCTCGGACGCCCGGGAGACCGCCGAGTTCCTCCAGGCGCTCATGCAGGCCCGCCTGCTCAAACCGCAGAACGTGGCCGCCATGCGCGGGGCGAACCTCTGGCTCGGCGGGGAGCAGACGGGCTGCGCAGGAGCCGCGTACGGCTGGAGCGGCGCAGCCAGCGGCTTCAAGACGAACGTGTGGGTCGATCGGACGGGCACTCGCGTCGCCGTCCTGCTGCTCAACGCCCGGGTCGGCGGCTCAGGCGGCCCTGCCGGCGACCGCGCCGCCTCCGACGCGCTCGCGCGCCTGTACTGCGCCGGCTGAGGAGATGTGGCTCCACGGGTGACGATCCGGCGAGCGGTAGCCTTGCCGCCCGATGAAGACCGTGCTCGTCGTGGGTGCCGGCCGGTACCAGCGCCCCGTGATCCGCAAGGCGCGCGAGCTCGGCATCCGCGTCGTCGCGGTCGACCGCAACCCCGACGCGCCGGGGCTCGCCGAGGCGGACATCGGCCGGGTCGTCGACTTCTCGAGCCCAGGCGCCGTCCTCGAGGAGGTGCGCGACCTGGGCATCGACGGCGTGCTGACAGTCCAGGCCGAGCGCGCGGTGCCGATGATCGCCGAGCTCGCCGAGGCGCTGGGTGTGCCCGGCATCGGGGTCGACACCGCCCGGCTGATGACGAACAAGCTCGCGATGCGAGCCCGGCTCGCGGAGGCAGGCGTTCCGCAGCCGCGCTTCGCGACGGTGCAGACCGCCGGCGAGGCACGGTCCGCGCTTGCCGAGATCGGGCTCCCCGCGGTGCTCAAGCCCGCCGATGCGAGCGGGCAGCTGGGTGTCGCGCGTCTTCGCTCCGCCGACGACGTCGACGAGCGGGTCGCCGCGGCCGTGGCGGCGTCGCCGAGCGGCGAGGCCGTGCTCGAGGAGTACGTCGAGGGCGTCGAGCTGAACGGGATCGTTGTAGTCCAGGACTGCGAGGTGCTCTCGGTCACGCTGTGCGACCGGCTCCGCCCGCCCGGCCGGAGCTTCGGCGTCAGCTGGCTCCACGTCTATCCGCCGACCCCCGTCGGCGCACAGCTCGCAGAGGCCGAGCGCGTCGCCGCCGAAGCGGTACGGGCGCTCGGGCTGCGCACCGGCCTCGGGTTCCCGCAGATTCTCGCGAAGCCGGACGGCGGGGTGGCCCTCGTCGAGTGCGCCGCGAGGATCGGCGGGATGATGGGCGAGCACATGCAGCACGCCCTCGGGATCGACCTGCTCGAGGTCGCGCTCAAACTCGCGCTTGGTGAGCCGGTCACGCCCGAGCTGGTGCGGGAGCGGTTCCGTCGCCCGGTCGCGATCCGGTTCCTGACCGCCGATCCCGGCACGCTGGCCCCGGGTCGGGTGACGAGGGTCGGCTCCCTCGACCCCGTGCTTTCGTCTCCGGGGGTGCTGGACGCCTCGATCTACTCGGTCGTCGGGGAGACGATCAGGCCCGTGATGATCATCTCCGACCGCCGCGGCTACGTCATCGCGGAGGGTCGGACCCGCGAGGAGGCGATCGCGCGCGCGGATGCGGCCGCCCTCCTCGTGGATGTCGAGGTGGAGGCGGCGTGACGGCCTGCGGGTTCACGCTCGAGCACTACCGCGAGCTGCTCGGGGCCGCCAAGGCGGGCGGCTATCGCCTGGCGGGGTTCGACCGAACGCCGGAGCCGGGAGACCTGTTCATCCGCCACGACGTAGACCTCTCGCTCCCGGCCGCGGTCCGGCTGGCGGAGGTCGAGCACGACGCGGGGGTGTGGTCGACGTGGTGCCTGATGACCCGGTCGGTCTTCTACAACCTCGACTCGAGCGAGGGCGACTGGGCGATCGAGCGCCTCCGCGCGCTCGGCGGGAGGATCGCCCACCACGCCGTGTGGCCGCATCTCGACCTGGACGGCCGCTTCGAGCCGGTCGTCGCGTGGCACAACCCCGACCACGAGTACGTCAATCGGCCCGTCGACGGCGCGACGAACGTGATGAGCGCCCCCTGGTACGACTCGACGCACTTCCGCTCCGACTCGAACCACAACTGGCGCCACCGCGGTCGCGGGGACGCGTGCCCGCACGCGGCGCTCAGCGCGGGCGAGCTCGAATGGCTCCACCTGATCGTCCACCCCGAGATCTGGGTGTACGAGGGTACGACGATGCGCGAGACGATGGAGTCGTTCCTCGACGCCGACCGCGCGTCGCGCCTCGAGCACCTCCGGCACGACCGGATCGACCTCTCCTGAGGGTCGGATCAGGCGGGGGTCGGCTCGGGCATCGAGGGCCGGCGCGGCGCGAGCCGGCGGGTTTCCCTGCGGCGCGCGAGGAAGGCGGTGGCGGCGATGACGATCGCGAGCACGAAGACGATGATGTGGCCGCCGGGGACGCGCGTGACGAGCTCCATCACCGAGCCGACCAGCGCGGCGGCTGGGATCGTGAGGATCCACGCGACGAGGATGTTCCCTGCGACGCCCCAACGGACGGCGGAGAAGCCGCGGATCGTGCCCGCCCCGAGAACCGAGCCGGAGATGGTGTGCGTCGTCGAGACCGGATACCCGAAGTGGGCCGTCGTCCAGAGGATCGACGCGCAGGCGGTCTGCGCGGCGAAGCCCTGCGGCGGGTCGATCTTCGCGATCCGCTGGCCGAGCGTCGCGATGATGCGCCAGCCGCCCGCGTACGTTCCTGCCGCCATCGCGAGCGCCGAGCAGGCGATCACCCACGTCGGAGGCCGGCTGAAGTTCGGGTCGAGATGGCCGGTCGCGACGAGCGCCAGCGCGATTACGCCCATCGTCTTCTGCGCGTCGTTCGTCCCGTGGGTGAACGCGACGAAGCCGCCCGACACGAGCTGCGCGTGGCGGAACCCGCGGTTCACCTTCGACGGTGGCCTCCGCGCGACGAGCCATGTGATCGCGAGGATGATCGCGAACGCGAACGCCACGCCGAGGAACGGCGCGAGGAGCGACGGGATCAGCACCTTGTCCTTGATCCCCTCCCACTGCACCGAGTCCACGCCGCCGGCGGACAGCGCTGCGCCAACCATTCCTCCGATCAGGGCGTGGCTCGAGCTCGAGGGCAGGCCGACGAACCACGTGACGAGATTCCACGTGATCGCGCCGACGAGACCCGCCATCACGACGTCGAGCGTGATCACGTCCGGGTTGACGATGCCCTTCGCGATCGTCGCCGCCACTGCGATCGAGACGAACGCACCCAGGAAGTTCAGGACAGCCGCGCTCGCAACCGCCATGCGCGGGCTGAGCGCGCGCGTCGAGACGCTCGTCGCGATCGAGTTCGCGGTGTCGTGGAACCCGTTCGTGAAGTCGAAGAAGAGGGCGACCGCGACGACAGCCCAGAGCGTGAGGTCCATCGCCCCGCCTACGCGTTCTTGACCACGATGTTGCCGATCGTGTTCCCTGCCGTCTCGCAGTTGTCGAGCGCGCGCTCCAACCCGTCGTAGATGTCCTTCCAGCGGATCACCACGAGCGGGTCGATCCCGTCGTCGCGGAAGAGCGCCGCGAGCCCGTCGCGCAGAATCCGGTCGCCTTCGTCCTCGAACTGCTTGAGCTCGACGAGCGCGTCGCGGACGCCCGCGAACCCCTTCAGGTTGTCGCAGGCGACCACGAGGCGCTCGCAGGCGGAGACGAGGAGCGCCGTCTGCTGCACCGCGTGCTTCGTGGGGAGCTCGATCCCGTACAGACCCAGGAGGTCGGATGCCTCCTCGAGCTCGTCGACGACGTCGTCGATCTGGATCGCGAGCATGTGGATGTCATCTCGGTCGAACGGCGTCAGGTACTGCGTGTTGAGGAGCGTGATGAGCTCGTGCGTGACTCCGTCGCCGGCCGTCTCCGCGGCCTTCACCTGCTCCTGCGTGATGCCCGAGTTCGGGTGCTCGCGAAATCGTCGGTCGACGAGGCGCGCCACGTCGAGGGCGTTTGCGGCGGCCTGGGCGAAGAGGACGTAGAACTCGCTCGTCCTCGGCGTCAGCGAGAGGCGCACGGGCGCGCACGTTAACCGAAACGGCACACTCGAACGCTCGATGAGGGATGCCGTTGTCGTCGGACGGCAACGGGCACGGGCTCAGCCGCGCACGACGGTGATCGGGCACATCGGCCCCGGTGCGTTGGCAAGCCGTGCGTCTGCCGTCAACAGGGACGTATCGAGGGTCTCCGCGACCGCGACGTAGGTGGCGTCGTAGGCGCTGAGGTGCTCTCGCAGCTTCCAGATCCGGTCGAGCATGCCGACGACGGGCACGCGATACATGCCGAGTCGCCCCCTAGCAACACACAAGCAATCTGCGAATCGTCGATGTCGAAACGAGGGCACGCCCCGCCCCTACACTGGGCGGCCGTGAGCAGCGACGTGATCTACACGATGTACCGGGCGGACAAGTTCTACGGCCCAGACCGCCAGGTGCTGGCGAACATCTCGCTCTCCTTCCTGCACGGCGCCAAGATCGGCGTTCTCGGGCCGAACGGCGCGGGCAAGTCGACGCTCCTCCGGATCATGGCGGGGATCGAGGAGCCGTCCTCCGGCGTCGCGGAGCTCGACCCGAAGGCGACCGTCGGGCTGCTCACGCAGGAGCCCGAGCTCGATCCGGCGAAGGACGTCCGGGCCAACGTCGAGGACGGCGTGCGCGAGCTGCGCGACCTCCTCGACCGCTTCGCGGCGATCTCCTCGGCCTTCGCCGAGCCCGACGCGGACTTCGACGCGCTCCTCGCGGAGCAGGCCTCCGTCCAGGAGCGGATCGACCGGGCTGACGCATGGAGTCTCGACCAGACGCTCGACCGCGCGATGGACGCGCTCCGCCTGCCGGACGGCGACCGCGACGTGACGACCCTCTCCGGAGGCGAGCGCCGACGCGTCGCGCTCTGTCGGCTCTTGCTCTCGTCCCCGGATCTGCTGCTCCTCGACGAGCCGACGAACCACCTCGACGCCGAGTCGGTCGCATGGCTGGAACGTCATCTCGAGAGCTACCGCGGCACCGTGATCGCGGTCACCCACGACCGCTACTTCCTCGACAACGTCGCCGGCTGGATCCTCGAGCTCGACCGGGGCCGCGGGATCCCGTTCCAGGGCAACTACTCCTCGTGGCTCGAGCAGAAGGAGGCCCGCTTCGCGACCGAGGAGAAGCAGAACGCCGCGCGGCGCCGCACGCTCCAGCGAGAGCTCGAATGGGTGCGGATGAGCCCGACCGCGCGACACGCGAAGTCGAAGGCGCGCCTCGCCTCCTACGAGAAGCTTCTCGCCGAGGACCAGGCGACCCGGCTCGACGGTGTCGAGATCCACATCCCCGCGGGCCCGCGGCTCGGCGACGTCGTCGTCCGCGCCGAGCACGTCCAGAAGGGCTTCGGCGACCGACTCCTCGTGGAGGACCTGACGTTCGACCTGCCGCCCGGCGGGATCGTCGGCGTGATCGGCCCGAACGGCGCGGGCAAGACGACGCTGTTCCGCATGATCGCCGGTGAGGAGCAGCCCGACGCAGGAACGCTGGAGGTCGGGGACACGGTCGAGCTCGCCTACGTCGATCAGTCACGGGCCGCGCTCGAGGGCGGAAACACGGTCTGGAAGGAGATCTCCGGGAACCACGAGACGATCGAGCTCGGCAAGCGGGAGGTGAACTCGCGCCAGTACGTCTCGTGGTTCAACTTCCGCGGGGGCGACCAGCAGAAGCTCGTCAAGGATCTCTCGGGCGGCGAGCGGAACCGCGTGCATCTCGCGAAGCTCCTCCGCTCGGGCGGGAACCTCCTGCTCCTCGACGAGCCGACGAACGATCTCGACGTCGACACGCTCCGCGCGCTCGAGGAGGCGCTCAACGACTTCGCGGGCTGCGCGGTCGTGATCTCGCACGACCGCTGGTTCCTCGACCGGGTGGCGACGCACATGCTCGCCTTCGAGGGCGACTCGCAGGTGACGTGGTTCGAGGGCTCCTACCAGGAGTACGCGGACTGGGTGCGCGAGACGCGCGGCCCGGAGGCGCTCGAGCCGCATCGGATCGCGTACAAGCCGCTCGTCCGGCCCGGCTGAGCGCCGTCAGCCACCGAGCGCCTCGAGCACGAGCGCCTGGAACCGGACGATCAGCTGCTCGGACTCGGGGAGCAGGACGCCCGAGTCGAGGCCGCCGCTTCCGATGCCGCGCTGCACCGCCTCGACGAGCACGCGGTCCTCGGCGCCGACCTGCTCGTCGAGCTCGAGGAAGCCCTTCAGCCACTCCTCGTCGAGGTCGTCGCCCACGAAGTAGTCGAGGAAGCGGTGCGTCCGCTCCTGCTCTCGCGGGACGATCGGCCCGATCGAGAGGTTCTGCCGGCCGGGCATCACGTTGACGACCGTGCTCGGGAAGAGGAAGTGGAACTGGCCGCGGGAAACGGTGTCGGTGCCAGGCTGAAGCCTGACACCGACGCTCTCTCTTTCGCGCGGCGGGCCGAACTGCGAGAGGAGCGTCCCCTCGTGCTCGAGGACGTAAGCCTCCTGCGACACGTCGAGCGTCTTCGCGAGGCTCGGGTGCGCGACCGCGCAGTGGTAGCACTCGAGGAAGTTCTCGGCGCAGATCTTCCAGTTGCACGCGTACTCGTCGCTCTCGGCCCGCGAGTGGAAGCGGAGCCGGTCGATCTCGACGCCGCCGTCCGCGAGCAGCCGGGGGAGCCCACCGAGGGCGCTCGCGAGCGGCCCGGCGTCGCGATCCGGGTTGACGAACACGAACGGGCCCCAGGCCTCGGCGGAGACGGGGACGAGCGACAGCGTCTCGCGGTCGAAGGCATCCTCGCGCTCGGCCCGCGGCGCGTTCCGCAGCGTCCCGTCGAGGTCGTATGTCCACGCGTGGTACGGGCACTGGATCGTCTCGCGCTGCGCGTCCGCCTGGCAGAGCACATGGCCTCGGTGCCGGCAGACGTTCACGAACGCGCGGAGCTCGCCGTCGCTGCCGCGGACGACGAGGACGGGCAGCGAGCCGGCCCACGCCGGCGTCATGCTTCCCGGCTCGGCGACGAGGTCGGCTCGCGTCGCGTACTGCCACGAGCGCGCGAAGATGCGCTCCTGCTCGACGCGGAGCACCGCCGGGTCGGTGTACCAGGCATAGGGGAGTGTCCGGATGCCCGTCATGGCCCTGGAGGATAGGTCGCACGGATCGCGTAGGCGTTCCAGACGATCGATGTAAGGTTGCCCTTACACGAGCCGTCGGGTCTGGCTAGTGTGTCGGCGATGACGATCAGACGAGTCTCGACGATCCTCTGCGCGGCCGCCGTGGCGTCCCTCGCCGCCCTCTCGGCCGAGGCCGGAGCGGCGCGAGCCGCCCCCGAGCCCGCCCGGCTCGGACCGGTGAAGTCCTATCTCCTCACGCACACCGCGCAGCTGACGTCGTTCACGCGCGAGCTCCAGGCGATCGCGAACCGCTACTACGCGCGCGCGAAGCGCGACGGGTTCCGCCCTGCGGCACTGGCGACCGACGCCACGGTCCGCCGCGACCTCGTGCGCGCGAAGGCGATCTGGGTGCAGGGCAACCCGCTGTACGAGCGCGTCGAGGGGATCGTCGCCGGCACGCCGTCGCTCGCAGCGTACGACGTGATCCTGGACGCGGGGTCGAGCGCGGCGGAGGATCCGGCGAGCGCCGTTCCCTTCGACCTGAAGCTCCCGAACGGCAAGGTGCTCCGCAAGCCGGGGAACCTCTACAACCTCACCGAGGGGATGCTGTGGGGCACGCTGCCCGCGCTCGTCTCGGGCAAGGCGGACCTCGACGGGGACGGAAAGCTCGAGTTCGGTGAGGTGCTGCCCGAGCCGAACGCGTTCAAGGCCGCCGTCGATGCGTTCGTCCTCTACGCCGGCCGGCTCGACCGCGCCGCGCGCGCGTGGCAGCCGACCTCTTCGGACGCGTTCACGTCGGTCGTCGTGATGGTGCCGACGATGAGCGAGTACTTCGGACAGTGGAAGACGTCCCGCTTCGTCCTCGGCGACCGGGCGAGCTCCGAGGCGTTCAACGTCGTCTCGCGCCTGTCGGACATCGGCGACATCCTCGGCGGCCTGCGGGTGATCTATTCGGGCATCCGCCCCTCGATCGCGGGCGTCGACACAGCACAGGCGGCCCAGACGAAGCGCGACCTCGACGCGCTGCACGCCTTCGTCGCGAAGCTGCGCAAGCAGGAGAACGCCGGTCGGCGGTTCACGCCGCAGCAGGCCGACATCCTCGGCCGGCAGGCGCAGGAGCGCGCGACGGCGATCGCCGGTCAGGTGACGCAGGCGGCCGCCCGGCTCAAGGTGAAGATCGCCCAGTAGGCGTGCGGCTCGTCGCGCTCATCGGGGTCGTCGCGGCGAGTCTCACGCTCGCAGGCGTCGGTCAGGCGGCTGTCCGCCAGCCGTGGGACGCGGCGTCCGAGACGCAGCGCGCGCTCTCCGACGCCGAGACCGCGCTCGTCCTCGCGGAGCCCGCAACGGTGCACGCCGACCTCGACCGGGCCGAGCGCTCTGCCGGCGAGCTGCTCGCCGGCCGTCCGGACGAGCGTGCCGTTGTGGCGAAGGCCTTCGAGGATGCGCGCTCGGCGGCCGCCGCCGGGGACGCGCGAGGGCTCGCCGCGGCGCGCGCAGCAGTGTGGGTTGCGGTGTTGCGCGCGTCGTTCGGCGAGGCGACGACCGCGACGGCGCAGCGAGACGTGCAGCGGGCGCGGGCCTGGCTGCTCGTCCGCGAGTTCCAGGCCCCGACGCGCTTCACACGCGCCGCGGCCGACGCGACGGTCGCGCTCGACGGGCTCTCGGCCGGCACGCTTCGGCCCGCCGTGGCCGCCGCGGCGGTGCGGGCCGACCTGCTCGGCACGTATGACAGCCGCCTTCGCGCGGCGCTCGCCGCGGTCCAGGAGACCGGCAAGAGCGGGTTCGGTGTCCGCCGGGCGGAGGAGGCGGCGGCTGCACAGGGCTACTGGCGCATCCTGCGCCGCTCGTACGCGGCGGAGCGCGACGCAGGCGCGGCGCGTCGACTCGACGCGGC